>NZ_VDCH01000004.1 GCF_006265165.1 Chlorobaculum thiosulfatiphilum
CCCCCCCCCCCCCCCCCGCCCGGGCGCCCCCCCCAACCCACAACACCCCCCTCTTTCACCCCCCCCCCGACTTCCATCTCCCGGCCCCTCTTCCTGCTCCCTCCGGCGCCGGCGCAATTTCTCATTCAACGATGTAACCGACTTTTATGATCGAGGCGATTCTTTGGGATAACGATGGGGTGCTGGTGGACAGCGAGTCGCTCTTTTTTGAGATGACGCGGAGTTTTTTTGCCGAAGCGGGGTTGCAGGTCGATGCGGAGTACTGGGGCGTCGAGTACCTCGGTAACGCCAAGCACAGCTACCAGATCGCCGGGGAACTCGGTCTCGCGCCGGAGCTGATTGGCCCGCTGCTCGACCGGCGCAACGAGGCGTTCGTCCAGCGCCTGCGCTCGCCGGTGCCGCTGATGCCGAAGGTGCGCGAAACCATCGAGGCGCTTTCGGGCAACGTGCGGCTCGCCATCGTGACGGGCAGTCCGCGCGACAAGGTGATGCTGATGCACGCGGCGCACGGCCTGCTCGACCACTTCGAGGTGATCATCACCGATGACGAAATCACCCATGCCAAACCCCATCCGGAGCCGTACCTCAAGGCGATGGAGCTGCTTGGCGTCGAGCCGGAGCGGTGCCTGGCCGTCGAGGATTCGCGGCGCGGACTCGATTCGGCGGTGGCCGCCGGGCTGCGGTGCATCGCGGTGCCCAACGCGCTGACGCGGATCCAGCGCTTCGAGCGGGCTTTCGCGGTCGAGGCGGATGCTTCGGGCGTACTGAAGCACGTCAGCGCGACGCGCCAGCCAAGGCGATGAAGCGACGGTAAATATCGCCGGAGCCTCTCTTTTCATCCAAATCCAAATTGTCCTCGTCCTCGATACCCTTCAGGCCGGATTCAGTACGCGGTCGATTGTTTCTGTGAAGTCGCTGATGCTGAAAGGTTTCTGGATAAAGTTCATCTCATGCTCTTCCGCCCAGCTCCGGGCGAATGGTTCCGGCGCGTGGGCCGACATGAACAGGAGCTTCATCGAAGGGTTCCGCTGTTTGAGCAGACGGCTCATCTCCATGCCGTTCATATCCGGAAGCATGATGTCCGCCACCAGCAGATCGAGAGCGCGGGCGCATTCGTTGGCGATTTGCAGGCACTCCGCGGCGTCTTTGGCGACAAGAACCGTGCAGTCGCGGCTTTCGAGAATATCCTGGATCAGCGTGAGGATGAACGGTTCGCCGTCAGCCACCAGGATCGTCTCCGCTGCATTCGGCGCGGCCTTCGTTTTTTCGGCAGCGCCATCGTTCGCGTGGCGCTCGTCATGGTGCAGCGGGAGGTAAACCGTGAAAGCCGTGCCTTTGCCCGGCTCCGAATGGCACTCGATGCGCCCCTTGTTCTGCATCACGATGCCATAAACCGTTGACAGCCCCAGCCCGGTGCCTTTGCCGACCTCCTTGGTGCTGAAGAATGGCTCGTAAATATGGGGCAGCGCGGAGGCTTCGATGCCGCTGCCGTTGTCGGAGACCGAGAGTTTCACGTACGCTCCCGGCGCCAATTCCGGGCGGCCGATGACGCAATCGGCTTGTGCGAGCCGGACGGTTTGGCACCCGATCCGGATGCGTCCGCTGCCGGTGATGGCGTCGCGCGCGTTGACGAGCAGGTTGGAGAGAATCTGGTCGAGCTGCATCGGGTCGAGCTTCACCTGAACCGGTTCGCCGTGCGGGTTCCATTCGATCCGGATGTTGTTGCCGATAAGACTCCGGTGCAAATGGATGCACTCCGAAACCGCCTCGTTCAACTCGAACACTTTCGGCGTCGCCGTCTGCTTTCTTGCGAACGCGAGCAACTGCCGGGTCATCTCCGCCGAACGGAGCGCGAGCTTGTGAATGTCAGTGATGTTCGAAACGGCTGGACTGGCGGGGTCGAGCTTTTCGATCGCCAGTCCGGTGTTGCCGATGATGGCCGCCAGGGTGTTGTTGAAGTCGTGCGCGATGCCTCCGGCAAGTTGGCCGACCAGCTCCATTTTCTGGAACTGCAAGAGCTGCTCCTGAAGCTTTTGCTGCTGCGCTTCAGCCTCTTTGAGTTCGGTAATTTCCGTCACGACCGCCACCACGCAGGGTTCTCCCTCGATGACCGCCCGTTTGCCCCGGAACGTCGCCCATTTGTAGGGCGGCCCGCTTTTGTGGTACATTCTGAACTCGCCGCTCTCTTCGGTATCGAAATCGATGATGTCGCGAGCTTTCCTGGTCATTTCGGGCAGATCATCGGGATGCACCCGCTTCAGCGGATCGATGCCGGGCATCTCATGGTCGGAAAGGCCGTTGATGGAGTCGCGCGAAAAGCGGTTCCAGCCGACGAGGCGCATTCTCGCATCGATGATGATGACCGAAGCCGGAATGGCGTCGTACAGTTCGGTGACTGCGGCCAGAGTGTTGTAAGTCGTCGTGCCGTAATCTGTTATGGCGTCCGAAGAGGCATGGGGATCCGAAGACAGAAATTTGTCGAAAGGAAGGGGTTGCGGAGTTGATTTGCGCAGGTTTCCAGGCATGGAGATAGTTTCGCGCCAATGCTTGATAAAATGGTTGCCATCGGGGCGTGGTTATGGCCATTTCCCGATGCGTCTCTGAACGTATTGTTCGTGAATAACAAGCGTAATATATATTTTTTTATAACAATTTATATAGAATGTTTATAACAACAGTGCTGTTTTTGGTTGGCTGATGCCGTATTTGTGATCCGGGCGTGAAGCCGTATCGCACACTTGATTGCCGGAGTTTGCGCTTCGGGTTATATCCCCGAAAAAGGTTTTATTTTGTGTTCTTCTATCATCAACCCTTTATCTTTTCTCCCCTTATGCAGGATTCATCCCGCGCAAATCTTCGCGCCGTTTTCAGCTTGCCGGTCATTGTGGCCGCGCTTGGTTATTTCGTCGATATTTACGACCTCGTGCTCTTCAGCATCGTGCGCGTACCGAGCCTCAAGGCGTTCGGTTTGCAGGGGCAGGAGCTGATCGATTACGGCGTTTATCTGCTCAACATGCAGATGATCGGGATGCTTCTCGGGGGTATTTTGTGGGGTTGGCTGGGCGATGTGAAGGGGCGGCTGAAGATTATGTTCGGCTCGATCCTGATCTATTCGCTGGCCAACTTCGCCAACGGTTTCGCCACCTCGCTGGAGGCCTACGCCGTGCTGCGCTTCATCGCGGGTGTCGGGCTGGCCGGCGAGCTGGGGGCGGGCATTACGCTGGTTTCGGAGATTCTGCACACCAAGGTGCGCGGCTACGGCACCATGCTCGTCGCCTCGATTGGCGTGACCGGCGCGATTCTGGCCAACGCGGTGGCGACGCACTACGACTGGCGCACGGCCTTTTTCATTGGCGGCGCGCTTGGTCTGGTGCTGCTGGTGGCGCGGTTCAAGGTCTCCGAATCGGGGATGTTCCAGACGATGGAGAACAAGGCGGCGGTCAGCAAGGGCAACCTCTTGGCGCTCTTCACCAGCCGCGACCGCTTTTTCCGTTACCTCAACTCGATTCTCATCGGCGTACCGATCTGGTTCGTGGTGGGCGTACTGATCACCTTCTCGCCGGAGTTCGCCACGGCGCTAGGCATCAAAGGCGCGGTGTCGGCGGGCAACGCCGTGATGTTCTGCTACCTCGGCCTGGTCTTCGGCGACCTGAGTAGCGGCTTGCTCAGCCAGGTGCTGCAAAGCCGCAAGAAGGCGGTGCTGGTGTTCCTCGTGCTGAACATCGTCTCCATCGCGCTCTATTTCATGCAGCGCGACGCGACGCCGACGTTCTTCTACTGGGTCTCGTTCGCCCTCGGATTTTCCGGCGGCTACTGGGCGATTTTCGTGACCGTCGCCGCCGAACAGTTCGGCACCAACCTGCGAGCCACGGTAGCCACCACCGTGCCGAACCTCGTGCGCGGCATGGTGGTGCCGATCACGATGCTCTTCCAGTTCACGCGCGGCCACTTCGGCCTCGAAACCGGCGCGATCATCGTCGGCGCGATCTGCATGGTCGCAGCGTTCGTTTCGCTCGCCGCGCTGGAGGAGACGTTTCACAAGGATCTCGATTATTTCGAAGAGTTTATGTGAGTTAGGGGGAATAGGTTGGATTGGTTGGATCAGTCGGATGGAACTTCGCCTCGGCGCGGATGGTCGGGGCGAGGCGTGAGGTGGTGAAGGGTGAGTAAAAATCTCTGGATTTTGGTAGATTAATTTTTAATCAGTTCTATCATAGGCTGTGAACACAAAGGTTTGATATTGAATTAAGTAACTGTATCTGAAGTAAAATGTAATAGTGACGTAGTGGCTAATAACTTCAAGAGTGACGATAGCTTCCTGAGAAAACTCGCTGTTGGTGCCGCTGGCACAAATGCAACGATCAACCGCTTGATAGAGATGGGATTCAATCCCATAGAACTTGAGCGCGGTTCTACAGGTTTCAAAATCTGGAAAAAGATCAAGATCAAGCGAGTGCGGGTCCCTGATATTTTGTGTTTGAACACAGGCATACGGTTCGAGTCTCGTGGAAAGACAAAGCTTGAAATATCAATGTCTCATTCGCTCAATGACCCGAAGCGGGCTTGGGATGCGGGTATGCGTGACGATGATCTAGTTTCAATCGTTGTCTTCGAGCAAAACGACGATTCCCCAATAGAGCTGAAACAAGTCTCACCTGTTCACTTCGTCAGCGTTAGAGAAATGCGGCAGGCATTCGCCGCAGGACAGGTATCCATCACTCAACCGAAGGGGGTTGAGGAAGGTTCTGAAATTCGGGTGATGTGGACATGCGCTGCGGCGAACCAGCGGTCAGTTGTTCAAGCCGTGGAACCGAGAAGAATCAGCCTGACTCCTATTTCAATGATGCGGCGACAATTCATTCAGTTAAGCCGTAGCAAAGGCAAGATAGCCTTGCTGCCACAGATCGAAGTCGGTGAAACAGTCGAGGCCAATCAGATAGTCGCAGCAGTCGTTCCTGTGAACACCTCGATCCAGTGCCCTGTGTCGGTCGGCGAAGCCTATTTCGTCGATAAGCTCGTGAGTGTCAACCTGAGCGAACGGTATGCCGCAGCAAAAGCGTTGCGGTACAGAGGCTACACGACCGCTAAACCGATTCTCGAATCAAGAATGACTGATATCGAAGAAGATATTTACGTCCAGCTTGAGGCTGCGGCTGCGCTTGCAGCATATGATGACCCGAATGGCTGGGCATTCATTGAAAACAAGTTGCGTAGTTCTGCCATGATGGTTCCACTTGAAACACAGCTTGAAACAGTCATCGTTGCATCCGAAATACCCAAGAGCCGGAGCGAACAGCTATTAATCCAAGTTTTGCGGGACTCGCAACGTGAGGATGAACTGCGCGCTGGAGCTGCATGGGCGCTTGGCCAATTCGTCACCACGACTTCTGCAACTGCACTTGTTGAGACATTCAACTCAAGCCCTTTGGAGATCAAGGTTGAAGCTGCACGCGCACTGCTACGGATTGCTGAACCACAAATTCCTCACTTGATGGATCTCCTGAAAAGTAGCGACCCCGCCAAGCGCGATGGCCTCTCATGGGTGCTTGCTCGAACTGGCAAATTCAATCCTTTAGACATTGTTGTTGGAGCTGATGAGAACCTTAGAAAATGGATGAGCTACATCGTTGGCTATGGTAAAGAAAAGTTCGTTCATGGCGATGTCGAGGCAATCTGTGAGGCTGATTCAGAAGTTTATTTTGCCGCGAGTGTGTTGTGGCAGATTTTGGCAAGCTGGGTAAACGACCTGAAGGAGTATTGATATGCAAAGCAAGTCGCTTTACCACACTACCAAAGGTCAGGCCTATGTCGGAGATTCGCTTCAACTTCTCGCAGAGTTACCCGATGCCAGCATTGATTTAGTCATGACATCACCACCGTTCGCGCTTAGGCGTCAGAAAACCTATGGCAATGTTGAAGAAGCGGAGTACGTGCAATGGATTAAACCATTTGGTCAAGAGGTTTTCCGAGTTCTCAAGGAAAGAGGGAGCTTCGTTCTCGACTTAGGTGGTGCATACCGTTCAGGGATGCCATCTCGCTCCCTATATAACTTCCGCGTACTTATGGCTTTTTGCGACGAGATTGGGTTTCACTTAGCCGAAGATTTCTACTGGTTCAATCCGGCGAAACTGCCGTCACCAATTGAATGGGTAAACAAACGAAAAATTAGGGCAAAGGATTCCGTCAATACTGTATGGTGGTTTAGTAAGACTGATTCTCCGAAAGCTGACGTTCGAAATGTACTGGCTCCGTATTCTGATCGGATGAAAAAGTTGATCAAGGATCCTGAGAGTTTCTACACGCCGAAAAAACGGCCTTCAGGCCATGACATTGGTGCTGGATTTGGCAAGGATAATGGAGGTGCAATTCCTTCCAACCTTCTTTCTATACCTAATACCGACAGTAATTCAAGCTATCTCCGGCTTTGCAAAGAACTCGGACTTGAACGCCATCCGGCTCGATTTCCCTCAGAACTTCCTGCGTTTTTTATCAAAATGCTGACTGACGAGGGGGATGTTGTGCTCGACATCTTTGGCGGGTCAAATACAACCGGATTTATCGCTGAATCTCTAAAGAGAAAGTGGCTGACTTTTGAAATGAACCAGGAATATCTTGTCACATCGGTATTTCGATTCCTTGAGGGGCACAGTTCTGACAGCGTTAAACGTGTATTTGACAAGCTGAACAACAGTTATGCCAGCTTTTTTATTGGCGAGACAGACTGCGCATTAGAGTCTGCAAAAAAAGTTACGCATAGGGACAACTTATTGGGGCAAACATCCTTATTCTTTTCTGGAACTGATAATTAAGAAATAGCTCTTTTTATCCAAAAAGCCTTACTTCGTTGATCTCAAACATAGGAAATCCCCTCGCTATAGATGTCTTCTCAAGAAACTACGACTGCGAGCCGAAGCTCGTAGTCGTTTGTGTCATTATTCAATCAATCGCTCTCAATTTCCAGTCATCATCGTTTCCACGTGGCTGCAACAGTGTTGATCTCTTTGAGATCGAATTTCTCAACAATCGTGGCAGCGACGTTCGGGGCAAGGAATTCGGACGTGAAATAAGCAAGACACAGAGCCAACCTCACTTCTTCGCTATTCCCTACACCCAATAAACTAGCGAATGCCTATTCGGACTTGGTCGAGAAATTGTTCATCAGCAGTAGCTGACGGCGTTCAACGGATACAAGTAGTGCAAATACCTGTGCATTGTCATGCATGAATCTGTCCCCCCGGCCTACTTCTTCTCCCGCAACTCATTTATCAGCTCCATCTGAATCTCCTGAATTTCAACCAAACGTTCCCATTGCTTTGAGAGCAGGTGATCGACTTTTTGGTGGAGTTGGCGGATTTCGAGTTCCGCCTTCAGGTTCACCTTGTAGTCATAAATCGCTCGCTGGCGGTCGCGGTCTTCCTGGCGGTTCTGGCTCATCATGATCACCGGGGCCTGGAGGGCGGCCAGCGTCGAGAGGACGAGGTTGAGCAGAATGAACGGATAGGGGTCGAACGGTTTGGCGAAGAGCGCCAGCAGGTTCACGCCTATCCAGAGCGCGATGAATACGCCGAAGATGATGATGAACTTCCAGCTTCCGCCGAAACTGGCGATGATATCGGCCATGCGCTGGCCAAGCGTCAGTTTTTTTTCGAAATCGATTTCCGGGTTTGCCGCCAGAAGCTCATGTTTCCTGAGTCCCTCGATCACCTCCTTGTCCAGCTCGGTCAGCTCGCCCTTCTCCTCTTCGAGCAGCGATTCGACATAGCGGTGCTGGAAGAGCTGCAAGTCGTCCATGCAGATCCAGCCATCCTCGTTCCAGCTTCCGGTTTTTTTCTGGATGATCTTCGAGACGGCGGGCCGCACGATCATCGCCCGCCGCAGCTCCGAGCGCTTTTTCGTTCCGCAAATCTGGCATTCGGGCGTATGCGTTTCGGTAGCGGTCATGATGGTCTGGCGTTGATGGTTTTCGGCGCTCAGGCGGTTCCCGTCAAAATATCGCCGGAGTCGAGCTTGAGGTAGTGGCCCGTGTGCGTGTCGGCCCGGCGGGCGATCTGTTCCGGCGTGCCCGTGGCGACGACTTCGCCGCCGCCGTGGCCGCCTTCGGGGCCGAGGTCGATGACCCAGTCGCTGTTGCGCACGATGTCGAGGTTGTGCTCGATGACGATCACCGTGTTGCCTTTGTCCACTAGCTTGCGGAGCACTTCGAGCAGGTGCTGGATGTCCTGGAAGTGCAGGCCGGTGGTCGGCTCGTCGAGGATGTAGAGCGTTTTGCCGGTCTGGATTTTGGCCAGCTCCGTCGAGAGCTTGATGCGCTGCGCCTCGCCGCCCGACAGCATCGGCGATGGCTGGCCGAGCTTGAGGTAGCCGAGGCCGACGCTTTGCATCGTATCCAGAATCCGGCGGATGCGCGGGAAATCCTCGAAGAACAGGGCGGCCTCTTCGATGGGCATCTCCAGCACGTCGGCGATCGACTTGCCCTTGTACTTCACCTGCAAGGTCTCGCGGTTGTAGCGCTCGCCCTTGCAATGCTCGCACTGCACGTAAACGTCCGGCAGGAAGTTCATCTCGATCTTGCGGGTGCCCGCGCCCTGGCACACCTCGCAGCGTCCGCCTTTGACGTTGAAGCTGAAGCGCCCCGCCTTGTAGCCGCGAATCTGCGCTTCGGGCAGGCGGGTGAAGAAGTCGCGCACGAAGGTGAACGCGCCGGTGTAGGTGGCCGGGTTGGAGCGCGGCGTACGCCCGATGGGCGACTGATCGACGTTGACCACCTTGTCGATCAGCTCGATGCCGCTGATGTCGTCGCACGGGAGCGCGAGGATTTTCGAGCGGTAGAAGTGGCGGGCGAGCAGCGGGTAGAGCGTTTCGTTGACGAGGGTCGATTTGCCGGAGCCGCTCACGCCGGTGACGCTGATGAGCGAGCCGAGCGGGAAGTCGGCATCGACGTTTTTCAGGTTGTTGCCACGACACCCCTTCACTTTGAGAAAACGCTTTTCCGCCGTTTTACCATCGGTCGCGGGCGGGCAGGAGACCGAGAGCGTACCGTTCAGGTAGCCCGCCGTGACCGAGTCCGGGCCGAGCGTCGAGGCGGTGCCTTGCGCTACGACGAGGCCGCCGTGCTCGCCCGCACCGGGGCCGAGATCGATGATCTGGTCGGCCTGGAGCATGGTGTCCTTGTCGTGCTCGACCACCAGCACCGTGTTGCCGAGGTCGCGCAGGCGGTGCAGCGAGTCGATGAGCTTGTGGTTGTCGCGCTGGTGCAGGCCGATGCTCGGCTCGTCGAGCACGTAGAGCACACCCGAAAGCTGCGAACCGAGCTGCGAGGCGAGCCGGATGCGCTGCGCCTCGCCGCCGGAGAGGGTCTGCGAGTTGCGGTCGAGCGCCAGATAGCCGAGGCCGACGTTGAGCAGGAAGTCGATGCGCTTGGTGATTTCATGCAGCACCGGCGCGGCGACGAGCTTCTCCTTTGCGGTGAGCTTCGGCGGCAGAAGGCGGAAGAACTCCAGCGCTTCGGGCAGCGGCAGCGCCTCGACCTCGGCGATGTTCAGGCCGTCCACCTTGACGTGCAGGCTCTCCTGCTTCAGTCGCGCGCCGCCGCACACCGGGCAGGTTTGGCGGATCATGAAGCTTTCGGCCCACTCCCGGAGTTTCGGCGTACTGGCGTTCACCCGCACCTCCTCGACGTAGGGCACCGCCCCCTGGAAGGTTTGCGGATAGAGATGCTCCTTGCCCGCGTAGCTGTAGCCGACGTCGAAGGTTTTGCTGCCGGAGCCGTAGAGCAGGATGTCGAACGCCTCGGCGGGAATTTTCGCCAGCGGCGTGGAGAGCGAAAAGTCGTACTGTTTGGCGATGGCGCGGATCACCTGCCAGACGTTGCGCTTGCCCGGCTTGCCGAACGGCTCGATCGCGCCGTCATCGAGCGAGCGCGTCATGTCGGGCGCCATCAGCTCCGCCGAGAGCTGCATGATGTCGCCGAGGCCGTTGCACTCCGGGCACGCGCCATAGGGCGAGTTGAAGCTGAACTGGTTCGGCGCGAGCACATCGACCGGCACGGTGCTATCCGCGTAGGCGTACTGTGTGCTGAAGTACAGCTCGCCGCGCTCGCTGTCGTCCGTGTCGCAGATCACCGATGACTTGTGCTCCGACATCGAAATGGCGAGGTTGACCGCCTGCTTGAGCCGCTCCGTGATCTCCGGCCCCGACACCAGTCGGTCCACCACCAGCTCGATGTTGTGGCTCTTGTAGCGTTCGAGCTGCATTCCGGCGCTCATCTCCACATACTCGCCATCGATGCGCGCCCGGAGAAAGCCCTTCTTGACGAGCCGCTCGAACAGCTCACGGTAATGGCCCTTGCGCCCCGTCACCAGCGGCGAGAGAATCTGGAGCTTCGCGCCCTCCGGCAAGGCGCCAATCGCCTCGCAGATGCTCTCCTCGCTCTGCTTCTGGAGCATCTGCCCGGTCACAGGGTCGTAGCGCCGCCCGGCCTTCGCGTACAGAAGCCGCACGAAATCGTGGATTTCGGTCACGGTGCCGACCGTCGAGCGCGGCGAGCGGCTGGTGCTTTTCTGGTCGATCGAAATCACCGGCGACAACCCCTCGATGAAATCGACGTCGGGCCGTTCGATGTTGCCGATGAACTGGCGGGCGTAGGGCGAGAGCGTCTCCATGAAACGCCGTTGCCCCTCGGCGTAGATCGTGTCGAACGCCAGGCTCGACTTGCCGGAGCCTGAGATGCCGGTAATGACGACCAGCTTGTTGCGGGGAATGTCGAGCGAGATGTTCCTGAGATTGTGAACCCGTGCGCCTCGTATGCTGATGTGACTGAAATCCATTCGCGGTGTTATGGTGAACCTCTGAAATTCCTGTACCTCAATCTATCAATGTTCCTTGAAACGGCAACGGTCAAGAGGCGGTTCGTCGCTTTCAACCGCCGCGGATTCAATAAGGTTTCGTGACTGCGAAAAAAGTGTGAAAATATCGTGAACGCAAATTTGCCCGCAGTTACCAGTGCTTCGCGCAAACAGGAGAGCTGATGATCACGGATCACGCGCCATCAGAAGACGGAGCATGGCAGGCCGAATCAGGTGCGCCAACTCTTGGTCGCCAATTTTTAGCAGACCATCGCGACGTGGGGGGGAGTCAAATGTACTGCATCAGAGGAAGAATTATGACGTATTGCGGCCTGATGAGACCTTGACGGATGCTGCTTGGATTGATCAGTACGCAGCAGTCTCCGTCTGTCATGAAATCCGGCTCAAGAAAGGACAAGAGCAGGTGCAGGCTTTGATTTTAGGGCGCCTCTAAAAACTTATTGCGCGTTCCGATTACCGCGTCGGGCGGTGTACGAAATTCTCACGCACTTCATGTCCGCTCCGTCCGTCTTGCTCTCGAACGGCTCATGACACTTTTTAGAGGCGCCTTTTAGCGCTACTATCTGATCCGCGTTTTTTGTTTTCTGCGTCGTCAATAAATACCCGCAAGCTATGTTTTTTGTTGTTTGTGACACGTCGCATTGTATTGTGTGTGTGATTATGTGTGTATTATTGTGATAGTATCATTGAAAATACCTTGTCGTCGAAAAATTTTTCAGACTTTTTTTGTCCGATCTTGTGGCTTTTACAATAAATATTGTATATTTATTTGTGCGTAAATATTACTCTTATTTGTTTCTTTGTATGGTAAAAAACATTTCAAACCATCGAACATATTTAATAGAGATGACTGATTCTGAATCAATTCTGTCATGAGGTGAAATGATTACGAAATTCGCGTAAGATTTTTCAAATGCGTAATAGATCGTATTGCAAGGGCATCAGAATTGCCTTTTCATTCTGATTAGTCAGAATATGTATGGTTAGTATTTGCGGTAAAGAGATAGCGAATTTACTAAATATTAATAATGCTTTTTCTATATTATTGTCCTTGGGTGACAGTTATTATCTATAGATAGCACTCTCTTTTCTGCTGTTCGTTAAGGTCTGAAGTCTATTCGCTACAGGATGTGAGCCTCTGTCAATGATTCTGGATAATTATGTTTTGTTGAATAAAAAAGCACTGAAATGATGATACCCTATAAAAATCTTCACCGTTTATCATCTATTCTGGCCTATGAACTTGGTGATGAATCGATCAGGATTGAATTCGTGTCCGGAGCTGTGCGCGACTACACTTATGAGAATGTGGGACGAGATCATGTCGAGGCTATGAAGAAATGCGCAATCAAAGGAAAAGGTCTCGGCTCTTATGTGATGCAAAACGAACGTCATTTTATAGCCTTAAGAGATATACGGGTTTCTCGGAAAAGTACGTAAGAAATGTTGATAAAATGCCTCAAAATAACGTTTATCTATGTTTTTCACGTTCATCACTACGGATTAAATTCCCCGCCGCTTGCGGCGGGGTTCTTCATTTATAGGGTTCAGTTTGATGCTTGAATTCTGACGGAGGTATTATGAATGTAAAATGTTCGAGAGTTCGACGTTTCGGTATCATGTTTGTTTTGAGGCGATAAACAATTGTTAAACGTTTCGGTTGCGGCTTTATCCACTCCTTAGCCTCGACTCCTATGCCGCCTTCCATTCAGCTTTCGCGACTTTTCAGCTCTTTCAACACGCCTTTCAGAATTTCCAGGGGTCTATGGCAGAAGCATCGGCTCAGTCCCCGCAAAGCTGGTTTTCCGGGTTTCATTTTCTACGCTATCTCTTTTCATAAGAGTTATATACCATCGAATACGCGTTCAAATCCTTGTGCCTGTAGTTTACTCTGTTTGATATACAAAGAACTTTAATTATATCGTCCATCAATTTACTTATAATCCGGTTGGTGGATTTGGTAATAGGCCAAGGATGTCGATGACTGACTGAAAAAGACGTTGTCGATTAAAGTCTGTAATCACTCGGTTACAGATATTACGTCGATTTAATTGCGTATTTTTTATGCAGGAACTATTCTTTATTATAAAAAGTTGGAACAGATCAACGCCACGTAACTGAACATCGATATTTCACTCAGGAAAAATTCATACCCTCACATCATTTTGTTTGGGATATGGTAAAAATTCGGTAAGGCAATCTGGTAACTTTTTTCGTAACCCCCTTGATTTATGCATTTTATAGAATCCGGAGCCAGTTATATCAGCGTGATATTTTCAGGAGCTGTCGATCAAGAACAGCTTTTCCGGGCTTTGCGGGACATATTCATACATCCGGAGTATCCATTCAAGAACTCGATCTGGGTATTTGAAGGGTGTGAGTGTGATTTTTCAAATATCAGCATGTTCGAGTTGCTTCAGATGGTCAGGGCTTACTACCCAAAGAAAGCGACAAGAGCAAAGACCGCGATAGTGACTTCCACAAGCATGCATCATGCCATGGCGCAGCTTTTTTGCGAGGATGCGGATGATTTGGCGTTAGCCTTCACCATGAAAGCTTTTATGGATCGTTCTGAAGCCATTGCGTGGCTGGGGAGTGCGTGATGCTCGACAATGACTGACGGTGGGTCGCCGATTGACCGTTGCGGTTTTGACTTGAGGGCATCTCTGAAGGTCATGGTAGGCCGGGATTGGAATTTTTGACTGATAAATGTTTGGCAGTTTCCGTGCTGTTTCTTCGTTTTTTTAAAAAAAGGTACACCGCCAGGATGATGATGATCGCTTCGACGGAAAAGCTCCAGTAAGGATGTTCATAGGCTATCGAGGGGGCAATCTTTATGAGCAGTGAATTGACGCTGAACCCACGGTATGAGAGAGGGGCCAGCCAGAAAATTTTGTTTGGCAAGGTGTCCAGCATCAAGTGAATGCAGCCGTTCAGAGCGAAGATGAATGCAAAAACAGGATTCTGGCTTTTTTTGCTTGAATAAAGCCACAGCGCCGACCCTGCCAGCACTATTGCCCAGAAGAACGGGAAGTGTGTCGGGTAGTAGTGATGGTCATATTTCTGGGGATCGAACAGGTCAAGATAAAGGTAGTCCAGATCGGGAGCGATCGAGCCGAGCAGGCCCCAGAACCAGTAGCGTGGGTATGATTTGATTTTGTGCTTGAATCTGCCGGAAAGAAGCTTGCCGACGATATATCCGGCGGGTAAATGTGCGTAGGTGATAGTGAACTCCTGAAAAATACGTTACCACTTGTGTCTTCTGCCCGAACGTGTTGTGATAATTGTTTCGGCAGCCGGGCGGCGGTTTCTGTTTATTCCGGTTGGCGTAAAAGCGTGACAGCAACAAATTCAAGTCGTCGCAGAATATAAGACAAATGGGAGGCATGTTTTTATGCCGTAAACGGTCGTGACAGCGTCGCTCGGCGAGGGTTGATGATTCCTGACCTCTCGATGACTCCATAAGGTTCGTCAGGTGTGGTTTTTCTGGGCGATCTTTTTGTATATTTAAAGAATTGCAAGTTCAGAAAGCAGTGATCTTCAAGCACCTTGACAACCATTGCGTGTTGCGCGGTTGCGTGGCCCGAAGCAGGAGATTCGATGCGGTCTGACAAAAATCTTCAATCCTGATCATTAACTCTTTACGGAGCAGCCATGAAGAAAAATATGGGGCAAAAAGATCGTGCCGTTCGTGCTATCCTGGGCGTGGCCATGCTGTTGTATGGCATTGTTTTCCAGAACCTTGTCGGCCTTGTCGGCCTGATTCCCATTGTCACGGCAATCATTGGCTACTGCCCGCTTTATGAGGTGCTTGGGGTTACCTCCAACAAATACGCCGACTGAGGTCGCCAACATCACTTTTGCCCGATCCGGTAAGCTGTCTCCGTAGTTTGCCGCAGCTCTGTTCCCGCCATTCGACGCTTGGGGAGATACGCTTCGCATCTCCCCTTTTTTTGTCCCCGCCTGATTTCCATGATCTTCGGCTACAGCTCCGAAATGTCTCGACTACGACTTTCCTGTTGTCCACTGTACATCGGGGATGTAGATCGGCTCGTCATGCGCGTGTTTCTGCAACGCAGCAAAGCGTGACCGGACAGATCGAAGGTGCTGTCGCTGAATTGCCAAATTGTTGCGGGCATTGTAGGAGCAGACCTGCGTGTCTGCCCTGCGGAATGGTGAGGTGTTTTCGTTATTACCCAACGTCATTCAACAAAAAAGGCGGCCCGTCGAGAGCCGCCTTTTTGCGTTGAGATGTGTTGCTGTCCGCAATCAGAGCAGGGCCGCGCGGGCTGCCGCGAGGCGGGCGACCGGTACGCGGTACGGGCTGCACGAAACGTAGTTCAAGCCGGTCTTGTGGCAGAACTCGATCGTGGCCGGATCGCCGCCGTGCTCGCCGCAGATGCCGAGCTTGAGGTCGGGTTTGACCGAGCGACCCTCTTTTGCCGAGATGCTGACCAGGCGGCCAACGCCATCGATGTCGATGCTCTCGAACGGGTTGCGAGCGAAGATCTCCTGCTGCTGGTAGATCGGCAGGAACTGGCCGGAGTCGTCGCGGCTCATGCCGAGGCCCATCTGGGTCAGGTCGTTGGTGCCGTAGCTGAAGAAGTCAGCGGCCTGCGCGATCTGGTCGGAGGTGATGGCCGCGCGCGGCACTTCGATCATGGTGCCGACCAGGTACTTCACGCCGACGCCCTGCTCGGAAATGACGCTGCGGGCGGTTTTGTGGATCACTTCGCTGGTGATTTCGAGCTCCTTGACGGTGCTGACCAGCGGAACCATGATTTCGGGGACGATGTCGAGCTTCTCCTCCTGCTTGATGCGGCAGGCGGCTTCGATGATGGCGCGTACCTGCATGACGATAATCTCCGGATGCAGGATGCCGAGGCGGCAACCGCGCAGGCCGAGCATCGGGTTGAACTCGTGCAGGCTTTCGATGCGGGCCTTGATCTCGGCGCTGGACTTACCGATCTTTCCAGCCAGGTCGTCGATTTCGGCGTCGGTGTGCGGCAGGAACTCGTGCAGCGGCGGATCGAGGAGGCGGACGGTAACCGGGCGTGAACCCATCGCCTTGAAGAGGCCAAAGAAGTCGTCGCGCTGGTAGGGAAGCAGCTTGTCGAGCGCCACCTTGCGGCCTGCGATGTCGTCGGCCAGAATCATCTCGCGCATGGCGTCGATGCGGTCGCCGCCGAAGAACATGTGCTCGGTGCGGCACAGGCCAATGCCTTCCGCGCCAAAGGTGATGGCGATTTCGGCCTGGTCGGGCTGGTCGGCGTTGGTGCGGATGTTGAGCTTGCGATACTTGTCGGCCCACTGCATGAGCTGGTCGTAAATCTTGAAGGTCGGGGCATCCTCCGGAGCGAGCGTCTTGTCGATCAGCACTTCGAGGATTTCGGAGTTCTTGGTCTTGACCTCGCCTGCGATCACTTCGCCGGTGCTGCCGTCGATGGAGAGGTAATCGCCCTCTTTTAGCACGATGTCGCAGCCGTTGACCCGCATTTCGCCGGTCTTGTAGTCGATTCTGAGCGCGCCGCAACCGGCCACGCAGACCTTGCCCATCTGGCGGGCGACGAGCGCCGCGTGTGAGGTCATGCCGCCGCGTTCGGTGAGAATGCCTTCGGAGGCGTCCATGCCCTTGATGTCTTCGGGCGAGGTCTCGATTCTGACGAGAATCACCTCTTCGCCACGCTCGGAGGCCTCGATTGCGTCATCGGCGTTGAAGTAGATGCGTCCGCAGGCAGCGCCGGGGCCGGCGTTCAGGCCGGTGGCCAGCAGGCGTCCGCCGTCGATGGCGGCTTTCTTCTCGTTGAGGTCGAAGACCGGGCGGAGAAGCTGGTTGAGCTGTTCCGGTTCGATGCGGCGCAGCACCTCTTTTTCGTCGATCAAGCCTTCGTTGAACATGTCAACGGCGATCTTGATGGCGGCGAAGCCGGTGCGCTTGCCGACGCGGCACTGGAGCATGAAGAGCTTGTCGTTCTCGATGGTGAACTCGATGTCCATCATGTCGCGATAGTGCTTTTCAAGGATCGAGCGAATCTCTTCGAGCTGGTTGTACATCTCCGGTTTGCCCTCGGCGAGCTGCGCGATTTTCAGCGGCGTACGGGTTCCGGCCACCACATCCTCGCCCTGCGCGTTCATGAGGAACTCGCCATAGAAAATGTTGTCGCCAGCGGCGGCGTCGCGGGTGAAGGCCACGCCGGTGCCGCAATTTTCGCCCATGTTGCCGAACACCATCGCCTGCACGTTGCAGGCCGTGCCCCAGTAACCGGGGATGTGGTTCAGCTTGCGATAAACGATGGCGCGTTCGTTGTTCCAACTGTTGAACACCGCGCCGATGGCTCCCAGGAGCTGTTCGGTCGGATTTTCGGGGAAGGTTTTGCCGGTCTTGTCGAGGATCGCTTTTTTGTAGCGGGCCACGAGGTCTTTGAGGTCATCGACCTGGAACTCGGTGTCGAGGTGAATGCCAAGCTCGTGCTTTTTCTGTTCGAGAATCTCCTCGAAGGGGTCGATCTGCTTTTTGTCAGCCGGTTTGAGGTCGAGCACCACGTCGCCGTACATCGACACGAAGCGGCGGTAGCAGTCCCAGGCGAAACGGGGGTTGCCCGATTTGCTGGCCAGGCCTTCGACGGTCGTATCGTTGAGGCCGAGGTTGAGGATGGTGTCCATCATGCCCGGCATCGAGGCGCGAGCGCCGGAGCGGACGGAGACGAGGAGCGGATTTTCGGGGTCGCCAAACTTTTTGCCGAGGTAATCTTCGACTTTTTTGAGCGCTGCCGGAATGTCGGTTTCGAAGAGGTTCGCAGGGTAGGTTTTCTGGTGATCGTAGTAGTACGTACAGACCTCGGTCGAAAGGGTGAAGCCGGGAGGAACAGGCAGGCCAATGTTGGCCATTTCCGCCAGGTTGGCGCCTTTGCCTCCGAGCAGGTTTTTCATGGAAGCATCCCCTTCCGCTGAACCGCCAGCAAAACTGTAAATGTATTGCTTGGCTACGGCAGATTCTTCGTTCGCTTGAGAATTCGGCATGTTGCTAATGGTTGGTTAACCCGGAAAAACAAATAAATTTCATGAAGCTGTTAATTATAGTCTCGGAAAATTGGGTTTTCCGAGTCGTCAATTTAACAGAAAAACCGTTCGGAAAAAACCCGGAAAGGGGTTCAAATCGTCAGTTATTCATGGAGAGTTTGGCAGTCGTTTTCATTCTGCAGGTGCTCAGGATTTCAGTGCCTTATCTGTTCGCTTCGGTGGGAGCGGTTTTTTCGGAGCGAGGCGGCGTGATCAATCTCGCCCTCGAAGGGCTGATTCTCGCGGGCGCGTTCGGGGCGATGCTCGGTCAGTACCTGACCGGCTCAGCCTGGGCGGGCGTGGCTCTGGCTCTGGCGCTTGGCCTCGTCGTTTCGCTTTTGCATGCTTTCGTGACCGTGACGCTCCGGGCTGACCAGATCGTCAGCGGCATCGCCATCAACATTCTCGTCATGGGCGTGACACGCTTCGCGCTCGGCCTCCTTTTCGGCAGCGCGATGAACTCGGCCCGCATCGCCGGGATGGAGGCGCCGATGCCGCTCTTCGATCCGCTGCTTCTCATCGCTGTGCTGTCGGTCGTGGCGGCGCAGTTCGTGCTCTTCCGGACGCCCTACGGCCTGCGGCTTCGCGCGGCGGGCGAGAGCGCCGAGGCGGTCGAAACAGCGGGCCTCGACGTGCGGAAGCTGCGCTACTCCGGTGTGCTCATTTCTGGCGCGCTGTCGGCGCTCGGCGGCGCTTTTCTCGTTTTCCAGCAGCACAGCTTCACGGACAACATGTCCGCCGGGCGCGGCTACATCGCCTTGGCCGCGATGATTATCGGCAAGTGGTCGCCGGTCGGCGCGGCGCTGGCGAGCCTGTTGTTCGCCGCCGCCGAAGCGATGTCGATGTGGCTGCCGTCAGGCTGGCTCCCCTCGCAGCTCGTGCAGTCGCTGCCGTATGTTATTACGCTACTCGTGCTCGCCGGTTTCGTCGGCAAGGCCACGCCGCCGAAAGAGGTCGGCGTGCCGTACAAGCCAAAGTAGGGGCAACCCTTGCGGTTGCCCTCTGGCGACGGATGATAATGATCGGTCGGTTCGACAAATCTGACGGATCCGACCGATCTGGTGTTTTTACGCCAGTTCGAGCACTTTGGCGACCAGTTTGTCGATGCCTTTGGCGATGTCGCTGATGCCGGGGCCGAGCATGTAGGCCGGGGTGGTGACGATCTTCGAGCCGGTGCTGACGACGATCTCTTCGACCGGAGAGGCGATATGCTTCGCGCCCATCGCCGCGATGTCCGCCGCCGTCTGCTGGTCGTTGCCGATGGTCACTTCGACGCCTTCCGGGCCAAACAGCTTTGCCGCGATGACCGGTGCGATGCAGAGAAATCCGACCGGTTTGCCGCTTTTACGGAACCGTGTGACCGCGTCGGCGACCTCGGGAAGCACTTCGCATTTCGCTCCGGCGACGGCGTAATCGCTCAGGTTCTTGGCCGCACCGTAACCGCCGGGAATGATGAGGCCGTCGAGGATCATCGTGTCGATGTCCCGCAGGTTCCGGATCGAACCACGCGCGATGCGGGCCGATTCGACCAGCACGTTGCGGGTTTCGCCCTCCGACACCTCGCCGGTGAGATGGTTGACGACGTGGCGCTGCGCAATGTCGGGGGCAAAGCAGACCGCTTCGGCCTGGGCCTTGTCGAGCGACAAAAGCGTGAGCACCGCTTCATGGATTTCCGTTCCGTCATAGACGCCGCACCCCGAAAGAATGACTCCGATCTTTTTCATGGTGTTCCGGATTTAGTGATTGGCAGAGACGTATATTTTTATGGTATGAAAAAGCTGGAGCTTTTGAAAAAAAAGTGACAAGGCTCACCATGCACTCACCAAGCCAGAAATGTCTTTTCATTTGTCCCATAAGTTCTCTAAGCCCTATTCTTTTAACATGAAACGCTACAAGCCGACATACCGCCTGAGCTTGCTGCTCGCCGTTGTGCTGCTGCTGGCGTCTGGCTGCGCGAAGCGTGAGGATGCCGCTCGAGGCATCGCCATCGGCAAGCAAATCTGGATGGCGGAAAATCTCGCTATTGACCGCTACCGCAACGGCGACCCGATTCGCCATGCCAGAAGCGTCGAGGAGTGGAACGACGCGATCTCCAGGCACGAGGGAGCATGGTGTCATTACGGCAACCAACCTGCAAACGGCCGCCTCTACAACTGGTTCGCCGTCGCAGACCCGCGCGGTCTGGCTCCCGAAGGGTGGCATGTGCCCACCGATGCCGAATGGCGTGAACTCGAAGCAGTGACTGGCGGTCGGGGCTTCGAGACCGCCTTCACCGGAAGTCGCAACTGCCTCGGCATTTTCTTTGGCAAGGGCAGCAGCGCCTTTTTCTGGACGGCCACGCCATCCGGCGAGTTCGACGCCTGGAACCGCGAAATCAGCGAGGGCAGCCGCAAGCTGCAACGAGTCCGCGTAGCGAAAGGCCTGGGCCTTTCGGTGCGATGCGTGAAGAATCGTGAAAAATGATCGGACGGATCTGGGGGAACCGCAAGCCGCATTACTTTTTCAGCTTTCCCAACCCTGGCGCGAACTTGCCAACTTTCGCGGCGTAGCTGCGGTACTCGGGGTGGCGCTCGGTGAGCCAGGCTTCCTCTTTCGAGGCTTTGTAGTTGAAAAATGCGAGGGCCAGCGCCGTTACCAACAGGTGCGAAAGGCTCAGCGAAAATACCGCCCATCCGGCGGCGGCCAGGAGCTGGGCGCTGTAGAGCGGATGACGCACCAGCGCATAGGCGCCGGTATCGACCAGCTTGCTGTGATCGACCGGGTAGGGGAGCGGGGTGAGGTATCGACGGATATTCAGCGAACCGCCGATGCCGAGCGCGGCTCCGGCGAGTACGCCAATGACGAGGGTACCCCAGCGCAGAATCGCAAATTGCCGCCAGAGTTCTCCGCCCCGCAGATCGGGCCAGACGGGAGTAAAAAAATAGAGCGCCACGAGCGCTATCTGGATGACGACCAGGTGCTCTCCTTTTGCTCCGAAGGGTTTCGATTTACCATATTCCTTTTCCATGCTGCTCGCTTGACAATCCTTTAAATTGCCCTATCTTCAAAAATTTCAAAATTGTAGGAAATGTCCCCCGCAACCCGATCAACATCCTTATCGCCGACCCCCATGATCATTCCGAAAGAGACCTTGCTGCTTGTTATCGATATTCAGGAAAAACTCGCGCCCGCCGTTTTTCAGTCAGATAGCGTCATAAAAAATACCGGAAAACTGATCCGGGCGAGCAAGCTGCTTGGCGTACCGGTTGTTCATACCGAGCAGTACCCGAAAGGACTTGGCCGCACGGTCGATGAGCTGAAAGAGCTGATCGGAGAGGAAACGCCGTTCGAGAAGCTTTCGTTCAGTTGCTGCGGCAACGACGATTTCATGAAGCATCTGCGCTCGCTTGGCCGCAATGACATTCTCGTGACCGGCATGGAGACTCATGTGTGTGTTTACCAGACCTGCGTCGAGCTGCTCGAATTTGGCTACAACGTGCATCTGGTGACCGACGGCGTTTCGTCGAGAAGCGAGGAAAACCGTACGCTCGGCATCCGCTGCATCGAATGCGCCGGAGCCGCGCTCACCAGCACCGAGATGGCGATTTTCGAGCTGTTGCGAGTCGCCGAAGGGGATACGTTCAAGGCAATATCGAAAATCGTCAAGGAGGATTGACGACTCCTTTCCCGAAATCGAAGCATCTCTTCGTAACCATCGTAGGGGCAGGCCTTGCGCCTGCCCTTTGGTGAACGTCGATTTTGGCTTCATCAGGGAAGGGCAACCGCAAGGGATTGCCCCTGCAGAATTTTCCGGTTTTTGCGCTCTACCTGCCTTGTGTCCGTCACGCCCCTCGTTTCAGCACACCCAGTAACATCCTCTCCAGCTCCGCCGCGCTGTCGATAAAATACGGCTCAATCGTCAGATAGCGGCATCCGGCGTTCGCCAGCAGTCCGGCGAGTTCCGGATCATCGGCGATGCGGAACCAGTCCTTTTCCGTGGTGATCGGCACGAGTCCTTTCCGGGCTGATTCGGCGATGATCGAGCGGATCGCCGCCTCCGTGTACGGTTCGTGGTCGCGGAAGAACTTTGTCGCCTTGACGATTATTCCCGCCTCTTCCAGACTGTGCAGGAAGCCCGCCGGTGCGCCGATGCCCGCGAAGGCTAGTGCTTTCAGCGACGCTTCGCCTCTGCTCTCCGATCCATCCACTTTCACCAATCGTCCCGGCTTGATTCGCGAGCGGAGCACCGGCTGGCCGAACTGTTTGAGCTGGGCAAGCAGTGGCGCGGCTTTGGCTTCGTCCGTGATTTTGCTGAAGATGACGAGGTCGCTGCGATGCAATCCTCGCAGCGGTTCGCGCAGGCGTCCGGCGGGTAGCATGGCGTCGAGTTCTTTCGGAGCGCTGGCATTGACCACGACGATGTCGAGGTCTCGCACGATTTTGCGGTGCTGGAAGGCGTCGTCGAGCACGATCACGCCGGGCAGGCGGTTGGCGAACTGGCGCATCAGAAATTGCACTCCTTCGACGCGATTTTCGGCGACGATGACAATCGCGCCGGGATTACGGGCGGCGAGCATCGCGGTTTCGTCGCCCGCGTCGCGGCTGCCGACGAGGATGCGGCGTCCGTCCGAGACGAGTCGGACGCCCTTCGTCCGGCGTCCGTAGCCTCGCGAGACGATGGCTGTCGCGATTCCCGATGCCTCGTAGAATTTGACGATCCAGTCCACGAGCGGGGTTTTGCCGGTGCCGCCGGTGGTGATGTTGCCCACCGAAACCACCGGAATCGGCGAGCGCCAGCTTTTGAAAATGCCCCGGTCGTAGAGCCGGTTGCGCAGGCTCATCGCCATGCCGTAGAGCGCGGCGGCTGGCCGGAGCAGGGTGGCGCTACTCATCGTCGAATCCGCCGGAAAGCTTGTCGGCCCAGGCGCGGAAGGTTTCCTCGGACGGAAACTCCGGCACCTGCACGACGCGAAGCGTGACTTTGACGCGGCTGAAGGGCATCGGGATTTCAAACCTGTCCCAGCTTTTGAGGCTTCGCGCGTTGTCGTAACGGATCTTCGCGAACACCACCGGCGCGCCGTGCAGCGCGGCGAGCCGCAGTGTACCGTACTTGAAGCGGTGGTGCGGGCCGCGTGGGCCGTCGGGCGTTACTGCCACGATGCCGCGATTACTCAGGGCGACGCCGATGTTGCGTTTGACCACCTCCTTGCCCCGCGAACTCGATCCGCGAATCAACCGGAACCGGAGCCGGTCGAGCGCGTCCGAGAGAATCTGCCCGTCACCGGAGAGGCTGACGACCGCTGAAATCTCGCGTCCGGGAAACAGACGCCTCGCCAGCAGCCATCCGGCGATCATCTTGCCGTGCCAGAAGGCGAACATCACGCCCCGCTCATCCTCCGGCATTCGTTCTCCGGTGTGCTCGACGTCGATCTTCAGCGTGCCGAAAAGCAGTTTGAGAACGTGGGGGAGCAGGCGGGTGGCGCTCTTCAAAAGGATGTGCTTCACGAAAGCCATTCAGTGGGTCAACGGTGTGTCTGGAAATGGAGGCGAGGTTTTCAGGGCGGATTTTTTTATTGTTTTTGTGAGCGTCGATGCATTATATACATGCGTTTGGCTCGCCCCGCTCAGCCGGGTGCAATTTAACAATCCACGCCGACAAACCACAGGGTGATTTGAGGCCATCGTTTTACGCAAACATGAACGTTCTGATTATCGGAAGTGGCGCCAGGGAACATGCCATGGCTTGGGCCGTCGCGCGCAGCAGCAAGGTTTCAACGGTTTTCGTGGCCCCCGGCAATGGCGGCACGGCCACGATGGGCGGCAAGGTTCGCAACGTCGCCGTCAAGGCGACCGACATCGAGGCGCTGCTCGATCTCGTCGCCAGGGAGTCGATCGGCCTGACGGTGGTCGGCCCGGAGCAGCCGCTCGAAGCGGGCATCGTCAACCGGTTCCGCGAGGCGGGCTTGAAGGTTGTCGGCCCGACCGCCGAGGCGGCGCGTCTCGAAACGAGCAAGGTGTTCGCCAAGGAGTTCATGAAGCGCCACGTCATCCCGACCGCCGGTTACGAGGTGTTTCGCGATTACGCCTCTGCCAAAGCGTTCCTCGAATCGTGCGGGTCGTTCCCGCAGGTCATCAAGGCCAGCGGCCTCTGCGCGGGCAAGGGCGTTGTCGTCGCCGAGAGCCGCGAACAGGCGCTGGAGGCGATCCACGAATTTTTCGAGTCACGCATCTTCGGCGACGCCGCCGACGAGGTGGTGATCGAATCCTTCCTCACCGGCCAGGAGGCGAGCGTGTTCGCCCTGACCGACGGCGAGCACTACCGGCTTTTCCTCTCCGCGCAAGATCACAAGCGCATCGGCGAGGGCGATACCGGCAAAAACACCGGTGGCATGGGCGCGTACGCCCCGGCTCCACTGGTGACGCCGGAGGTAATGGCGCGGGTCGAGGAGGAGGTCATCCGCCCGACCCTCGCGGGCATGAAGGCCGACGGTTACGCCTACACCGGCTTTCTGTACGTCGGCCTCATGATCGACAACGGCGCGCCGTCGGTGGTCGAGTACAACGCCCGCCTCGGCGATCCGGAGACGCAGGTGGTGCTGCCGATGCTGAAGAGCGATCTCTTCGATGCGCTCCTCGCCAGCGTGGATGGCGGCCTCGAAGCGGTGCCGTTCGAGATGCAGGCGGGAGCCGCAGCGACGGTCGTCATGGCCTCGGCGGGCTATCCGGACGCATACGAAACCGGCAAGGCAATCACCATCGACCCTTCGGTGAACGATATGAAGGGTGTGCTTGTTTTTCATGCCGGAACGCGCCGCGAGGGCGACGCTCTCGTCACCGCCGGTGGCCGCGTACTTTCGGTGACGGCCTGCGCAGATTCGCTGAAAGAGGCGCTCGACCGGGCCTACGGCGCGGTGGCCGCCATCGGATTCGAGGGGGCGTACTGCCGCCGGGACATCGGGGCCAAGGCCCTTTGAAGCATCAGGGACATTCTTTGTAGTAGGCTGTACATGAAATTACCTCGTCGCAAGTTTGAGATCATCCAGGAGCACGCCGTCAGGGATTTGCCCTACGAGTGCTGCGGCCTGCTCGTTGGCCGGAAGGTCGTCGATCATCGCGGAAATATCGACAACATCGTGCTCGAAGTCGCCCCCTGTCACAACGCGCTCTATTATGGCAAGGAGAACGGCTTTGAAATCGCCTATAACGAATTCATCGACGTGGAGCGCGAAGCCCGAAGCTTGGGGCTGGTGGTCGTCGGCTCGTACCATTCGCACATCAACTCGACCGCCGTGCCCTCGCGCAACGACATCGACTTCGCCAGCGCGGGCCATTCGATGCTGATCATCTCCCTCTACGGCGGCGTCCCAAGGGAGGTCACCGCATGGCTCCGCCGCGACTCCGGCGGCTTCCACCAGGAGCAGATCAAGGTGGTGGCGTGAATACGAATGATGAATGATGAATTGAAGAAGGAATTTCTGCTTGTCCACATCGTCCACCAAGTCCGCTTCGCCCTCTCAAAGAAGAGTTGAAAATTTTGTACATTGCGCAACTGAAAGTTTACCACAAGATTTAAAGCTGAAGACAAGTGCCAAAACGCGAGGATATCAAGTCCATACTGGTGATTGGAGCCGGTCCGATTGTTATCGGGCAGGCGTGTGAATTCGATTATTCGGGCACCCAGGCGTGTCGGGCGCTCAAAGAGGATGGCTATCGCGTCATCCTGGTCAACAGCAATCCGGCCACGATCATGACCGATATAGAGCTGGCCGACGCCACCTATATCGAGCCGATCACCCCCTACTATGTCACCAAGATCATCGAAAAGGAGAAG
Source organism: Chlorobaculum thiosulfatiphilum (assembly GCF_006265165.1). Classification (GTDB taxonomy): domain Bacteria; phylum Bacteroidota; class Chlorobiia; order Chlorobiales; family Chlorobiaceae; genus Chlorobaculum; species Chlorobaculum thiosulfatiphilum. Next base: position 25,735 of record NZ_VDCH01000004.1, read on the forward strand.
CCGGACGCGCTGCTTCCGACGATGGGCGGTCAGACGGCGCTCAACACGGCGGTCAAGTTGGCCGAATCGGGCGTACTCGCACGCCACGGCGTCGAGCTGATCGGCGCGAAACTCCGCGCGATCCGCAAGGCCGAGAACCGCGAATTCTTCGGCGACGCGATGCGGAAGCTCGGTCTCGAAATGGCCAAGGGCTTCTTCGTGCGCAACGAGAAGGAGGCCAAAGAGGCGCTCGACGAAATCGGCCTGCCGATCGTCATCCGCCCCTCATTCACGCTTGGCGGCACGGGTGGAGGTTTCGCCGAATCCAAGGCCGACTACTACGATGCCGTCAGGCGCGGCCTGGCCGAAAGCCCGATTGGCGAGGTGCTGGTCGAGGAGTGCCTGACCGGCTGGAAGGAGTACGAACTCGAAGTGATTCGCGACCTGGCCGACAACGTCATCATCGTCTGCTCCATCGAAAACGTCGATCCGATGGGCGTTCACACCGGCGACAGCATCACGGTCGCTCCGGCGCAGACGCTCACCGACCGCCAGTACCAGGAGTTGCGCGACGCCTCGATCCGGATCATCCGCGAAATCGGCGTCGAGACCGGCGGCAGCAACATCCAGTTCGCCATCAATCCGAAGGACGGCCGCATCGTCATCATCGAGATGAACCCGCGCGTGTCGCGAAGCTCCGCGCTGGCCTCGAAGGCGACCGGTTTTCCCATCGCCAAAGTCGCCGCCAAGCTCGCCGTTGGCTACACGCTCGACGAGATCACTAACGACATCACCAAAACCACGCCCGCAAGTTTCGAGCCATCCATCGACTATTGCGTGGTCAAGGTGCCGCGCTGGGACTTCGAGAAGTTCAAGAATGTCGATGCCCGCCTCGGTGTGCAGATGAAGTCGGTCGGCGAGGTGATGGCCTTCGGGCGCAACTTTCGCGAGGCGTTGCAGAAGTCGCTGCGCGGTCTCGAAATCGGACGCGCCGGTCTTGGCTGCGACGGCAAGGACATCATGAACGTCATCGATATGACCCAGCAGCAGCGCAAGTTCGCCAAGGAGGACTTGCTCGAAAAGATCAAGATTCCCAAGGCCGACCGGATGTTCTACCTGCGCTACGCCTTCCAGGCTGGCGCGACCGTCGAGGAGGTGCAACAGTCAACCGGCATAGATCCGTGGTTTCTTGACAACATCCGCCAGATCGTCGAATTCGAGGAGGAGCTTCGTCAGATGGCCGCGGGAAGCGAGGCATGAGCTACCTCACCCGGATTCTCGAAACCAAGAGGGGAGAGGTCGCCGAACTGAAAAAAGAAGAGCCGGAGCGCCGCTATCGCGAGGTTTGCGGCGAACTTCCGGCTACGCGCGATTTCCGATCGGCCATTGCGAGTCGTGACGGCGGGATCAACCTCATCGCCGAGGTCAAGAAAGCCTCGCCGTCACGCGGCGTACTGGTCGAAGATTTCCGTCCGCTCGACATCGCCAGGCGCTACGCCGAACTCGGCGCATCGGCCTTCTCCGTCCTCACCGACCAGCACTACTTCCAGGGGTCACCCGACTATCTCAAAGCGATTACGCAGCACTTCTCCATTCCCGTGTTGCGCAAGGAGTTCATCATCGACGAGAGCCAGATTTACGAAACCCGCCTGATGGGCGCGGACGCGGCGCTCCTCATCGTGGCGGCGCTCGAACCGTCGCAGTTGCGGGACTACCTCCAGCTCTTCGCCGAACTCGGCCTGCAAGCGCTGGTCGAGGTGCACGACCGACGCGAACTCGACACAGCCCTCGAACAGGGTTCCACGATTGTCGGCGTCAACAACCGCGACCTGCGCGACTTCACCGTTGATCTCATGACCTCGGTCAACCTCAAGCGCGACTATCCCGAAGGCGTACTCGCCGTCGCCGAAAGCGGCCTGAAACGCCGTGCGGACATCGAGCTGATGCAGCAAGCCGGCTTCGACGCCGCGCTCATCGGCGAAGGTTTGCTCGTCAGCGAAGAGCTGCGGAAGTTCGCCTGGGGGGCGAGAGGGTAGCTGTGGACTTGGTGGACAGGTAAAACTGCGGAATCTCTTCTCTCTTTGGCTTTTCTCCCATAAGACTTATAGGCCCTATCAGACCTATAAGTCCTATTCTTTTCTTCTCTTACTCCAGTCCTTTCAGTTTTCTGGCGGCCTTCGCCGGGTCGGCGGCGCGGAAAAATGCCGTACCTGCGATCAGCGCGTCGGCTCCGGCGGCGACCACATCAGCGCAATTCTCTTCGGTGACGCCTCCATCGACGGCGATCACCATTTCCGGATTCATCTCCATGCGCATGGCGTCGAGCTGGGCGATCTTTTTGAGCGCGCCGGGAATGAATTTCTGGCCGCCGAAACCGGGGTTGACCGACATCAAGAGCACCAGATCGAGATCGGCCAGCACCGGTTCGAGCAGCGAAACCGGCGTGGCGGGGTTGATCGACACACCGGCCTTCGCGCCGAGGCTCTTGATGAACTGGATCGTGCGGTGCAGGTGCGGGCAGGCTTCAAGGTGCACCGTCACCTGGTCGGACCCGGCCTTGACGAAATCCTCGATATAGCGGTCGGGATCGGTGATCATCAGGTGGGTGTCGATCACCATCGAGGTGCATTTTTTGATCGCCTGGATGATGAAGGGGCCGAAGGTGATGTTGGGCACGAAAACGCCGTCCATCACGTCGCAGTGCATCCAGTCCGCGCCAGCGTTTTCCGCCAGCTCGATGGAGGCTTTCAGGTTCGTGAAGTCCGCCGATAAAACGGAGGGAGCCAGCAGCGTAGTTTTTCCGGGCATAGGGTCAAAAAATTAAGCGTGAATAAAAGTTGGTTAAAAAGCTTCTCCGATTCCAAAATTGAAGGTGAAATCGGTCAGATTCATCTTTGAAAACTGCCAGCGTTGCGGATCGGCGGGATCGTGCAGTTTCCAGGCGAAGTCGAACCTGAACGGGCCGATGGGCGAACCGATGCGCAGTCCTGCTCCCAAGTCCCAGGCGAAATCACGGGTCAGCGACTGGAGCGAGAAGGCGTAAGGGCCGGTTCTGTCCCAGATGTTGCCCGCGTCGGTGAACAGGGTGACTCCGGATTTCTGTCCGAAAACCTTGAAAAGCTGCATCCGGTATTCGAGGCCGAGTTCGGCCTTGATGTCCGCGCCGAAATTGGAAACAGCCTCGTTCGAGTTGCTTCCGGGGCCGAGCGTTCCGAAAACCCAGCCGCGCATACTGTTCGATCCGCCCGCGTAGAAACGGTGATCTTCCGGCGTTGTATTGGCCTTGCCGTACGGACTCATCCAGCCGAGGGCGACTTTCGCCGCCACTTGCCGGTCGGGCGAAAGCTCTTTCGTTACGGCGAGCTGCGTGTCGAACTTGACGTACTGGTTGTAGGGCGTGCCGAAAATCTGGGCATCCGAGCTGGCGAAGTCGTTGTATGATTTTGTATCGACAACGTTGTCGATCAGCCACAACAGGCTGCCGGACTCTTCGGCCACGGCCGAGAAGTTCCACAAGGTCGATTTCCTGCGTCGCGAGGCGTTGTCGCGGTTCGAATAGTTGTAGCGTAGCCTGAAGGTCTGGTTCAGGCGGGTCTGGAGCAGGCTGTCCAGACCCCGTTTCACCGCGACCGGATCGGCGGGATCGATGCCGATATTTTCAGCCAGATCGGTTTTGAACAGTTGCTGGAAGCCGCGCAGAGAGTCCTTGCGGGCGACTTCGAGTTCGAAGAAATCGAAGCTGAGTTTCGAATTTCTCGTTGGCCGTGTGCTGTAGGTGCCCCGGATGATCTTCCGCTGGCTGTCGATCAGTACGGGCTGTTTCGATTGGGCATATTCGAGAGTGCCGGTGTAAAATGAACCCTGCTTGCCGAGTGTGGGAATGACCATCTCCGCCTTGATATTGAATTCATAAGGGATGATCTTGTCGTACTGGTCGGGGCTGAGGTTGGAAAGTACGCTGGTGTTCGACGAAGTCTGTGTGCCGTAGTTGGTTGAAAGTCTGAACTGCTGGCCAGCGCCGAAGAGATTACGGTTTTCGTAAGCCAGCGCGCCGCCGACGAACAGGGAGCCATAGCGATTGTCAACCAGCAGCTTCGGTTCGATCTGGTGCTTGGGACTCGGATCGAGATCGATGGTCACGGGAATGGCGGCAGTGCTGACGGTATCTTTTTGTATCGAAATGGATGAGAAAAGATTGGTCGAACCGAAATTTTCGAGGGTTCGCTGTTCGAGCGACTGACGGGTCAGCGCACCCTGTTTCCAGGCGATGGCCGACGAGAATACTTTTGGCGAGAATTTCTGGTTGCCGTAAATGGTGACCGAAACGTTCTCCCGCTCGAAGGTCTTCGCGGTTGCCGGATTGTCCTTGGCGAGCGGATTGTGGACGAACACTTTCACCGGGCCGTAGGCGTGGCGTCCGGGAAGGCTGATGTTAAACCGCACTCCGGCATGAAGGCCAAGGGTATCGACCGTGATCCTGATGCTGTCGGGATGAAAAAAGGTGTAGCCGTATTCGCGGAAAAAATCGAGCGTACGATCCCTCTCGTCGATCAGGTTTTCAACGGAGAATATCTGTCCCGTTTTCAGACGGCGACTTCTGAGGTAACGTGAGCGGAGATTTGCCGATACGGAGTCGAGACCCGCATAGCTGAGCGAATCGACAAGGGTCGGCTGGTTCTCCCTGATCCGGATGACGATGCTCGCGTCGCCCGTCTTGCTGCGTGTGACGGTGGGATCGACATCGGCGAAGAAGTAGCCTTTGAAGGTGTAGAGCTTCCGGATGAGGTCGATGTCTTTCTGGAAATCATCGGCAATGAATGGCCTGCGCGCACCCGCAAAAAGTCCGGTACCGAGGAATGAGTCGCGCGTGGTGGTTGACATGACTCCCCGGATATCTTCGGTGCTCAGGGCTTTGTTGCCGGTGATTTTGATGTTTTTGACCTGGGGGAGCGATGAAGCATTGCCGTTCGAGGGGGGCGAACTCTGTTCAGCCCACAGCGCTCCAGGCATGGAGAGAATGAGAAGAAGCCAGACGGCCATTGCCGCCCTGAGTCGGCGGGAAATTATCTTTAAAAAAAAAACATCGCTTCCCGGTCTCCCTTAGTTTAGCGGTTCTTCGTCGCTGTAACCGAAATCTTCGTCAGTCGGGTAATCGGGCCAGATCTCTTCGAGCGTTTCATAGAGCTCGTCGCTGTCGGGCAAATCTTCAAGGTTTTCTATGACTTGCTGCGGAGCACCCGTTCTGTTTGCGTAGTCGATCAGTTCATCCTTGGTGACAGGCCAGGGAGCATCGGCAATATATCGGGCAAAATCGAGATTCCAGTACATACTGACGGTAAATGGTTGATTCTGTGATGAGTAAACGTCGCGTTTCATGGCTGTTTTCTGTGCATGTAACTCCAGATGAGCGCTTCTCGCGCCGGATAAAAGTATTACCGGCAGTCAGCGCCAATGGGGAGAAGCCCGGCTACACAGGCGTCACGCGGACGCTCATGTTCCTGAGTCAGCTTTATCGAAACCGTCGCTCGCGTTGTTTTTGACAAGGACGTAACTCATTGCTGTAAAAGGTTTTGAGTTCGTGGTTGCCGAATAACAGCGTGGTTCCGCTCAAGCTCACGAAATATATAAAAAGATTTTTTGAATAGTCAACGGCTAATGGGCCTCCAGCCAGTTTTTTCCGGCCCCGGTCTCCACCTCCACCGGCACACTTTTTACACCGCATTTCGCGGCGGCTTCGACCATGTTCCGCTCCACCATCTCCCTGAGCCGCGCCTCTTCGGCTGGCGGCGTCTCGAAGAGCAGTTCGTCGTGCACCTGTAAGAGCATCACCGAGCGGAACTCTCCGCTCTTCAGCTCGCGGCTGACCGAGCGCATCGCGTACTTGATGATGTCCGCCGCCGCGCCCTGGATTGGCGTGTTCATCGTGACCCGCTCGGCGGCCTTGCGGATGTTGGCGTTCGGACTGTTGAGGTCGGGCACGTAGCGGCGGCGGCCCATGAGCGTGGTGACGTAACCGCGTTTCCGCGCCTCCTCGATGGTCGCCTGGAGCGAGGAGAACATGCCGGGATATTTGGCCATGTAGGTGTCGATGATCTCTTTGGCCTCTTTCTGCGTGATGCCGAGGCGCTGGGCGAGGCCGAAGGGCTGGATGCCGTAGAGTACGCCGAAGTTGACCTCCTTGGCCTTGCGCCGCATGTCGGGCGTCACCTCCGCCGTGTCGAAGATGACCCGCGCCGTGGCGGCGTGGATGTCCTCGCGGTTGCGGAACGCCTCGATGAGCATCGGGTCGCCCGACAGCTCGGCGGCGATGCGCAGCTCGATCTGCGAGTAGTCCGCCGAGAGCAGGAGGTTGCCGGGACTCGACGGAATGAAGGCGCGGCGAATCTCCTTGCCCAGCTCCGTGCGGATCGGGATGTTCTGTAAGTTCGGGTTCGACGACGAGAGCCGCCCGGTAGCGGTGATCGACTGGTTGAACGAGGTGTGCACCCGGCCCGTCAGCGGGTTGATCATCTTTGGCAGCGCCTCGATGTAGGTGCCTTTGAGCTTTTGCAGGCTGCGGTATTCGAGCAGGTCGGAGGCGACGGGGTGCAGCAGGGCCAGCTCTTCGAGCACCTGCACGTTGGTGGAGTAGCCGGTTTTGGTCGCCTTTCTGGCGGGCAGCTTCAGCACGTCGAACAGGATGTGGCCGAGCTGCTTTGGCGAGTCGATATTGAAGGTCTCGCCAGTGGCTTCATAAATCCGTTCGGTCAGCCCGACCAGCTCTTCATTGACCTTGACGGCGAGCGTGGCGAGGTGCGCCGTGTCGATCGAGACCCCCTCGTGCTCCATCCGGGCCAGTACGCTGACCAGCGGGAATTCGAGTTGGCGGCAGACGTCGAGCAGCTCCGGGTTTTTTTCGAGCCGCTCTTCGAGCGCGTGGCGGAGCTTGAGGGCGATGTCGGCGTCCTGACAGCCGTAGTCCGAAAGCTTTTGCGGCTCCACCTCGAAGATGCCGATGGCCGCTTTGCCCGTGCCGACCAGCTCCGAGTACTTGACGGTCTGCCGTCCGAGGTGCAGCGCGGCCAGGTCGTCGAGGTTGTGCCGCGCCTCCGGATCGAGCACGTAGCTGGCGAGCATGGTGTCGAACTCGACCGGCGCAAGCTCCACGCCATACTTTTTCAGCACGAGGATGTCGTATTTCAGGTTCTGGCCGGTCTTGCCGATGGCCGGATTTTCAAGCAGCGGCTTGAGCCTGGCGACGGTCGTTTTTGCGTCCAACCCCGGTGTGCCAAAATAGACGAAGAACGCTTCGCCGGGCTTGATCGAAAAGGAGATGCCCGCCAGCTCCGCCTCGAAGGTGTCGAGGCTCGTGGTTTCGGTATCGACCGCGAATCCACCGGAGCTTTCGAGTTTTTCGAGAAGCGTGTCGAACGCCTCCCCGGTGTCCACGAGGTGGTACTCGGAGCCTTCGCCCGCCGGAGTGAGCGGCGGATCGCCGGGATCGTCCGCACTTGCCGCCGTCGGTGCGCTCGCGTCGGAAGCGGCGGACGAGGCGGCGGGCGCGGCGATGCGCAGCACGGCGAGGGCGCGCGCGGCGATGCTCTTCAGCTCCAGCCTCGCCAGAAGCGCGAAAAGCGCTTCGGGGTCGGGCTTGCTCGCGTGCAGCGCTTCGAGGGTGAGCGGCAGGTCGAGGTTGGTGCGGATCGTCACCAGCTCCCGCACGAGCGGCATCATCTCGCGGAATACTTCGAGGCTTTGGCGCGTCTTTGGCGTGAGTTTGTCGAGGTTGGCGTAGATGCCTTCGAGCGAGCCGTACTTTTCGAGCAGGCTGGAGGCGGTTTTTGGGCCGATGCCCTTCGCGCCGGGAATGTTGTCGGAGGTGTCGCCGGTCAGCGTCAACAGGTCGATGAACTGCTCCGGCGGTGCGCCGAACTGCGAGGCCACCTCGGCGCTGCCGACCAGCTCGAACTCGTTCTGCCTCTTGCCGGGCTTGAGGATGCGTACGCCGTCGTGCACCAGTTGCGACATATCTTTGTCCGGCGTGACGATGAAGACCCGACAGCTCTCCTCGAACTTTCGCGCCGCCGTGCCGATGAGGTCGTCCGCCTCGAAGCCGGGCATGATGACCAGCGGAATGCCGCACGCCAGAATCAGCTCGCGGATGTCGCCGAGCTGGCTGATGAGATCGTTCGGCGGGGCGGGGCGGTTGGCTTTGTACGCCTCGTACTTTTCGTGCCGGAAGGTCTTTTCGGGGCTGTCGAACGTGACGGCGAGGTAGTCCGGGCGGTACTCCTCGATGATTCTGAAAAGGCTGGAGGCGAAGCCGAACACCGCGCCGGTCGGAGCGCCGTCACGGGTGCTCATCCGCGCCTGCTGTAAGGCGTAGAAGGCGCGGTAAACCATCGCCATACCGTCGAGCAGGAAGAGGCCCGGCTTTTGCCTGCCCTGTATTGCGTTATCGGGATTCTTGTCTGGAACCGGGTCTGGCTGAGGCTGCGTTTCTGTCGCGGGCGCGTCGAACAGGCCCATCTGGTTGTCGCTCGTCATGGATTTACCACCCCGTAGCTGCCGAGTACCCGCACCATCGTGGCGAACTCCCGGAGATTTTCGAGTGCATTGTGGACGTTCTCGTCCTCCCGGTGGCCGATGAAGTCGGCGTAGAAGAGGTACTCGAACGCTTTTTTGCGCGATGGGCGCGACTCGATCTTGGTCAAATCGATACCCCGCAGCGCAAAGGTGGCCAGCGCCCGAAAGAGCGATCCCTGCTCGTTGGGCAGCGCGAAGACAATCGAGGTCTTCGGTCGCGCCGTGTCGGGCTGGACTTTGAGATGCGACAGGTCGGGATTGTTCTCGCGAGTGATGCAGAAGAAGCGGGTGAAGTTCCACTCCTCGTCGGCGAGATTTTCGCGGAGAATGTCGAGTCCGTACAGCTCGCCGGCCCGCTTCGAGGCGATGGCGAGCGCCTTCCGGTCGCCGCTTTCCGAGATCATCTTGGCGCTTCCCGCCGTGTCGTAGGCCGCTTCGGCCTTGATGCGCGGGTGGGTTGCGATGAAGTGATGGCACTGCGCCAGCGCCTGCGGATGGGAGAGCACGCGCGTGGCCTCTTCCACCGACGCGCCTGGCAGGCCGAGCAGGCAGTGTTCCACCTTGACGAAGGTCTCGGCGAGGATCACCACCGGACGGTGGAGCAGAAGGTCGTAGTTCTGGTGGATGCTTCCGCCGAGCGAGTTTTCGATGGGAATGGCCGCGTAATCGGCTTTTTGATCCGTGACTGCCGTGAAGACGTCATCGAAGCTTTCGCAAGGCAGCGGTTCGCCGAATCGTAGCGCTGCAATTTCACTGTACGCGCCGGGTTCTCCCTGATAAGCGATCAACCAGTTTGTCATTCTTCGTTCTTGTATTTAATTTAAGGACGCCTTTGAAACCTTGCCGACCTGACCCGGCAATTGTCGGGAACCGTGGCGATTTTCAGAGGCGCTTTTATTTTATACCCTGTGGAATTTGCTTTTCTTAAAGTAAAAGAAATCTTTTCATAACCGCGTCATTTCCGGAATACCATCAATCATCGGTTTGTAATCTATGTCAGGACACAGTAAATGGGCGACCATCAAGCGCAAGAAGGCCGCCACCGACCAGAAGAGAGGAAACCTTTTCACCAAGCTCGTCAAGGAGATCACCATCGCGGCCAAAATGGGGGGCGGCGATCCGTCGGGCAACCCGCGTCTGCGCCTCGCCATCGATACGGCGCGGGCCAACTCGATGCCGATGGACAACATCCAGCGCGCCATCAAGAAGGGCACCGGTGAACTCGAAGGCGCGACTTACGAAGAGATCACCTACGAGGGCTACGGCCCCGGCGGCATCGCGATCATCATCGAGACGGCGACCGACAACCGCAACCGCACCGTGGCCGACATCCGCCACCTGATGAGTCGCAGCGGCGGTTCGCTCGGCGAGAGCGGCAGCGTCGGCTGGATGTTCAGTCGCAAGGGTTCCATCGAGGTGCCGAAATCGGCCATCTCCGAGGATGACCTGATGGAGCTGCTGCTCGACGCGGGCCTCGAAGAGCTGGAGAGCGACGACGAACAGTACTACACCGTCCTGACCGACGTGAAGGATCTGGAGCCGGTCAAGAAGGCGCTCGAAGATGCGGCCATTCCGTTCGAGAACGCCAAGATGGATATGATTCCGGGCAACTATGTCGAACTCGACATCGAAGACGCCCGCAAGGCGCTCAGGCTGATCGACGCGCTCGAAAACAGCGACGACGCCCAGGCGGTCTATAGCAACATGGACATCAGCGAAAGCGTGATGAATGCTCTTGACGAAGAATAATTCATGATTGTGCTGGGCATCGATCCGGGCAGCCGCAAGACCGGCTATGGCGTCATCGCCGGAACGGCGGAGGGCTATCGCGTCGTGGGCTGCGGACTTGTCCGCCCTCGCGCCTCGGCCACGCTGCATGAGCGCATCGCCCAGCTCTGCCTTGGCATCGACGAGGTGGTCGTGCGGCTGAGGCCCGAAGCTGTGGCGCTCGAAACGGCCTTCGTGGGGCGCAACGTCAGGAGCGCATTGATTCTCGGCCAGGTGCGGGGCGCGATGCTCGCCACGGTCTTGAAGCACGGCTTGCCCGTGCGCGAATACGCGCCGCGCGAGATCAAGCTTGCCGTCACCGGCACCGGTTCGGCGCGAAAGGAGCAGGTGGCGGCGATGCTGTCGCGGCTGCTCGAACTTGGCCTTGAGCCGAAGCCGCTCGACGTCACCGACGCGCTTGGCATCGCGTATTGCGATCTGGCGCGGGGCGCGTCGGCCATCCGGCCTGAAGACGGGACAAAGAAAAGCGGGAACAGCCGGAGCCGGGGGTGGGCGGCCTTCGTGACTGACCACCCGGAGCTGGTGGCCTGAGAATTTTCCTGGAACAAAACAAGACCGATCGTGCAGGGACATATTTTCAATCTTCCCAATTCGCTGAGTTTCCTGAGGATTCTCCTGATTCCCTGGTTCATTTACAGCCTCGATGCGGGTGACACGCAAACCGCCATCATCATCATGTTTGTCGCGCTGCTCAGCGACTGGTTCGACGGCCAGACGGCCCGGTGGACCAACGAGGTCTCCGACATGGGCAAGATTCTCGACCCCTTGGCCGACAAGCTCTGCCTGGCCAGCGTCGCGCTCTACTACCTCTGGAAAGGGGAGTTGCCGCTCTGGTTCGTGACGTTCGTGCTGGTTCGTGACCTGGTGATCTTTTTTGGTGCGGCGTGGATACGTCACCGGCACAACGTATTGACGACGTCGCTCTGGCCCGGCAAATGGGCGGTGGGCTTCGTTTCGATGATGTTCATCACGATGGTCTGGCCGCTTCCCCTGTTCCGGCAGTGGCCGGTGAAGGAGTTCTTCATGTATCTGTCCGCCGCCATGCTTTTCTACTCGTTTGTAGAATACTGCATCAGGTTCTACAAAATCCAGAAAGGGGCCGAATTCAAAGCCTGATTTTCTCCACAGCTTCCCTTTTCTCCCTAATTTCTTTGAATGCAGGATGTTACCTCTATCTTAACGCTCTCAATATGGATAAGTGTACTCAAATGATATGTCAAAGTGTATATAGGCATTATCAAGTGTATTTATTTCAATGAGATACTGGTAGTTTACGCCCTTTTTCAGGCAGCGCCGAAGGTGTGGACAAATTGTTGATAACCTGTTGGCGAACCTGTTGGCAAGGTGTGGAAGGGCGTGAAAAACGCAAAAAACCCCGGAGTTCCGGGGTTTTTTCATAACGACGTATTTTCTCGTGTCGCCTCAGCTCTTTTTGCTCATGACGGTGGCCATCAGCGAGGCTTCGCAGACCAGCTCGCCGCGCACGTAAGCCTTGGCGTCGAACTGGCAGACCGAGCGGCGCTTGTTGGTCATGATCGCTTCGATGACGAGCGTGTCGCCCGGCAGCACCGGCTTGCGGAAGCGGGCTTTGTCGATGCCCATGAAAAAGACCACGGAGTCCTGGAGGTTCTCGTTGCCATTGAGCATGATGATGCCGCCGGTCTGCGCCATCGCCTCGATGATGAGCACACCCGGCATCACCGGATTGCCGGGGAAATGGCCCTGGAAGAAGGGTTCGTTCATCGTGACGTTCTTGATCGCCACGATCTTTTCGTCGAGCTTGAACTCGACGATCTTGTCGATCAACAGGAACGGGTAGCGGTGCGGCAGAATCTTCATGATCGCGTTGATGTCGAAGATCACGCCGGCCTTCTTTTCGTGCTGGAACTGGCGGGCCAGTTTGTTGCGGTCGGCGTACTTTTTGAGCTGCGTGACGAACTCCACGTTCGAGGCGTGGCCCGGACGCGCAGCGAGAATCTGCGCCTTCACCGGCATTCCGAGCAGCGCCAGGTCGCCGAGCAGGTCGAGAAGCTTGTGGCGGGCCGGTTCGTTGGTGAAGCGCAATTCGCGGTTGTTCAGAATGCCGTTCTCGCCGAGCACGAGGTGCGAAGCGTCCACGCCGACCTTGCCCGCAAGCCCCTGAATCTGCGACTCGTCGAGCTGCTTGTCAACGATCACGATGGCGTTGTCGATGTCCGCGCCCTTGATAATGCCCTGGTTGGCCAGAGCCTCGACCTCGGAGAGGAAGCAGAAGGTGCGGCACGGTGAGAATTCGCCGAGAAACTCCTTGTCGAGGTCGAACAGGCCGGAGTGCTGCGAGCCGAGCGCCGGGTTTTTGTAATCGACCATCACCGTCGCGCGGAAGCCGTCGAGCGGCAGGGCGACGATGTCCACGCCCTTTTCGGCATTGTGGTACTCGATGGTCTCGTCGATGACGAGGTAATTTTTCGGCTCGTCCTGCTCGGCGATGCCCGCCGAAAGCAGCGCTTCGGCGAAGGGACGGGAGCTGCCGTCGAGCACCGGCGGTTCGGGGCCGCTGAGTTCGATGCGGCAGTTGTCGATCTGCAAGCCGTACAACGCGGCGAGCACGTGCTCGGTGGTGTGCACCTTGACCTCGCCGATGCCGATGGTGGTGCCGCGCAGCACATCGACGACGTGGTCGATCAGCGCCGGAATTTCCGGGCAATCATCGATGTCGTTTCTGACAAAAATATAACCGGTGTTGACCGGTGCGGGCTTGAAGGTGATCGTGCATTCCCGGCCGGTGTGCAGGCCGATCCCCGTGAGTGAAATTTCGTTCTGGAGGGTGCGCTGATGAATGAGCATGGCTGGCGTGGGCTTGCGATGGAAAATTGCAAAGATACGAAAGTGGCGCTAACTCTTCAAATCGGGGTTTTGTCGGTTTGTCACTAAGGTTGTGGTTCTGAATCTTGTAGGGGCGGACCTGTGTGTCTGCCCTTAACCGAATCCGTCCGAACATCGGGATGTTGCGATATTATCGCTCGTCAGCTCGCAGGCGTCAATATTTACACCGCGTCTCCAAAATGTCTCTGCGCTTTTTCCAGCAGCAGCCGGTGCGTCAGCGGGCTTCCGGCAAGAATGCTCGTATGGGCGAACACGTCCGGCGAACCGTCGATGCCGGTCACGATGCCGCCCGCCTCGCGCACCAGCAGTACGCCCGCCGCGAAGTCCCACGGAAAGAGCCGGTACTCGAAGAAGCCGTCGAAGCGCCCGGCGGCGGTGTAAGCGAGGTCGATGGAGGCCGATCCGGCGCGGCGGATGCCCGCCGAATCGGCGATGACATCCCGCAGCAAGCCGATGTAGTCGTCGATGTAATGGTCGTAATCCCTGAAAGGCAGGCCGGTGGCGAACAGGTAACTCCCTTTTTCATCACGAGTTGAAACGCCGATGCGCTCGCCGTTCAGGAATGCGCCCTCGCCCCGGACGGCGGTGAACAGCTCGTCGAGCACCGGCTGATACACCACGCCGACCGCGAGTTCGCCGGATGCGTCGCGCATGGCGATGCTGATGCCGAACACCGGGAACGAGTGGATGAAGTTCAGCGTGCCGTCGAGCGGATCGACAATCCAGACGCGCCCGGACGCTCCGTTGCCGCTGGTTCCCTCCTCGCAGAGCAGCCCGTCTTCCGGAAACGCCTCGGCGATGGTGGCCGCAATGGTGGCCTCGCAATGCTTGTCAACCTCGGTCACGAAATCCTTGAACTCCTTGGTGACAATCTCTCGCTGGGAAAGTTCGCCGAATCGGGAAAGGGTGATAGCGCCTGCCGCTTTGGCCGCCTTGACGGCTGTCTGGAGTTCGAGATTCATACGCTGCGTCGTGATCGGGTGAACGAAAATTGCTGGCCCAATATATCATTTGTCAGCGAATTGCAGGGTCGGGTCTTGTGACCGTCCGGCAACGTAAAGCAGGTCAAAATCTTTGTTCACCTCGTCCGCGCGGGGAATTAACTGCCCGGAATGGGGCTTGTAGTGTGAACTTCCCGATTCGTCAACCAACCAACCATCATGAACAACCGAATTCTCACGCTCGCGCTCTGCATCGGCCTCTGCCTTGCTGTCGGCTTTGCCGGAAGCACCTTCACGCCGGAGCCTGGTTCCTGGTATTACACCACGCTCAACAAGCCGGAATGGAATCCGCCCGACTGGCTCTTTGCGCCGGTCTGGACGGTGCTGTTCATCATGATGGGCACGGCGCTTGCGAAGGTGCTCGGGGCGGGGTGGCAAAAGAACGAGGTCAAAACCGGCGTTGCGCTGTTCGCGATTCAACTGATCCTGAACCTCGGCTGGTCGGCGTCGTTTTTCGGAATGCAGTCGCCGATGAAGGCGCTGGTCGTCATTGCATTGCTTTGGATTTTCATTGTCCTGACCATGTTCGCCTTCGCCAGAGTCTCGAAACCGGCCTCACTGCTGCTCGCGCCATACCTCGCCTGGGTGAGTTTCGCCTCTTTCCTGAACTTCACCATTTTGCAACTGAATCCGTGACGAGAAGGGGATAAGTCCTATAGGTCGTATAAGACTTATAGGACTTATAGGGCGAATAAGACTTTGCCGTTACTCCAGCGTTTTCAGCTTCGCGACGGCGATTTTTCCCGCTTCGATCAGCCTTTCCCGGATGGCGGCATTGCTGGTGTTTCCGGCTCCGACTTGGATGTAGTAGCCGTCAGCCATAATGTAGATGCCACCAGTCGTGATGAACGCTTCGTCGCCCACTCCTTCAACATCGGTTCTCATGCCCTCGAAATTATCCTTGAGGCTTTTGTCGATCGACGCCGCGCCAGCGCCGCCGGGCGGGAAGAATGCGTCCTGCGTCAGCGAGACCTGCAAGAACGGTATCGGTTCGCCGCTGGCCGGGTTGTACAGGCAGAGCTTCATGCCGACCACCTGCTGTTCACTTTTCTCCGCAGGCCTGACCGCTTCCCCAAGCAGCTTTGCGGCCTCCTCCTGCGTGATGAGCTGGCAGGGTTCGATGATTTTAGAAGCCTGCGGCTGAACCGTCGCATTGCCGCCGCCGGTATCAGACTGCCGGGACGAGTCGCCGCCGCATCCCGCAAAAAGCAGGACAGCGCAGAGCGGGAGAATCCGGATGATGTGTGCTGGTCGCATGAGGTGAGGTGATTTTATTTTCGGTGGATGGATTACATTGAAAAGTAGGGAATTTTTGCCGGATGTGGTGGCGGCGCGATTGGGTTGCTTGATGGGAAGGGCGGATGTTGCTGTGTGTGATGCTTTAGGCTCTGTCTGTATGCGTTTATATGGACTGAAAATCAAAAACCGCGTTTTATGCAGATCAGTAAAAATAATGTTAGAAATTGGGAGGGGATATGAAAAAACGTGCCGACGTAGAACCTCTGATCGTCCAGGAATGGTTAAAACGCCCTGACAAAGAACGAACAGAGAATGACGTACTGGTGTTCTACGGATACCTTCGTTCCCATCGTCCGGAACTTCTTGACTTTCGTGCTTCCGGTGACAAGTATCAAACACTACAGTCCATTCTTCGTTACCACATTGAACGGTAACTTTCGGCGGCGAGAGAAAAGTTTTGATGTTTATTTCTAACAAGTTGCTCCAGTCGGCCTCCCAACTGCTTCGCAGTCAGCTGGCGGTTGAGCGTAAGCGTTAGACGAAATATTCACTTCAAAGATATTCAACCATGCTTCAACAAAACGAATCACCTTACATCGCTCATGTCTTCGTTTGCACCAATGATCGCGGGGGAGAGCGGAAATCTTGTGCGGACAATGACAGTCAGCTTGTGAAAGAACAATTGAAAAAAGCGGTTGACGGGAAAGGGTGGAAAGGGAAGGTGAGGGTTTCGACATCCGGCTGCATGGGGGTTTGCGCTCAGGGGGCCAATGTGATGATTTATCCGCAGAAGCTCTGGTTTTCCGAGGTGTCGCCGGATGATGTGGAGGCGATCGCCTCTGCCATTGAGCGGATCATGGAGAAAATTTGACAGACGATTTTACGAGGATTGAGTAAGGGCAGGCACACAGGTCTGCCCCTACAAATCATCCGTCATTCAAACAGTGCGAGGATAACCTTTTGCTCTTCGCTGCCGTTGGCGGCGGCGATTGCTTTGATGCTCTGGCTTGCATCACCGACCTTGAGACCCTTCTGTTCGAGCTTGGCGATCGCCTGTTCGGGACTCAACTTCACGACTGGCGCGAGGGTTTCAACCGAGGCGGTCGAAAGCGTGTTGCTGATCCTTTTCATCGGGTTGCCGCCTTTGCCCTGCGAGGGAACCGTGATGGCGGCGACGGTGACGATCAGGCCCGTGGAGATGATCGCCAGCGCCGCCTTGCGGCTGAAGTAGTTGGTGAAGCTTTTCCAGTTCGCAATCGTATGGAGTACGCCGCCTGTGACGAGCGCCCAGCTCAGCCATTCGTGCACCGGCTTGATGAGACCGCCCTCTTTGTGGAAGAAAATCAGGATGCCGGTGACGGCGGAAATGATGAAGGTCGCGATGATAAGCGGAGTCGCCCAGGATTTCAGTGTCGGTTTCATGATTGGTTTTGGGAGTGGTGAATATATTGTTTCACCATGTTTGACGCCGATTGGGCGGGAGTCTTGCGGGGGGCAGGCCAGATCAGTCCAATCAGACTGATCTGGCTGATCGGTCTGAGAGAAAATGGTTTTACCTAAACGAAGAAGCCCCGGTTTTTTTGCCGGGGCTTCTTCATTGTGGCGCTGTGTTCAGCTTAGCCTTCGTCTTCCTGTTCGCGGAGGTTTTCGATCACGCCGAGGTCTTCGAGCGTGGTGACGTCGCCCTTGATCTCGTTGGAGGTGGCGAGCTCGCGGAGCAGGCGGCGCATGATTTTGCCGCTCCGGGTTTTCGGCAGACCCTTCGCCCATTTGATTTCGTCCGGCTTGGCGATGGCGCCGATCTCCTTGGCGACGTGCTTGCCGAGTTCATCGCGCAGCTTCGCGTCACCTTCGTAGCCGTCCTTGAGCGTGACGAACGCGACGAGCGCATTGCCCTTGATGTCGTCCGGACGGCTGACCACGGCGGCTTCGGCGACCGCTTCGTGCGACACGAGAGCGCTTTCGACCTCGCTGGTGCCGAGACGGTGACCCGAGACGTTCACCACGTCATCGACGCGGCCCATGATCCAGATGTAACCGTCATCATCCTTTCTCGCGCCGTCGCCGGTGAAGTACATGCCGGGGAATTCAGACCAGTAGGTCTTTTCGTAGCGCTCGTTGTCGCCGTAGATGGTGCGGAGCATCGAGGGCCACGGGTGCTTGATCACCAGATAGCCGCCTTCGTTGGCGTTGCACGGGGTGCCATCTTTGTGCACGACGTCCACCATGATGCCCGGAAGCGGGCGGGTGGCGGTGCCGGGCTTGGTCGGGGTCGCGCCGGGCATTGGCGAAACCATGATGCCGCCGGTTTCGGTCTGCCACCAGGTATCGACGATCGGGCACTTCTCCTGTCCCACGTACTTGTGATACCACATCCATGCTTCAGGGTTGATCGGTTCGCCGACCGTGCCGAGCAGGCGGAGCGAACGGAGGTCGTGCTTGGTGACCCACTCGTTGCCGGCGCGGATGAAGGCGCGGATGGCCGTTGGCGCGGTGTAGAAAATGGTGATCTTGTGGCGGTTGATGATGTCCCAGAAGCGATCCCACTGCGGATAGTTCGGTGCGCCTTCGTACATGAAGACGGTCGCGCCGGTGAGCAGCGGGCCATAGACCATGTAGCTGTGGCCGGTGATCCAGCCAACGTCGGCGGTGCAGAAGTAGATATCTTCGTCCTTGATGTCGAACACATATTTGAACGAGGCGGCGGCGTGCACCATGTAGCCGCCCGTGGTGTGCAGAATGCCTTTCGGCTTGCCGGTCGAGCCGCTGGTGTAGAGCAGGAAGAGCGGATGTTCGGCCTCCACCTGCGCCGCTTCGCACTCGTCTTCGGCCAGCCCCATGAGGTCGTGCCACCAGTGATCCATGCCGTCGTGCATGGTGATCTGCTCGTTGGTGACTTTCAGGACGATGACGTTCCTGATCGACGGGGTATTGACGATCGCTTCGTCAACGATGTTTTTCAGGTTGATCGAACCGCCGCGGCGACGGGTTCCGTCGGCGCAGATGACCATTTTGGCGCGGGAGTCGTTCACCCTTTCGGTGATGGCGTGGGCGGCGAAGCCGGCGAAAATGACGTTGTGCACCGCGCCAACCCTGGCGCAGGCGAGCACGGCGATGATCAGTTCTGGCACCATGCCCATGTAGACGGCCACCCTGTCGCCCGGCTTGATGCCGGCGATTTTCAGGACGTTGGCGAATTTGCTGACCTGGCGGTGCAGTTCGCCGTAGGTGAGGATACGCTCGTTGCCCTCTTCACCTTCCCACATGATCGCCGCCTTGTTCTTGCGCCAGCTGTTGACGTGAACGTCGAGGCAGTTGTAGCTGATGTTGGTGGTGCCGCCGTTGAACCATTTGGCATAAGGAGCATTCCATTCGAGCACCGAGTCCCAGGGTTTGAACCAGTGGAATTGCGAGGCCAGGTCGCCCCAGTACTTGTCAGGATCGGCGGCGGCATCTGCATAGAGCTGTTCGTACTGTTCCATGCTCGAAACGTGCGCTGAGGAAGAGAACTCTGCCGTCGGCGGAAATTTCCTGCGTTCGGAGAGAACCGAACTGATCGATTCAGAGGGCTGGCCGGTTGTTTGCTCAGTTGCCATTGGTAAAACGGTTTTGTATTGAAAAAAAAGCCTGCCACCCCTTGAGAGGGCGCTGACGGTTGGCCGGTTTTGGGTAAGGGCCCGGCAGCCAGCCCTTGAAAATTGTGAACTAAAATTTACAGAAAATCAGGTCATGCCAAAAAGGTAATTTTATATCGCATCGGTATGATCCCGTTTACTTTCCTGCTGGCTTGACGGCGAAGTTGACCAGCTTGCCGGGCACGGCGATCTCCTTGACGATACTCTGCCCGTCGAGGAACTTCACGACGCTCTCGACCTTTTTGGCCGCCTCGATCATCTCCTCCCTGGCGCAGCCCGCCGGAGCCTCGAAAGTGCCCCGCAGCTTGCCGTTGACCTGCACGGCGATGGTCAGCACGTCGTCCGCGGCGAGCGCCGGATCGAACACCGGCCATGCGGCTCCGCTGATCGACTCCGCGTGGCCGAGCGTCTGCCACAGCTCTTCGGTGATGTGCGGCGCGAAGGGCGAGAGCAGCACGAGCACGGTCTCCACCGCCTCGCGGCTGTAGCAGTTCGCCCTGTGCAGCTCGTTGACGAGCACCATCATCTCCGAAATGGCGGTGTTGAACTTGAGCTGTTCGGTGTCCTCGGTCACTTTTTTGATCGCCTTGTGCATCCGTTTGAGAATCGCCTCCGACGGCTTGTCATCGGTAACTCTCGGCGTTTCGGCGAACTCCTCCCAGACCAGACGCCACGCCTTGCCGAGGAAGCGGCTGATCCCCTCGATGCCGTTGGTGTTCCATGGCTTGACCTGTTCGAGCGGGCCGAGGAACATCTCGTAGAGCCGCACCGCGTCCGCGCCGTAGGCGCTCAGCACGTGGTCGGCGGGGATGACGTTGCCCCGCGATTTGGACATCTTCTCGTTATCCTCGCCGAGGATCATCCCCTGGTTGAAGAGGCGCTGGAACGGCTCTCTGGTGCTGACCACGTCGAGGTCGTAGAGCACCTTGTGCCAGAAGCGCGAGTAGAGCAGGTGAAGCACCGCGTGCTCCGCGCCGCCGATGTACAGATCGACGTTCATCCAGTATTGTTCGCGCGCCGGATCGATCAGCTCGTCGCTGTTTTGCGGGTCGATGAAGCGCAGGTAGTACCAGCAGCTTCCGGCCCATTGCGGCATGGTGTTGGTTTCGCGGCGGAACTTGCCGTGCTCGTCCTCGCCGTAGAGCCAGCTCTCGATGTTGGCCAGTGGTGACTCGCCGGTCGAGGTGGGCTGGTAGGCCTCCACTTCGGGCAGCGTGAGCGGCAGCGTGGTTTCGGGGCGCATCGAACCGTCGTCGTAGTGCTTGATCGGGATCGGCTCGCCCCAGTAGCGCTGGCGGCTGAAGACCCAGTCGCGCAGCTTGTAGTTCACCTTGCGCTTGCCCTTGCCCTTGCCCTTCGACTCCAGCCACGCAGCCATGCGGTCGAAGGCGGTTTTGAAGTCGAGGCCGTCGATGGAGATTTCGTCGTTCGACGAGTTCACGCAGAGGCTCTCCTTGCCCTCGAACACAGCCTCCTCGACGTCGTGCGGGCTTTTGATCACTTCGCGGATCGGCAGGCCGAATTTCTTGGCGAACTCCCAGTCGCGGCTGTCGTGCGCCGGGACGGACATGATCGCGCCGGTGCCGTAGCTGGTGAGCACGAAGTCCGAAATCCAGACCGGCAGCGCCTCGCCCGTGGCCGGGTTAATGGCGTAGGAGCCGGTGAATACGCCGGTTTTCTCCTTCTGCAAACCGGTGCGCTCCAGCTCGGTTTTGAGCCTGGCCTGCTCGATATATTTTTTGACCTCGACGAGCTGCTGGGCGATGGCGAGCTTTTCGGCCATCGGATGCTCCGGCGAAATGACGAGGTAGGTCGCGCCGAAAAGCGTGTCGGGGCGGGTGGTATAGACGCGCAGGTTGGTGCGGTGGCAGCGCAGCTCGAAGTCGATTTCGACGCCCTCGGAGCGGCCGATCCAGTTACGCTGCATCTGCTTGACGTTCTCCGGCCAGTCAACGTCGCCGAGATCCTCAAGCAGCCGCTCGGCGTAGGCGGTGATCTTCAGCACCCACTGGCGGAGCGGGCGGCGCACCACCGTGTAGCCGTCGGCCAGCTTTTCGTCAACCTCCTCGTTGGCCAGCACGACTTTCAGCTCCTCGCACCAGTTGACGTCCACCTCCGAGATGTAGGCCAGCCCTTTTTCGTAGAGCTTCAGGAAAATCCACTGCGTCCACTTGAAGTAGTTCGGGTCGGTGGTGTTGATTTCGCGGCTCCAGTCGTAGGAGAAGCCCATGCTCTTGAGGGTCTCGCGGAAGTTGGAGACGTTGACCTCGGTGGTCAGCCGGGGATGGGTGCCGGTCTTGATGGCGAACTGCTCGGCGGGCAGGCCGAAGGCGTCCCACCCCATCGGGTGCAGCACGTTGAAGCCCCGGCAGCGCTTGTAGCGGGCGACGATGTCGGTGGCGGTGTAACCTTCGAGGTGGCCGACGTGCAGCCCCGATCCGCTCGGATAGGGGAACATGTCGAGCACGTAATATTTCGGTTTTTCCCGATCCTGTCCCGATGCGAAGGTCTCTTCGTTTGCCCACCGGGCCTGCCACTTCCGCTCTATGGTTGAAAAATCGTATTTCATTATTGCACTGATCGTTTTCAAAAATGATGCCGGGAAGATAATCCCGCGCCGGTAATGAAAAAAGGCAGTGCAGGGTTATTTCCCCCGCACTGCCTTCGTTTCAGTTGCGTCGCGTTTAGTCCCGTTCCGGCTGCGTCGCGCCGTTTGTTCCGGCTGGCTGCTCATTGCTATCGAGCAGCGCTTTGATCGAGAGGGCGAACTTGGTTTTGCCGGTGCGCGGATCCTTGCGCACGTCGATCAGCTTCACCTTGACCCGGTCACCCACCTTGAGCACGTCGCTCACCTTGGCGATGCGCTCCCGTGCAATCTCCGAGATGTGCACCAGGCCGTCGGTCTTCGGCAGGAACTCGACGAAAGCGCCAAGCTCGTCGCGGATGTCGCGAACCTTGCCCATGTAAACCGTGCCGACCTCCGGCTTGGAGACGAGGGTTTTGATGGTCTCGACCGCCGCTTTGGTGCCTTCGGGGCTGGAGCAGGCGATGGTGACCGTGCCGTCGTCTTCGATGTTGATCTCCGCGCCGGTCTCCTCGGTGATGCTGCGGATGGTTTCGCCGCCCTTGCCGATCACCATGCCGATGGCGTCCACCGGAATCTGGATGGTGGTGAGGCGCGGCGCGTACCTGCCGATGTCTTCGCGCGATTCGGGAAGGGCCTCGGTCATGACGTCGAGGATGTGCAGGCGTCCGCGACGCGCCTGTTCGAGCGCGGTTTCGAGGATGTGGTAGTCCAGGCCGTCGATCTTGATGTCCATCTGGCAGGCGGTGATGCCGTCGCGGGTGCCGGCAACCTTGAAGTCCATGTCGCCGAGATGATCCTCGTTGCCGAGAATGTCCGAAAGCACGGCGTAGTGGTCGCCCTCCTTGATGAGGCCCATCGCGATGCCGGAGACCGGCTTCCGGAGCGGAATGCCGCCGTCCATCGCGGCCAGCGTACCGCCGCAGACCGAGGCCATCGACGACGAACCGTTCGATTCGAGGATGTCAGACACAAGGCGCACGGTGTACGGGAACTCCTGCTCCGGAGGCATCACCATCTTGATGGAGCGCTCGGCCAGGTTGCCATGACCGATCTCGCGCCGTCCGGTGCCGCCGAGCCTGCCGGTTTCGCCGACCGAGAAGGGCGGGAAGTTGTAGTGCAGCATGAAGCGCTTGTCCTTGTCGTCGGTGAGCGTATCGACCGACTGGGCGTCCTTTTTGGTGCCAAGCGTGAGCGTGACGAGCGCCTGCGTTTCGCCGCGCGTGAAGAGCGCAGAACCGTGCGCCCTCGGAATGAGGCCCAGCTCGATGCTGATCGGACGAACCTGCTCCAGCGTACGGCCATCGAGGCGTTTGCTATCGTCGAGAATCATGTGACGCATCACCTTCTTTTCGACGGCGTGGATGCACTCTTCGATCATGTGCTCGTTCAGGCAGAAGGCGCTGGACGGATCGGCTTCGATCTGATCGGGGCCGACGCGGTCGGTGAAGTGCGTGAGGGTTTTTCTGAGGGTTTGCGTGTAGATGGCTTTGGTCTTTTCGGCGCGC
Organism: Chlorobaculum thiosulfatiphilum; assembly: GCF_006265165.1. GTDB lineage: Bacteria > Bacteroidota > Chlorobiia > Chlorobiales > Chlorobiaceae > Chlorobaculum > Chlorobaculum thiosulfatiphilum. Next base: position 48,899 of record NZ_VDCH01000004.1, read on the forward strand.
TCCTCCTTGGCGAGCGGGGTGTAGGCCAGAGCTTTCAGCTCGGCCGAGCAGTGCTCCTCGACGAAATTGACCAGTACGTTCGGCGCGACGGTCGGAGAGAATGGGCGTTTGGGCTTGGCTACCTCGGTGGCGAGTTCACGCTGGAGGGCGCAGATTTTCTTGATGGCTTCGTGGCCGAAGCGGATGGCGTCGAGCATTTCGACTTCGGAGATCTCCTTCATCTCGCCTTCCAACATGCAGATGGTATCCTCGGTGCCGCCGATGCAGATGTCCATATCGCTCTGCGACAGCTCGTTCATGTCGGGGTTGACGATGAAGAAACCGTTGACGCGACCGACGCGAACTTCGGACATCGGGTTCTGGAACGGAATATCGGAAACCATGATGGCAGCCGAAGCGGCGATGCCGCCAAGCACGTCGGCGTCGTTGATCGTGTCGGAGGAGATGACCGAAATGATGATCTGGGTCTCGTGGTAGTAACCGTCAGGGAAGAGCGGGCGCAAAGCGCGGTCGATCAGTCGGGCGGAGAGAATCTCCTTTTCGGAAGGGCGTCCTTCGCGCTTGAAAAAGCCGCCGGGGAACTTGCCTGCCGCCGAATATTTTTCGCGGTACTCGACCTGCATCGGGAAGAAGTCCTGGTTCAGCGGCGGCGGAGTTTTGGTCGAAACCACCGTGGCGAGCACCATGGTGTCTCCGAGGGCGACGACGACCGCGCCGTCAGCCTGTTTGGCCATTTTGCCGGTTTCGATCGTGATTACCTTACCCTGTCCAAGATCGATCTCTTTTTTGATAAACATGGAAATCTGTTGTGGTTAGTAGTGATGAACCTCTTCGGTTGACCTTCGCGGCGATTCCATGTCAGATGGAAAAATCAGGGAGCTGGATGCCGGTCACGGTCGAAGCCAATTCAAAAAAATTAAAAAGTTAAGTAATATACTATAAAATTGTTGCCTTCCAGTATCGGCGGCGCTTTCGCGCTGCTCCCGCTCCGGCGCGTTACTGAAATTCAAATCTCCAGTTGTCGATCAGTCTGGTCGAACCGATGCGTACGGCCATGATGAGCCGACAGGCTTTGCCTGGCGCCGCTTTGGCGGCTGGCTCGAAGGTCGCCTCATCGACGAAAGAGAGGTAGCCGGTTTGCGCGTCCGGTTCGGAGTTCACCAGCGCTTCGGCTTCCGAGGCGATGGCGTCGAGGTCGGCGCGGCCCTGTTCGATCTGCTCGGCGGCGTACCTGATGGCGCGGTAGAGCACCGAGGCCTGCTGCCGCTCGTCCGACGAGAGGTAGATGTTGCGCGAGCTGGTGGCCAGTCCGTCGCTTTCGCGGGCGACAGGAGCGCCGAGGATTGTCACGGCGATGTTCAGGTCGGCTACCACCCGCCGGATGACGGTGAGCTGCTGCGCGTCCTTCTCGCCGAAGATGGCGAGGTGTGGGCGCGTGATGCCGAGCAGCTTGACCACTACCGTCGCCATGCCGCTGAAGTGGCCGGGCCGCGACGCGCCTTCGAAGCGCGTTGCGATGGGACCGGGATCGATCATCGTCGAGTAGCTTTCCGGATACATCGCTTCCGTCGATGGCGCGAACAGGTAGTCAACGCCTGCCGACCGCGCCAGGGCGGCGTCCTGTTCGAAAGGCCTCGGATAGCGGTGGAAATCTTCGCCGGGGCCGAACTGCGTCGGATTGACAAAGAGGGTCATGATGACCGTTCCGGCCTTCTCCCTGGCGAGTTTCACCAGACTCAGGTGTCCCTCGTGCAGAGCGCCCATCGTCATGACGACGCCGATGTACTGGTGCTGGAGGCGCAGCTTTTCGGCGATAGCCTGCATTTCAGCCGGATTAGTGATGATCTGCATGTTCCTGTCTCTTTTTTGAACGTTTGTCTGCCGGATGGACGACCACGACGAACTCGCCCCGCTGCTTCTGGCCGGTGAAGTGGGCCGCCAGGTCGTCGGGCGCGCCGGTGACGTACTCTTCGTGCATCTTGGTGATTTCGCGGGCGGCGAACACCTGCGCTTCGGGGAAGTGCTCCTTGACCTCCTCCATCAGCCGCCCGATCCGGTGCGGCGATTCGTAGAAAACGACGGTGCTGTCCAGCGACGCCAGAAATTCGAGGCGGCTTTTGCGCCCCTTTTTGTGCGGCAGGAACCCGGCGAAGAAGAAGCTGCTCGACGGCAGCGGGCAGACCGAGAGCGCAGCCGTCAGGGCGCTCGCGCCCGGTACCGGCACGACAGGCAGGCCCGCCGAGTGCGCGGCGCTCGCCATCGTGTAGCCGGGATCGCTGATGGCGGGCGTACCCGCGTCGGTCACGAGCGCCACGTCCTCGCCCGCTTCGAGCAGCTCGATCACCTGCCGCACGGCGCGTTCCTCGTTGAAGCTGTGGTAGCTGACCAGCCGCTTGCCCTCGATGCCGAAGTGCTTGAGCAGAATCGAGGTGCGCCGGGTGTCCTCGCAGGCGATCGCGCCCGCGTCGTGCAGCGTTTTGACCGCGCGGAAAGTCATGTCGTCGAGATTGCCGAGCGGGGTGGCCACCACGGAGAGCGTACCTTTATGTTCGTCGCGGGAGTGTATCAATGGTTGCGCCAGTTGAAGAGGGGCGGCCTTTATTCGGGAAGCTTGTATATTATGACCATTATTATAGCAAAAATTATGAGAAACAGATCGATGCGAACCCATGCAGCGTGAACAGATACTGTCGGTCAGCGGACTGAAAGTTCATTTTCCGGTCAGGAACTCCGGACTATCCGGCGGCAAGCAGGTCGCAAAGGCGGTCAACGGCGTGTCGTTCGAGGTCTTCCGGGGCGAAACGCTCGGTTTGGTCGGCGAGTCGGGCTGCGGCAAGACCACGCTTGGCCGCTCGATCGTGCGGCTCGTGCAGCCCTCGAAAGGGGGCAAAATCGTCTTCTGTGGCCGCGACATCACCGACCTTGGCAACCGGGAGTTCAGGCCGCTGCGCACGGAGATGCAGATGATCTTCCAGGATCCTTTCGGTTCGCTCAATCCGCGCCTGACCGTCGGGCAGACGCTCGGCGAGGTGCTCAAGGTGCACGGCATCACCAAAGGCGCGTCGGCCACCGCCAGGAAAATCGACCAGCTCCTCGACACGGTGGGCCTCAACCGCGACTACGCCAACCGCTATCCGCACGAGTTCTCCGGCGGCCAGCGCCAGCGCGTCGGCATCGCCAGGGCGCTGGCCGTCAACCCGTCGTTCATCATCTGCGACGAACCGGTTTCGGCGCTCGACGTCTCGATCCAATCGCAGATCATCAACCTGCTCAAGGATTTGCAGCGCGAGCTGGGGCTGACCTATCTTTTTATCGCGCACGACCTCTCGGTGGTCGAGTACATCTCGGATCGCGTGGCGGTGATGTATCTCGGCAAGATCGTCGAAATCGCCGACGCCGGAACGCTCTACGCCAGTCCGAAGCACCCCTACACCCAGGCGCTGCTTTCGGCCATTCCGATGCCAGAACTCGGCCACAAGCGCGAGCGCATCGTGCTCAAGGGCGACCTGCCGGGGCCGCTCTCAATCCCCGACGGATGCAGCTTCCACCCCCGCTGCCCCTTCGCCAAAGAGGAGTGCCGGAAGCGCGAGCCGGAGCTGCTGCCGCTCGAGGATGACCCGTCGCACAAGGTGAGCTGCATTCTTTATCATTGATTCAATCCATCTGATATGGCCGACAAGAATCGAGAAAAAGGCGGATGTTTCCGCGCCGGATGCCTGACGGCGGTCGTCGCCGTCCTGCTGCTTGCCGGGTTGGGATGGTTTGCGCAACAGTGGGGCAACCGGCTTCCGGGTCGTTTCGTGCTCCGCGTGCCCGTGAGCGGCGCTATCGACGAGCGCTCGCCCGATGCCGCGTCGTTACCCCTTGGCGGCGCGCGCCAGCCGCTCTCGCTCGAAGAGCTGCTGACGATCCTCGATCGCGCCCGAGCCGACAAGCGGGTCGATTCGGTGCTGCTTGAAATCGATGGCCTCGGCGCTCCGGCGGCGAAGGCGCAGGAGCTGGAGCGCTCCATCGCCGAACTGCGGAAATCTGGCAAAAAAGTGACCGCCCTGCTCGATACCCCCGAAGACAAGGATTACCGGCTCGCCGCCGCCTGCGACTCCGTCATCGTCCGGAAAGGCTCGTGGATGATGCTCGATGGCCTGAAGGCCGAGATGTTCTTTTTTAGCGATCCGCTCAAAAAGCTTGGCGTGAGCTTCCAGGCGGCGCAGTGGAAAAAGTACAAGAGCGCCGTCGAGTCCTTCACGCGGAGTTCGCCAAGCCCGGAAAATCTCGAAGAGACCAATGCGCTGCTCGACGACGCTTGGGCGGATTATCTCGATTCCGTGTCGCGGCATCGCCATATCGACCCGGCTGAGTTCAGGAACGTAGTCGATTCGCTCGCCGTGCTGACGCCCGAAAAGGCGCTCGCGCTGCGCCTCGTCGACCGCGTCGCCACCGAGCGCCAGCTCGAAAAGGAGTACGAAGAGCGGCTCGGCAAACCCGCCGGAGAGCTGTTCGTGGGCGGACGGGAGTATCTCGGCGCGACCGGCGGCATGAGGCCGAAGAGCAGCGGCGACCGGATCGCCGTGGTCGCCATCACCGGCATGATCGTCAGCGACGGCGCGGGCGGAGTGGGTGAAGCCGAAGTCACTGACGTCTCCACCGTGAAGCAGGCGCTCCAGACCGCGCTCGACGACCCGAAGGTCAAGGCGATCGTGCTGCGCATCGACAGTCCCGGCGGCGACGCGCTTGCCGCTTCGACGATGCTCGAACTGCTCCAGGAGGCTCGGCTCCAAAAGCCGATCGTGGCCTCGATGTCGGGCGTGGCGGCCTCGGGCGGCTACATGGTGGCGCTCGCGGGCAGCAAGATATTCGCCGAACCGCTCACCATAACCGGCTCGATTGGCGTCTTTTCGCTCAAGCCCGACCTCGGCGGCCTGCTCGAAAAGACCGGCATCCGCCGCGAAGTGCTCACGCGCGGACGTTTCGCCGACGCCTACACGCCATTCAAGGCGTTCGACGACGCATCGTTCCGCAAGTTCGTCGAAACCGCGGGCACGATTTATGACGACTTCATCGCCAAAGTGGCGAAAGGCCGCAAGATGACGCCCGCCGAGGTCGATGCCGTGGCTGGAGGCCGCGTCTGGAGCGGCAAGCGGGCGCTCGAAGTTGGTCTCATCGACCGCATCGGCGGCCTCGCCGACGCCGTGCAGGAGGCCCAAAAGCTCGCGAAGATGGACGCCAAAGCCAAGCCGGAGCTGCTCTACCTGCCCGCCCGCAAAACCTGGCTCGAATACCTGCTCGCGGGCGACGCCTCTGAGCTGGCATCGGCGCTGACCGCCGGAGTGCTCCGGCAATCGCTCGGCGAGCTGGAGCCGCTCACCCGCCTGCCCGGCACAAAAACCGCCCGCTTCCTCCTCCGCACGGAAGAGCCGCAAGTGCTGGCGCTCGATCCGGTCGAAGTGACGATAAAGTGACGGTTGGTTGAATTTTCCAGGGGCGGCCACAAGAGCCGCCCCGGAAAAGCTCAGAACGAGTAGGTCACGGAAGTCTGGGCGCGGATGGCGTCGCCCTCGTCGGCATCCTTGTAGTCGGTTCTCCAGCGGGATAGCTGGCTGCCGAGAATGAAGTTCGGCGTGATGCGGTGCGTTACCGAGATGAACTGCGTTTCGTTCAGCGTCCGGCCGGTTATCGACAGCACATCATCATCATTCGGGTCATCCATGCCCGCGCCGATGCTCAGCGTCGTCTCGGGGCTTGCCGCATAGCGCAGGGCCGCCCAGCCGCCGCGCGAGCGGATGGCCGTGACGCCGTTCCGGCCCTGACCGATGCCGCCCCAGTAATCGTCGAGATTCTCGCCGGTGAACAGCTCGCTGGCGAAAAGCAGCCTGTCGCTCAGTGGCAGCGACAGTTCGAGCACGCACGACCACGAGTCGAGAGTCTCATGTGTTCCGTCGGCAGCCGTGTCCCACTCCTCCTGCCCGTAATGGCCAGAGACAGCCATGGTTGCCGGTTTTCCGGAAACAAGGAGCGGCGTCGAAAGCGCCAGGCGTCCCTGAATCGAGGGCATCGCGGCGTCTTTGCCCGAATCCGCGCCGCTTATGTTTGTCTCGCCAATCGTCCTCGCTGCCGCCACGGCAACCTCGACGCGGCTCTTGTCACCCGACTTGAACCCTTTGGTGAGGCGAAGCTGCGGATGGCGTCCGCCGATGTTTCCTGCATCCCACATGATGGCCGGATCATCCACGAACGGGATGAGCGAGCCGTTCACGTCCCAGGTCTGCCCGGCGATGATGCTGAAATCGCTTGTCGGCCAGTACGCTTTCAGGTAGCCGTGGCGAAGGCGCGGGCTCGAATTGTTTTCCGCGCCGACGTAGCTCAGAAAATCGAACTCGATGTTGCCGGTCAGCTTCATCGTCTCGGTATCGGGGCCGTAGAGGTTCATGCCGATTCTCGTTGCATTTGCCGTGAGGTTCCATTCGGCATCGTCGTTGACCGTTCTCTCCGAGGGGGCGTAGAGCGCGATGTTGCCCGGCGTGATCCGGCCTGTGTCGTACGAAGCGTCGAAACGGGCGAATCCGTAAAACTGGAGCTTCGCGCCCGAAGAGACCGTCACGGTCGCCGGAGACGAAACTTCGGGCTTGCTGGCGGTCTGGGGGGCGGCAGCCGTCTGCGACGTGGATGAAGTCGCACTCTGTGCTTTGACCAGGGCTTTCAGTTCGGCAAGCTCCTTTTCGAGGCCGGCAATCCTCTGCTCGATCGGCTCGGCAGCGATGGCCGGTGATGAACCGAGAAGTGCTCCGGCAAGCAGTAGCGTATGCCGGAATGATCCATTTGCTTTCATTCTGTGATCGGTAATGTGTTGATGTGCATCGTCGGATGTGTCCAAGAAAGAACGGTAAGGCTCCTAATATAGCCAAGCGGCCTTTTTTTCTCTGAACATCCGCGCTCAAGCGCATTTCCCCTGATCCGTTCGCTCTCCCCCCTCAAAAACTCCAGAACTCTCGGTCGAGGCTGCGGTACTGGATGCCCTGCACCAGGTGCTTCATTTCGATATGCTCCGCGCCGTCGAGGTCGGCGATGGTGCGGCTGACCTTCAAAATCCGGTCGTGCGCCCTGGCCGAGAGGTTCAGGCGGTTCATGGCGTCCATAAGCTTTTCGGCGCTTTGCTGGTCGAGCTTGCAGAACTTGCGGATCAGCTTCGAGTTCATCTGCGCGTTGGTGAAGATGCGCGGCGAGGGCAGCGCGGCGTAGCGCTCGTGCTGCACGGCTCGCGCCGCGATGACCCGCTTGCGAATCGCGCTGGAGCTTTCGGCCAGATTGCTCGAGAACAGCTCGATGTTTTCGACCTTCGGCACGTCGATGTGGATGTCGATGCGGTCGAGCAGCGGGCCGGAGATTTTGGAGAGGTAGCGCCGGATTTGCTCCGGCGAGGCGGTCGGCAGGCCGTCGCGATCTTTCAGCGGCCCTGCGGGGCTGGGGTTCATGGCCGCCACCAGCATGAAGCCCGCCGGATAGCGCGTCGTAAGCGCCGCCCGCGAGACGGTCACTTCGCGGTCTTCGAGCGGCTGGCGCAGCACTTCGAGCGCGCTGCGGGTGAACTCCGGCAGCTCGTCGAGGAAGAGCACGCCGTTGTGCGCCAGGCTCACCTCGCCTGGCTTGGCCTGCGCGCCGCCGCCAATCAAGGCGACGTTGCTGCTCGTGTGGTGCGGGTTGCGGAAGGGGCGCGTGATCATGAGCGGGCGGTTGCGTTCGAGCAGGCTCGATACCGAGTAGATTTTGGTCGTTTCGAGCGACTCCTCGAAGCCGAGCGGCGGCAAAATGCCCGGAATCGCCTTGGCCAGCAGCGTCTTGCCGCTGCCGGGCGGGCCGATCATCAAGAGATTGTGCCCGCCCGCCGCCGAGATTTCGATAGCCTTTTTGGCGGCGAGTTGCCCCTTGATCTCGGCGAAATCGACCGGGTACTCCGGCTCGCAGTCGAACAGCTCCGCCACGTTGACGTTCACCGGCTCGGCGGTGATGGAGCCGTTGAGCAGCCTGGCGGCCTCGACGAGCGTTTCGACGCCGAACACCTGCGTCGCCGCTCCGGTCGCCGAAATGGCCACCGCCGCCTCCGCCGCGTTCATTTTCGGCACGATCATCCACCGGATGTTCTCCTTCGCGGCCATCACGGCCATCGGCAGCGTACCGCTGATGCGTCGCACCGAGCCGTCGAGCGCCAGTTCGCCGAGCACGATGGTATCCTCGAACTGTCCCTTGATCTCGCCAAGCGAGCCAAGCAGCCCGACGGCGATGCCAAGATCGAACGAGGTGCCCTCCTTTTTGACGTCCGCAGGCGCGAGGTTGACCGTGATTTTTTTCGACGGTAACTCGAAGCCGGAGTTGCGGATAGCCGTCAGAATCCGCTCCCGGCTCTCCTTGATCGCGCTGTCCGGCAGCCCGACCACCGTGAATGCGGGCAAGCCGCCGGAGACGTTGGTTTCAATCTCGACCTTCAGGGCATCGATGCCCAGCAGCGCCGCCGCGCAGAGTTTGGTAAGCATATGGGACAATGAGTAGGGGTTGATTCACTGCCAGCGCCGGTTATATAAGGTTAGGGGTTAACCGCCGCTTTTGCCTGATTATACGGAAAAATACGGTGAATTCCGCATTATGCGGCACGATGGGATGGCGGTAAAGCTTTTTTGATGCAAAAGGGGGTTAGATTCCACTGTTGATAAAAAACCGCTTCAAAGTCAACGCCCCCAACAACTGGAACCGCCAAACCGGGAACCCACGCTACATCTTCAACCTTCTCCTCAGCATCATCACCGTAAGGCTGAGAATCGTCGAAATCGTCGAAGGATTGCCGGGATTACGAGTGGAATAAATATTTTTACTGTTATTTTAATAAAAGTGTTTGTAAAGCTGAAAAGACTTGTTAAGCCATGTTGACTACTCAGAAGCTGGAGTTGCAGAATTTCAGAGGCATCAAGAAGATGATACTGCCATTGGAGCCGAAACTCACGGTCATCGCCGGAGTCAACGGGATCGGAAAAACAACGGTTGTCGATGCGCTGGCATTGTTGCTCTCGTGGTTGACTGCCCGAACAAAACGCGACTCGGGTAATGGTCGTTCAATAGATGAACGTGACATAATGCATGGTGCAAAGTATGCCGAAGCTTTAATTGCAACATCCACAGGAAAATGGTCTCTGGCGAAAAGCCGTAAAGGAGTGATAGAGGGTAAAAAAAGTGATCTGAGCGATCTCAGAGATATTGTCTATTCTCTCCGTGAAAAGCTCGATCACGAAAAAGCTTTGCCGGTTATTGCATATTATCCGGTTGAACGCGCGGTTATCAGAATACCGCTTCGTATCAGAACAAAGCATGACTTCGATCCTGTATCGATCTATGACGAGTCTTTGATAGGCGGAGCAGACTTTTCACTATTCTTCGAGTGGTTTCGTGAGCGTGAAGATATAGAAAACGAGAATTACAGGAATAAAGGAGAGTCCAGCTACCCGGATAGACAGTTACAGGCGGTGCGTCAGGCTCTGGAAAAATTTCTTCCAGAGTATCGCAATTTCAGAATAAAGCGTCAGCCGCTTCGGATGGTTGTGATTAAAGATGGTGAGGAACTGAAAATAGATGATCTTTCAGCAGGTGAAAAATGTTTTATCGCCCTGATCGGTGATATTGCCCGTCGCCTGGCTATTGCTAACCCACTCAGGAAAAATCCGCTCGATGGCGAAGGGGTTATCTTCATCGATGAGATCGATCTTCATCTTCACCCGTCATGGCAGCGCAGAGTCATTACAAAGCTGACGGAAGTGTTTCCCAATGTACAATTTGTTGTAACGACCCATTCGCCGCAGATACTGAGCGAAGTTTCGCCTGAATCGATCCGTTTGCTCTATCGTGAAGATGGCGAAATACACTATGCGCAACCTTCCCAATCGTACGGGTTGGACTCTTCCCAGATTCTCAGGGAGTTGATGGACGATCCGGGGATCAACAGTGATGTGTCTCGTCGGCTCGATGTCATTGCTGAAAAAATCGATCAGGATGATTTTGAGGCAGCAAGAAAACTGATCGAGCAAATGAAAATCGATCTCAAGGGCTCGATCCCGGCTCTTGTAGAAGCTGAATCGACCATTGCGATGCTTGAACTCGATAACGAAATGCAGGAATGATTCCGATCAATAAATCAAGCGAACCTGTGTCGTTATCGACCTATCGTTCTCATCCCGATGCGCTTTATAATGGGCCGGACTGCAATGGCCTGACGTTTACCACGGTCAAGCAGGATATTCGGGTCGGACTCGTTAAGGAACAGGGTTATCTCTGTGCCTACTGTATGAGCCGGATCAGGTCTGAAGAAAAGAGCATGAAGGTCGAGCATTGGCAATGCCGTACAGGGTACCCAAAGAAACAACTCGATTATGCCAATCTGCTCGGTTGCTGTTTGGGTAATAAAGGGAGCAAATCAGAGCTACAGCATTGCGATACAAGAAAAGGGGATGACGACCTTCTTTTCAATTCGGCAGAGCCAACCCATCACGATAGATTGCGGATTCGTTACCTGAATACAGGAAAGATTGTTTCCGACGATGCTGGGTTTGACGATCAACTGAATAATGTTCTCAATCTTAATTTTAGCAGGTTGGTCGATAATAGAAAAGCGGTCTGGAGTGCTGTAACCAGACGATTGTCTGAATTCCAAGGTTCGGCAAGTCGAAAACAGGTTGAGGAGCTGATTGCAGAATGGGGATCGAAAGATCAGAACGGTTTTCTGAAAGAGTACTGTGGTGTTGCGCTATACTACCTTAAAAAAAGGTGCAGATAAAATAATTGTTGTGAAAACGTTCATCAAAAACGGCAATATTCAACCGTGAATCAATTTTCTCAACCCTGTACGAGTTTTCAATTCAATTGTTCAACCACCCTTCCGTCAAACTGCCCGGCCAGCTCGGTAGCTTGGCCGGGCGCAGCTTGACTCTCAGTTCAGCTATACGTAAACGCCGCCTTCGCTATCGTGCTTTGTACGCAGTTCGGCGAGCATCTGCTTTTCGGGCATCTCTTTCGCCCAGTCGGGCCGGAGCTGATAGTGCGGCTGGTCAACGATGGTTTTCCAGTTTCCTCCCCATTCGAGTCCCAAGTCCACTCCCAACGCGCCGACGGCCTTGTATTTGGGGGAGTCCGGCAGATATTTGTTGCCTTCGAATACGCCAATGTCGAAGGCGATGCCGAAGTTGTGATTGGAGTATCCGCCCTTGGCTTTGGTGACAATATCCCCCGGCTCGTTGCGTCCCTTGGCGTAGAGCGCATTCTGCTCGGCGTAAGTTCTGAGCCCGCTGATGATTTTGATCGTGATGCCGACGCTGGCGGCTTTATGGACAAGGGCGCGCGCCAGAGGCTGCACCTCGGGCAGGAGCGTGGCGATGGCTTTTTCGCTGCGGCTGTCCACTGCGGTGACGGTGACCGGCGGTTCGGTATCCGCCTCTTTTTGCGGGACGATACGTTGATAGATCGCGCCCCAGGTTTGGGGGCCGGCTTTGCCGTCAACGCTGATACCGAGTTCCTTCTGGATCGCGGAAATCATCTCTTCGATGCGCATGGAGGTCTCCTGTTTGGTTGATAGAAAAGGTTACAAAAGAGTCATTGTCCGGAAATTCTTTTTTTACCCCGTCATTCTCAATCCACCGGAAATTGCATTGACCGTGAGCAGCAGTTCGGGGAGCAGCGAATCGGCCAGCTCTTCGTCTCCCGAAGCTTTGGCGGCTCGCCAGCTTTTGAGCAGGTCGATTTGCAAGCGGTGTAGTTTGCCGAGGCCCTCCTGGCGGGTTTCGATGAAACGGTAAACGTTGAAGTGCTTCTCCCTGAACGGAGTTGTGTTTCGGGACATCCTTCTCTGTGATGGGTTACACAAACGGGTTTACCATTCATTCAAATATAAGAATGTTATTTGTCGTGGCTCATAGTTGTCAACTCGTTGCGCAACTATTACATCAAGTGCAGCCCGAACGGGTTATCTCGAATAGAAGGCAATCAATCCGAAAGAGAGAAAGAGAACGGTGGCCAGAACGATGGTCAAGTCACTGATCTTGCGCATGAAAGGCTCCTTGTGCTCCGAGTACATCGTGGCGATGACCATGACGGCGACATTGTTCAACAGAAGAAAGTAGCTTGATGCCGGAAGGATTTTTGTGAAGGTGAACCCGAAGAGAATCGCTCCGGAGATGAGGCTTATGGCGATGAGCAGTCGTTTGGTTTGCGGAAAGGTCAAGGTGTTTCCGATCGTTTTGATTCCGCTCACGAGGTCTCCGTGCCTATCCCGCATGTCCCACATCACTTCGATAAAAAATGCGCAGATAAAAACATAGCCCCAGCAGATCCAGGCTTTGAGCGAAAGCGGACGGCCTTCGAAGAAGAGGGGAAGAAAGATGAGCGCGGTTGCCCAGTCGAGCGGAGGGGTGAGATTTTTTACGATGTAGATGTCTTTCAGCCGTCGCGCGCCCTTCAGGCGTTTGGCGAGATGGAGAGGGATTGTTTTGTGATTGTAGAGGTAACCGATGACGATGATGAACGCTGCGGCCAGAAATGCTGATGCGCCGAAACGCGAGGCGATCACCAGAGAAAGGATGGAGATCAGATAGAAAATCACATAGGTGATGAAAATATCACTTTTGGTGGCGCGTTCAAGACTGTCGGGGTCGTTGATGGCATCTTCGATATCATCGGTAAGGCGGTTGTACTGGTAAATTGAAAATGTCAGCAGAAAAACGGTCAGAATGGCCCAGCCGTTGACCGGAATTTCGAAATAGACCGACCAGCTCGCGGCGGCAAGCGCTGAAAGAAGCGAAAGGTGTAGTTTGTTTCTGAAAAAATAGCGCAGCATGGAGTGTTTTCAGCTTGGATTCAGTGACGGTATCCATCGGTTGCACTTATGGAGATGCTCATTTCTTCCGTCTTGCACTAACCACGAGAGTTGCGGTTAAAGTTTCTCGCCGTGGATTCAGGAATGTGCGCAGCAGCAGCGACAATTTTTCGCTGACTATCATGGTTCTTGCTGACTCAAGGTGATCCGTTTGACAATACCAGAAGAGAAAGAGCGAAGCCCCGACTGGTGACGAGGCTTCGTGCGTTGATCGATCTTATCCGCCCATGGTGCGCTTACCCCGTTGTCCTCAATCCACCGGAAATTGCATTGACCGTGAGCAGCAGTTCCGGGAGCAGCGAATCGGCCAGTTCTTCGTCTCCCGAAGCTTTGGCGGCTCGCCAGCTTTTGAGCAGGTCGATTTGCAAGCGGTGCAGTTTGCCGAGGCCCTCCTGGCGGGTTTCGATGAAGCGGTAAACGTTGAAGTGCTTCTCCCTGAGCGGGCCGCCGTAGATCAGGTCGAGCAGGCGCATCGTGCGGAGGTATTCGGCCTGGATCATACCGAGCAGGTTTTCGCGGATGGCTCGATCTTCCACCAGCGCGGCGTATTGCTCCATGATCCACGGATCGACCGACAAAATGCTGGTGGCGATGTTGTTTATAATATAGTGGAACGGCGCCCAGGAGAAGTCGCTTTTGCGCATCACCTCGAAGGTTTCGGGATCGGTGGCGCGAAGCTCTTCGAGCGCCGTGCCTGCGCCGTACCATCCGGAGATGCCGAAGCGGGCCTGGTTCCAACTGAAGACCCACGGGATGGCGCGGAGGTCTTCGAGGCTCTGCCGTCCGGTGCGGCGGGCGGGGCGCGAGCCGATGCGGCTCGATTCGATGATGTCGATCGGCGTAGCCTGGCGGAAGAAGTCGATCAGCCCGTCGGCTTCGATGAGCTGCCGGTAGGCTTTGTTGCTGCTGCGGGCGAGCGTGTCCATCGCCTTTTCGAGCGGGTGCGGGCGGTAGCCCTCCTTGCGGTGGTCGAGCCGCGCTTCGGCGACTCCGGCCAGGAAGAGTTCGAGATTATACGCCGCGCTGATGCGGTTGGCGTATTTCTGCGAAATGGTTTCGCCCTGTTCGGTGACGCGGAGTCCGGCGTCGAGCGAGCCGTGCGGCTGCGCCCGGATGAAGCGGTGGGTCGGCCCCGCCCCGCGGCTGATGCTGCCGCCGCGTCCGTGGAAGAAGAGCACATCGACGCCATGCTTCCGGCCCGCCTCGATGAGACGCTCTTCGGAGCGGTAGAGGCTCCAGAGGCTTGCGATGATGCCGCCGTCCTTGTTGCTGTCGCTGTAGCCGACCATCACCTGCTGCACCGGCTTCTTTCGTCCGTGCAGCTCCTGCTGCAAAGCGATGCTGCGGCGCGTGACCGGGTGCGAGAGGAAGCGGTCGAGAATGTCGTGGCTGCGTTCGAGGTCGTCGATGGTCTCGAAGAGCGGCACCACCGGAATCGGGCAGGCGTCGCCGTCGCCGTGCGGCGTCATGAGGCCGACCTCGCGGGCGAACAGATAGACGACGAGCAGGTCGGAGAGGTTGCGCGTCATGCTGACGATCAGCGAACCGATGCCGTCGGGGCCGAATTGACGGTAGTGGTCGAAGAGCACCCGGTAGCAGGCGAGCACGGTTTCGGCCTCCGGGCCGGCGTGCATGTCGGGGTGGGTGAAGGGGCGCGGCGAGAGCAGCTCGCGGTCGAGGAACGTGAGACGCTCCTGTTCGCTCCATTCGGGAAAGCCCTTGCCGTCGAGGCCTGCCGCCGTCATGAGCTGTGCGATGGCGAGGTCGTGGAAGCGGCTGTTCTGGCGGATGTCGAGCCGTCCGAGGTGAAAGCCGAAGGTCTGCACGATGCGATAGACCGGCGCGACGTCGCCAAGCGCGATGTTCCGAGCGTCGATGGCCGTGAGCGAGGCCATCATCAGCTCCAGGTCGGCGAGCAGCTCGGCGTGGCGGCGGTAACAGTAGCGCCCGGATTCCGTTGTTCCGTCGAGCGGCGTCGCCCTCTCATCGGGAAGAGCCTCGATCATGAGATTGACGAACTGCCGCCACGGTTCATGGAGGTTCCGCTCGAAGGCCGTCAACCCTTCATCGCCGAGTTTGTGGCGCAGCGTCTCCATGCGCTCCTCCATCGCTCCGGAGGGGGACTGGAAGCGGCCCGAGAGGCTGAGCATGGAGGCGAGCCATTCGAGCTGGCTGCGAACGAGCACGATGGCGTGGCGGCGCATCTCCCGGAGCGTCTCCCGCGTGGTTTCGGCGGTGACGAGCGGATGCCCGTCGCGGTCGCCGCCGACCCAGCTTCCGAAGCTGAGGCGCGGCAGGTTGCGCGGATCGGCGGTGATTGCCGGGTCGAATCCGGCCACGTTCCACGCCTTTTCGAGGCGGCTGTCGAGAATGGGCAGAATGTCGGGAAAGATGGTGTGCAGGTAGTGCAGCACGTTCTGGCGCTCGGTGCTTACCTCGGGTTTTTCGAACAGGATTTCGCCGGTGCGCCAGAGCCGTTCGAGCACCACCTTGATGTCGGCGCGGATTTTGTCGCGCTCGGCGGGCGTCCACATGCGGTTCTCGCGCTTGACGAGCAACAGGTACAGCTCGCGGTGCTGTTCGAGCACGGTGCGGCGCTTGGCTTCGGTCGGATGCGCCGTGAGGGTCGGCTCGACCTCGATTTCGGGAAGCTCGGCGGCGATATCGGCTTCGGTGACGCCGAGGCTTTTCAGGTGGCGCAACGCCTCGCCCCACAAGCCGCTGAGCGACTCGACTCCCTCGGTGGATTCGAGGCGGCGGCGGTATTGGGCGGCGGAGTTCTCCTCGGCCATGTTGAGGAGCTGGAAAACGATCGACCAGGCCTGGATGGCGCGTTCGGCCTGGCTGAACTCACGGATCGGCGCGTTGCTCTCGCCGCCGATGTGTTGGGCGAGCGCCTCCTGGCCGAGACTTTTCAGCACCTCGACGAAGCAGTCGAGCAGGTAGCGGAAATCGAGCGAGGCTTTGTCGAAATCGACGACGCTGGTCGTTGTGGTGATCATGGTATCGGGACTTCTGGTTGGGCAATGGCTGGTACTTCCATGAAACTTACGCTTCGCGAGGCGGCAAGCAAAATGCCAAATCCAACGTGTCTGGATTTGGCGATAATGTTTGACGCTTTTTAGGCTTAAATGTTTGTCCCCTTTGCCAATAATGCTTATCTTTCTCAATAAATTCTTAAAAGCGGCTAACACCTAATCCATTACCTGTCATGGACAACAAGTCAAACGGTAAGCTTATTGCTCTTGCAGTAGGCGGGGCTGTCTTAATGGGAGCTTTGTTTTTCTCCGTATCATTTCTGACTGGCTACGCTCCGGCGCCGAATTCTATTCCTGCTCTGGTTCCGCTGAAGTCATTCATGGGATGGTTCCTCCTCATTTTCTGCGCTTCTCTCATTATCATGGGTCTTGGCAAGATGTCCGGAGCCATCAGCGACAAGTGGTTCCTGAGCTTCCCGCTGAGCATTTTCGTGATCGTCATGGTGATGTTCTTCAGCCTCAGGCTTTACTGGGAGGGAGGACGTACCACTACGCTGGACGGAAAGTCCATCCGCAGCGTCGAGCAACTCAGCGAATTCCTCAACAAGCCGGCTGCCACGAGCGACATCGCTCCGGCTCCCGAAGGTTTCGATTTCAATGCCGCCAAGGAGCTTGTTGACGCACGGTGCAACAAGTGCCATACCCTCGACTCCGTCGCCGATCTGTTCCGCACCAAGTACAAGAAGACTGGTCAGGTCAAGCTGATCGTCAAGCGTATGCAGGGCTTCCCCGGAGCGGGCATTTCCGATGCCGAGGTCGATCCCATCAGCGTCTGGCTCAACGAGAAGTTCTGATTCCGTATGGAGTTCAGAACAGAGGTTTCATCTCAGCAGCGCCCCGGATTTCCGGGGCGTTCTGCATTGGAGGGGGTTACTCTTCGCTCTTGCTGTAGCTGACCGTTACGGTTTCGGTGATGCCGCCCCTGGCGTTCCAGTCGGTTCTGACGGTCATCTTCTTTGGCTGGCAGGCTTCGACCAGGTCGTCGAGAATCCGGTTGGTGATGTTTTCGTAGAAGATTCCGGCATTGCGGAATTCGAGGAAGTAGTATTTGAGCGACTTCAGCTCGATGCAACTTTTGTCGGGCACGTAATTCACGGTGATCGTGCCGAAGTCGGGCAGGCCGGTTTTCGGGCAGACCGAGGTGAATTCGGGGTTGACGATCTCGATGGTGTAGTCCCTTCCGGGATAGGTGTTGTCGAAAACTTCGATGATCTCTTTTTTCATAGATTTTACCGTATGGTTTGAAGTGGTTCTCGATAGCGCTGCAAAATAGAAAACGGAAGCGATATTCATTAAATTCGTGACGATATTTACCATCAGGAGTTTCATTCATGCCTTTTGAAAGATACATGGCGCCGGTGTCCGGGAGTTCGGACGCGGCCATTGAAGAAGAACTGATCCGACTGCGCACGGAACTTGATTCCGAGTACGACCTGCGCGAGGTTGCCCACCGTTTCGGCCAGAGCGATTTCACCTTTTTGAGCGTACTCGACAGTTACGCTCTTCTCGATCGCATCGATCCCGCAGAGTTCGTGAAGGACGAGCAGATGCCTTACTGGGCGGAGATATGGCCCGCCGCAGTGACGCTCTCTCGCCAAATCGTCGAGACCGGTGAGCTTGCCGGAAAGTCGGTGCTCGAACTCGGGGCCGGTGTCGGCATGGCGAGCATCGCCGCCGCCAGGAGCGGCGCTCGCGTACTCTGTACCGATTACTCGACCGAGGCGCTGCGGTTCGTCGCCTACAACGCGATGCTAAACCGCGTCGCGCTCGATACCTGCCGCCTCGACTGGCGCATGGTCAAGGGGAACGAGAAGTTCGATGCCGTGATTGCCGCCGACGTCCTCTACGAGCGGGTCAATTTGCTGCCCATCGTTACGGCCATCGACGCGCTGCTCGCTCCCGGCGGAGCGGCTTTTATCGCCGATCCTCGTCGTCGGCTTGCCGATCAGTTTCTCGAACTGGTGCATGAGAATGGATTCGAAGTCGCCGAGACGCGCATGTTCGACGCCGATGGCGACCAGACGGTGGCCGTGACGATTTACAAAATGCAACGGGCGAAGGTATGAACACTGAAGTTTCAGGGCAGCCAGAAGCCGGAACGCAGTGGTCGTGGAGCGGCGGCAACGGCGCGCTCATCTGGCAACTGATGTTCGGCGACGAAACGGTGATGGGCATCAAGCGTTTTCCGCGGGAGCGCAAGGCGGCGTTCTTCTGCCTCGAATCCTCCACGGGCCGTGTGCTGTGCGACGATTTCGTGCTGACCGCCGGGGGCGAAAACGCGGCTCCGGTTGGCGATGGCTGGATGATCGGGCTTGAAACGGTTCACGGCGGTTTGCTTTTCTGCCACACTTATCAGCAGGGAAGTCCGGAGCACCAAGGCATTTGGGCGCTCGATCTTCCGGCAGGGCGCGTCGCCTGGAGTCGTCCCGATCTCGTGTTCACGGCTAATCTCGGCGACGCATTTCTCGCCTACCGTTCACTCGTCTTCGCGGGGTTTCCCGAGCGGGACTATTTCCTGATCGATCCCTTGACCGGTCGTGAACTCGAACACTTCGGCACGGCGCACGAGCGTCCCAACCGGCTCCGCGACGCGGCGCAAAGCGAAGAGGAGCGCCAGGGCATCCTTCTGCCCGACGTCGTTTTCGATGGGCCTGGTCACGTCGAGCGCATCGAAAGCGGCGCGACGAGCGTCACGGTGCGCCACCGGATGGAGAGCGGCGCGGAGGGGCTTCCCAGCTGGGTCTCCGCGCTGAGCGTCACCGGAGGTGATCGGCTTGTTCATGAAGAGGTAATGGCTTCCGGGGAACCGATGCCGGTTTTCAACAGTTTTCTCATCAAAGACCACCGGTTGTATTACATCAAAGAGAGAGAACGCCTCGTCAGTCTGGTTATCTCATGAAGAGAAGCACCCCTGCTCGATTCCCGAAAAAAGAGGTCGCCAGTTGCCGGTGGCTCGATGCGTTTCTCGCGTATCTCCAGTCCGCCCGCAACGTCTCGCCCAGAACGGTGACGGCCTATACGACCGACCTGATACAGTTTTTTGAATTCCTGAAGGATGAAGGTCGTCTCGACGATCTTGCCGCCGTCGATCCGGAGCTGGTCGAGGCGCCCGATGTGCGGCATTTCATGGGCCACCAGCTTGATGGTGGAGTCAAGCCTCGCTCGATTGCCCGCAAGCTCGCCTCGATCAAAAGCTTTTACCGATACTTGCTCGATACCGGAAAGATCGAGCGCTCTCCGCTTTCGCTGGTTCTGACGCCAAGGCTCGATCGGAAGATGCCCGAATTCCTGAGCGAAGACGAGGCATCGCGGCTTTTCGATCAGCTCGCTCCGTCTGCTCAACAGTCTATCGGCAAGGAGGAGGGGCGGAAGGCCGGGGAACAGAAGTTCGAACTGGCAAGAGACCGGGCGGTTCTCGAAGTGCTCTACGGCTGCGGCCTGCGCCTTTCGGAGCTGACAGGTCTGGAAACCGCCGATGTCGATCTCGCGCACGGCTATCTGAAAGTTACCGGAAAGGGGCGCAAACAGCGGATCGTGCCACTCGGAGAACCTGCCGCCGTGGCGCTCAGAAATTATTTTGAAGTCCGGCGAAACTTCTTTAGAATATCAAGAGAGGGGGCTGGCGAGGCTTCAAAAGTCTTCGTAACGGCAAAAGGCAGACAGATTTATCCCATGCTTGTGCAGAGAATGACAAAGCGGTATCTCTCACCGGTTACCGAATCGGAAAAGAAAAACCCCCACATGCTCCGGCACACCTTTGCAACGCACATGCTCAACGGCGGCGCGGACCTGAAAAGCGTCAGCGAAATGCTTGGCCACAGCAGTCTGACGACCACGGAGCTTTACACCCATGTGACGTTCAACAGGCTGAAGGAAGCGTACGCCAAAGCTCATCCGAGGGCCTGATTTTCAGCAATTACCGGCATATGCCTCAAAGAAAGGCATGAACAATGTCGGCCCTGTTCTTTCAAAGTATTTCAACTCTTTCAAGGGAGGCAGGTATGACAAACTCAGTTACCGGTGATGCGGTTACCGTCAAGGTTACTCTTCGTCATTCCAACAATCACGGAAGCATAGAAGACTACGCGCGTGATGCGGCTTCGGGACTTTTGAAGTTTTATGCAGGTGCGTTCCATTGCCATGTCATTCTCGATCATCAGAAAAATGATCATGACCAGAACAAGCTGGCCGAAATCACCGTTCATGTGCCCCAGCACGATTTCGTGGCCAGAGAGTCGGCGCCTACCTATGAACAGGCGATAGACAACTGTATCGATGTCCTGGAACGGCAGCTCAAGAAATTCAAGGAAAAGCAAAAGAACATCTGAAATATGTCGTTGTAACAGGGTCAGCAAGCTGACCCTGTTACGGTATGGGGCTTCCAGAACACCATGATCCGCCGAGCATGAATTTTGACCAGAAGGGCCTGAAGAAGCGATCGATCACGGTCGCCTATTTTTTTGAAAACATTCAGAAGCGATTCGATATCAAGTTCCGGCCTCTCAACGAGGTCGATGGCCAGAAACGGCGCATCCATGAACGCGATCTCCATCGTCCCGGCCTGGCCATAACGGGCTTCACCAAACTGTTTACCTACAAGCGGGTACAGATTCTCGGCAACACCGAAACGCGCTACCTGAACCATTTGTCGCCGGAGCAGCGCCGGTCGGCTTTCGCCGAGTTCGTCAAGTTCAGGATGCCGTGCATCATTCTGACCAGCAACAACAAGCTCGATCAGGAACTGATCGACATGGCCACCAGCGCCGGGATTCCGGTGTTCATCACGCGGTGCTCATCGACCAAGACCATCTATCACATCACCGATTTTCTCGATGAAGAGTTCTCGCTCTACCAGCAGTACCACGGCTCGATGATCGATGTCTATGGCGTCGGCGTGCTCCTGACCGGCAAAAGCGGTCTCGGCAAGTCGGAAATCGCGCTCGATCTGGTCGAACGGGGTCACGGCCTGGTGGCTGACGACGTCGTGGTTGTCAAGCGCAAGGGAGAGACCAAGACGCTGGTTGCGTCGCGCAACAATATCATCGACCACTTCATGGAAATTCGCGGTCTTGGCGTCGTCGATGTGCGAGCCAACTTCGGCATCCGGGCGATTCGCGATTCCAGGGAGGTGCAGGTGGTTGTCGAGCTGCTCGAATGGAGCCGGGAGGTCGAATACGAACGGCTCGGACTCGACCAGAAAACGGTTAAACTTCTCGGCGTCGATTTGCCGCTGGCGCAGCTTCCGATCTTTCCCGGCAAGAACATCACGGTCATCATCGAGGTGGTTGCGCTCAACTTTCTCCTCAAGCGTTACGCCGGATACGTGCCTGCCGAAGCGCTGACCGAGAGGATACGCAACGTTATCAACAAGGATCGCGCCGAAGCGCCCGTTCCGACAATCATTTCCGAAGAGTATGATGATGAAAACGAATAAACGCCTCTACCGCCTCTTGTCGATTTCGCTGCTTGCGACCTCAACGCTCTTGACGGCCTGCTCGAAGTCCGGCGGTAAGGCGGGCGCGCTTTCGGGCGCAGCCAGGGACAGTACGCTGGTCATCGGAATGCTCGGCGACGCCGATTACCTCAACCCCGTCATCGGGGCGTCGCTCACGTCGAGCGAGATCACCGGGCTGATCTATCCCGGCCTGCTCCAAGGCGAGTTCGATACCAAGACCGGCCTGTTGAACTACCTCGCGCTCGAAAAGCGCTTGCGCCCCTCCTCCGGCCCGGACGAGAAGTCGCCGAAGGGGGCGCTGGCTCGAACCTGGACGATGTCGCCCGACCATCGCTCCATTACCTACACTCTCCGCGCCGACGCGAAGTGGGCCGACGGCCAGCCGGTGACGTCGCGCGACTTCAAGTTCGTCTACCGGCTCTACGGCAATCTGGTGATCGCCAGCCCTCGCCAGCAGTTCCTCTCCGAACTGGTTGGTGCGGACAAGGGTGCGGTCGATTTCGACAGGGCGATCGAGACGCCCGACGACACCACGCTGATTTTCCATTTCTACAAACCGGTGCCGGAGCATCTCGCCCTTTTCCACACTTCGCTGACGCCGCTGCCGGAGCATCTCTGGAAAAACGTCAAGCCGCAGGAGTTCCGCGAGTCGAAGCTCAACCAGCAGCCTGTTGGCGCGGGGCCGTACCGCCTGGCGGCGTGGAACAAGCAGCAGTCGCTGACGCTCTCGTCGAGCGCCTCCTGCAACCTGCCCAAGCCGGGCAACATCAAGCGCATCATCTACCGCATCATTCCAGACTACACCGTCCGGCTCGCGCAGCTCCAGACGGGCGACGTCGATGTGGTCGAAAACGTCAAGCCGGAGGATTTCGCCGCTGTGCAGAAGGCCAATCCGAATGTCGATATCAAGACCATCGGTCTGCGGGTTTACGATTATGTCGGCTGGCAGAACATCGACGGCGAGTACTACAACAGTACTGGCAAGGCGCGCCCGCATCCGCTCTTCGGCGATCCCGCCGTGCGCCGCGCGCTGACTTTCGCCATCGACAGGCAGTCGATCATCGACGGCTATCTCGGCGACTACGGCGTTATCGCCAAAACCGATATTTCGCCCTCGCTGAAGTGGGCCTACGACGATTCGATCAAGCCGTACGGTTTCGATCAGGCGCAGGCGGTCAGGCTGCTCGAACAGGCGGGATGGCTCCCCGGCCCCGACGGCATCCGGCAGAAGAGCGGCAAGCGTTTCAGCTTCTCGCTCTACACGAACGCCGGAAACGCCCGCAGGAACTACGCCTGCGTCATCATCCAGCAGAACCTGCGCCAGATCGGCATCGACTGCAAGATCGAAATTCAGGAGTCGAACGTCTTTTTCCAGAATTTGCAGGAGCGCAAGCTCGGCGCGTGGATGGCGGGATGGGCGATTGGTCTCGAAATCGATCCGCTCGACGTCTGGGGT
This sequence comes from Chlorobaculum thiosulfatiphilum, assembly GCF_006265165.1. Classification (GTDB taxonomy): domain Bacteria; phylum Bacteroidota; class Chlorobiia; order Chlorobiales; family Chlorobiaceae; genus Chlorobaculum; species Chlorobaculum thiosulfatiphilum. The sequence continues at coordinate 71,749 of NZ_VDCH01000004.1, forward strand.
TCCGACCTGAAAAAGAGCCGCTTCAACTTCCCAGGCTTCATCAATCCGAGGATCGACCAGCTCTGCGAGCTTGCCAAGAGCAAAATGCGCACCGAGGAGGCCCGCCCCTACTGGATCGAGTACCAGAAGATTCTGCACGAGGAGCAGCCGATCACCTTCCTGTACTGGATTCGCGAGACGCAGGGATTCAGCAAGCGCATCCAGGGGGCGAAGCTCAATATCTCCGGAACCTACTACAACATCGACGATTGGACGCTGAAACCGTCAATCGCGCCGTAACGACATGCTCAGATACATTCTCAAACGGCTCCTGATCGCCGTGCCGCTCATCTTCGGGGTGCTGACCCTGACCTTCTTCATTATCCGGCTCGCGCCGGGCGATCCGGCGGCGTTCTTCATCCAGCCGGGCATCAGCCCCAACGTCGCCGAGCAGATTCGCCAGCAGTACGGGTTGAACGATCCGCTGCCGGTGCAGTACGTCAAGTGGCTCGGCAACGTGCTGCACGGCGATTTCGGACGCAGCTTCAGCCGCGCCCAGCAGCCGGTGATCGAGGTGATTGCCGAGGCGCTGCCGGTGACGATGACCATCGCCGTCCTGACGCTCGTGGCCAACTTCGCCTTCGGCATCATCATCGGCGTCATCTCGGCGGTCAAACAGAACAGCTTTCTCGACCGCTTCCTGACCGTCACGGCGCTCTTCTTCTACTCGATGCCGGAGTTCTGGCTCGCCCTGATGATGATTATCCTCTTCGCCCTGAAGTGGCCGCTTTTCCCCGTCTCCGGCCTCAACGAAATCGGTGCGGAGAGCTACGGCGCGTTCGGCTTTGTCATGGACAGAATCTGGCATCTCGCCCTGCCGGTGACGGTGCTCAGCATCAACGGTTCCGCCGGAATCGCCCGCTACGTGCGGGGCAGTATGCTGGAGGTGATCCGGCAGGACTACGTTCGCACGGCGCGGGCCAAGGGTCTCAGCGAACGGGTGGTGATTCTCAAACACGCGCTACGCAACGCGCTCCTGCCGGTGGTCACGCTGATGGGCAGTTCGCTGCCGTTCATTTTCAGCGGCGCGCTTTTCATCGAGGTGATCTTCGCTTTCCCCGGCATGGGGCGCGTGACGGTCGAGGCGATCTTCGCCCGCGACTATCCGCTGATTATCGCCAACACCTTCGTCTCCGGCACGATGATCGTCTTCGGTAATTTGCTGGCCGACGTGCTCTACGCCGTGGTCGATCCGAGGATCAAACTGTGAATCAAAATGGTGAGCCTGAGTGAGGATTGAAGCGTTGAATACCGCACCCGACGCGACGGAAGTCCGCTTCGAGGAGCAGATACGGCCGCAAAAGATGGGCGATTTCGCCGGTCAGAAAAAGCTGACCGACAACCTGAAGGTGTTCATCACCGCGGCGCGCAAACGCGGCGAAGCGCTCGACCACGTGTTGCTCTCCGGCCCGCCCGGCCTCGGCAAGACCACGCTTGCCCACATCATCGCCGCCGAGATGGGCGGCGGCATCAAGATCACCTCCGGCCCGCTCATCGACAAGGCGGGCAACCTCGCCGGTCTCTTGACCAGCATGAAAAAGGGGGACATCCTCTTTATCGACGAAATCCACCGACTCGCCCCGGCGGTCGAGGAGTACCTCTACTCGGCGATGGAGGACTACCGCATCGACATCCTGCTTGACAGCGGCCCGGCGTCGCGGGCGGTGCAGCTCAAGCTCGAACCCTTCACGCTGGTTGGCGCGACCACGCGGGCAGGTCTGTTGACCTCGCCACTCCGGGCGCGATTTGGCATCAACAACCGCCTTGACTACTACACCCCCGAGATTCTCCAGGGCATCATCGTCCGCGCGGCGGGCATCCTGAACATCGGCGTCGAAGAGGACGCGGCGATGGAGATCGCCCGCCGCTCGCGCGGCACCCCGCGCATCGCCAACCGCCTCTTGCGCCGCGCGCGCGATTTCGCGCAGGTGGCGGGGGACGTCTCGATTTCGCTCGCCGTGGCGCGCCACACGCTCGAATCGCTCGAAATCGACGAAGGAGGCCTGGACGACATGGACAAGAAAATCCTCGAAGCGATCGTGCGCAAGTTCAACGGCGGCCCTGTCGGCGTGGCTTCGCTCGCCGTTTCGGTGGGCGAGGAGCAGGATACCATTGAGGAGGTCTATGAACCCTATCTCATCCAGGTTGGCTACCTCGCCCGGACGCCACGGGGTCGCGTCGCTACCCGGCTCGCTATGCAACGCTTTTCCCATCCGGGCATCTCCGGCCAAGGGCCGCTCTTCGACGCCGCCGAAGGTCGCGATGGATAGGCCCTGTCGCATCGGCGCGTTCCGGCGGCGTCTCTGGCTGCTGGCGTTCCTCGCAGGCGCGGCGCTGTCGGCGCTCCCGGCAAAGGCGTCGGTTAGCCGGGACAGTACTGCGCCTGATTCCGCCGCCGATACCGCGCAAGACCTCCTGCCTGACTATGTGCAGGGACTCATTCTCGACATGAAGGGGGACTACTGGGGAGCCATCGATACTTTCCGGAAGGTTATGGTCAAGCGTCCCGCAGATGCCGCCGTAAAGTATTCGATCTCCAAAGCTTACTTCCGCTTGGCGGTGCTCGATTCGGCGAAGGTATATGGCGAAGCGGCCGTCAGGCTCGATCCTTCAAACAGGCACTATCTCAGGTATCTTGCAGGTGTCGCCCATGACATGAAAGAGTACGACCGGGCGGCGGAGCTGTTCGGCAAGGCCTCGCTTCTCGAGCCTGACCGCACAGAGATCATGTATCTGCAAGGGCTTGAATACCTTGCGGCAAACCGGCTGGAGCAGGCGCTCGAAGTGTTCGAGAAAGCTGCACGGATCGATCCGTACAACGAAGCCGCCCTGACGCAAACCCTGACGCTGGAGATAGGTCTCAAGCGCTACACAGAGGCTATCAATACGGTGACAAAGCTGCAAGGGCTTCGCGGAAGCGACCCGAGACTCAGCATCACGCTTGCCGAACTCTATGCAAAAACCGGGCAGGAGGCGCTGGCCGTTGAGACGCTCCGGGAGTTGGCGGCGGCCGACCGTGGCAATATCGCTTACCGTATCGCTCTGTTCGACCACTACATCAGAGCCGGGCGCAATGACGAATTTCAGCGTGAGTTGACGGCGTTTCTCGACACGTCATCGTTGCCGCCGGAGACGCTGCACGATTTTGCGAAGCTCTATATTTCGCGCTCCGGCAAGGATTCGCTCTATGTCGGTCCGGCCCGTGTTTTGCTCGACGAGCTTATTGCAAGGCGTTCTCGCGACAGCGAACTGTTCATGCTGAAAGGGATGTACGGTACGATGCACGGACGCCAGGCGGAGGGCGTTGCCTTGCTCGGCAAGGCCGTTCAGCTCGATTCCGGCAATGCGACAGCGTGGGAATATCTGATCACTGCCCAGTTTGAACTTGGCGGGAAGCGCAAGGCGTTCGAGCTTCTGGCGCAAGCCCGGCGGCGGCTTCCCCGGCAGTGGCTGCGGTGGAGCGCCATTGAGGGGCATCTGCTGCTCTTTTCCAATGCGCCGAGGCGGGCGGTCGCCGTGCTCGAAAGGGTCGTTACGGCCAGCCCACAGCCTCGTGACCAGAATTTCCTGATCCAGGTCAACACCAATCTGGCGATGGCGTATGATCTTCTCGGCATGAAAAAGCGCTGCCGCGCGGCTTATGAGCGGGTGATCGCGCTCGATCCGCACAACACCCTCGCCATGAACAATCTCGCCTATCTGCTCGCTGAAGAGGGTATCCGGCTCCGTCAGGCGCTCCGTCTGGCCACCAACGCCGTGATGCTCGAACCGGACAACGGCGTCTATCTCGACACGCTCGGCTGGGTGCACTACAAGCTCGGCAACCACGAGCTTGCCCGGCAGCTTCTCGAAAAGGCGATCGCCACCGGGGTGGATGAGGCTGAGGTCTATCGCCACCTCGCCGAGGCGTACCGGAAACTCGGTTATGAAGCCAAAGCGCGGGAGATGCTGGAGAAGGCGAAATTTGTGAAGAAAAAAGAGAAGAACAAAAAAAGCGGCCAGTGACCGCTTTTTTTGTTGATGCTCTTCGAGCCTCTTATCATTCACCTTCAACCGAACGATTGGCCAGATGTTCGTAGTGGGCCCAGCGGGCGTCCACCTCTTTCTGGATCGCTTCGAAGTACTGTTTGGCGAGCGCCGGATGAGTTTTCTTCAGCATTCTGAAGCGGTTCTCCATGTTCAGGAACTGCTCGACCGGGATTTTCGGCTTCTTCGAGTCGAGCATCAGCGGATTCAAGCCCTCCTTGCGCCTCTCCGGATTGTAGCGGTAGAGCAGCCAGTGGCCGGAATCGACCGCCGCTTTCTGGTGCTCCAGACCCGCCGCGAGGTCGAAGCCGTGCGCGATGCAGTGCGAGTAGGCGATGATGATCGACGGGCCATCGTACGCCTCGGCTTCGAGGAAAGCCCTCAACGTCTGCTCGTCACGCGCGCCCATGGCGACGCTGGCCACGTAGGCGTTGCCGTAGGACATCGAGATCAGGCCGAGATCCTTCTTCGTTGCCGTGCGGCCCGCTGCGGCGAACTTGGCGACAGCCGCTTTCGGCGTGGCTTTCGAGGCCTGACCGCCAGTGTTGGAGTAAACCTCCGTGTCGAGCACGAGCAGGTTGACGTTCTTGTCCGACGCGGTGACGTGGTCGAGACCGCCGTAACCGATGTCGTAGGCCCAGCCGTCGCCGCCAACTGCCCAGACGCTCTTCTTGACCAGCATGTCGGCCACGGCGAGCAGGTTTTTCGCTTCAGGCGACTTCATCTGCAGGAGTTTTTCTTTCAGCACGGCCACGCGCTCGCGCTGCTCGAAAATCTCCGGCTCGCTGTTCTGCGAGGCTTCGAGAATGCCGGTAGCGAGCGTCTCGCCGATTTCACCGGCAAGCCTCTTGACCAGCTCGAGCGCATACTGCTGCTGCTTGTTGATGGAAATCCTGAAGCCGAGCGCAAATTCGGCGGTGTCCTCGAAGAGCGAGTTCGACCACGTTGGCCCGAGACCCTGCGGGTTCGACGCATAGGGCGTGGTCGGCAGGTTGCCGCCGTAGATCGACGAGCAGCCGGTGGCGTTGCCGATGACGAGCCGGTCGCCGAAGAGCTGGGTCATCAGCTTGACGTACGGTGTTTCGCCGCAGCCGGAGCAGGCGCCCGAGAACTCGAAGAGCGGCTGCTGGAGCTGCTGCTCCTTGATGAGCTTCGGATTGATCTTGTTGCGGTCGAACTCCGGAATGTCGATGAACCAGCTCCAGCAGGCGGCTTCGCTCTCGCGCAGCGGAGCCTGCTCGTGCATGTTCAGCGCCTTGCGTCCCTCGACCTGTTTGTCCTTGGCCGGGCAGACGTTGACGCAGAGCTGGCAGCCGGTGCAATCTTCGGGAGCCACCTGAACGGTGTAGCGCATCCCTTTCCAGTTGGCGGCCTTGGCTTCGAGGCTCTTGAAGGTCTCCGGCGCGTTTTCGAGGTGCTCCGGCTCATAGACCTTGATGCGAATGGCTGCGTGTGGGCAGACCATCGAGCACTTGCCGCACTCGATGCAAAGCTCGGGCACCCAAGCCGGAATCTCCATCGCCAGGTTGCGCTTCTCGAACTTCGCGGTGCCGACCGGGTAGGTGCCATCGGCAGGCAGTTCGCTCACCGGCAGGCAGTCGCCCTCGCCGGCAATGATCTTTGCCAGCACGTTGCAGACGAACTCCGGCGCGTCGCCGACGATGGGAGCGCGCAGCTCTTTCGTGCTGTCGGCTACCGCGCCGATCATCACTTCGTGCAGGTTGGCCAGCGTGTTGTCAACCGCCTTGATGTTTTGCTGAACGATTTCGTCGCCCTTCTTGCCGTAGGTCTCGCGGATCGCCTCCTTGATCTTCTCGATCGCCTCTTCACGCGGCAGCACGCCCGAAATGGCGAAGAAGCAGGCCTGCATGATGGTGTTGATGCGCTGGCCCATGCCGCTTTCGTGGGCGACCTTGTAGGCGTCGATGGTGTAGAGCTTCGCCTGCTTGTCGATCAGGCGCTGCTGCACGAGGCGCGGCAGCTTGCTCCACACCACTTCCGGCGAATAGACCGAGTTGATGAGCAGTGTGCCGCCCTGCTTGAGGTTTTTGGCCACGTCGATCATTTCGAGGAATACCCAGTGGTGGCAGCCGACGAACTGGGCCTCGGTGATGAGGTAGGTCGAGCGGATCTGCTCAGGCCCGAACCTCAGGTGCGAGGTGGTTATCGAACCAGCTTTCTTGGAGTCATAAACGAAGAAGCCCTGCGCGTAGTTGTCGGTGTTCTCGCCGATGATCTTGATCGAGTTCTTGTTCGCGCCGACCGTGCCGTCAGAACCGAGGCCGTAGAAGAGCGCGCGGAAGACCGAGTCCGGCTCGATCGAGAACGTTTCGTCGTAGGCTAGGCTGGTGCGGGTTACGTCGTCGTCGATACCAATGGTGAAGTGGTTCTTCGGCGTCTCTGCCTTCATGTTGTCGAACACACCCTTGACCATCGCCGGGGTGAACTCCTTCGACGACAGGCCGTAGCGTCCGCCGACAACTTTGGGCATCGAGACACATTTGCCGTCCTGGTACGACTCTGCGACGGCGTTGATGACGTCAAGGTAGAGCGGTTCGCCAGCGCTGCCCGGTTCCTTGACGCGGTCGAGCACCGAGATCGACTTGACGCTCGACGGCAGCGACGCGATGAAGGTCGCCACGTCGAACGGTCTGTAGAGACGCACCTTGACCAGACCGACCTTTTCGCCCTGGTTGTTCAGGTACTCGACGGTTTCGAGAGCGGTTTCGGCGCCAGAGCCCATCATGATGACGATGCGGTCGGCATCCGGAGCACCATAATACTGGTAAAGCTTGTAGCTGCGGCCGGTCATCTCGGCGAACTGGTCCATCGCCTTCTGGGTGATCGACGGGCAGGCGTTGTAGAAGCTGTTGACGCTCTCGCGCGCCTGGAAATAGACGTCCGGGTTCTGCGAGGTGCCGCGGATGATCGGCTCGTCCGGCGACATGCGGCGCATCCGGTGAGCGATCACCAGGTCGTCGTTAATCATCGAGCGGATTTCGGCGTCCGAGAGTACCTCGATCTTGGAGATTTCGTGCGACGTGCGGAAACCGTCGAAGAAGTGCAGGAAAGGCACCCTCGATTCAAGCGTGGCGGCCTGCGAAATCAGTCCCATGTCCATCACCTCCTGCACCGAGCAGGACGCGAGCAGCGCGAAGCCGGTGCCCCTGACCGCCATCACGTCACCGTGGTCGCAGAAGATCGACAGCGCCTGGGCGGCCAGCGAACGGGCCGACACATGGATCACGCAGGGCGTCAATTCGCCAGCGATCTTGTACATGTTCGGGATCATCAGGAGCAGACCCTGAGCAGCGGTAAAGGTGGTCGTCAGCGCGCCGGTCTGCAGGGCGCCGTGAACGGCAGCGGCAGCGCCGGCCTCGCTCTGCATCTCATCGACGAGCGGTACGGTTCCCCAGATGTTTTTCACATCGACAGCCGCCCAGGCATCGGAGTACTCTCCCATCGGAGAGGCCGGGGTAATCGGGTATATCGAAATGACTTCATTGGTGCGATAGGCGACATGAGCAAGAGCTTCATTCCCCTCCATTGTCTTGAATGTCCGGGTCATACGATCAATAACTGGATTATGATTGATGGGACTGCGCGATCCTCGATGGGTATAACTACGAAGGAACAGGAAAAGTTACGTTCGCAGGTAAGGAAAAGTTCGAGAGTGCTTTCAAAGATAGGAAAAAAAACTAATATAACGATTCAATCACGAGTACTATTATAGCCCTTCTTCTTCGATGCGCGTTTTTGCACGACTGACGGGGGCTTGTGAGATGCTTTCGGGCGCAACTCAGGAAATTCAAACCCTCCCTATTTTTGGACAGAACAGACCACGCCGAAATCCCGGCTCCGGAACCTCAGGAACAGGTCGTCTATGGCCGCAATGCCGTCATCGAGCTGTTGCAGTCAAAGCCTGAGAGCGTCGAGAAGATTTACCTCCAGTTCAACACGACTCATCCCAAGCTCAAGGAGATCATCATCACGGCCCGCCGCCTGAAGATTCCCTGCGGCAAGGCGCGCATGGAGAAGCTCACGCTCATCGCCGGTACGGCCAAAAACCAGGGCGTCTGCGCGCTTCTGACCAGCGTGACCTTTTACACGCTCGACGAGGTGCTCGCCGCGCCGCGCAACAGTTCGCCGCTGCTCGTCGTCTTGCAGGGTCTCGAAGATCCGCACAACGTCGGGGCGATCATCCGCACCGCCGAGGCGGTGGCTGCCGACGCGGTCATCATGATCGATGGCAAGGGAGCGCCGATCAGCGCGACCGTGCACAAGGCATCGGCGGGCGCACTGTCGCACATGCGCGTCTGCAAGGTCAAAAGCGTGGTCAAGACGCTCGACCTGTTGCGCGAGCGTGGATTCAGCGTCGTTGCCGCCGACATGGAGGCCGAGCACAACCACACCGACTTCGACTGGACGCGCCCGACGGTGCTCGTCATGGGCGCGGAGGGCAGCGGCCTCGGCTCGGAGACCCGCAAGCGCTGCGACCAGATCGTGCGCATCCCGATGGCCGGCTGCGTCGAGTCGCTCAACGTCAGCGTGGCCGCCGGCGTCATGCTCTACGAAGCCATGCGCCAGCGGCTGGGGTGAGGGGAGCCAGATCGGTCTGATCCGTTCAATCCGGCCGATCTTTTCTTCTCCTGAAAAAATGTTACCTTGAACATCATTTGTTCACTACCTCAAAGCAACTTAAATCGCGTTCCGCCATGAACATCCCGGACAATCTCCGCTATACCAAAGACCACGAATGGCTCCAGCTTCTCGATGACGGCGTGACCGCTGTGGTCGGCATCACCGATTTCGCGCAGTCCGAACTTGGCGACATCGTGTTCGTCGAAACCAAAGCTGTCGGCACGAAGGTCGCGGCGCACGGCGCGTTCGGTACCGTCGAGGCGGTCAAGACCGTGGCCGACCTGTTCGCTCCGGTGGCGGGCGAGATTGTCGAGGTCAACGGTGCGCTCGACGATGCGGCGGTTGTGAACTCCGATCCTTACGGCGAAGGGTGGATAGTCAAGATGAAGCTCGACAACGCTGCCGATGTCGAGTCGTTGCTCTCTCCGGCGGACTACAGCGCCCTGATCGGCGAGTAAGATTTTCAACTGAATTTCAATACGCAACCATGCCTTTCATTGTCAATACCGATGCCGAGCGGGCCGAGATGCTGCGCGAAATCGGCGTCGAGAATTTCGAGGCGCTGATCGCTGACATTCCAGAAGAGATTCGCCTCAAAAAGGCGCTCGACCTCTTTGCCGCGATGGGCGAGCCGGAGGTGAAAAGTCTGCTCGAAAAGATGGCGTCGAGCAACGCCGCAACCTGCGATCATGTGAGCTTCCTCGGCGCGGGCGCTTACGACCATTTCATTCCCGCCGCCGTCAAGGCCATCGCATCCAGAAGTGAATTTTACACCGCCTACACGCCCTACCAGGCCGAGGTGTCGCAGGGCACCTTGCAGGCGATTTACGAATACCAGAGCGCCATGTGCCGTCTGTACGGCATGGACGTGGCCAACGCCTCGATGTACGACGGCGCGAGCGCGCTGGCCGAAGCGGCGCTGATCGCCCTGAACGTCACCGGGCGCAACGGCATCGTGGTGGCGGGCAAGCTGCATCCCTACACCAGCCAGGTGCTCGAAACTTACCTCGAAGCTGCTGGTGACCGGCCCATCGTGCAGAATGGCATCGAGAACGGCATCGGCAGCGTTGCCTCGCTCGAAGCGCTGGTTTCGTCCGAAACCGCCGCAGTGATCGTGCAGCAGCCGAACTTCTACGGCTGTCTCGAAGAGGTCCAAGCGATCGGCGAGATCGCCCGCAAGCACGGAGCGCTCTTCATCGTCTCCGCCGATCCGGTCTCCCTCGGTGTGCTCGAAGCGCCGGGCAACTACGGCGCGGACATCGCCGTCGGCGAAGGCCAGTCTGTCGGCAACGCCCAGAGCTTCGGCGGGCCGTACCTCGGCATTCTGACCGTCAGCCAGAAATACGTGCGCAAAATTCCGGGTCGTCTGGTCGGCATGACCAAAGACAAGGATGGTAACGACGGTTTCATCCTGACGCTCCAGACCCGCGAGCAGCACATCCGCCGCGAGAAGGCCACCTCGAACATCTGCTCCAACCAGGCGCTCTGCGCGTTGCAGGCGGTGGTGCACCTGTCGCTGCTCGGCAAGGAGGGAATTCGGGAGGTCGCCAACCGCTCGATGCAGAAGGCGCACTACCTGGCCGACCGCATCACGGAGCTTGCAGGCTATTCGCTGAAGTTCAGCGCGCCGTTCTTCCGCGAATTCGTGGTCGAAACGCCCGTTCCGGCCTCGACGATCATCGAGCGTATGCTTGAGAAAAATGTATTCGCAGGCGTCGATCTCTCGGCTTGGGGCGAAGATGGCTTGCTCATTGCCGTCACCGAAAAGCGCACGAAGGACGAACTCGACAGCTTCGTCAGCGAACTCGCTTCGCTCGGCTGAAAAGCCTCGCGTATAAAAAAAGCCGCTCAAAGAAGCGGCTTTTTTTGTTCTGGAGAGTGGGACGTTTGGGACTTGTGGGACGATCGGGAGGAAGAGGTGAAGAGGATGCTTCACCGGTTTTTCTTCTCAAGTCCCGCGGGTCACTTGCTCAAATCAGCCCGAGCTTTTGCAGCTCGTCGCGCAAAATCGCCTTGTTGGCTTCGGCCATTGGCACCAGCGGCAGGCGGTAGACCTCCTCGACCATGCCCATCAGCGAGAGCGCGTACTTGACCGGCACGGGGTTGCTCTCGATGAAGTTCAGCCGGAAGAGCTTGCGGTATTTGCGGTTAATCGCGCGGGCCTCTTCGAGGTTGCCCGCCTTCATGGCGTCGATCAGTCCCTTGACCACCTTCGGCGCCTGGTTGGCCGCCACCGAAATCACGCCATCGCCGCCGAGCGCCATGAAGGGGAGCATCAGCCCGTCCTCGCCGGTCATCACCGAGAAGTTCTCCGGGCGCTCGTCGATGAGCGTCATGATCTGCTCGAAGTTGTCCGACGCCTCCTTGACGGCAAGCACGTTCCCGATGTCCCGCGCCAGTCGCAAAATCGTCTGGGCGCTCACGTTGCTGCCCGTGCGTCCCGGCACGTTGTAGATGATCACCGGAATCGAGACCGATTCGGCCACGCGGCGGAAGTGCTGGTAGTACCCCTCCTGCGAAGGCTTGTTGTAATAGGGCGCGACGGAGAGAATGGCCCGCGCCCCGGCCTTTTCGGCGTTGCGCGCCAGCTCGACCGCGTGCCGGGTGTCATTGTTGCCCGCGCCGGCGGCCACCATCATCGACTCGCCAGCCTCCTCGCAGACGACGCGGATGATCTCCGCCTCCTCCTCGTTCGTGAGCGTGGGCGACTCGCCGGTGGTGCCGCAGGGAAGCACGATGTCGGTTCCGGCTTCGCGATGAAACCGCACCAGTCGCCGAAGGGCTTCGTAATCGACCGATCCATCCTCGTGGAACGGCGTGACAAGGGCTACGGCTGAACCTGAAATAAGGCGATTGGACATGAGAACTGCTTGATTCTAAAGTGATTGAAGGCCAGGAGCGTTCCGGGGACGCCGGGTCGGGAGCGCACTCGATTCAGCCTTCGTGATGAATTGAATGTAGCCAATGAGATGGATTTATAAAAAAAACTGTAAATCGAACGGCGAAGTAGAGCTTCCAAAAACCTGTCAGCCAGGCAAACAGGCGCGAGGAACAATCTGTTCTGACCAAACCGGACAGGTTGCTGTTGTTTCATTATTTTCAGGTTAATTAAGTGACAGGCATCAACGACGAAAAAGAAAAGATAATGGATGTGAATTCGCGCGATCTGCTGACACGGCTGCTTGACTATATCGAGGAGCAGGCCAGGGAGATCGATCCCCGCGCTTTCAGGCTGTCAAATACCAGGGAGTTTCTCCGGCATCGTACCGATCTCGTCGGACTTCCGGGCGTCGAATTTGACCTCGATGTCGAGGGCGACCACTTCTGGCTGCGTGTCCATCGACTTGAAGCGCACAAGCCTCCCGCGTCCGACGAGGAGTGCAAAACGCTCATCCGCTTCAGCGATGATCCCTGTGGAGCAAAACCATCCATCGACGAAGCGGCGTTCAAAGCGCATCTCCTGCCCGCCGCGGAAGGCATAACGGCAGAGGAGGTCGAGGCGCTGGAGCGGCAACAGCGCGAGTTGCTCGAAGAGGCGCTCGCCCGCTATGCAGCGCTCTGGCAAGCGTGGGCGGAGGGCGAAAAACCGCGCCGCCAGACTATCGACCTTTACGGAGCGCTGTTCGCCATCAAACACCAGCTCGAAGCCGAAGAGACCGCCCGGCCCACCGAGCTTGTCTGGGGCATTGGCGTAGCGACCTGGCAGTTGCGGTGGCAGGAGTCGCAGAACAAGGTTTCCCGAGTCGATTTCGAGTATCCGCTGTTGACGCAGCAGATGGAGGTCGGCATCGACGAGGCGACGATGGCGCTCTGTTTGCGCCCGCGAGCCACCGATACCTGCTACGAGGGCGATGCATTCGCAAGCTGCATGGGGCGAGTCGCCGTCGAGGTGGAGCGGGCGGTGCGTCAGCAGATCGAGCTGAATCAGGAGCGCCCCGTCACGCCGTTCGATCCCGGCTCCTATGCCGACCTGTTGAAGCTCGTCGCCACCAACATGGACAGCTCCGGCGCGTACCGGCCTTTGGCGGACGGAGATGGAGCCGTGCCTCCGCCGGGCGAGCATCTTGTCGTGACCGACTCCTGGGCGCTGTTCACGCGGCCCCGGTCGAACAACTACTTGCTCGATGACCTGCAAAGCCTCAAGACGCGCCTTGCGGAGGGGTGCGACATTCCGAATGGGCCAGCCGCATTCGTCACCCTGCCTTCGGATGAGCCTCCGCCGTTTGAGAGCATCCACTTTCGGGGGCTGTCCGGCAGCGCCCCGGATCGCGGCAAGGGCGAGATTCGGGAGCTGTTCTTTCCGTTGCCGTACAATCAGGAGCAGGTCACCATCGTCCAGCAGCTCGAACAGGCCGAGGGCGTCGCGGTGCAGGGGCCGCCCGGCACCGGCAAGACGCACACGATCGCCAACATCATCTGCCACTACCTCGCCACCGGCAGGCGCGTACTCGTGACCTCCAGAGGCGAGCCTGCGCTTGCGGTTCTGCAAAGCAAGATTCCCGAAGAGGTTCAACCCTTGACCGTGGCGATGCTCACCGGCGACCGCGAGAGCCTGCGGCAATTCGAGAACGCGATCAATGCGATTCAGGCGCGTGTCTCGCAGCTCAATCCGGAATTCACGCGCGGGGAGATCGAACGTTGCACAAGCCGCATCGACCGGGCGCACTCCGAACTTGCGAGCATCGACAGCCGTATCGACGAAATCGCGGAAACGCAACTTGCCGAAGTGTCTGTCGATGGCCATCCGATGCGCGCCCAGCAGCTCGCCGAACTGGTCATCAGCGGCGAGGCCGAACACGGCTGGTTCGACGACGAAATCACGCTCTCGCCCGAATATGCGCCGCCGCTTTCGGATGAGGAGGCCGGACGGCTTCGCGAGGCGCGGCGCAAGCTCGGCAGCGACCTGGCCTATGTCGATGCCAGTGTGCCGTCGTCGGACGACCTGCCGCAACCAGCCGATGTCGCGCAGTTGCACACCGTTCTGGTGCGGATGCGTGAAATCGAGCGGCTGGTGGACGAAGGCGCGTTGCCTGCCCTGAAAGCAGCGACGCCCGAAGTGCTCGACGAGGCGCGGCAGCTTTTGGGCGCTATCGAGGCGGTCTGTTCGATCCTGAATGCGATCGACGAGCTGGGCGAGAGCTGGGCGCACACGTTGAGGCAGCGGTGCAGGCAACAGTCATTTCAGGCCGAACGTCAGGCGCTCGAAGCGCTGTTCGACGAAATTACGGCACTGACGGAAGCTCGAGCCACTTTTCTGCAACGGCCGGTCGAGATTCCGCCGGAAGCGCTTGGCTCGCCGAAAGTGAGCGAGGCGGTACAGCGAGGCGCGGATACCGGGAAGCCCTTCGGACTCATCGCTTTCGGTAACCGCGAGGCGAGGGAGGCGGTGGCGAAAGTGAAAGTGGCAGGCTTGCCGCCGTCGAGCGGCGAAGAGTGGCGACACGTCAAAAGCTTCATGGAGCTTCATTTGCGCGTTGTCTCGTTCCTGACGCGATGGAACCAGTTCGCGCCGGCACTCTCCGCCCCGGTGCTGGAGGGCGGCGTCGGCGAGCTGCGCCGCATCGAGACAGTCGCCTCGGCAGCTCGCCAAGCGCACCAGCTCGCCACGCGGCATGACGTCACGCTCTTGCGCGGGGCCGAGGCGGTTTTCGCCCAAGCACCGGTCGCGCTGCTGCACGGAACATCCGAGGAGGTCGCCAAGGTCAGGGAGCACCTGATGGTTCATTTGAGCCGCGCCGATCTGGCAAAGGCGGCGACGCAGTTGTCCATCTTGAAGTCTAAACTGGCAGGAACTTCCGGCCCCGTATCGGAAAAACTCAGAGCGCTGGTCGATGGGGAACTCGGAAACGAAGCGCTTGCGGCGGAACGGATCGCCGCCGGGTACGCAACGCTTCTCGGTGAGTTGCGGCGCATCGCGGCTCTGAAGGTGGAGCTTGCATTCGTCAGCGAAGCCGCGAACCGCTTCGCCCAGGCGGGAGCGCCGAAGTTCGCGGCCCGCATCCGCTCCGTGCCGGTGGCGCAAACCGGCGAGGACGCGGCGCTTCTGGTCAACTGGCGCACGGCCTGGACGTGGGCGCGAGTGAAGCGTTACCTCGAACAGATCGAGTCGCGCGATGAACTGGTGAAGCTGTCAGCCCGCCGCCGCGATCTGGAAGAGGGGCTTGCGAAGCTCTACGGGGAGATGGTCGCTCTGGCGGCGTGGATGGAGACCAAACTCAATGCCTCGCCGCGCGTGCTTCAGGCGCTGCAAGGCTATGCCACCGCGATCCGGCGCATCGGGCGCGGCACAGGCCCCAACGCAACGCGCCACCGCCGGGACGCGCGGCACCACATGACCAGCGCCGCCGCCGCGATTCCGTGCTGGATCATGAGCCACGCCAAGGTCTCCGAATCGATGCCCGCCGACATTGGAGCCTTCGATCTCGTGATCGTGGACGAGGCGAGCCAGTCGGACATCTGGGCGCTGCCCGCGATCTTGCGCGGCAAAACGATTCTGGTGGTCGGCGACGACAAGCAGGTTTCGCCCGACGCCGGGTTCGTCTCCGCCCAGCGAGTGCAGGAGCTGCGTGACCGCTTCCTCGCGGAGCAGCCCTTCCGCGAGGCGATGACGCCGGGCAGCTCGCTCTACGATCTGGCGGCACGGGTCTTCGCGGCGCGGCAGGTGATGCTGCGCGAGCACTTCCGGTGCGTGCCGCCGATCATCGCCTACTCCAACCGGATGTTTTACAAGGGGGCGATCCAGCCACTGCGGATTCCGAAAGGGAGCGAACGGATCGAGCCGCCGCTGGTGGATGTGCATGTCGAAAATGGCGTGCGGGAGCGGAGCGACTGCAACCGCGAAGAGGCGAGCTTCATCGCCGACGAAGTCGCGGCGCTGCTCGTGGACGAGCGCTTCGCGGGCCGCACCATCGGCGTGGTGTCGCTGCTTGGCATGGAGCAGGCCAAATATATCGATACGCTGGTGCGCAACCGGTGCAACACCGCCGAACTGTTTCGGCGCAGGTTCGAGTGCGGCGATGCGCGAACGTTTCAGGGCAGCGAGCGCGACATCATCTTCCTCTCGATGGTGGTCGATCCCGGCAACTGCAAGGCGCTGGCGGGCAACATGTTCGAGCAGCGCTTCAACGTGGCGGCCAGCCGCGCTCGCGACCGCATGTACCTGGTGCGCTCCGTCACGGCGTCGCACCTCTCCGACCTTGACTTGCGGCGATCCCTTCTTCAGCACTTCGACAAGCCGCTCATCGCCGACAAGGAGGAGGCCGAAGTGCTCATCGACCGTTGCGAATCGGGCTTCGAGCGAGAGATGTACTCAGCGCTGGTCGAGCGTGGCTATCGGGTCATGCCGCAAGTCAGGACGGGCGCATACCGCATCGACATGGTGGTCGAAGGCTCGGGCGACCTGCGTCTTGCCATCGAGTGCGACGGTGACGAATTCCACGGCCCCGACCGCTGGCCGCACGACCTCGCCCGCCAGCGGGTGCTGGAACGCGCGGGCTGGAGTTTCTGGCGCTGCTTCGCCTCCACGTGGCGGTTGCACAAGGATGAAGTCCTCGGCGAACTCACCGAACGCCTGTCATCGATGGGCATCGAACCGCTTAGCTCGATCACCAGAGCGCCCAGGCTCGTCGAAAAGCGCTCGCTGATCGTCTCGGTGTATGAAGAAACGCCGCGCTGAAACGCGCCCCCAAACTCGATGCGCTGCCTGATCAATGCACCGGGCAGTGCTCGAAAGCGCTTCCTGTTTGCGGAAAATTGCTTATCTGTTACGCTTCATCGGGGTGTTTCCGAAACGCGCCATGAAGTTTTTTCCTGAATGTCAATACATTTTTTGGGTTATTTTTCGCTACATTTTGGCGCACGCATCTGTCGCCCAGAAGCGTCGTGCGTTGCTTTATTATTATCTAACAATAAGTTACTTGCATGAAAAAGTTTGTAAGCCGTACAGCAGGCGTCGCTCTTCTCTCCGTGATGTCCGTGATGACCGGTTGTTCAAAATCGGATAACCCGGTATCTGACGCGGTCTCTTCACTTTCAGGGGAATCGCTCCCGAAGCGTTACGAGATCAAATCGGGCATCGTGCATTATGAGCCGCAGAACCTCATGGGCATGGGAACGACCACCGAAACGCTCTATTTTGACGATTATGGCAGAAAAGAGGCTGTGGAAAGGGTTACGGAATCGAGCGTCATGGGAATCAAGACGTATGAGCATACCATGCAGGTCACGGACGGTCAAACCGGCATTTCTTATGAAATAAAGAAGACTGTTAACGGCAAGGATGAAACCAGCAAGGTGGCGACCAAAAGCGACCTCCGGGCGTTTCAGGAGATGGCGCAGACGATGGCTAAATCCCTGGATGTCAATGAGCTGAAGAAAAACATGGATTACCGCGAAGAGGGTACGGAAACGATTGCTGGTGTAACCGGCCAGAAGTACTCGGTTGCCATGAACAAGGAGCAGCCCAATGCGCGTGTTTATGGCGTGATGTACAAGAATATCGTGCTGAAAAGCGAAATGGGCAGCATTTCCACGAAAGCGGCAAGCATCGAGGAAAATGTTGCCGTTCCGGCGTCAAAATTCGAGATTCCGGCTGGCTACACTGTTCAGGAGTTCAATGTAGCCGAAGAGATGGAGAAAGCCGCCTCGATGGGGGAATCCAAAGAGTAAAAGATTTGCATCATTGCGAAAAGCAAAAAGGCGGTGCTTGTGCCGCCTTTTTTTATGATTTTTTCCAGAGCCGTCCAATCATTTGCTGATCCGCGATGAAGAGAATTCTGCATTTCAGGGCATGTCAATCACGCAAAGGGCTTCGGATCGGGTTATTATGACGCATTCATCCGTTGTATGCTTACGGCATCAGGCAATGAGCTGTATTTAAATCGGACGAACTCGAAGTGATGCGAAACATTCTGAACCGTTTCGTACCGAATGCTGAAATCATCGTTTTCGGCTTCCGAATTCACGGTACGGCAAAACCCTGGTCAGACCTCGACCTCGCCATCAAGGCCGATTCAGCGCTTGACTGGAAACTGCTCGCCGAATTCAAGGAAACATTTCAGGAATCCGAATTGCCGTTCAGAGTTGATGTTTTGGATTGGAATGATATAACAGAAACATTCCGAAAAGCAATAGAAAACTCCTGTTTGGAGATATTGCCGTGAATATTGATAGCTTGTTTCGCTTCCTATTTCTAACGGCCAGTTCACCCGGCCAATTTAGGCGCGATAGCGACTAAATTGGCTTGGGTGGAATTGAATGTTAAAATTTTATTGCTATTTATTTTACTCATCGGGCTTTTTTTCACCGAATAGCATTTCATATCCAGTACGACTAATGTACATTCCCCTAGCCATACGTTCCTCCATTAACTCTCCAATACCACCAGGATATTTTACATGAAACAGTATTCTAGCCACTTGCTTGAAAAAGTCTTCTAAGTCTTCGGTTTTAAACTTAACGGTTATAATTTCTTTTTTTCTTATACGTATTGTTTTAATAACTTCCGGTTCGTCTATATTCCAATTCCACATTCCATGAATCAGGGCATTTCTATAATCTTTCAATGATTTAATATTTTCATATTGCTGTAAAAGTATTTCTTGCCTTTCTTTCAGTTTTTCTTTATTTGCAACCCGTTCTTTCCATAAATCCAAAATGTCAGTAAAACTTAGATTATTCATTGCCTTAGGCAAAGCTATCTTTTCTTTATCATCATAGGTTAGCAAGCATTGCATGAATATCTCATGCTCAATAGCCCCCCATTGTGAGATGATTCTTCCTATCAAGAATGTTTCTTTATCAGAAATGCCATAATCTAAGATTCTTAGTGGAGTATTTTCCTCAGCCATGAATCCTCCTTTTTATAATCCTAACGCCAAGTTAACCGGCAGAACGGAGTCGGCTCCCCGACGGAGTTGTTTGCAGCGGGGCGTAAAATTTGCGAAGCAAATGCCCCGTTGCAAACTGTCCGCGTTGAACGCCTGGTTAGGCATTTTGCATTTTTCGAAGATATTTCAAAAAATCTAATACGTCACCTTTGCAACCACCACGACCAAAATCGAGGGGGCCAAGCCCGATGGCGATACCTACTTCATCGCAATACTTCTGCAGGTTCACCAGAAATTGGTCAAGCTCGCTTTCGGTTGTTGCGCCAAGTACAAGGCCATTAACTTGATGATCTCTATCGAAGTGAGCGAGGCGCTTATCTCTTGCTGGCTTTATTTTCTCGCCATAGATGAGAAGTTTGTTAGCAAGGTCTTCGATTTCCAGAGATAACAACTTATTATCGGTGAGCTGCTCATTTATTAGCTTTATTGTTATATTTTCTATCGTTACACCCTTCCTTGTTGTGCTCGGTGGGTCCATTAATTTACACACTTGCAGTAGCCAATCTCGCAGCATTATGTCTGCAATATCGCTAAAAAATGTCGGGGCAACCTTTGTTAGCAAATCTCGATTTTTGTCATTGAAAAGTCTGGTGTACGTAAAATACGCATGCACCAAATCTATGCAGTGACCTCTAAGGTACTTGAAATCTTCGAGCAGTTTTGAACTAGTCATGGTGATGCCTAACGTGGAGCTTAGGGGCGCAGGGTTGGGCGTCGTTGTCACAAGGCACCTTCCTGATCGGCGAGAAACATAACTCTCGCCGCCTTCTTGAATTCAGCAAGCAGGGTTGACTCGAAAATGGGTATGTACGACGCAATGCATAGCTGAAGCGGCAGACTGCTTTGAATTCCGACAGGGGAACGTTTTGTCGGCGATCCACTCTGCATGGAAGAGATGAGAAGGTTGGCAAACTTTTCCTCCGGCCTGACCGCTTTACATTTCTCCTCGTATGAGTAAGCGATACTGCGCTTCATGAGTAGATCATCTGGCATGGCAAAACCCGTTTTGCTTGAGAGAAGCGAGCTAGTGATGTTCGCCGAGTTCTTCAAACACTCGAAATAGTCATTGCCTTCCGGTTCGCCATCCTCGTCTTCGTCGGCATTGAGGAATTCACGCACCACCCAGTAATGGCAGAAAGCAGCAGCCTCGAAGGCAACACAGTCGTAGGGATAAGAGCTACTGGTTTCGAACGTCTTTTCAACAGAAGTCAGCATCTCTCGCAATCCTGAGGAAAAACGATGCGCAAGGTACAAAACCCAAGTAGACAATGCAGCAGGGACCCGAAGGGTTGGGTCTTTGACTGACCGGTAACTACTCTGGAACTGCTCTGGTGTTATGGTGGCAATAAATTCTTCTAGCGGGGTTTTCGCCACCTTTTTGCGGAATATCCTCGAAAAAAAATTGCTCAAGCTACCTCCTTCTGCCAAGACGCCCAACAATGTTTAGACTGATCTGCCTAATCCAGAAAAGGCAGAAAGCTTCTTTCTGTATAAGACAACCTCATAACCATACTCACAGACCAGCCAATTGATTATTTATATATAACTTAACCACATTAACAATCATTTAATCCTGCCGGTTTATACAGATCAGTCTAAACCGGCAAGGTTCAAGCTTCACTCAAAGAACCCATCACGCAAGTTCATCAGTAATCGTAGAATCAAAGCACCTGTCAGTAATGCCGTCGCTTGTGTAACATCAGATCAGTTCTACTCATTTGGAAAGCCGTCTCGAAAGGGGTACTGAGTAAGCTCAACGGCGAGGCTTACGTTTTATATTTACACAGATTACGAGAGTATCACAAGTACAAAATTTTCGACTTGATGTTTATGGAGGTTTTCGATGTTAAGCCTGCATCGCGAAAATGTTTCGATGCCTTGATTGTGTGGAGCCTTCGGCTCCATTGCCAAGCTGGTGCATGGCGCTCCCAGGTTGCTCCCACGCTTAAGCCGACCTTCCTGCTTCGATCAGCTCCTCGGCGAGTTTGCGTGATGATTCGGAGATGGTTTCGCCGCTGAAGAGGCGGGCGACCTCCTCCACGCGCCGGGCGGCGTCGAGCGGGGTGACGCCGGTGAAGGTTCGCTCGCCTTCGATGCGCTTGACGACCGCCAGGTGCAGGTCGCCCATCGCGGCGATCTGGGGGAGATGGGTGATGGCCATGATCTGGTGCATCCGCGAGAGGCGCTTGAGGCTGAAGCCGACCGACTGCGCCACCTTGCCGCTGATGCCGGTGTCGATTTCGTCGAACACGAGAATCGGCAGCTCCGCCGAGCGGGCGAGAGCGCTCTTCATGGCGAGCATGACGCGCGAGATTTCGCCGCCGGAGGCCACCTTCGCCAAGGGTTTCGGTGACTCGCCGAGGTTGGTCGAGATCATGAACTCGACGCGGTCGCAGCCGTTGTCGAAGGCCCGGTAGCGCGTGCCGTCGATCTCGATGTCGCCGTCCGGCGCGGCTTCGCGGGTGAAGCGCACCTCGAAGGCGCTGTGCGGAATGCCGAGCGTCGAAAGGCCCTGCATGATCTCCTGCTCCAGCCGCCCGGCGGCTTCGCGCCGATGCTCCGACAGGCTGTTCGCCGAGGCCGAGAGCGCCGCGCGGGCGTTACGAATGTCGGCTTCGATGGCCGCAAGTTCGCCCGCCACATTCTCTTCGAGTGACAGCTCCTCGGCGAGCCGGTCGCGCAGGGCGATCAGTTCGTCGATGCTTTTTCCGTGCTTCTTGGCGAGGCGCTGCAAGAGCATCTGCCGCTCGCGCAGCACATCGAGGCGGTCACTGTTGAACTCGATGCCGTCGGCGTAGCTTCCGGCAAAGCGGTTCAGCTCCTCCACCGTGGCCGTCGCGCCGCGCAGCTCTTCGAGCCACGGCTCGAAACTCTTGTCGATCGCGTTGAGCTTTTCGAGCAGGTGCACCGCCGCCGAAAGCGCCGTGTAGGCCGAACTCTCCGATTCGTAGAGATTCTGGCCAAGCTCCGTGCCGAGGTTGAAGAGCGTTTCGGCGTTTTCGAGCAGGTTGATCTCCTCGTCAATCGAGCGCTCCTCGCCTTCGACCAGCGCCGCCGCGTCGAGTTCCCGGTACTGATAATCGATGAAGTCGCGCTTCTGGCGGAGCGCTTCGGCGCGTTCGTTGAGGCTTTGCAGCTCGCGGCGGAGTGCGCGGTACTCGTCGAGCGTGTTGCGGTATTGCGCGGTTTCGGCGTGAAGCAGGCCGAAGCCGTCGAGCATTCCGGCGTGGGTTTCGGCGTGCAGAAGGAGTTGGTGGTCGTGCTGGCCGTGCAGATCGACGAGCTGCTGTCCGACTTTCTTCAGCAGGGCGACCGTGCAGGGCGTGTCGTTGATGAAGCAGCGTGACTGGCCCGTCGCTGAAATGTCGCGCCGCAGAATCAGCTCCGGCGTACGCTCGATCTGTTCCTCGTCGAGCATCTCGCCAATGCTCTCGTAGTGCTCGCCGCCGAAGACCGCCTCGATCACCGCCTTGCGCGCCCCGGCCCGAACCACCTCCGCGCTCGCCCGCTCGCCGAGCACCATGTTCAGCGCTCCCATCAGAATCGATTTGCCCGCGCCGGTCTCGCCGGTGATGATGGTCAGGCCGGGCGCGAAGCTGACCGAAAGTTCGTCGATGAGCGCGAAATCCCTGACGTAGAGGCTTTTGAGCATGAGATGGAGCGTTATGGGTTCGGCGGGCTGACAGCTCCAAAGATAACGCTAAAAAAGCGTGTTTGAAAAGCGCTGCTTGCTGTTACCGCTTCCGGTCACCCTGCGCGTGTCGCCGAATCGCGATCAGTGAACGGCTCGGCGGATGCGGATGGCCAGAGTTTTCGCTGCCGTTCCAAGTGATGTTCTCGCCGGTGAGTTCATGAAACAAAAATGGCAGAGGCATCGCATTCCGGGGTCAGATACGGTTGATCGACAGGTCAGTTCCAGACCCGGTGGCGAGTCTGGAAAACCGTGAATGGTCTGTTGTTTGCGATGATCCTCGCGTGGCCGACTATCCTGAAAAGGTTACCGGATAGAAGGGGAATCGCTGCCGGGCAGGTAGTGTGTCTATGAAAAAAATGGCTGAAGCGCGTTTTCTGATTCAGGCCTTTTTCTCGCTTTTCGATGGCTCGTCCACCGTTTTGTTGAACTCTTCCTCTATTTCACTCTGAGCTTTTTTGAACTCCTTGATGCCTTTGCCAAGTCCTTTGGCCAGTTCGGGCAGCTTCTGCGCGCCGAAAAGGAGAAGGACGATGAGCAAAATGAGAATGAGTTCCTGGCCGCCTAAACCGAACATGGATGTATCTCCGGAAAGTGTACAAATTGATGTGGCGTCCTGAAAAGCTTGCTCCGCGATTGCGGTTATGGTTTCATGACACCGGTAGTTTGCGCGTTACCGCAAGCAAAACTTAACAAAGAAGGCACTCAAACCAAAAAGTTTTCGATCAAAAACTCTCCATTCCCCCGAGAACCGTTTCGCCCGCAGTGGTTTGCATTCCCACCGAAACCGTGACGCGCACCGAGGCCGGAAGGGCGATATCGACCCGCGATCCGAGCTTGATCATGCCGAAGCGGCTGCCGCGCGTCACCTCCTGCCCGGCTTTGAGTTCGCAGACGATCCTGCGGGCCACGAATCCCGATACCTGCGAGAACCAGACCGGCCCGGCGGCGGTGTCGAGCGTGATCTCCATGCGCTCGTTGTCCGACATGCTGCGGTGGTCGAAGGCCATGAGGAACTTGCCCTCGTGGTATTGACAGTCGTGCACCGTGCCATCGACAGGAATCCGGTTCACGTGGACGTTGAAGGGCGACATGAAGATGCTGACGAGGGTCGAATTCGGTCCGGTGACGGGGTGATCCACCGTTTGCTTCAGCACGATCTTGCCGTCGGCGGGCGCGATGACGAGGCCAGGTTCGGCAGGCGCGGCGCGTTCAGGATCGCGATAGAAATAGAGCGTGAAGAGGAGAAACAGAAGCGCGGCGGCGACAAGAATAGAGCCTCCGGGTTGCGGCAGAAAGATGCCCGCGATGATGACGATGATGCAGAAAATGGCGGTTTTGACGACGCTGCCGGTTCCGTATGGTGCGATGCGCATGAGCTGATGATCCAGATTTGAGGCTAATGATAGCCAAATTTGTCTTATTTACCATCATCCCGTTCGATCGGGCGGCCGTCGGCGGGATTGCAAAAACGGGAGATCGGCGATAGTATGTTTCTCGTCGATCTCTGAAAACGTGGTATCGGCCAGCATTTTCCATCGCAAAAATGAGCAAGCGGACAGGCGACTCAATGAACAGGATCGAGAAAAAATTTCTTGAAAATATCCGGCGGCAGAGGCTTGCCGAAAGCGGCGACGCAGTGTTGCTGGCGGTCTCCGGCGGGCCGGATTCGATGGCGCTCTTGCATCTTTTCGCGGCGGCGTCGCCAGTGCTGCGCTGCCGCCTCGGCGTGGCGCACTGCAATTTCACGCTCCGTGGCAAGGAGAGCGACGGCGACGAGGCGTTCGTCCGCGATGTGTGCCGGGCGCTCGGCATCGAATGCCACGTGCGGCGCTTCGATACGGCCAGCGTTTCGTTGGCGTGGAAAAAGTCCGTCGAGGAGAGTGCGCGCTCGCTGCGCTACGACTTTTTCGACGAGCTTTGCCGCGAGGCTGGTTTCACCCGGATCGCGACGGGGCACCACAGTGGCGATAATGCCGAAACCGTGCTCTTCAATCTTTTTCGCGGCACGGGGGTTTCGGGCTTGCGGGGAATACGGGCGCGGCACGGTGCGATCATCAGGCCGCTTCTGCCCTTCACCCGTTGGGAGATCGTGGCCTATCTCGAAGAAAAACAGATCGCCTGGAGAGACGATCACACCAACGAAGGCATCGAGTATGACCGTAATTTCATCCGAAACCGCGTGATTCCGGTGATCGAAGAGCGATTCGGGAGCAAATTTTCGCCATCGATGCAACGTCTTTCGGCGCAGGCGGGCGAGCTCGAAGCGTTCATCGATCTGCACATTTCGCGCCTGCTCGAAGCACAGCCGGGTCTTGACCTCGCGGGTGGCAAGCTGCACGTCGGCGCGATGCGGCAGCTCTCGATTTTCGAGCGGAAAGAGATTCTCAAACGGGCGCTGAAGTTGCAGGGGCTTCCGGTTGACAGCCAGGCGCTCGCCCGGATCGCGGGGCTGCTCGACAATCAGTCGGGTCGGAGCGTTCCGGTTGGCGCGGGCGTTGAGGCGGTTCGGCAGGACGGATTTCTTCGTTTCCGGCAAACCGGTGATCCGTCAGATCACCGGTAACGCGCTCACTCTTTTTTGCCGCTTTTTCTGAAGATGGTCTCCGGCAGGTCAGCCGTGACGATGACCGATTCGAGGTTCTGGTTCACCTTGAGGTGCCTGAGCAGCTCCTTGGCCGACTCCGAGGTTCTCGAACCGGAGATGCTCGACAGTTCGATAGCGCCCCACAGGAAGGTGGAGGCGAAGAATGCCGCCTGGCGATCCTTGTAAACCCATTCGGACTGTCCCTTGAGTCCGTTGTCGTCGAACTTCACCGACATCGAAATCTGTTGCAAACGGTTCAGATTGCCGACCGACTTCATATCGCTGTTCTTCGAGGTGAGGCTTTGCAGCGCGCCCGCCGTCCACTGTGGCGAGGCGAGGGCGAACCAGACGTGCGATTTGTAGGGTGTTTTTCTGATCAGCGAGGCCGTGGTCGAATCGCGCTCGAAAAGATGGCCAGATGGCCTGAAGAACTTTTCGAGGTTGTCGCTGCTGCTGGCGATGGCGAGTCGGCTGCCGCCCATCGGGCTGACCCAGAGTGTGCTGTCGAGCATGTACGCCGGGCGTCCGGCAATCTCCGCTTTCTGGATGCTCGCGGCATCGAGAAGCCGCGCTTGCGCCTTTCGGGCGACGGGGCCGCACGCAAGGCCGATGAAGTTCTGCTGCTTCCGGCCCGAGCGCTGGAAACTCACGAGCAGCGTGTCGAGATCGTTGTTGAGATCGATACCCGCAACTTTCATCAGGCTGTCGGTTCGTTTGCCGAGGCTGAGAATCGGGCTGCTCTTGATCGAATCGGGCACGGCCTCCTTCCAGAATTTGCTTTCGCGAATATCCTTCATGCCGACGTAGATCATGGCGTCGGAGGTGCCCGGCATGTTCTGGATGATCGTCGTCAGCTCCGGCGAGAGCGGTTCGGGCGCGAGGCGCGGTTTTTTCCAGTTGATCCAGAGGTAGCCTGTGAGCACGACGACGAGCCCCATGACAAAAAGGGTGGCGATGACTTTCGGGCCTTTCTTTTTTGGGGCCTGCAACCCAGGCGTCGCGGGCATGGACTCGTTGCCGCTCATAAGGTAGAAAAAGTTAGGAGTTATCCTTGATGGCAAGCCGGGCCAGCTCGTCGCACCGGTTATTGTGCGGGTTGTCGCTGTGCCCTTTGACTTTGTGAAAGGAGACGCGGTGTAATGTAGTCAACTTCACGATTTCCTGCCAGAGGTTGATGTTCTCCACCGGTTTCTTCGCGGCGGTTTTCCAGCCGTTTTTCTGCCAGCGCTTCAGCCACCCTTCGTTCATGGCGTTGACCAGATACGCTGAATCACTGTACAGATCGACGTGGCAAGGTTCTTTCAGGGCTTCAAGCGCCTTGATGGCGGCCATCATCTCCATGCGGTTGTTGGTCGTGGCGGGGGCGTATCCCGAAATCTCCTTCCGGGTGCCGCCGTACATGAGCAACGCGCCCCAGCCGCCTTTGCCCGGATTGCCGCTGCATGCGCCGTCGGTGTAGATGGTGATGGTTTTTTCCATGGATAAAAAAAGGCTCAACCGGTGGATGAGCCTTGTCAAATGGGAATTGGGAAACTTCGCTTTTGGCGATGCTTATTTCAGAAGCTTGGCCAGTTCGGCGGTGCCGGTCTTGGACATGATTTTCATCGCCTTGGCGGTCAGGCGAACCTTGACCCAGCGCTTCTCTTCCTCGATCCAGATTCTCTTGGTATGCAGATTCGGCTCGAAACGGGTGCGGGTGTGGTTATTGGCATGGGAAACGTTGTTGCCGTATATCGGCCTTTTTCCGGTCAGTACGCAAACTTTGGACATGGTTGGATCGATTGGCGTTAAAAAATTGAACCGGAAGATACTCAATAGTTCGTAAAAACGAAATGGTTTTCGTGCGCCGGGGTAAAGAATAGGACGTATAGGACTTATAAGGCCTATACGTCCTATAGGGAAAAGAGATCAGGCCTGCTACGGCCTTATGCCCACGGCGCAGACCATCATGGAGAGCACGTAGAGCAGCGTTCCGAAGGCGTTGTACCACACCGCTTTTTCGGCGGGGTGGTCGATCAGGATTTTTTGCATCGGGAGCTGCATGACCAGCAGCGTCACGGCGATGGCCGTCGGGATCGTGGAGCCTTTGGCGACCAGAATCGCGATGGCCGCGACTTGCGCGGCGTCCATCACCACCGAGGCGAGGATGGCTGCGTTCTTCTCGCCGAGCTGCACCGGAATCGAGGCGACCTTGCGGATTTTGTCGCCCACGACCGACTTGAAGTCGTTGAGCGTCATGATACCGTGCGCGCCAAGCGAAAAAATTATGGCCAGCGCGATCGACTCGGTCGAAGGTACGCCCTGCGTGATCGCGAAGCTGCCGGTCAGCCAGGCGACGCCCTCGTAGGCGAGGCCTACGATCAGGTTGCCGTACCAGCCGTTGCGCTTCGCCCGGATCGGCGGCCCGGAGTAGGCGTGCGACATCAGGACGCCCACGAAGGCGATGGCCATCACGTAGGGATGAATCGACAGGGCGACCAGAAAGCCGGTGAGAATCAGCCCGAAGGTGATGAGCCAGCTTGCCTGTTTGGAGATTTTGCCGGACGGAATCGGGCGCTCCGGCTCGTTGATGGCGTCAACCTCACGGTCGAAATAGTCGTTCATGGTCTGCGACATGGCGCACATGAGCGGTCCGGCCAGAATGACGCCCCGGAGCAGAATCGAGAAGTTGTGCGAGACGCTTTCACCAGTGGAGACCACGCCGCAGGCGAAGGCCCACATCGGCGGAAACCAGGTGACCGGTTTCATGAGCGGAAGAATCGCGGATGGCTCGATACGGAATCCGGGCCGGTTGACATTTTCGAGGGCCTGCTGGATGATTTTCTGTCTGGACTGGCTGATCCCCGACTGATGCAGTTTCTCGTCGATGTTCAGTTGCAGTTCAGGATTGAGCGTATCGCTTCCGTTCATGATTTACAGATTCTTGCTTCGGCTGGAAACAGACAGCAAATATAATACATGTTTTCCGGCAAATTGTAAGGGCATTTAGTTTGATGCCGAATCGCATTTTGTCGCCAGTTGCCGGTTCATTTCGATGATCAGGTTCATCTTTTCCAGCGCCTGGCAGGTTTCGAGGCTCCCTTTGGACATGCTCATTCCCTCGTCGATGCAGGAGGCCATGCCTGAAACGTAGCAGGTGATGGCCGAGGCGAAGAGCGCGGCGTCGATTTTGGCCTGCGACGCCGAGCCATCGAGAATCTCCCGGATGATTTGCGCGTTGGCCAGGCTGTCTCCACCGGCGAGGTCGCCGATCTCCCACCTGCCGAGGCCGAACTCCTCCGGCTCGACGGTGTGGCGAATCACCTCGCCGTCGATCAGCTCGATCATCGAAGTCGGCCCGCAGACGCTCGGTTCGTCCATGCCCATGCCGTTGCCCGCGCATCCGTGCACGAGCATGGCGTGGTCGCATCCGGCGAGCGCGAGCACCTCGGCGTAAATCTCCATCACCGAAGGATCGAACACGCCGATGAGCTGCCTCCGCACCCGCGCCGGATTGATGACCGGCCCCAGCATGTTGAAGATCGTGCGGATTCCGAGTTCTTTGCGGATTCCTGCCACGGCCTTCATCGACGGATGGTAGAGCGGGGCGAAGAGGAAGGCGAAACCGGTCTGGCGGAACAGCTCCTCGGTGGCGCAGGGCGGAAGATCGACCTGGTAGCCGAGCGCTTCGAGCACGTCGGCGCTGCCGCATTTGCTCGTGATCGAGCGGTTGCCGTGCTTGGCGATCGGCACACCCGCGCCGCAGGCGATGAAGGCCGCGGCGGTCGAAATATTGAAGGTGCCCGTGTGATCGCCGCCCGTGCCGCAGGTATCGACCGCTTGCGGGTCGAGCGTGACCGGCGTGGCCCTCGACACGATGCATTCACACGCCCCGATCGCCTCGGCGGGGGAGATCCCCTTTTTCTGCAACAGCGCCAGGATCGCTCCGGTACCGGCTTCGGAGAACAGGTTCTCCATGATCGAATTCATGCACGTTTCCATCTCCTGCCGGGAAAGGTCGTGGCCCTCCAGCAGCTTCTGAAGAATCTCCTGTTGACGCATAGTGATGCAAAGCGGGGTCGAAATGAAAGGCGCTTGAAAAACTCATTATCCCGTCCTGATGGGTCTGGACGAAACTGGTCAGTGCTCGAAATCCCTCTCCATAAGTCGGGATCATGACACTTTTTAAAAGGCGCCCTGAAGAAATTATTACTGTACATTATACTAACTGTCAGCCCTTTTGCAAAAAGCCGATGAGCGTTGGGGGCGGCTGACGCGATTTTTTCACTCTGTATTACGATTCATGTCGCAAGATCTTCTGCATACCTACCGTAGCACACTGCGCACCAGAATTTTCAGGAAAATGGCCGCTGCCGGGCTGGACTCGCTGCTCGTGACCGATCTGGCGACCATCCGCTGGCTGACCGGCTTCAGCGGCTCGAATGCCAAACTGCTTTTTGCCGGAGATGCAACCTCCGTGCTGTTTACCGATTTCCGATATCAGGAGCAGGTTCGGCAAGAGACCAGCGGCATTGCCACGGTGATACTCAAAGACCCGCTTCCCGTAGAGCTTGCGTCGGGTACGTTCAGGCTTGGCGACAAGATGGCGTTGCAGGTTGAGCACGTTACCTGGCACGAGCAGCAGCAGCTTTCGGAGAAGCTCGGCCATCTCGAATTCGCGCCGGTCTCCGCCTTTTTCGACGAGTTCCGCGAGATCAATCACATCGAGGAGCTCGACCGGATGCGCCGCGCCGTCGCCCTCAGCGAAACGGTGCTCGAAGCGGTGATCGGCATGATCGGCCCCGGCGTCACCGAAATCGACATCGCCGCCGAAATCACCTACCGCCACCGCAAGCTCGGGGCGGAGAAGGACTCCTTCGACCCCATCGTGGCCGGAGGCCCGCGCGGCGCGATGCCGCACGCCAAGCCGACCGCCGCCGCCTTCCAGCCCGGCTCGCTCATCGTGATCGACATGGGGTGCATCGTCGATGGCTACGCCTCCGACCAGACCCGCACGGTCGCCTTCGGCAAAATATCCGACGAGCAGCGCGAGGTCTACCGCATCGTCCGGGAGGCGCAGCAGCTCGGCATCGACGCGGCGAAGGCTGGCATGGCCGCCCGCGACCTCGACGCCGAAGTGCGTAACTTCATCGCCGCCGCGGGCTACGGCGAAGCCTTCGGCCACGGCCTCGGTCACGGCGTCGGCGTCGAAGTGCACGAAGCGCCGCGCGTTGGCACCGCCTCCACCGGCACCCTCCGCGAAGGCACGCTCTTCACCATCGAGCCAGGCATCTATTTGCCGGGCCGCTTCGGCGTCCGCATCGAAGACATGGTAGCCCTCGGCCCCGACGGCGCGGAACCCTTGCAGCGGTTCACGAAGGAGCTGATCGAGTTGTGAATGGATAATTGATAATGGGGGATTGGCTGCGGTTTGTCAGTCATCCGTAGGGGCGGACCTGCGTGTCTGCCCTCGCATCTCGCATTGATTACGGGGAAGAGAACATCAAAACGGCATTGAACATGGAATCAAGCGGCTACTGCATGGTCATCACCACCGCGCCAGAGCGCGACGAGGCTGAAAAGCTGGCCCGTGGCATACTCGAAAACCTCCTCGCCGCCTGCGTGCAGCTCTCCGACATTCGCAGCTTCTTTTTCTGGGACGGCCAGATACAGAACGACGATGAGGTCTCGCTCTTCATCAAAACCACGACGAAGCGATACGCCGCCCTCGAAAGCTACATCCGCGAATATCACCCCTACGATGTCCCGGAGATTATTCAATTGCCAATCACCGGTGGATCGTCGGAGTATCTGGCCTGGCTCGATGCAACGACGGGGGCGGGGTGAGCGGGGTATAGGTCTTATAAGTCCTATAGGACCTATACGTCTTATGAGAGGAAGAGTTGAAGACGATGCTTCCTGGGCTTTGTCCTTTCCCTTTCAGTCCCTGAAGTCCTTTTCGTCCTTTGTTATTTCCCCTGCAATATCCCCCGCAACTCTGCTGTCAAACCGGCCATCACCAAAAGCACGCTGGCGTTGCGGTTGATCGCGCGCATCGCTTCTTCGATCACCGTCGAGGCTCGATAGAGGTCGCGGTTGGGGAAGGCTTTGACGAAGCGGTTGGTGCTCTCCGCGATGTCCGGGTTGTTGAGTTCCGGGAAGGCGGGGTCGATGGCGCGGCGGGTGACGTCTTGGAAGAAGAGCAGCAGGGCATCGAGAAAGATGAGCTGTTCGGTGCGCGACGAGCTTTTCGCCAGCTCTTCGCACGCGCCGATCGCTTCGTGGAACTTCGCAGGCACGAGGATGTTGCGGAGGTAGTCGATGGCTTTGTTGCGGATGCCGACCACCGCCGGTGCGGCTCCGTCGCCGGTTTCGGCTTCGATCAGTTCGAGTGCGCTGGAGAGGTTGCCGCGTGAGAGGCTCACGATGAAGCGCCGCTCCGATTCGTCGAGCTGCGGGGCGCGTTTCGCTATCCACGCTTCGATCTCCGCCGGTTTCGGGCGGGCGAAGTTCAGAAGCTGGCAGCGTGAGCGGATGGTGGGCAGCACCGATTCCGGGCGCGAACTCACCAGCACGAACACCACGTGCGCCGGCGGCTCTTCGAGCAGCTTGAGTAGTTTGTTTGCCGCCGTCGGGTGCAAGCGCTCCGCCTGCGAGATGATGAATACCTTCTTGCCGCCGTCGCGCGGGGCGAGCGAGGCCTTTTGCTGCAACATCACCACCTGCTCGGTCAGGATGCCCATCGAGCGCTCCATGGCGGGCGTGAAGAACGGGTTCCGCCGCTTTTCGTCGAGCAGAGCTTCGTAGCGCTCCCGCGCCTCGGCGAGCTTTTTGTTCTCCTTTTTCGACGGATCGATGGTTTCGAGCAGCGCCGCTTCGACGGGGAAGAGGTACTCGATGTTGGGGTGCATGAGCCGATCGGCCTGGCGGCAGCTTTCGCACTCGCCGCACGAGCCTTCGCCCGGCAAGTCACGGGAACTCCGGCAGTTGAGGATTTTGGCGAGTTCAAACGCCACGGTCTCCTTGCCCGAACCTTCAGACCCGGCAAACAGATAGGCATGAGCCAAGCGATTCGACGCGAGCGCTGTTTGGAGCACCCGTATCTGGTGTTCGTGGCCGACGATTGTATCCCAGCTCATGCCTTTCCGTTCAAATGAACGTCAGCCAGTTGTACGGATCCTCTCCGCTGTGGACGATTTTGAGGTACTCGTGCTGCAAGGCTTCGGTGACCGGGCCGCGGCGTTCGTTGCCGATCGGGTACTTGTCCACGCTTCTGACCGGGGTGATCTCAGCAGCCGTGCCGGTCAAAAAGATTTCATCGGCGATGTAGAGCGCTTCGCGCGGAATGAGCGTTTCGCGAACTTCGTAGCCGAGTTCCTTTGCGATGTGCATCACCGCATGGCGGGTGAATCCCGGCAGAATCGACTGCGCTGCCAGCGGCGTGTAGATGATGTTGTGCCGGACGACAAAGATGTTCTCGCCACTTCCCTCGGCAACGTAGCCGTTATGGTCGAGCGCCAGCCCTTCGGCGTAGCCGTCCGAGATGGCCTCCATTTTGATGAGCTGGGAGTTCATGTAGTTGCCGCCTGCCTTGGCCCATGAAGGCAGGGTGTTCGGCGCGAGCCGTTGCCATGAGGAGACCTTGACATCCACGCCGTTTTCGAGCACGTCCTCGCCGAGGTAGGAACCCCACTCCCAGGTGGCGATGGCGACCTCGATGGAGGCCCGGTGCGGATTGACGCCAAGCGCGCCCTGGCCGCGGAAAACCAGCGGACGGACGTAGCAGGCTTTATGGTTGTTCGCCTTGATGGTGGTGATAATGGCGTCCTTGATCTCGGTTTCCGAATAGGGAATCTCTATGCGGTAGATTTTCGACGACTCCCAGAGGCGGCGGACATGTTCGTCGAGGAAGAGCAGCGCCGAGCCTTTGGCGGTATCGTAACACCTGATGCCCTCGAAGGTTGACGAACCATAGTGGGCGACGTGGGACATGACGTGGATTTTGGCGTCACTCCAGTCAACCAGTTCGCCGTTCATCCATATTTTAAGCGAGTTGTGCATGAACAGATAGAATTGAGTGAAAAAAACGGTAAAGAATTTTTCTTCTAAGATAGTCCGTTTTGAATTTTTTGAAAGCAGGGAGGGGGGAATTTGAGCGGAGTCATACCGTGTGGAGCTGGTGGACAAAGGATTTTTCTTCCGCCCACCAGCTCCATCAAGTCCACTATTCTTCAGTAAATCCTTTCGTAAACTCCGTCAACCTCTCGCAGGATCGGCTCGTAGGGCACCGCCGGTCTGCCGAAACAGGTGCCGAGCGATTCGTACATGGCGACCTGGTCGAGATCGACGTAGCGCTGTTCGATCGCCTTTGATGCTTCGATGTACTCGACCTTGCGCCCCTTGACCTTGGAGATGGTCACGCCGGTCTTGCCATCGAGCAGGAGCAGCACGGCGGCGGCGCCGGCCTCGAAGCCGAAGTTGATGTCGTAGGCCGAGGAGTGTCCGGCGCGCACGAGGTGGCCCGGATGGATTTCGCGAACTTCCGGAATTTCGTAGATGCCTTCGACGAACATGCCGGTCTCCTTCATGAAGAGCGGCATCCGGGGGTCGGACTTGAAGCGCTTCTTGATCTCCTGGCAGACGTACTTGCCCGCGCCAGCCAGCTTTTTGTGACCGAAGGCATCGATGCCCGCCGACTCATCGACGATTTCCGTGCCGTCGGCGTTCTTCATTCCCTCGGCCACCACGATGGTGTAGGTTCCGCTGTGCACGTCGCTCTGGCGGATGCGGCGCGTGAAGCGCTCGACGACGTGTTCGTAAACGACATCCCAGTCAACCGGAATTTCCGGAATCAGGATGCAGTCCGCTTCGGCGGCCACGCCGCTGCGGAAGGCCGTGTGACCGGCGTAGCGCCCGAACACCTCGGTGACCAGCACACGGTTGTGGGTGCGGCCCGTCGTTTTCAGATCTTCGACGAACTGCGCGATGCGGTTGATGGTCGAGTCGCCGCCGACCGAGTAGGTCTGCAAGTCGAGGTCCATCGTTTTCGGGCAGTGGATGCACTGCACACCGTTCTGGTTCAGGTCGATCATCACGCTGCCCGAATCGTCGCCGCCGCTGATGATGAGCGCGTCGAGATCGAACTTTTTCATGCCGATCTTGATGCGGTTGTACTTGTCGGGGTTGCTGATCGCCTTGATTTTCACCCGCGAATGGCCCGCTTCCGAACCGGCGAAGCTTGCCTCGAACTGGTCGAGGCGGGCCTCGTCGAACCGCACCAGCCGCTCCTGGTTCAAGAGGTTGTACAGTCCGGCGTAGCCGTTGGGGATCACATAGAGTTCAAGCCCTTTGTTCAGGGCCATGAGCGCGGCGCCCTTGATGACGGCGTTCAGTCCGCCGCAGTCGCCGCCGCTGGTAAGAATTCCGATTTTTTTCACGCTGTTCTCTCCTCGCTTGCTCAGGTTAGGTTTTGATGGCTTAATTTCATTAAATACACCAGTGAAACCATGGCGCGTTTTATGATGATCAAGATAGAGTATTTGGCTGATATTTCATTGCGGCATGATGAAATACGGTGCGTTGAAATTCCCTGAATCCATCGGAATATGACCTTCCTTGACCATCTTCGCTTTGCCTGGGTGCACTTGCGGGAGCGAAAGCGCCAGACCTTTCTGACGGTGCTTGGCGTGGCTGTCGGTTCGGCGATGATGATTACCACCATCGGGGTGGCGCGGGGTTCATCGTTGAGCGTGTTCCTGAAGCTCATCGATGTCGCACCGCACATCACCATCGGCGCGGATCGCATCGTGCAGGAGGTGCCCGACAACCTCCTCGGCATCATGCCGGGGCGGATCGCTTTTGTCCGCAAGAACGTAACCACCGATCGCAAGGTGGTCATCAAGAACTATAACCAAGTGATTGCGACGATCAGTCCGATAAAGCAGATTGTCGATATTTCGCCCTACGTGACCAGCAAGTTGCTCGCCCGCAACAAGAATCGTTTCAATGCATGCTTCGCCAGGGGGGTCGTGCCGTCGCTCGAAGGAGAGATCGCCGGGCTGAAAAAAAACCTGCTCGATTCCGAGGCGCTCTCCGAGCTGGAGTGGACGCCGAACGGCATCATTCTTGGCTCGATGCTGGCCGACAAGCTCAAGGCCAAGTATCGCGACACGATCGTGCTGGTTGACAAGGAGGGACACGAGTATCCGGTCATGGTGGTGGGCCGTTTCAGGAGCGGCTTCAACACCAAGGATGACCGGGAGGCGTATGTCAATCTGGCGCTGGCGCAGCGAATGGAGTCTCTTGCCTCGAATACCGTCACCGGCATCGGTCTGCGGATCGCCGATATTGGCCAGGCCGACGCGCTTGCGGCGAGGATCGAGAAGCTGACCGGCTACGACACCAAGAGCTGGAGCGAAAGCAACAAGAACGTGATCGATTTCTACAATCGCAATGGCATCATCACGTTGGTGTTGGTGAGTTTCGTCTTCGTGGTAGCGGGGCTTGGCGTGTCGTCGGTCATGACGACCGTGGTGCTGCAAAAGGTGAAGGATATCGCCATCCTGCGCTCGATGGGTGTGCAGCGCAAGAGCATCACGCGCATCTTCATGCTCGAAGGGCTGATCATCGGCACCTTCGGCGTGCTGGTTGGCAGCCCGATCGGGCACCTGATCTGCGACATCATCAGCAGGATCCGCTTCGCGCCGAGCAGCGCGGGCGTCGTCAGCGCCGACCGCCTGCTCGTTGCTGAAACTCCCGACGTGCACCTGATCGTGATCGGCTTCGGCATTCTGATTGCGGTGATCTCGTCAGTAGGCCCGGCAAGAAAGGCTACGAGTTATCTGCCCGTGCAGGTGCTTCGCGGCGAGGTGGGGTAGAAATGTGAGATTGTGGACTTGGTGGAAATGCAACGGAACTTCTTTCTTGCATTGGAGGCGTCCACTTTGTCAACCCCGGTCTGAAGACCGGGGCAACTGAAGAGAATGTAAGATGTTCAATGTCAGGAGGGTTGAAACCCTCCTGAATGCGGGGAGGCAATTCCGGGTTTTCAGGTGTTCTCGATCAGACACACGGCGTGGGCGCAGGCGCCTTCCTGGCGGCCTACGTAGCCGAGTTTTTCGTTGGTGGTGGCTTTGACCGACACGGCGTTCAGCTCCAGACCGAGGCAGCGGGCGATGTTGCGGCGCATTTCGTCGATGTAGGGGGCGATCTTCGGCTTTTCGAGCAGCAGCATGGCATCGACGTTGACCGGTTTGTACCCTTCGCGCGCCAGCAGCTTGCAGACGTGCTTGAGCAGAATCATGCTGTCGGCGTCTTTGTAGTCGGGGCTGGTGTCGGGGAAGTGCTTGCCGATGTCGCCGAGGGCCGCCGCGCCGAGCAGGGCGTCGCTGATGGCGTGCAAGAGCACGTCGGCGTCGCTGTGGCCGTGGAGGCCGACCGGGGAGGGAATATCAACCCCGCCGATGATGAGCTTTCGGCCCTCTGCAAACTGGTGGACGTCTATGCCGATTCCTATGCGCATGGTGTGGTGTTTGGGTGAAAGATAAAAAAGATCGGTCGGATCAGTCCGATTGAGGGCAGGCGCGAGGCCTGCCCCTACACAATAAGGCTTCCGACATACTCGCTGAACTTTGGCGCACCCGGCGCGGAGAAGAATTCGTCGATCGCGATGGCGATCTTTTCGCCGATGTCGGGATAGACGAAGTTCATCGTGCCGATCTGGATGGCGCTCGCTCCGACGAGCAGGAACTCCATCGCATCGGCGAACGAGGCGATGCCGCCCATGCCGACCACCGGGATTTTCACGGCTCGCGACACCTCCCACACCTTCGCCAGCGCTATCGGCTTGATGGCCGGGCCGGACAGACCGCCCGTGACGTTTTTCAGCAGCGGCTTGCGGGTGCGGTGATCGACCGCCATACCGACCACGGTGTTGATGAGCGAGACCGAATCCGCGCCAGCCTGTTCGGCGGCGAGTGCGATCGCGCTGATCGAGGTGACGTTCGGCGTGAGCTTGACCATCAGGTGCCGCCCGGTCAGCTTGCGCAAGGTCGAGACGATCTCGCGGGTTGCGTCGGGGCTGACCCCCATGATCATGCACTCGCCCTTGACGTTCGGGCACGAAAGGTTCAACTCGTAGGCCGCGATGCCTTCGACCGCGTCGAGCCGTTCGACCACCTGGCAGTAGTCGTCAATCGACTTTCCGGCGATGTTGACGATCACCCGTGTGCCAATCGTCTGCAAAAACGGAACCTTGTCCGAGACAAATTTGTCGAGGCCGACGTTGGCCAGACCGATGGCATTGATCATGCCGCACGAAGTTTCGGCGATGCGCTGCGGCGGATTGCCGGTGCGCGGTTCGGGAGAGATGGCCTTGGTGACCAGCCCGCCGATCTTCGAAAGATCACAAAGTTGCGAAAGCTCCTCGCCGTATGAAACGGTGCCGGAGGCGAGCATGACCGGCGAGTGGAGGTCGAGTCCCCTGCCGAGACTGACGGCGGCAGGGGACTCGATGGTCGTTGTTGTCGAGGATGTCATAATGCTGTTTCGATGGCTCAGGCGCGCGGCTCCTTGAGGTAGTAGCGCATGGTGTACTCCTTGACCATGCGGTCGGTGCTGTAAACCGGTGCGATGGTCGCGATGGCGTTGCGCACGTTTTTCAGCCACCTGACGGGCAGGTTGTGCTCGTTGCGCTCGTAGAAGGTCGGGATGATCTGGTGTTCGAGCACCTCGTACAGCTTGTTCGCGTCGATACGGTACTGTTCATCATAGTTATCGTACTCCTCGCCGTGGCCGATCGACCAGCCGTTGGTGCCGTTGTACGCTTCGCACCACCAGCCGTCCATGATGCTCAGGTTCAAACCACCGTGCAGTACGGTCTTCTGGCCCGAGGTGCCGCTGGCCTCCATCGGCCTGACCGGGTTGTTGAGCCACACATCGACGCCCGAAACAAGCCGCTTGGCCACGCCGATGTTGTAGTTTTCGAGAAAGACCACCTTGCCGAGGAACTGCGGACGGCGGGAGTGCTCGACGATCTGGCGGATGTACTCTTTTCCGGCGTCGTCGTGCGGATGGGCCTTGCCCGCGAAGACGATCTGCACCGGCATGTTCGGGTTGTTGACGATGGCGTTGAGGCGATCGAGATCCTGGAAAATCATCGGCGCGCGCTTGTAGGTGGCGAAGCGGCGGGCGAAACCGATGGTCAGCACGTCGGGCGAAAGCGCGCTTTTGGCAGAGCGTGACGAATCGCACGGTTTGAACGGCGTCGTGTACTGGTGCTGATGATAGAGCTGGTTCGACAGGTAGCGCGAAATGTAGTCCATGAGATGGCGCTTCAGGTGGTAGCGCAGGCACCACAGCTCGCTGTCGGAAACTTTTGACAGCACCGCTTCGGCCGACTCTCGCGATGCGAAAAGCTCCTCGATGTTTCCGGCGTGCTGCCTCCAGAAGCGCTCGGTGAAGCCGCTGCTCCAGCTCTTGGTGTGGATGCCGTTGGTGATGTGGCCGATCGGCACCTCTTTCGAGTCGTCCGTTCCGTACAGATGCTTCCACATGTCGCGCGAAACCTCGCCGTGCAATTTCGAGACGCCGTTGGCGCAGCGTGAGAGCTGCAAGGCGAGCACGGTCATGGTGAACAGGCCCGAGGTGTCCGCCGGGTTTTCGGCTCCGAGCCTCATGACCTCCTCGAACTCCATGCCGGAGAGCGTCAGGTATTTCGAGAAGGTGTAGGCCATCATGTCTCTCGAAAAACGGTCGTGTCCCGCCGGAACCGGCGTGTGCGTGGTAAAGACGCACTGCTCCTTGACCTTGGCCTTCGCCTCTTCGAAAGAACGCCCGCTGGCGAGTTCGCCGGCAAGCAGTTCGAGCGTCAGGAAGGCGGAGTGACCCTCGTTCATGTGATAGACGGCAGGTTCGAGCTTCAGCGCCTTCAGCAGCTTGATGCCGCCGATGCCGAGCAGAATCTCCTGGTTGATGCGCATGTTCTGGTCGCCGCCATAGACTCGCGAGCAGATGTCGCGGTAGTGCATTTCATTGGCCGGGATGTTGGTGTCGAGCAGGTAGAGCGTGGCGCGTCCGACCTTCAGGCTCCAGGCCTGGGCGAAGACGGTGCTCTGGGCAATGGTGACTTCGATGATCAGATCCTTGCCGTCCTCGGTTGTCACCTTCTCGATGGGCAGGCTCTCGGGGTATTGCAGCGGATAATCCTCGATCTGCCAGCCGTCATGATTGAGGTACTGGCGGAAATAGCCCTCCTTGTAGAACAGGGAGATGCCGATGAAATTGAGGCCGAGGTCGCTGGCCGACTTGATGTGGTCGCCCGAGAGGATGCCGAGGCCGCCCGAATAGATGCGCAGGCTCTCGTGAATGCCGAATTCGGCGCTGAAGTAGGCGACCGGGCTGGAAACAAGTTGCGGTGCGTGTTCGGCGGCCCAGGTGTTTTTGTCGGCCATGTACTCTTCGAACCGTTTGCTCACCTGGTCGATCGTGACGCCCAGTTCGCACGAGCAGAGCGCTTCGAGTTCGTCGGCGGAAATGTGCCGGAGCAGTTCGACCGGGTTGTGATTGACCCGTTCCCAGAGCAGCGGCGAGAGGTTCTTGAAGAGCGATTTGGCATCGGTGTCCCATGACCACCAGAGGTTCCGGGAGAGTTTTTTTACAGCGGAGATATTTTTCGACATGTTGGATTTGCGGGTTTTGCTACGTTCCCAAAGTGGCGCAGGTTAAGAAAACGGAGTATCTTACAGAGAGCATCCGTGAAAAGGATGCGGGAATGAACAACGGGGTATCGGGATTCACGGCGGCTCCGATCCGGCCAGACTCATTCGTTACCTTGCTGAATTTAAGCCTTTCAATCCGTAAATCAACAGTGCAACGGTGTCCTTTGATAAGAAAGTAACTATCGCTCACCTTTCCGATCTGCACTTTGCAAGCAGAAACGATCGTTACCTGACGGCCCGGTTCGACGTCATTCTCGCCGAGTTTGTCCGCCGGAAGTACGATCATCTTGTGTTGACCGGTGATCTGATCGACACGGCTTCACCGGCGCTCTGGACGATTATCCGGGATGCCCTGTCGCGTCACGGGCTGTTTGACTGGACGAAAACCACGGTGATTCCCGGTAACCACGACCTGATCGATCTCGAAGAGGAGATGCGCTTTTACAACGCCCTGAATCCCGACGACCGGAGCCGCCAGCGCCGGCTTGACGAGCGGCTGCGGCAGTTCAACGCCTTGTTCCACTCGCTCATCACCGATGACGGCGATGCCGGGGCGGGCGTACCTTTCGTCAAGGTGCTGCGTTTTGGCGAGATTGCGCTCTCCTTCGTGGCGGTCAATACGGTCGCGCCGTGGTCGGGGCTGGACAATCCTGTCGGCGCCCGGGGCAGCGTTTCGCGCGAAACGCTCATGGCGCTCCAGGAGCCGGAGGTGCGCCATGCGCTCGACGGAACCTTCGTCATCGGCCTCTGTCACCACGCCTACAAGGTTTACGGCACTGGCGCACTGGTCGATCAGGCGTTCGACTGGACGATGGAGTTCAAGAATCGCGACGAATTTCTCGGGGCGATGAGGAGTCTCGGCGCGAAACTGGTGCTGCACGGTCACTTCCACCGTTTTCAGGTCTATCAGGTCGGCGGCATACCGTTCATCAACGGCGGCAGTTTTCGCTACTCTCCCGAACGCTACGGCGAGCTGACTATCGGCGCGGATGGCAGATGGTCGCACCGCTTCGTCAACCTCGCGCTCAAAAAGTAGCCGGGCTTTTTGTCGCTGAATCCGGAAAAAAAAGAACCCTGACTGATGCCAGGGTTCGGGTGTTCGTCGCGGAGATGGAATGTCCGGCGGCGGATCAGGCGGCGGATCAGTTCATGCCGCGCCGGGCGAGCTGGCGATCCATCATGATCAGCGCATGGCCCTTCTCTCCGGCCATCTTGATGGTTTCGAGAATCTCGCTGGCTGCGGCCTCCTCCTCGACCTGCTCTTCGATGAACCAGTGCAGATGCACCTGGGCGGCGTAATCCTTTTGTTCGACGGCGGCTTCGTAAAGCTTGTTGATGAGCGCGGTGATTTTGCGCTCGTGTTTCAGCACCTGCTCGAACAGGTGGGCCGGTGACTTGAAGTCCGATGCCGGCTGGGCGATTGGAAGCAGTTCCACTTTGCCGCCGCGTTCGTTGACGAATTTGTAGAGTTTCATGGCGTGGCCCTGCTCCTCCTTGTACTGGAGTTCGAGCCAGTGCGCGAAGCCGGGAAGATTCATCGAATGGGCGTAGGAGGCCATCGACAGGTAGAGGTAGGCCGAAGCCATCTCGTGGTTGATCTGTTCGTTGAACGCCTGCTGAAGTTTTTCACTGAGCATTGGTCTCTTTTTTTGAAGATGAGTGGTTGCGCGATTGTCTGTCAGCGCATCTCAACCGTCGAGGGCGGCAGATCGTTTCAGTCTCCTGTCGCTCAGGCTTGCTTTTCTTCCTTCACGCCTTGCTCCGTCATGTACTCGCGGATGCGCTTGGCGTGGTTCTGGTCTTCGCTGGCGAGCTGCTTGAAGAGGTCTGCGGTCAGCGAGCCGGTTTCGCTCTCCATGAACTCCTGGAAATGCGCTTCACCAGCGGACATCTCGATGTGCAGCGCGAGGTTCAGCGCCTGTTCACGCGAGCACGGCGAGGCGGCGAAACGCTCGCTCTCGGCGAGAATGCGGGCATTGTTCGCCTTCAGGGCGTCGAGGTCTTTGGCAAGAAGGTTCTCCGGGAAGAACTGCAACGGCTGCGGCTGCTTCTTCTCCTGCTGAAGCAGAGCCGCGTGGCTGCGCTCCTCCATCGAGAGCTGCCACCAGAACTCCTCGTCCTCCTCGAACCGGTCGTTGAACAGGGTGTACAGCCTGGCGAGATTGAGTTCGAGCTGTATCGATTCGTCGAGCAGAGCGGCGATGGTCGGTGAAGTCGGCATGAAAGTTATCGGTGTCGGTGACGGGTGACTTGAATTTCAAACAGGGGCAAGATAATGAACGGCGGCGACATTGAAGAGATTTCTCCGGAGTTCGGATTGCGGGGCGCTCGATGGCGCGAAGGAGATCAGGGACTGCAAGGACAGCAGGGACGAAGAGAATCAGAGAATCATCTTCGTCCCTGCTGTCCTTGATGTCATTTCGAGTCCTTTTCTTCACAGAAGAGCGAGGCGGTTATCGATCGCGGTAGGTTGCGTACTCCTGCAAGCTCTTGACGCCGAACTCTTGGCAGCGGATGCAGTCCATCGCGCGAACCGAGGCTTCGGCGGCTTCGATGGTGGTGACGAACGGCACGCCGCTCTGCACCGACGCCGAGCCGATGGCCTCCTCGTCGTGCAGCGCCCGCTCGCCTCGCGGCGTGTTGATGACGAAATCGATCTTGCCGAGCTTGATGATGTCGAAAATGTTCGGACGTCCCTCTTCGCCGACCTTGAAGACCTTCTTGCACTCGATGCCGTGCCCGGTCAGGAAGGCGTGGGTGCCGGCGGTCGCCACGAGGTCGAAGTCCATGCGGTACAGCTCGCGGGCGATGTTGAGGATGCGCTGGTTCTTGTCCTGCTCGTTGACGCTGATGAAGACCGTGCCGGAGAGCGGCAGGTGCATGTTGGCGGCCTGGTACGCCTTGGCGAACGCCTCCGGGAAGGATTCGGCGAGGCTCATCGCCTCACCGGTGGAGCGCATCTCCGGGCCGAGATAGACGCCGGACTTGACGAACTTCGAGAAGGGGAAGACCGGCTCCTTGATGGCCATGTGCTTCAGGCCAAGCTCGTCGCAATCCTTCAGGTCGAACTCACGGCGCAGGTCGCTGAGTTTTTCGCCGAGCATGACGCGCGTGGCGATCTTGACCACAGGAATGGCCGTGGCCTTGCCGACGAAGGGCACGGTGCGGCTTGCGCGCGGGTTGACCTCGATGACATAGACCTTGCCGTTCTGCACGGCGTACTGCACGTTCATCAGGCCGATGACTCCGATGTTCTCGGCGAGCTTGCGCGTGTGCTCCTTCATGGTGGCGATGGCCGCCGGATCGATATTGTAGTAAGGCAGAATCGAGGTGGAGTCGCCGCTGTGGATGCCGGCGGCCTCGACGTGCTGCATGATGCCGCTGATGACGCAGTCGGTGCGGTCGGCGATGGCGTCGATGTCGAACTCGACGGCGGTTTCGAGGAAGCGGTCGATGAGCAGCGGATACTTTTCGGTGATGAAGAGCGCCTGATCGACATACTCCTTGAGCGAGTCGTCGCTGTAGATGATCTTCATGGCGCGTCCGCCAAGCACGTAGCTGGGGCGCACCAGCACCGGATAGCCGATGCGACGGGTGATCTCCTGCGCTTCGGCGAAGCTGGTGGCCGTGCCGTAGTCGGGATGCGGAATGTCGAGCTTTTCGAGCAAGGCGCCGAAGCGCTTGCGGTCTTCGGCCAGGTCGATGCCGTCCGACGAGGTGCCGAGGATGTTCACGCCCGCCTTGTCGAGCTTGGTCGAGAGCTTGAGCGGCGTCTGGCCGCCGAAGCTGACGATGACGCCGAGCGGCTGTTCGTGTTCGATGATGCGGATGACGTCCTCGAAGGTGAGCGGCTCGAAGTAGAGCTTGTCGGCGATGTCGTAGTCGGTCGAAACCGTCTCCGGATTGCAGTTGACCATGATGGTTTCGTACCCGGCCTCGCGGAGG
The DNA here is from genome assembly GCF_006265165.1 of Chlorobaculum thiosulfatiphilum. Classification (GTDB taxonomy): domain Bacteria; phylum Bacteroidota; class Chlorobiia; order Chlorobiales; family Chlorobiaceae; genus Chlorobaculum; species Chlorobaculum thiosulfatiphilum. The sequence goes on from NZ_VDCH01000004.1 coordinate 115,261, forward strand.
GCGAAGACCGCCTGCACACAGCAGTAGTCGAACTCGATGCCCTGACCAATGCGGTTCGGGCCGCCGCCGAGGATGATCACCTTTTTGCGGTCGGAGCGCACCGATTCGTTCTCTTCGTCGTAGGTCGAGTAGTGGTACGGAGTCTTGGCGTCGAACTCGGCGGCGCAGGTATCGACGGTCTTGAAGACCGAAACCACGCCGCAGTGGGTGCGCAGTTCGCGCACCGCGGTTTCGCTGGTCTGGAATATGGTGGCAATCTGGAAGTCGGAAAAGCCATGCTCCTTGGCTTTTTTCATCTTCGGAGCGGGCAGCCTGAGGGCGAGAGCCTGAGCCTCGCCGGAGAGTTCAGGGAGTGGTGTGGTCATGCAGCGTCGTATTGGAAAATCATGATTGGAAGACCGTCACGGAAGGTAACAATTCAGGGTCGTACTTTACAACCGCCGGAGTATAATAAAAAGGCTTTCGAGCTCAAAGTTCCCTGCCGGGCGTTCTGACGCCGGTTCAAAAAGTTTTTTGTACTATTCCTGTTATATTCTTCTCTTTTCGTGTAATTTCTGACCGGTAAGTAACCCAAGCCTCAGTATTGTGATGAGCGAAAAAAAGTTTGACTCCATAGCATCGGCCCTCGAAGACATCCGGAATGGCAAAATGGTGATCGTCGTCGATGACGAAGATCGCGAGGACGAAGGCGATCTGATCGCTGCCGCCGAGCACGCCACTCCCGAGATGGTGAACTTCATCACCAAGGAGGCGCGCGGCCTGCTCTGCGTGGCCGTCCCCATGCAGCGCGCTCGCGAGTTGCAGCTCGAACCGATGGTTCAGCGCAACACCTCGCAGCACGAAACCAATTTCACGGTATCCATCGACGCCATCGCCGAAGGAGTCACCACGGGCATCTCGGCCTACGACCGCTCCATGACCCTCAAGATGATCGCCGATCCCGGCTGCACGGCGGACGACTTCTCGCGCCCCGGCCACATCTTTCCGCTCCGCGCGATGGATGGCGGCGTACTCCGCAGGGTTGGTCACACCGAGGCCGCCGTCGATCTCTGTCGCCTGGCCGGATGCCAGCCCGCCGGTCTGCTCTGCGAAATTCTGCACGACGACGGCAGCATGGCTCGCCTTCCGGAGCTGCTGAAGCTCAAGGAGAAGCTCGGCATGAAGCTCATTACCATCAAGGATCTCGTCGCTTACCGGATGCAGCAGAGCAAGCTCGTGCACCGCGCCGTCGAGTCGAAGCTTCCGACCGCGCACGGCGAGTTCAAGCTCATCGCCTACGAAACCATCGTCGATCAGCAGAACCACATGGCCTTCGTCAAGGGCGACGTCGCCGACGGCGAGCCGGTGCTTGTCCGTGTACACTCGCAGTGCGCCACGGGCGACACCTTCGGCTCGCTTCGTTGCGACTGCGGCCACCAGCTCGAAACCGCCCTGCGCATGATCGAAAAAGAGGGGCGCGGCGTCCTCATCTATCTCATGCAGGAGGGACGCGGCATCGGCCTCATCAATAAGCTCAAGGCGTACAATTTGCAGGACGAGGGTTTCGACACGGTCGAGGCCAACGAGAAGCTCGGCTTCAAGGCCGACTTGCGCGACTACGGCATCGGTGCGCAAATTTTACAGGACCTCGGCGTCCGCAAGATGCGCCTGCTCACCAACAATCCGAAAAAGATTGTCGGTCTCGAAGGCTACGGCCTCGAAATCGTCGAGCGCCTGCCGCTCGAAATCGAGCCGAACGAGGTGAACCGCCACTATCTCGAAACCAAGCGAGACAAGCTTGGCCACATGATCGAAATGGCCTCCGGCAACGAACGCATCCTCTTCGAGCGTCTTGCCGACGAACAGTTGAAACAACAAAAAAAAGATTAACCTCCACCGGGAGAAAAAAGAACGATGGATAACGATATTCTCAAACGGCTCGACCCCGAGGTTTTCGAGGCGATTGCCAATGAAACGAAACGCCAGACCGAGACGCTTGAACTGATCGCTTCGGAGAACTTCACCAGCAACGCGGTCATGGAAGCGTGCGGCTCGGTGATGACCAACAAGTACGCCGAGGGCTACCCCGGCAAGCGCTACTACGGCGGCTGCGAGTTCGTCGATGTGGCCGAGAACCTCGCCCGGGACCGCGCCAAAAAGCTTTTCGGTTGCGAGTACGTCAACGTGCAGCCCCACTCCGGCTCCAGCGCCAACATGGCGGTGCTCTTCGCCGTGCTCAAGCCGGGCGATGCCATCATGGGCCTCGACCTCTCCCACGGCGGCCACCTGACCCACGGCAGCAAGGTAAACTTCTCCGGCCAGTTTTTCGACGCCCACTCCTACGGCGTCGATAAAGAGACCGGAATCATCGACATGAACAAGGTCGAGGAGCTGGCCATGCAGGTCAAGCCGAAACTCATCATTACCGGCGCGAGCGCATACTCGCAGGGCTTCGACTTCAAGGCGTTCCGCGAGGTTGCCGACAAGGTCGGCGCGCTGCTCATGGCCGACATCGCGCACCCGGCGGGTCTGGTCGCCGCGGGCCTCTCCGCCGATCCGATGCCGCACTGCCACTTCGTGACCACCACCACGCACAAAACCCTGCGCGGCCCGCGCGGCGGCATGATTATGATGGGCAAGGATTTCGAGAATCCGCTCGGCCTGACCATCAACACCAAGAACGGCCCGCGCGTCAAGATGATGAGCGAGGTGATGGACGCCGAGGTGATGCCCGGCATCCAGGGCGGCCCGCTGATGCACATCATCGCCGGCAAGGCGGTCGCCTTCGGCGAAGCGCTCCAGCCGGAGTTCAAGGCCTACGCGCAGCAGATCAAGGAGAACGCCGCCGCGATGGCCGCCAAATTCCTCGCTGCCGACTACCACATCGTCAGCGGCGGCACGAAGAATCACCTCATGCTGCTCGACCTGCGCAACAAGAACGTCACCGGCAAGGTCGCCGAGAACCTCTTGCACGAAGCGGGAATCACGGTCAACAAGAACATGGTGCCCTTCGACGACAAATCGCCGTTCGTCACCAGCGGCATCCGCGTCGGCACCCCGGCCATGACCACGCGCGGCATGTTGGTCGCCGAGAGCGAGAAGATCGTCGAACTGATCGACCGCGTCATCTCGGCAGCAAACGACGCCAATGTCGCCGACGTCTGCAAACAGGTCAGGCAGGAGGTCAAGGAGCTGTGCTTGCAGTTTCCTCTGAACGGCTACGGTTTGCAGTCATAAGCAGTCAGCGCTAAAGCATTACAAAGGCCGGTACCTCGCAAAGGTGACCGGCTTTTTTTGTGTAAGGAAGTGGACGTGGTGGACAAAGAGGGATGGTTTGTTTTTTTGCCCACGTCGTCTATTCAGTTCATTTCGTTCCGAAGCGTTTTTCGAGAGTGTTGATCTGGCGGTTGAGCAGGCTGCACGCATCGATGGTTAGCGTAATGGCGGCATTGGCGAAGATTTCAGGCAGGGGTGGGGCGAACGATGAACGCTCGGCTGACTGACGTTTGTGCTTTTGCAGAACCCAGAGGGCGACTTCATCGACGGTGGCGCATTTTCGGTCTGTCAGCGTTTTGCGCCGCCGGTCGTCATAAGGCCACACGCTCATGTTGTTCTGACGCAGAAATCCCTCGTAATCAAGCCGAAGTTCTTCCAGACTTTCTCGGGCAACGCGGTTCAGTTCGAGTTCGGTTGTTTTTGACGTGGCTGAGACCTGGCTTCCTTTCACGATGTTTTGCACCGTCGATATTGCCTCCTGAACCATCCGGTCATGGGAACGGTTGCGCTTATCGATGTAGCGGTTGCAGAATCGAACGGTTAAGTCATAGAGCAGTCGCGCGACCTGAAAGCTTTCAAGCTCTTTGTACCCGCCATGCTCAGGGATCGGTGGTTCTGTGCTCACTATTTTGCTGCGAAGGGGTTTTGGGGTAACGCAACAGCTCAATGTAGTGAAAAATAAGCAAAAAAATGAATAGTAAATTTATGTTTTGCTGATTGTTTCCAAACCGTCCATTTTGTCCGCATCTTGAAATTCCGGCGTGCAACCAGCACCGCGTTGTGGCTATATTGGGCATAAACAACAGACCAAAAGAGAGGGGAAAAATGCTGTCAAACCTCCTTCTGATTGCCATTACCATCCTGGCCGCGATCATCGTCGTGGCGTTGCTGCTCCGTCCAGTGGTGCGCTGGCTGGCGAATGAATGGCACGCGGCAAAGAGCCGGAATTACCCGAACCGTTTGCAATGAGGTTACCGTTTGCCGCCGCGCTTCGCCGCGCGGACGCGGCGAAGCCATTCGGCGAAGCCGCCTTTTACGGGTGAGTTCAGGGAAGGTGGATGGCGTGGACGGGCGTTGCCTTGTTGATGGGTGAAATCGCAACCGCTCAATGTAGCGAAAAGGTTACGGTACCAATCCTTGTCCATCCCCGTCCATTTCTCCCACCTCACTCCCCCAGAATCCCCCGGATCGACTCGTCCACCTCTTGCTCCATTGTTTTCAAGCGGTTGTTGAGGTCGTGGAGTTGCGCGAAGAGCTGTTTCTCTTCCTGTTTTTCCGTGGTGGCGGCGAGGCGGGCGAGGAGTTCCTGCTTCTCTTTCTGCAATGGCTCAAGCACGAGCGTCTTCACTGCCACGAGGAAGTGGGAGAGGCAGCGGCGGGCGTGTTGTTCGATTTCGGCGAGGGTTGGGCGCGTGGTTTCGTTGACCGGGAGGCGGAAGAGGATGTCGAAGGCGAGGTTGCTCGCCTCCTCCATGCCGATGGAGCTGATCTCCGAGGTGATGTCGATGTGGCCGTCCCGTCCGCCCATCTCCCGGAAGCGCCTGACCAGATAGCTGAAGATGGCTTGCGCGGCGGGGTGTTCGAGGTGGAACATCGATTCGTGCGAGGCGGCGAAGTCGAGCACTTCGTTGCCGTAAAAGGTGCTTTCGATCAGTGCTTCGAGGAAGGTGCGCTCCGTCACCGAGAGCGGCGCTCGCTTTGCGGGCGGCTTCGGGGCCGGTTCATCGCGGCGGCGCTCTCGTGGTTCTCGCGAGCCGCTGCGCTCACCGCCAGCCATCGCCTTCCGGAGCGTCTCGCGGCTGAGGTCGAGCTTTTTGGACAGTTCGTCGAGATACAGCTCTTTCTGCACCGGATCGGCGATGAACGAGATGCTCCGCGTCATGACGGAGACCGCTTTCGAGGCCGTGTCGGGACTCTCCATCCATCCCGCGTCGCGGTAGCAGCGGAGCTGGAAATCCTGGAACGAGGCGCGTTCGTGCTCCAGCACCTCAACGAATGCCTCCTTGCCGCGATTGTGGATGAAGCTGTCGGGGTCTTCGTTGCCGGGCAGCATCACCACCCACGGCGTCAGCCCCTCGGCAAGCAGGATGTCGATTCCCGCGAGCATCGATTTCTTGCCGGCGTTGTCGCCGTCGTAGAGGAAGAGTACGCGCGAGGTGTAGCGCTTCAGGATTTTCGCCTGGTGGCGGGTGAGCGCGGTGCCGCACGAGGCGACCGTGTTCGGGAAGCCCGCCTGGTGCATGGCGATCACATCCATGTACCCCTCGACGAGAATGGCCGTCTCCCGCCGCCGGATTTCGTCCTTCGCGGCGTGCATTCCGTAGAGCAGCTTCGACTTCTCGAAGGAGGCGCTCTCCGGCGAGTTGATGTACTTCGGCGTTTCGGCGTCGGTCGACAGCGTCCGTCCGCCGAAGCCCGCGACCTGGCCGCCGACGGTCAGAATCGGGAAGATGACGCGGTTGCGGAAGGTGTCGTACATCGAGTTGCGCTTCGGGTGGCGCGTCAAGAGGCCGAGCGCGATCAGGTGCTCGATCGGCGCGCCGTCGCGCTCCGCCGCGTGGAGCAGGCTCTCCCACGATTCGGGCGCGAAGCCGAGGCCGAAGCGGCGGATGGTGGCGGGTTCGAGTCCCCGGTTGCCGATGAGGTAGGCGAGCGCCGGGCTTCCGGCTTCGCTTTGCAGGGTGCTGTGGAACAGCCGCGCGGCCCAGCGGAGCGTGTCGAACTGGCCGCTCTCCCGCTTCTCCTCACGCTGCGCCCGCTCCGTCCGGTACTTGCCGGTGTCGATCCCCGCGCGCTTGGCCAGCATCTCGACCGCTTCGGGAAAGGTCACCTTCTCCATCTCCATGATGAAGGTGAAGACGTTGCCCCCCTTGCCGCTCGAAAAGCACTTGTAAATCTGTTTGTCGGGCGAGACGATGAACGACGGGGTTTTCTCCTGCGTGAAGGGCGAGAGCGCCTTGAAGCGGTGGCCCGACGGTTGCAGCCGGACATAATCCGACACAACGTCAACAATGTCCGTGCTTTGGCGGACTTCGTCGATCATGCGTTCCGGTATCATGCCTGCCATGTGCTTGTCCTTTTCTTTTTCTGTTCGATGCTATGATAAACCGAAAAAAATGAAAACGCAATGCCTGGCGATTCTCGTTCATCAGAGCCCGTCCGGCTCTCTTTTTCTGAAAAAAAATCGCTTTTCGAGGCGATTTCCCTCAGCGTTCGTTGCCTGAGTGGTTGGCGAGTCAGTGCTTTATTACTACATTATCACAGTAACAGCCTCTTTTTCTGATTGGATTTAGAATTATCGGCCTTGCAGTTTCTTCATACCGCCTCATGAGTATCCTTTCCCGAAACGCCTGCCCCGCCGGCGGGCTTGCAAGTGACCTTCCGGATGCGCTTTATTCTGACTTGAAAGAGGGCTTTGTCGTGGATTCCGTTACTTCCAACATCTCAATACCAACCATATGAAACAGGGATTTTTTACGGCGATACTGATTGTGGTGACCTACGCGGTATCCCTCGGTTTTTATGTCTGGATGGGCACGACGCCACCGGAATCCATGTTCCACGCCGTCTGGAAAGGCGGGCCTGTCGTTTCGGTGCTGATGGCGCTGATCCTGATGGTGATCGCCTACATCGTCGAGCGAATCGTCGCCCTGAACAAGGCTTCCGGCAAAGGCTCGATCACGGAGTTCGTGCAGAGCCTCAAGCAGGATGTCGATTCGGGTTCCATCGATCAGGCGATCTCCCGCTGCGACGACCATCAGAGTTCGCTTGCCGCCGTGATGCGCGCCGTGCTCGACCGCTACAAGATGCTTGCCGTGCACAACGTGACCGACCGCGAAAAGCGCATCAGCGAGATGCAGAAGGCGGTCGAGGAGGCGACCCTCATGGAGATGCCGCTGCTCGAAAAGAACCTCGTCGCCATCTCGACCATCGCCTCCATCTCCACGATGGTCGGCCTGCTTGGCACCACGCTCGGCATGATCCGCGCCTTCGCGGCGATGGCCACCAGCGGCGCGCCCGACGCGGTGCAGCTCTCGCTCGGCATCTCCGAGGCGCTCTTCAACACGGCGCTCGGCATTCTCGGCGGCATCATGGGCATCGTGACCTACAACGTCTTCACCAACAAGGTTGACCGCTTCAGCTACCAGATCGACGAGGCGGCGTTCTACATCATCCAGACCCTCGGCTCCGGCAAATCCCAATTGTGAACCATGTCCAAAATCAAGGCAAAAAGGGTAGGGTTCCGGCTCGACATGACGCCGATGGTCGATGTGGCGTTTCTGCTGCTGACCTTTTTCATGCTGACCACCAAGTTCCGTCCGCCGGAAGCGGTGACGATCGACCTGCCCTCCTCGCACTCCAACATGAAGCTGCCGGAGTCCGACGTGCTGACCGTGACCGTCGCCAATGACAATTCGATCTACATGGGCGTTTCGTCGCAGCGCACCAGGGAGCGGCTGTTCGACACGGTGGTCAGGCCGAAGCTCGAAAATGCGGGTGTCTCAAAAGCGGCGGTGGCCGATTCGCTCAAGCGCTTCAGGCTCGACGAGAGCTTCAAAATCGAAAAGGAGGAGCTTGCCCGCTACATCATGATGTCGCGCTTCGCCGACCAGCGGCTCAGGCCGGTGATCCGGGCGGACAACAAGGCCGATTACGAGTCGGTAAACTACGTTATTAAAGTGTTCAAGAAGATGAACCTGCTCAACTTCAACCTCGTGACCGTTCTCGAAAAGGAGGTGCGCTGATATGGGCATGGTCGATTCACCCGGAGAACGGCGCGGCTCGAAGCGAAGCGCGCGCCAGCGCAAACGGCTCGGTTTCAAGCTCGACATGACGCCGATGGTCGATGTGGCGTTCCTGCTGCTCACCTTTTTCATGCTGACGACGACGTTCGCCAAGTCGAACACGATGGAGATCAACATACCGCCGGAGACGGGCGAGGTGTCAGTCGCGGAGCTGAACGTCATGACGCTTCGGGTGCCCGGCGACGGCTTCGCCTATTGGTCACTCGGCGAGGCGGCGCCACGCCGCGTACCGCTCTACGAGAGCGCCGACGCCCACGCATCGCTCGGCAGCGAGCTTCGCCAGGTGCTGCGGCAGGAGACCGGCAGAAACCGGAAGATGGTGATCGTCGTCAGGATCAGCGACAAGGCCAAATACAAATCGCTGGTTGACATCATCGACGAGTTCAACCTGATGAAGATCGACCGCTTCAGCCTCGACGAGTTCACTCCAGAGGACGAAGCTGCAACCCAGAAGGCCGTGGCCATGCGCTGATGGCGCGGTTCGTGAACCAGAAAACAGGAGTACGGAAAGGTGTCGTCAAAGTTACAAACAGTGCATGATGAGGCGGCCCGGAAGGCGCAGCGGTGGTCTTTCCGCGAGCAGTTCCTCGATACCGACCGGCTGAGGCGGATCAGCTACGGCAATCTCGTCCTCCGGCGGGAGGCTCATCTGTTCCTGACTCACGGCGTGGTCGTGGCCGTGCTCTTCCTGCTGCTCTTCTGGCTTGTCAGCGCCAACTGGAGCCGCGCCATGGCGATGTTCGGCGGCGAGTCAAGCAAGCAGACGGCGGTTGAGTGCTACGAAGTGGTCACCAACGTGACGCAGTTGCCGCCGCCTCCGCCTATGGCTCCGGAGCCGCCGAAGGTGAGCGCGGCAGCCGCGCCGGTGGATGCGCCGAAGGTGGGCAAGATCAAAAAGGTGGCCGAAGCGCCGGCAGATCAGACCTTCGCCACGCAGAAGGAGATCAAGCAGGCGATCACGCAAGGCTCGGCCTCACAGGATGGCGGCGGTTCGGCGTCGTGCGACACGGTCGTGGAGTTCATGAACTGCCAGAATCCGCCGACGGTGGTCAGCACGCCGAGGCTCATGTACCCGGAAATGGCGAGGATCGCCGGATTGGAAGGGCGTGTTTTCGTGCGGGTGCTCATCAGCGAGGAGGGCCGTCCGATGAAAGCCGAGATCGTCAAGCGCATCCCCGCCGACCAGACGGTGTTCGACAGGGAGGCGACACGCATCGCGATGGAGACGAAGTACACCGCAGGTGTGCAGAACGGCAGGAGGGTGCGAGTCTGGATGACCATCCCGGTGCGGTTTACGCTGCACGAAGGGTGAAGCGAATGCTGAGTTATGAATGATGAATTGAAGAACGATTTCTGTATTTGACTGTCATTCTGAACGGAGCAAAGCGTTCAGGAAACGGCTGAAAAAGTATCGGATGACGCAGAGCATGAGCGGCAAAGGCCATTGTTACGACAATGCTGTAACAATGGCCTTTGCCTGGTTCGCCGTAAAACAAAAAAGCCTCCGTATCTGGAGGCTTTTTTTATCGTCGGAGCGGGAAACGAGACTCGAACTCGCGACCCCAACCTTGGCAAGGTTGTGCTCTACCAGCTGAGCTATTCCCGCGTCTGGTCAAGTGGGCTTAGTATAGGGAAAAATCCTTTTTCGTGCAACAGGTCGGTGAATTTTTTACGACTTTTCGGAGGGTTTTGTAGGGGCGAACCTGTGTGTCTGCCCGCTTCGCCCACAAAACAAAAAAGCCTCCGTATCTGGAGGCTTTTTATCGTCGGAGCGGGAAACGAGACTCGAACTCGCGACCCCAACCTTGGCAAGGTTGTGCTCTACCAGCTGAGCTATTCCCGCGTCTGGTCAAGTGGGCTTATTATAGGGAAAAAGCTGTTTTCATGCAAGAGGGGAAAGAAAAAAAATGTGCCGGGCGTGACGGTGGACGAAGTGGACGTTGTGGACTTGGTGGACGGAAAGGCGAACACGATATGTATGGGGCGGATTTTGTGGTTGCCTGTTGCCGGGCGGCCACAAGAGCCGCCCCTACAAGGTTTTCTTACAGCTTCAGCTCCTCCATGATGGTGCCCATGTCCTTGTCGCCGCGGCCTGAGAGGTTGACCACGATGATCGACTCTTTCGGCATTTCGGCGGCTCGCTTCATCGCATAGTGCACGGCGTGGGCCGATTCGAGGGCGCAGATGATGCCTTCGGTTTTGGCGAGAGCGTCGAGTGCCGCGAGCGCCTCCCGGTCTGTCGTCGAGGTGTAGCTGACCAGGCCCAGCTTCTGCAAATAGCAGTGCTCCGGGCCGACGCCGGGGTAGTCGAGTCCCGCTGAAATCGAGTGCGCCTCCTGCACCTGGCCGTGCTCGTCCTGCAAGAGCTTCATCATCGAGCCGTGCAGCACACCGATTTCGCCCTTGGTCAGCGAGGCGGCGTGCCGGGCGTCAAGTCCTTCACCCGCTGCTTCCACGCCGATCAGCTCGACCTCTTTGGCGTCCGGCAAAAATTCGTAGAACATGCCGATGGCGTTGCTGCCGCCGCCGACGCAGGCTACGACCACGTCGGGCAAGCGCCCGGCCTGTTCGAGCACCTGCTGGCGTGCTTCGCGTCCGATGACCGCCTGGAAGTCGCGCACCATCATCGGGTACGGGTGCATTCCGATGACCGAACCGACGATGTAGAAGGTCTCTTCGGGATTGTTCATCCAGTCGCGGATCGCCTCGCTGGTGGCGTCCTTGAGCGTTCTGCTGCCCGCAGAGACCGGTCGTACCTGTGCGCCGAGCAGCTTCATGCGCGCCACGTTGGGCGCCTGGCGGCGGATGTCCTCCTCGCCCATATAAACGATGCAGTCGAGCCCGAAGAGCGCGCAAACCGTCGCCGTCGCCACGCCGTGCTGGCCCGCGCCGGTTTCGGCGATGATGCGCTTTTTGCCCATCCGCTTGGCGAGCAGCACCTGGCCGAGGGCGTTGTTGATTTTGTGCGCCCCGGTGTGGCAGAGGTCTTCGCGCTTGAGCCATATCTCGGCGCCGCCCTGCTTTTCGCTGAGCCGCAAGGCGTGGTAGAGCGGCGTCGGGCGGCCAACGTAGTGGCGAAGCAGGTTGTCGAGGGTCTGGCGGAACTCCGGGTCATCTTTGGCCTTGAGGTACTCCTCTTCGAGATCGGCGGCGTTCTTGACCAGGGTTTCGGGAATGAATTTGCCTCCGAAGATGCCGAAGTGGCCGAATTCGTCGGGCGCGGAGTAGGTAACCTTCTGCGTCATAAAGCGTTGCAAAGAGTTATGGAGAGCGCCGCCGTTTTCTTGCGAGCTGACAGCCAGCGATCTCCTGTAGCTGTTGTGAATCGTTTGTCCGTTGTCGGCCGCAGTTTGCCAGACGCCGACGCAGGAAATTTGTCATAAAATATAGAAACCTTTCGGTCAATTATCCATTTTCCGTTGCCATTTTGTGCTGACTTTCGCGGCGCGAGATGTTCCGAAGAGCTATCGATTAAGGAGAAAGGTTTCATATATTCATGATTCGTTCTGGTTGAATAAATTTTCAGCGTCCGGTAACCCAGCATGATCCGCCCGTGAAACTCACCAAGTCAATCAAACTCCTGTCTCTTTTGCTCCTCGTTCAATCTTTCGAGGGATTTGCGCCATTGCGGGCGGGCGAAAGTGCGTCGAAACCGCAGAGCGAAAAAGAGGCCGCGACGCCCGACAGCCTGGCGCGGAAGCCTGACGATCTTGACTCTACCGTCGTCTATACGGCGAGGGATTCGCTGATCTACAACGTCAACAAGCGTACCGCCGATCTTTTCGGCAAGGCGAAAGTCAATTACCGGGACAGCCGGATCGAAGGGCCGACAATCACAGTCGAACAGGGAACCTCCACCGCGCGCGCCAAGGCTTCGCGTGACTCGCTTGGCCGCCCCTCCGAGCTTCCCGTTTATACCGACAGTGCCGGCTCGTTCACCGCCGAAACGATGGCGTACAACTACAAGACCAGAATTGGCACCGCGTCGGATATTTCATCGAAGGACGAACAGGGCATCTATTCGGGCAGGAATGTCAAGCGCATGCCCTCCGGAGAACTCTATATCGAGGATGGCGTCTATACCACCTGCGATCTCGAAGAGCCGCACTACTGGTTTGAAGGCGAGCACATGCGCATCATTCCGGACGACCGCCTGATTTCCCGGCCGTTCATCATGTACATTCATCCGGAAATTTTCAACAAGCGCCTTCCGGTGCTGCCGGTCATGTATCTGCCCTACATGTCGGCGCCGATCTCCAACAAGCGCGCCTCGGGCTTTCTGTTTCCGAGGCTCGGCAGTGGCGGCGACATGGGCACCTACCTGTCGAATCTCGGCTATTTCTGGGCGATCAGCGACTACGCCGATCTCCGGGTTGAAGGCGATGTTTCGTTCAACGGGAGCTGGCGGCTTGGCCAGCGGTTCCGCTATCAAAACGGTGATCTTTACAGCGGCTCGATCACGGGAGAGTATGAAAAAATCATGCTGAACGATTCGGATGACCCCGATCACAGACGTTATATCAACCGCGATTTAAGGATCATTCACCACCAGCAGTTCGACCCGACCGCCCGGCTCGACGTCAATCTTCAGTATCTGGGCGGCGATCGCTATTACGACAATACCTCGATCGATCTCGAAACGCTCGTTGCCGAACAGGCAACCTCGTACGCTTCGTTTTCAAAATCGTGGGATGAGAACAACCGGGTGCTGATCGCCGGCTACCAGAAGGTGGACGATCTCTCGACCGGCGAACTGACACAAAAAGCTACGGCATCGCTTTACCAGAACCGCATCTATCCCTTCCGGCCAAGGCTCTCTTCATCGCCATCGGAGTCACCTGGCTGGAGTTCGCGTCTGTTTGTGCAGCCGACCCTGTCGGGCAGCGCTCTTTTCAACGAGGCCTGGGGGATCAAAACCGATTTCTACTCGGGCAATGCGGGACTGGAGTTTGGTTATCTGCACGATTTTTCTCCCGGATACCGGGCGTTGTTTACGCAGGGCATCAACGTGCAGGCGCTTGGCAAAACGATAAGCGAGCAGGATGATCTCGACGCCACCAGCATTCAGCTTCCCTTCAAAATCCAGAGCACGCTGTTCAAATACCTGCATCTGACTCCGGCGGTGACTTTCACCCAGTATCGGGTCAACAGCACGGTCAGCAAATATTACGACACCAGCGCTGGCGAAGAGTTGACGAACACCATCGCCGAGCCTGCCAGCTACGCCACGACGGTTTTTTCGCTCGACGCCCAGACCCGGCTCTACGGGGTGATGAACACCGGCTTTCTCGACAAGCTTACCGGCCTCAGCGCCATTCGCCACACCTTCATCCCGACCGTTTCATTTATCTACAATCCCGATTACAGGGGAAGCGGTTACGATATTTACGACTCCTATTACGATCCGGTGGCGCTGCAAAATGTGCGGTACAACCGCTTTGGCGAGTCGCTCTACTCCGCCGTGCCCGAGGAGCGCACCTTTGTCGGCCTCAGCCTCCAGAACCTTTTTCACGGCAAGTTCCGGAGCGACGAGGTGTCGAGCGAGAGTGGCGACAGCGCGGGCGCGGGTTACAAAACGGCGCAGTTGCTCTCCCTGACGGCGTCGTCCGGATACAATTTCGCAGCCGACGAAATGCCCATCGCGCCGCTGGTGCTGATGGCGTCGAGCAACGCTTTTGCGCCCGCGCTGATGTTCAGCGCCGGAGCGACCTATGACTTCTATACGTACGATCCGTTGACCGGCGACCGGGTGGACAAGCTTGCCATGGACGACGGCAAGGGCCTGCTCCGCTTCGTCAACGGCTTTCTCAACATGAGCGTGAGCAAGAGTGGCCACCTGCGCTCGCCGTTCGCCTCCGTCGATAAAAACGACAGCGATACGCCGCTCGTCAAAAACACGTCATTGCCGGTCGAGCAGGCGCTCTACAAGGAGCGGTTCCACAGCGATGAACTGACCGATTTCAGCGCGTCGTTGCCCTGGTCGCTGCGCATGTCGCTCTATCTGATCAGCGACAAGAGCGACCCGCTCGATCCTTACTCCACCGCGCTGTTGAACTCAGCCGGGCGGCTCGCGCTTTCGCGGAACTGGCAGGTTGGCTTCAGCACCAGCTACGATTTCAGGAACAACGAGTTCGTCTATCCCGCGCTCATGCTCTACAGGGATTTGCACGATTTCCAGTTCAGCGCGCAGTGGGTGCCGTCGGGCGAGCACAAGGGTTATCTGTTCCAGATCGCCATGAAACCGGCAAACCTCAAGTATCTGAAGCTGAAGGCGGGAAGCGGAAATATCGTTCAGCCGGTGGATTAGGAGCTCGTCCGGTCTTGCGCGGCGTTGTCACTCCAACTGGAGAAGAAGCTGCGCGAGCCGTGCGTTGAAAGATTCGTGAGCGTCGTGATGGATGCAGTGCCCCGCTTTCGGAATGATGAACGCGCCGGCCTGCGGAAGCAGCTCCTGAAACTCCGGAATGATTTTGTGCGGCGGCAGGGCGGTGTCTTCGGCGCCCCACAAGAGCCAGGCGTCGCCCTTGTAGTTGCAGGGCTTGATGCCGTCGAGCAGGAAGTCGTGCGGGCGTTTCGACGGCGAGAGGTAGGAAAACATCGCTCCGCGATCCTGCAACGGGCGGGAGAACTGGTTGATCAGGTTGAAATCGACCTTTTTCTGGTTGTAATAGGTCGGGCCGAGGCTCTGGCTGACGCCGACGGGATTGGCGAAGGCCGCGAAGAGCATCTCGCCGATGAGCGGAGAACCGACCAGGCCGAAAAATATCTTGGCTACACCATCCATGCTGTCGCCGTACAGGCCGGAGGGATTGGCCAGCACGAGCGCCCGGACGCTTTCCGGATTGTGATGCGCGTAGATGATGCTGCTGGCCGCGCCCATCGAGTGACCCACCAGAATGACTTTTTCCAGCTTTTTCAGATGCATGAACGCCTTGATCTGCGCCGCGAAGAGCGCCAGGCTGTAGCGCACGTTTGGCTTGCCGGACTGGCCGAAGCCGATCAGATCCATGGCGTAGATCCGGTAGCGGTCGCTGAACGAAGGGATGTTGTCGCTCCAGTGCTCGATCATGCCACCGTAGCCGTGGATGAAGAGCAGCGGCGTATTCCGGGCCTCCTCCGGGCCGTATTCGCGGTAGCGTATTTTTGCTTCGATCTCTTCGGAGAGCTGCCAGATGAACCAGCGGTCTTGCGATGGTGTTTTCATGCGTCGGGTAGGAACTGTGCCGGTCAAAGGCGATTGATATGATTGCAATGCTGATAAAATATAATCCGAAGTCCGAAAGAATAAAGGTGGATCGGGGAATTTCCTGAAACAGGTGCGGGTTTATCCTGTTTTCCCATTACTCCTCTTTTCGCTTATGCTGCAAGTATCCAGAAAATTTGAATACGGCCTGCACGCCGTGACCTACCTGGCCATGAAAGGCCCCGAGCGGGTGGTGACGGTCAAGGAGCTAGCCGTCGAGATCGGCTTTTCCCAGGTGTTCCTCGCCAAGGCGATGCAGAGCCTGAACAAGGCGGGCATCACCCGGTCGGTGCAGGGGGTCAAGGGCGGCTATACGCTCGCCAAGGCTCCCGGAGAGATCACCGTCGGCGATATCGGCGTGGCCATCGAGGGTGAGCCGCATCTGATGCGCTGTTCCGGCGAGGATTGCCAGTGCGAAATCGAGACGAGCTGCACCCACAAAGGCTACATGTTCAACCTCCAGAAAAGAATCCACGATCTCCTGGCCGAAACGACCGTCGCCATGCTGCTCGACAAATACCGGTAAACTTCCGTGATTGCGCAATTTTTCGGCATCCTGTTCCGCCAAACGGAGATTGTTTCGTTTATTATCTGACAGCCGCGTGGATGGCCGGTGAGAGCGTCGGCGCTCCGCCATGCGCCTGATTTCCGGTTATCCGTTTACTAGCAAGCAAGTTATCACCGCATTTCATGTCATCCACCGAGACCCCCAACGCGCAACTTCCGGAAACGAACGCAACATCCACTCCGGATGACGGAGCTGAGAGCCGTCTTCCCGACATCGTGCTTGGCGGCGTTTCGACGCACAACCTCAAGCATGTCACCGTCCGCATTCCGCGCAACCGCTTCGTCGTGCTGACCGGGCTGAGCGGCTCCGGCAAGTCGAGCCTCGCCTTCGACACGCTCTACGCCGAAGGGCACCGGCGCTACGTCGAGTCGCTCTCGGCTTACGTGCGGCAGTTCCTCGAACGGATGCCCAAGCCCGAGATCGAGACGGTCGAGGGGATCGCGCCGGCCATCGCCATCGAGCAGAAGGCACTGCCCAAAAATCCTCGCTCGACGGTCGGCACGGTGTCGGAGATTTACGACTACCTGCGCTTGCTCTACGCCCGCATCGGCAAGATCTATTCGCGCGACACCGGCGAGCTGGTGCTCAAGCACACGCCGGAGGATGTGAGCTTGCAGGCGCGATTCTTCGACGATGGTACGCGCTTTTACGTCGGCTTTCCTTTTCCGAGCCACCACGATCTCCGCAACCGCGACCGCACGGTGGCCGACGAGCTGAAGAACCTGCTCAAGAAAGGTTTTTTCCGTCTGCTGAAGGGTGAAACCGTCATCGATATTTCCGGCGAGATGGAGCGCACCGGGGTGGAGGCGATGAAGCGCCAGGAGCTTTCGGAGCTGCTCGTGCTGGTGGACCGGTTCGTCGCCAAAAAGGACGAGAAGATTTACAGCCGCGTCGCGCAGGCCGCCGAGAGCTGCTTCGCCGAGTCGGGCGGCAACGCCATCATCCGCGTGGCGGGCGGCAAGGAGTACCGCTTCAGCGACCGGCTGGAGCTGAACGGCGTTACCTATCAGGAGCCGTCGCCGCAGCTCTTCGCCTTCAACTCGCCCATTGGAGCCTGCACCGCCTGCCAGGGGTTCGGGCGCATCGCGGGCATCGACGAGGATGCGGTGGTGCCGGACAAGTCGCTCTCGCTCAAGGAGGGGGCGATTACCTGCTGGAACTCCGAAAAGTATTCGTGGTACCGCAGGCAGTTGCTGAAAATCGCGCCCGATGTGGGCATTCCGGTGGATGTGCCCTACGAGAAGCTTGGCCGCGTGCACCGCGAGATGCTCTGGAAGGGTATTCCTGAGCGGAGCTTCAAGGGGCTGTGGCCCTTTTTCGAGGAGATCGAAAAGGATGCAGGCTACAAGGTGCACTACCGGGTATTCCTGAGCCGCTACCGGGGCTACGCCACCTGCCCGGAGTGCGAGGGGGCGCGGCTCAATCCCGACGCCTTGCAGGTGCGGGTCTCGGGCAGGAACATCGGCGAAGTTGTCCGCATGACCATCGCCGATGCGCAGGCCTTTTTCGCCGCGCTCGAAATTTCACCCTTCGATCGCTCCGTGGCCGACGCCATACTTCGGGAGATCAACAAGCGGCTTGGCTACCTGATGGATGTCGGCCTCGACTACCTCACGCTCGACCGGCTGACGCACACCCTCTCCGGCGGCGAATTCCAGCGCATCAACCTCTCGACCTCGCTCGGCTCGCCCCTGGTGGGCGCAATCTACATTCTCGACGAGCCGAGCATCGGCCTGCACCAGAGCGACTCGGCGCGGCTCGTGGCGCTGCTCAAGCGGCTGCGCGACCTCGGCAACACGGTGGTGGTGGTCGAGCACGACCGCGAGATCATCGAGGCCGCCGACGAGGTGATCGACCTCGGCCCGCGCGCCGGGCGACTCGGCGGCGAGATCGTCTTCCACGGCCCGCCCTCGGCGATGGCCGGAGCCGAAGGTTCGCTGACCGCCGACTACCTCGCGGGCCGCAAGCAGATCGCCGTGCCCGCCGAACGGCGCAAGCCGGACTTCTCACGCTGCATCGAAATCACCGGCGCGATGCAGAACAACCTGCGCAACATCGACGTCAAGTTCCCGCTTGGCGTCATGACCTGCATCACCGGCGTGAGCGGTTCGGGCAAATCGACGCTCGTGAACGACATTCTCAAGCTCGGCATCATCCGCGAAAAAGAGGGGTTGCGGGAAAAGGTGGGTACGCACCGCGCCATTTCGGGCACGGAGCTGATCGAGAAGGTCGAGCATGTCGATCAGTCGCCCATCGGCAAATCGAGCCGCAGCAACCCGGCGACCTACCTCAAGATTTTCGACGACATCCGCCAACTCTTCGCCGCGACCCGCGAAAGCAGGTCACGCGGCTGGAAGCCCGGCTACTTCTCGTTCAACATTCCCGGTGGGCGTTGTGAAACCTGCGCGGGCGAGGGGACGGTCAAAATCGAGATGCAGTTTCTGGCCGACATCGAGGCGGTCTGCGAGGAGTGCGAGGGCAAGCGCTACAAGCCCTCGACGCTGGAGGTGCAGTACAACGGTCGGTCGATCGCCGAGGTGCTCGATCTGACCGTCGAGGAGGCGATCACCTTTTTCGGGCCGGAAAAATCGATCCAGAAGAAGCTCCGGGTGTTGCAGGATGTGGGTCTCGAATACATCCGCCTCGGCCAGTCTTCCAGCACCCTCTCCGGCGGCGAGGCTCAGCGGCTCAAGCTCGCGCACTTCATCTCGCGCTCCGACGTCAGCAACACGCTCTTCATCTTCGACGAACCCACCACCGGCCTGCACTTCGACGACATCTCCAAGCTGTTGCGCTGTTTCGAGGAGCTCTTGGCCCGCGGCAACACGCTGGTCATCATCGAGCACAACCCCGACATCATCAAGCAGGCCGACTGGATCATCGACCTCGGCCCCGGCGCGGGTGTGCGCGGCGGCGACATCGTGGCGGTGGGAACGCCGGAACAGATTCGCGACTGCGAAGCCTCGCTCACGGGGAGGCATTTGCGGGGGTATGTGTAAAAGCGGGAACAGTTCAGCGCTTCGCATCGCTGTTTTTTCTCCTATAGGTCTTATAGGTCGTGTAAGTCCTATAATGCTGAACTTGCGAAGAAAGAAGAGCTTCCTCAACTACCTTGCTCCCTCATTTTCAGCATTCACTCTCCAACCCACCGCGATTCGCTTCGTACACCATCTTTCTGGCGCGTAACGCCGAACCGGGCCGGAGAAACGCTTTCTCTCCTGTATCGATAAACCCCTTCGATTCGTACAGCCCGATTGCGGCCGTCTGGATTTCGGAGACCTGGAGTTCCATTTTCCGTGAGCCTCGCGAAACGGCCCATTCGATGATGGTATCGAGAAGGCGTGAAGCCGCTCCTTTTCCTCTGGACTCGCTCTCGACCCACATCCAGCGGAGTTCGGACAGCTCCGGTTCATTGGCGCTGATTCGTGCGGCGGTAAAGCCGATGCATCGCTGGTCGAGAAATGCCAGAAACATCGCCTCGTCTGGTGAATCGACGATGAAATCGAGTAACTGTTCCCAATAGCTCAGCGGTTCGTTCTGAACCTGATCGAGCGTGGCGACAAAAGCGTCGGGGGACTCTCTGATCGAACGCAAAGAAACAGTGCGCAACAGTTGGCTGTCTTTTTTTTCAGCCGCCCGGATGACGGTTCCGCGAGTTGCCGGTTCGGCGATGGGCGTCGCCGTTTTCAGGCTCTTTTCAATCGATTGCATCAGCTTCATGGCCAATGTTCCGACATGTGGATCGGCAAGCATTCCGAAATGATCGCCCGGACAATCAATGACCTCGACACCGCAGGAGGCAATCGCGCCCCATCCGAACTGAGGATCGAGGGAAAAACCGTCGCTACCCAGCCGTTCCCGGCTTTTGAACAGCACGACCTTTTCGTCGCAAGGTTGCGGCTGATAGTGAGTCAAGGCATCATCGTTCTGATTGTTTGCGGTAAATTCCTTCAGAAACACCGGCAAGCGCCTGAAACCATACCGGCGGGTGTACACGCGCAGAAGCATCCGGGAGTACCACTGGTTGCCTTTTTCGATAATGCCAAGCCACTGGTATCGCAATATTTCGGCTGCCTTGCCGATCAGATAGGAGATTCCCTCGCTTCTGAATTTTTCACGATGCCGGC
Source organism: Chlorobaculum thiosulfatiphilum (assembly GCF_006265165.1). Taxonomy (GTDB): domain Bacteria; phylum Bacteroidota; class Chlorobiia; order Chlorobiales; family Chlorobiaceae; genus Chlorobaculum; species Chlorobaculum thiosulfatiphilum. The sequence continues at coordinate 135,259 of NZ_VDCH01000004.1, forward strand.
GCATCTTCTCTGCTCCCGACACCACGGGAAAGGCTGCGGGCAGATTGGTGTCGAAGAGCGCAATCAGACGGACATCGTCTCCGGCGCGTCGAAACTCTCTGGCCATTTCAAAAGCGACGATGCCTCCGAAAGAGATGCCCGCCAGCAGATAAGGCCCGCGCGGCTGAATCCTTCTGATCTCCCGGACATAAAGCTTCGCCACCTCTTCTGCCCTGAAACCTTCGGCGGGATACTCTTCGAGCAGGTGAATCGAAAGTCCATAAACCGGCAGTTCAGGGTGGAGGCGTCTGACCAAAGGTCGGCAGAACTTCAATCCTGTGCCGAGAATATGAATGAAAAACAAGGGCGGATACGATGCTCCGGAATCGACGGAGTGGATGCAAACCGTGGGCGATGATTCGGGTACCCACTCCTCGTCGGCGATCCTTCGGGCAAGTTTTTCGATTGTCAGGCTCTGAAAAAGCCCGGACAGGGTGACTTTTTTGTTGACCTTTTTCTGAATTTGCGAGCACAATCTCACTGCCAGAAGAGAGTGGCCGCCAAGCTCGAAAAAGTCATCCCTGATGCCTATCGGATGGGTACCGAGAACCTCTTCCCAGATTTCGACAAGGGCGCTTTCGAGTTCGTTTCCCGGAGGGGCGCAGGGTTTCGTTCTTTCGATAACGGCGCTCGAGTCGGGCAAGGGGAGCGAGCTTCGGTCGATCTTGCCATTGGGCAGCAGCGGGATCTTTTCGATCGGAATGAAGTGAGATGGCACCATGTACTCAGGCATCTTTTGCGCCAGGTACGCCCTCAGCGCGGCGGTGGCGAGGCTTTTGTTCTCCGGGACGAAGTAGGCCGCCAGCGAGCTTTTTCCCTGGTCGTTTTTCAGTTCGATGACCGCGGATTGTTTGATCAGCTCGTGCTGGTCGAGTATCGATTCGATCTCGCCAGGTTCGATCCTGAATCCCCGGATTTTCACCTGATTGTCGCGTCTGCCGAGAAACTGGAGATTGCCGTCGGAGAGGCTGCGGACCATATCTCCCGTCCGGTACAGCCGGCCTTTCGGCTGGCTCTCGTGAAAACAGTCATCGATAAATCGCTCGGCGGTCAACTCCGGCAGGTTGAGATACCCTTTCGCGACGCCTGCGCCTCCGATCAGCAGTTCGCCGGGCATGCCGAACGGAACCCGGCGCAACTGCTCGTCCACGACGTAGAGCCGCGTATTGGCGACAGCTTTTCCGATGGGAAGTCCGCGGTTCGCATCATAGGCGCAGGTAATTTCTGCCGGGTCGCCATACGCCGATACGACCGTGCATTCGGTAGGCCCGTAGGTGTTGACAAGTCTGACCCTGCCGCCGCAACCCTGTTGCCATTTGCGGAAGTCCGTTACCGATGCCTGTTCTCCGCCGATAATGACCGTTCGGAGAGACGCCGGTATCCTCGCGGCGTTTACCGAAACTCCGTGAACGAGCTCTTTCCAGAACGCCGTCGGAAGATCGATGACGGAGATGTCATGGCTTTCGATAAATGCAAGAAAATCGGGTACCGAAATTGCCGGATCGAATGTCCTGATGAGCAGCGTCGCTCCGGCGGCAAGGGTCATGAATATCTCTTCGACCGATCCGTCAAAGCTCACGGAAAAAAACTGAAGCACCGTGTCGCTACCCGTAACTCCGTAGGCATCCGCTGCCGAAACGGCCAGATTCACAACTCCCCGGTGCTGAACTACGATGCCTTTCGGCGTTCCCGAGGTTCCCGAGGTGTACATGATGTAGGCGGTGTCATCGGCTCCGGCCAGTGAATCCGGATTGCCACGGGAGCGGCCTGGCTCGGCCGCATCGATCCGGTCGAGCAAGAGCAGATCGATGGAATGGTCGAATGCCAGCGCCTGCGCGGAGAGCGAATCGGTGACCGCGAGCCGTATTCCGGAGTCGCGCGCCATATACTGAATGCGCTCTTCCGGGTAGTGACTGTCGAGAGGAACGTAGCAGCCACCGGCTTTCAGAATGCCGAGCATTCCGACCACCATGCGGGCGTTTCGCTGAAGGCAGAGGCCAACGGGAACATTGGGGCCGACTCCGCGCTGCCGGAGCAGACGAGCCAGATGGCTGGCCTCATCGTCGAGTTCCCGGAAGGTCAGCGAGTGCGCCTCACAGCAGACGGCGATACGATCTGGCGTTCGTGCAGCCTGACGCTCGACAAGTTGGTGGCAGCAGGTGACTTCGAGCGGTTTTTCTTCTCCGGCATACCGCGATGTTTCCGGCGCCGAAGGCAGGTTCCAGCTCGAAACCGGAGTATCGGCATCCTGCAAGGCATGGCTCGCGATCCAGAGATAATCGTTCGCGATCCGCTCGATGGTATCGCCATGAAACAGATCGGTGTTGTACTCGATCCAGCATTCGATCGAGCCATTTTTCAGCTCTGCATTCAGGAGCAGATCGATCTTGGCCGTTTCGTTGCCCACCTCTTCGTACGTGAACGAAAGATCGCCGGCACGAAAAACCGGCTCAGTGGGGTTTTGCAGGATGAAAAGATTCTGAAAAACCGGATGATGCCCACGTTCACGATGCTGAATGGCGTTTTCAACGACAATCTCGAACGGCGCGTCCTGATGGTCGAATGCTTCGAGGGAGGCTTTTCTGACTTGCAGGAGCACGTCTGAAAAATGCGGATCGCCAGTGAAACCGGTTCTGATCGCCAGACTGTTTGCCATCAGACCCACGATAGCCGCGGTATCCGGATGGTTGCGGTTGGCGATGGTCGTTCCGGTGATGATATCGTTTCTGCCCGTGTATCGCCGGAGCAGAATCTGAAACGATGCCATGAGGTACATGAACAGTGTGCAACTGCTTTGCAGGCAGTAGTCGCTGATGGCGCTGGCGATGTCGGGCGGAATGGAAAAGGCTCTCCTTGCCCCGGAAAACGAGTGAACCGACGGTTTTGAATAGTCGTACGGAATATTCTGCATGAATGACGCTCCGTGTAACCGTTCAATCCAGTACTGCGTCTGCTGATGGAGCGCTACGCTGTTTAACCGGTCGTGCTGCCAGAGGGAAAAATCACCGTATGAGATTTTTTTGTCGGGCAGAACCGGAGTTTTTCCAGCGCAAATGACTTCATACGCGGCGGCGAACTCTCTGAAAAAAACAGAGGCTCCCCAACCATCGATGATCAGATGATGAAATGTCAGAAACAGTTGGAACTCATGCTTGTCCACAATGACCAGGCGCAGTTTCACCAACGGCCCCGTCTCGAATCTGAACCGGTGCCGACCCTCTGCTTTCCGGATTTTTTCAAGTTCGGCGGCTTTACTTTTCCGAGGGTAATCCGAAAGATCCTGCACCGTCATATCGGGGGTCATGGATGGCAGGACTCGCTGGACGAGCGCTTCGTCCTGAAGCTCGAAGACGGTTCGCAGAGCCTCGTGCCGATCGAAGAGAAACGCAAACGTCTTCCTGAGCTGCTCGGTTCGCAGCGGCCCCGAAAAGCGAACGATGACGGGAATGTTGAACAGTGTTCCCTCCTCCTGATACTGCAAAAAGAGCCAGATGCCTTTCTGAATCACGGAGGCTGGAAACACTCTGCGATGCGGCTCTGATGGCGTGATGGCGTAGGTATCATCGACCAGTTTCTCCGTTCGGGTGATTTCACTGGCGAGTTGCCTTACTGTTGGATGTTCAAACACGAAGGCAAGCGGAATATCGACGCTCCAGCGGTTTCGTATGAGCGCGCAGAGCCTGGTGGCCATGAGCGAATGACCGCCAAAAGCGAAAAAATTGTCATCGACGCCGGTTGCGCTTATGCCGAGAATTTCCGAAAAAACAGCGGCGAGCTCCACTTCCAGAAGGGTTTCGGGAGCGGAAAAGCCTGTCGATCCTTCTTGCAGATAATCCGCCCTTGCCGGAGGCGGCAACGCCTTTCTGTCTGTTTTGCCATTGGGAGTCATCGGGATTTTTGACAAGAACACAAACGCGCCCGGAATCATATAAGCCGGAAGCGAATTTTCTGCGAACGCTCGAAGTTGCTGCGGGGTGACCTTGCCCGGGGGTTCGACGACGCAATAGGCCACAATTTTTTTCGAGCCAGGCTCATCTTCGCGTAGCATGACCACGGCATCGCTGACCGCCTCATGACGTTTCAGGATAGCTTCGATTTCACCGGCCTCGACTCTGTAACCCATGTACTTGAACTGCGAATCTTTTCTGCCCGCGAATGCCAGCTCGCCGTCGGGAAGCAGCACGGCCAGATCGCCGGTGCGATACATGCGACAGTCATTTTCCCTGAAGTCCGGATCGGGCACGAAAAGCTGTTCGTTGAACTCCGGACGGTTCAGATAGCCTCGCGAAACGCCGACGCCGCCAATGTAGATTTCTCCCGGCTGTCCGCTGGCTGCGGGATTGCCGTTTTCATCGAGCAGCGCGATATGCATGTTCTGCACTGCCTTGCCGATGGGCACGGTTTCGTGGCCAGCCGTGCCGGCATCGATGGTGTGCAGCGTTGCGCAGATGGTGGTTTCGGTCGGGCCGTAACCATTGATGATGGTCAGTTCGGGAAGAGAGCGCTGCAATCGCAGCAAAACTTTTGAAGGGATGGGTTCAACCCCCGTGAGCAGTCGTCGAATCCGGCTTTCGCCGGAATGACGCTCGACCCATGCGGTCAGTTCGGCTACCATCATGGGTGGAACGTAGGCGCTGGTTATCTGATTGGCATGGAGCCACTGCATGAACGCGGAGCTGTCTGCGCGAACAGGCTCCGGGACAATCAGGAGCGTTGCGCCTTCAAGCAGGGCGGAGAATATTTCGTAAACGGAGACGTCAAAATTCGGGGTTGTCCACCAGCTACACCGGTCTTTCGGGCCAAGAGTCCTGCGTTGCTGAATGTCGTCGAGCAGATTGATGACCCCCATGTGATGACAGCAAACTCCTTTCGGGTTGCCTGTCGTGCCGGAAGTGTAGATGACGTACGCAGTTTGTCCGGAAGTGGTTGCCGCCTGACAAACCGGTTCTGCGGCAGACGATTCCGGCGCGACGTCGTCCATAAACAGCAATGACGACGAGGGGCGGAACGACAAGGCTTTCCTGAAGCGCTGTTGCGTCAGAATCAGCGGCAATGAGGCATCGTCGATGATATATCCGAGCCGTTCCGAAGGGTAGGCGGGGTCGAGTGGCACCCAGGCGCATCCTGCCTTCAGGATGCCAAGCAATCCGGCAACAGTTTGGCAAGAGCGGCCTGCGCACAACCCGATGAACGATCCGGGAGCTATTCCGTTCTGTACTACAGCTTCGGCAAGGCGATTGGCCGCTTCATTCAGTTCTCCATAGGTCAGCTTACCAGAGTCGTCGATAACCGCCGGATTGTCTGGCAAGAGAGCCACCTGTTTCCGGAACAACTCATGCAGACACTGGAAAATGTCATAATAGCGAAGAGGCGTTTCCAGGCCATACCTGTTTTCAATGTCCGTTATTCTCTGTTTCATGGTGCCCGGTATCAACGGTTAACCCTTTCCCCGACAAATCGGTCAGCGGGCAACGAAGCGAGGTTACTGACGAAGTGCTTGCTGTGGCGGCAGGAAAAATGGGCCGATTCAGCGGTATCGATCAATCGACCGGAAGCATCAGGCGATTGTTTCGAGCCGCTTGTATCCTGTTTGCATTATTCTGCCATTTTTTTAACACATATACGAAACGTAACATTTGATGATCAATTCTGAAAATTAACAGCAGCTCTTTCGTTATCGGTAGCCGAAGGAATGCGTGGCTTCCAGATAAGCGCTCGCTGGCAGGCTTGCGGGGGTATGTGCAAGGTTGGAAAAGTTCAGCGCTTCGCATCGCTGTTTTTTTTCTATAGGAGAAAAGCCTGAAGCAAGAGGAACTTCCTCAAATATTCATCTTCAGCGGATCGTCCTCGAGTGCGCCGCCGTGGAGGCGGATGTGGGGGTAGTGCGATTCGGTGCGCTCGGTCCAGGCGGCGTCGCCTTTTTCAACGGCGGACTCGTTCTGTTTCACCGACACGCGGTTCATGGCGAGGGCTACGATCTCGCGCAGAATCTCGTGGTTGAGCCTGTCGGCCTCCGTGGCGACGTCGTCCCTGACTTTCGAGGCGAGGCTCTCCAGTTTTTCGAGGGTAACCTTGCCAATAGCGGTGAGCACCTCGGGGCTTCTTTTGTTACAATCAGTTGAACTCATAGTCCAAGCTCTGGTTTCAGGGTTTGGGGGCGCTCAACAATAAAAAAATATTTGCTGCCCGGAAATCTTTTTTTTATAATTATCCCCGTGTTAGCACTCTCCTTTGTTGAGTGCTAACGGCAACTGAACCCCGCGTTCAGGCAGTTTCTGACTTACAAGAGACGATTCATTAACCAACCCAAACGAGAAAGAAGACAATGAACTTGAAACCATTAGCTGATCGAGTTATTGTTAAGCCCGCGCCTGCCGAAGAGAAAACCAAGGGCGGCCTCTACATTCCCGATACCGGCAAGGAAAAACCGCAGTATGGCGAAGTTGTCGCCGTCGGCGAAGGCAAAGTTGCCGACAACGGCCAGCTTGTCCAGATGCAGGTGAAAGCCGGTGACAAAGTGCTGTACGGCAAATACTCTGGTACCGAAGTTCATGTCGAGGGTGAGGACTACCTCATCATGCGTGAGTCCGACATCTTCGCGATTCTTGGCTGATCCATTCACAATCTGTTTTTAAAAATCCTTAAGGAGGAAAACGTTACAATGACTGCAAAAGATATTCTCTTTGACGTCGAGGCACGTGCCAAACTCAAGGTTGGCGTCGATAAACTCGCCAACGCCGTGAAAGTCACGCTCGGCCCAGCCGGTCGCAACGTGCTCATCGACAAAAAATTCGGCGCTCCGACCTCCACCAAGGACGGCGTGACCGTCGCCAAGGAGATCGAACTTGTCGATCCCGTCGAGAACATGGGCGCTCAGATGGTTCGCGAAGTGGCTTCCAAGACCAGCGATGTCGCCGGTGACGGCACCACCACGGCAACCGTGCTCGCCCAGGCCATCTACCGCGAAGGCCTGAAGAACGTCACCGCAGGCGCTCGCCCGATCGACCTGAAGCGTGGCATCGACCGCGCCGTCAAAGAGGTTGTCGCCGAGCTGCGCAACATCAGCCGCTCCATCTCCGGCAAGAAAGAGATCGCCCAGGTCGGCACCATCTCCGCCAACAACGATCCTGAAATCGGTGAGCTGATCGCCGAAGCGATGGACAAGGTCGGCAAGGACGGCGTTATCACCGTCGAAGAGGCAAAGGGCATGGAGACCGAGCTGAAGGTTGTCGAAGGTATGCAGTTCGACCGCGGCTACCTCTCTCCCTACTTCGTGACCAACCCCGAGACCATGGAAGCCGAGCTCGACGAGGCGCTCATCCTGATCTACGACAAGAAGATCAGCAACATGAAAGAGCTGCTCCCGATTCTCGAAAAAGCCGCCCAGTCGGGCCGTCCGCTGCTCATTATCGCCGAGGACATCGAAGGCGAAGCGCTGGCCACCCTCGTGGTCAACAAGCTGCGCGGTACGCTGAAAGTCGCCGCCGTCAAGGCTCCCGGCTTCGGTGATCGCCGCAAGGCCATGCTCGAAGACATCTCCATCCTCACCGGTGGCACCGTTATCTCCGAAGAGAAGGGCTACAAGCTCGAGAACGCCACGATGGCCTACCTTGGTCAGGCGTCCCGCATCACCATCGACAAGGACAACACCACCATCGTCGAAGGCCGCGGAAAGCAGGAAGAGATCAAAGCCCGCATCGCCGAGATCAAGGGCCAGATCGACAAATCGACCTCCGAGTATGACACCGAGAAGCTCCAGGAGCGCCTCGCCAAACTCTCCGGCGGCGTTGCCGTGCTCAACATCGGCGCATCGACCGAAGTCGAGATGAAAGAGAAGAAAGCCCGCGTCGAGGATGCGCTGCACGCAACCCGCGCAGCCGTTCAGGAAGGCATCGTGGTCGGTGGCGGCGTCGCCCTGATCCGCGCCATCAAGGGTCTCGCCAATGCCGTGGCCGACAACGAAGACCAGAAGACCGGCATCGAGATCATCCGTCGCGCGCTCGAAGAGCCGCTCCGCCAGATCGTGGCCAACACCGGCACCACTGATGGCGCCGTCGTGCTCGAAAAGGTGAAGAACGCTGAAGGCGATTTCGGCTTCAACGCACGTACCGAACAGTATGAGAACCTGGTGGAAGCCGGCGTGGTCGATCCGACCAAAGTGACCCGCAGCGCGCTCGAGAACGCCGCTTCGGTCGCCAGCATCCTGCTCACCACGGAAGCTGCCATCACCGACATCAAGGAAGACAAAGCCGACATGCCTGCAATGCCTCCGGGCGGCATGGGCGGCATGGGTGGCATGTACTAATATCGAGAGTACGCCAATTCAGCACAAAAGCCCCGGATTTCCGGGGCTTTTTGCGTTGGGGGATTCCTGTTACCGAAACGGCAAAGCTGGTCTTTACCTGACCTATCTGACCAATTCGGCGCAGGCGAGAATGGCGCTGATGGTTTGGGTCAGTTCGCTGATTCTGAACGGCTTGCGGATGAAGTGAGTCTCGTGATCAGTCGTTCCATCCAGCGTGGTCATGTCGATGGTGTAGCCTGACATGAAGAGCGTTTTCAGATCGGGGCAGAAGGCGAGCAGCTTTTCCGAAAGCTCCTTTCCGTTGATTTCCGGCATGACTACATCGGTCAGCAGCAGGTCGATCGCGCAGCCCGACTCCGCCGCGATTCCGATGGCTTCGTTCGGTGTCGTAGCCGAAAGCACCGCGTAGCCGCTCTTTTCGAGCAGGGACTTGATGACCTGAACGATAGCCGGATTGTCATCGACCAAGAGTATCATTTTCCGGCTTTCATGGCCGGTTTCGCAGTTTGCGGGTTTCACGCCTGAGTCGATAGTAGCGGTATCGAGCAGTGGTAGATAGACCGTAAAGCGTGTGCCCTTGCCCGGCACACTCTGGCAATCGAGAAATCCCTTGTTCTGCTTGACGATTCCATAGACGGTCGAAAGCCCCAGGCCGGTGCCTTTGCCGACTGCTTTGGTGGTGAAAAAGGGTTCGAAGATGTGCGGGCGAACGCTCTTGTCTATGCCGCAGCCCGTGTCGATCACCGAAATCGCGGCGAAGTGGCCCGGCGTTTGGCAGGGGTGACCCGAGAAGCATTCGGAGGATTCTACCCGGACGGTCGCGGTTTCCACGGTTACCGATCCCGCGCCGGTCATTGCGTCGCGAGAGTTGGCGCAGAGGTTCGTCATGATCTGGTCGAGCTGGGAGGGATCGAAAAAAATCTTAGCCTCCCGAGCGCCCGGACGCCACCTGAAATGCCCCTGTTCGCCAACCAGCTCTTGCAGCATCGGCATTTCGCCGCCAAGCGCCGCATCCAGACTCATCACCTCAGGAAGGATGGTCTGTTTTCGCGCGAAGGCCAGCAGATGCTGGATCAGATTGGCCGCCCGCATGGTCGAGTCGCGGATGTTCAGCAGGCTCTCGATATTCGGGTCGTCGCTGCCCATGTCGTCGATGACGATTTCTGCATGGCCGAGAATGGCGGTGAGCACATTGTTGATGTCGTGCGCGATGCCGCCCGCGAGGCGCCCGATCAGCTCCATTTTCTGGGTGTGCTGAAGCGCCTCCTGTGTTTTTCGCTCCGACTCCTCGGCATATTTTTTCGCGATGATGTCCCACGCCACGCCGGTCAGCATACTCACCAGCCGGACGTCGTCCTCGTCGTAATTGACCGGTTTGTTGCCGATTTCGAGCGTTGCCGCCACCTTGCCGTTGCGGATGATCGGCACGATCAGCTCGCGTGTCGCTTCGTGATGCGGCGAGTATTTGCAGTTGCAGTGCCTGAGCGTGGCGTGATCGTTGTGAATGACGGCCCTCTTTTCGCGGATGACATCCGCCGATACGCCGAAGTCGATCACCGCTGGATGAGGGGCGCGGCCGCAGTTATCGGTTTTGGCGTTGTTTGAACAGGCGTGCCGCAAGAGCGTCTGGTCGTTCGGCACGAAGTTGAAAAATCCGAGGGTGCTGCCGGTCAGGCGTTCGGCCTCGTCGAGCGTGAAGGTGAGCAGCTCTTCGGTCGAAGCGGTGTCGGCCAGTTCGAGCAGCCGGAGCCTGAACGCCGTCAGCGCCTCGAAGTGCTGGCGCTCGCTGTTGTCTTGCGCGATGCAGAAAAGCACGCTTTTGCCTTGCCGTTGCATTGCGGTGAAGGTCAATTCCATGTGCCGGAGCGAGCCGTCGGTTTTGCGGTGCATGGTTACGAAGCGGCCCTGCTTCCGCGCCGCAAGTTCTTTCAGCCACGACTCACGCCGCGCCCATGATGTCGCATCGATCTGTCGCATATTCATTGCGCGGAGCTGCTCGACCGGCCAGCCGTAAAACTCCGCCGCCGCCGGATTGGCATCGGTGACGCCGCCGGTTTCGGCATCGACCAGCAGCATCACCGCCGGATGGCTCACGAACACCGTCATGAAAAAGGCATCGTTTTGCGGTGTCTCGTCCGGGCGCTCGCCATCCTTCTCGGGCGATGGCGAGCGCCGTTTGTCGATGTTGTCGATCAGGTCGTCAGGCATGGCAAGCGGCGCTTTTGACAATGGGGTGGATAAATAATGCAACTATGCAATGATACTCGATTTTTTTGACAACGTATAGCGAGAAGCTGGATTTTCTTTAGGGCATCTCTAAAAAGAGCGATTTGAAATATTCTTCTGACCAGCGACATCGAAACAAGGCGATATTGCCCTGCAAAC
>NZ_VDCH01000050.1 GCF_006265165.1 Chlorobaculum thiosulfatiphilum
CTGCGGCAAACTCAACATGGCTATCGAATCATGACGGAACAGCAGAAGCCCTTACCCACGATATTCTGCGAAGAACCAAAAAAACAGGACTCAAAGCTCACATCTCCTTACAGTATAAACTTATACGGGTTTACTTATCAGCACCCGCCAATAATTAATTTTTTTATATGATAATTTAATGTTATACTCATCCTTCGGTTCAGATGTTGAGCCGTACGCTTTCAAGTAATTTGTGCTTTTTTTTATTTGTCGGCTCATCTCATTGATAAAAAGCACGATTACGGTATCACACCTATGAATATTTACATTGGAAATCTGGACTACGAAGTAACTGAAGCTGACCTTCGCGATGCTTTCAGCGAATTTGGCGATGTTGGCAAGGCAAGCGTTATCATGGATAAATTCTCCGGTCGCTCCAAGGGTTTTGGCTTTGTTGAAATGTCAAACAACGAAGAAGCGAAACAGGCGATTTCGTCTCTGAACGAGAGCAGGCTCGGCTCCAGAAACATCAAGGTCAACGAGGCAAAGCCCCGCGAAGAGCGTTCTTCGTCAAGGTACTGAGCCATTGAGGTTTTGACGGACTACCGTTAAGGTATCCTTGTAACCGATCTATCGACGGTGATAATGTAATTATTTGCTCATCACCGTCGATTTTTATTTTCCCCTCCCCTGATTAAACAAAATCCCTTCGGCTTCGTTGTCATTACTTATCGTTCCCATCGCCTTCTTTTTTCAATGATTGTGGTAGTTTCTGCGTTTCGGGCGGTGAGAGCGCCGGAACTGGTTTTTGAAGTTCCGCGACTTTGGCTTTGTGCTGGCTGACCTCATTTTCAAGCGCATCAATGCGTTTGCGCTGACTCGATGATTTGAAAGTTTTCTTGAGCAGAGCTGGCGAAAGCACCAGCAGGCCAATCAGCACGCCGATGGCGAGTGTCGCCAACAAAACCAGCGAGAGCGAGCCAGTGATTGTCCAGCTAAAAAAAGATACGGTGACCAGCATCGAGTTCTGCAACGCAAACACCACAGCCAGAACCGCAATGAGAAGCGCGATAATCAAATAGAGTGTTGCCATGGTTCAAAAAAGAATGAGTTTTTGAAGTGACTTTGAGGGTAATATAATAAGCTTTGATTTATAGTTATACGAACGAACCAAAAGCTATTTTATTCAGTTTTCCACCCCTCACGATTCACAGCCTGTTCGAGGAAATCAAGCATCTCCTTTTCATGAACATCCGACTTGAGCAACTCCGACTGACGGCGACACTCCACCGCAAATCCGGAGCGCCGCGTATCCACCACCCAAATCAGCACTGGCCTCAACCCGCGATTCCGAAGCTTGTCTCGGTAAAGCTTGACTCTTTTAGTGACGATTTTCATGCGTTTTCTGCGGTTGCTGTGTTCAATTCGTTATATGCAAGGTAAGGGATGTAAAAAATATTTTCACGTCGCATCTCATTCCTTATCATAGGATTTAATTGCTCGCATTTTACAAATTATGATTATTTTATCTGGCACTTTCTTTTCTTAAAATTGTTGCCAACAGTTTGTATCTATAAGAAGTTGGCGATTTGGAGGCACAAAACTTACAACCTGCACGAAAGTTTGATTGAAAAACTGAACTTCATTTAACCACTGAACCGCCAATTTCTTATAACTGTTGTTATGTGTAGTACCTTATTGAAATCTTGAAAATAAGTCACTAAAGTTTTCAGGCGCTACTTCATTGATATTACTTCCATGTCTAACGTAGTACTTTCCGCTATATACAGAAGGTTTGTCTCCAGATTCAATTTTTAGTATAATAACGGTTTTGTCAAAATAATTAACTACTGAAATATTACGTAAAATATTATCCTTATCCCTTTCACTTATTGGTTCATTTTTTATTAATTGACTCAATTTAGTAAAGTATTTATCAATGTCACCATGATACTGTGTCGCTTCGGCATTTATTCCAGTAATATAAAAATTAGAATAAGCTTTATAATCAACCGTATATTTTTCCTTGTGTTTGTGCGCTGATTGTGGTGTATCTGCTACACCTATCAAACAATAGCCTGTGGAATTTTTTAATGTATTGGCCATTGCGGTTAAGGTTTTTATAATTTTGGAGAATAAGTCTTGGTTAAATTTTTCATTTCCTGATAAATCATGCAATCCCAATTTAAAATCATAAAGTGTTTGCTCTGTTGAGGACTGCATTAAGATATTCTCGAATTTAGGGCATCTCTAAAAAGTCTTATGAGGTAGCTGAATTAGTGAGAATTGCAGTGTGTAAGCGATTTTACAGATGTATTAATAAAGTTTTTTAGGTGATTTTCAGAGGAGTATTCGACTTTTTAGAGATGCCCTTTAGTTATCCACTGATTCCGTGCAGGGTCGTTGACTTCCGATTTAATAAATTTTCCTCGAATAACACCGCAAAGCGCATCAGATTGAGTTTGTTTTTCTTTTGCCGACCAATTACCACCACCAGCTGCTAAAGTGATTATCTTATCACCCGCTTTATCAAGTAGACTTAATAGTCCTTTATTATCTGATATTTTCAGACCTTCATCAATTAAGAGTTGATAAAATGATAAAAAGACGATTTGAAAATACCTTCCGATTTTTGCTTGTTGGTTATCAAAAAGTAGTGAGTTGAAATTTTTGCCTGAAGAGTTTATTACTTCAATTAATGTATCAAATACAAATTGTACGTTGCTTATTATTATTTCTTCATTTATTTTTTGAATTTGTATTTCAAGATTACTTGCCAATGAATTTGTGTCAGTACTTACACTATAACCATAAAGTTCATTTAATATTTCTGAACTTGATCTTATGCCCTTGCCTAGCACTACCCATGCTACAAGATCCGCGATTATTTCTTCATCTTTTGATTGGCGTAAATCTTCCTTAGAAATGATATTGTTCTTAACCCAAAAAATATCTTCAATTGAGATACCATAGTCTAAATTTCTATTTGTGATACTAATATTCTTCATAGAATTTAAGTCTAAAATATCTTTAGCGCTTGCGTCTCCTCGTATATTACTAGCGAGTTTTCTTACTATGCTCGCAAATTTACTTAATACCCCTGCTTGTCTTAATTCTTGATTTGATAAATGCCTTCCGCCTGAATTTAATCTTCTAAAAACTTCATCAATATGGCTTGTACCTGCTTCTTGGAATATGGACAGTGGGATTTGATATCTGACAATATTAGCGCAAACCTCCCTTTCTAGCATTGGGGTCTTTTGCGTGATAGTTCCATTATCTTTTAAAAGTTTTGTGTCAGCCATTGTGTCTAGGTCGAAATACGATCCTGCTATATCATATTCTTGATCAATGAATGACATTAATGCATTCATCCTCTGCATTCCATCAATTATTTCAAGTTGTTTCCCTTTTTCGGTTGAGACTTCTGCAAGTAAAACTAAAGGAACAGGATAGCCTTTTACAATAGAATCGATAAATGATCTTTTTTCTTCGAGCGACCATACAAGTTTTCTCTGATAACGTCTATTTACCAAATATTGTCTAGAAAGATATGAACCGTATAAGCTTTGTATACTTTCACCCTTTATTGATAAGTCTTTTGCTGTTGCCATTACTTTATTTTTAGTATTATTTGTTTCGTTATTGTTCATTAATATGTTTATTCTATTCAACATGTCTTAGTATTACACATAACTTGCTTATCTGTGCTACTTTGTTGCGCCTTACATGCCATATAGGGGGAATAGGCGCAATAAAATTGCGTGTTATTGATCCTCTGAATAATGGGCATCTCTAAAAAGTCTTATGAGGTAGCTGAATTAGTGAGAATTGCAGTGTGTAAGCGATTTTACAGATGTAT
>NZ_VDCH01000051.1 GCF_006265165.1 Chlorobaculum thiosulfatiphilum
ATTGCGGGAGAGTAGGTCGTCGCCGAGTTTTTACACAGCACAAAAAGCCTGCTCTACCCAGCAGGCTTTTTTGCGTTATACCCACCTCCTCCCCCACGCTTCGTCTCAATCTCACGGACGGGCACAGTCTGAATTTCAACGTTACACCGTATCCTTTCTTTTACACCGGTTGATTTTGCCGTACATTGATGTTGAACAGTTTTTCGACTTATGTTCCTATCAACACACGTCAATGCCGCCTGCGGATCGTAAAAAAAGCCGGACGGTTTTCATAAGCTATGCCCACGAAGGCGATCTCGCCGAGCGTGTCGCTGCGCTTGCCGAATGGCTGCAAAGCAATGGCGTTGAGGTGATTACCGATCACCGTTACCGCAACAGACCTCCCGAAAAGGGTTGGCGTGCTTGGATGCAGCATAGCGTCGAGGATGCCGATGTCGTGCTTATCGTCTGTTCAGAGCGTTACAAAGTCCTCTTTGAAAAACGTGAGGTGGCCGATTCCGGTGGCCGGGGCGCGACCTGGGAAAGCGCTGTCATTACCAGCGATCTCTACAAAAGCCGTCTTATCAATACAAAGTTTTTTCCGATTCTTCCCGACGATGGCCTGCACGAGCATATCCCGGAAATTCTTGCCGACTGGGATAATGATCATCGCTTTCCCTCGGGAAACGAAAGAATTCTGGCGTTGATTCTGGGCGATGAGGCCATTTCTGATCCGGCTTCAGAAAACTCGCGCCTGCTGCCCGGTGAATTGACCGGTGCTTCTGATCCTCGTTTGCAGCCTCGCGAAGGGCTGGTGCTCGGTCGCGAGGAGGAGCTTGCGAAGATTCTCGATTTTCTGAATGGTTCCGGCAACGCTGAACACGTTTCAGGCACGGCCGGGATCGGTAAAACTGCGGTCTGTAACGAGGCGCTCAGGAGATGGCTTGCACGCAACCGCTCCGAAAAGGTTTTTTTCGTGCAGGTGCGTGACGATGCCAATCCCCGGACGTTTCTCGCCCAGGCGGGAGAAGCGGTCGGGCTGGATGCCGAGATGCTGATTCGTATCGAAACGGTTGAGCAATTGCGGCGTTTTCTGCCGGAAGGGGTGTACTATCTCGACAACCTCGAACACGTGGCCGAGTCGCTTGGCGGCAGGCAGATGCTGCGCGACCTTGCCCGCCTGCCTAGCGTGCGCGTACTTGCTTCGTCCCGCGTGGTGCTTGATGGCGCGGCTCGACAACGCAAGCGCGGTCGAGCTGTTTCTGAAATGCTGGAATGGCGGCGCGTTGCCCGACAAGAGCGAAGTCACCCAGTTTGTCGATTACGAGCTTGGCGGCCACGCTTTGGCCATAACCCTGCTTGCTCGTCTTGGCCGGGCCTGTTCATGGCAAAAGCTGCAAAAGCTGTGGCGTGAGCAGGGAACCGCATCCGCCGCCGCGCGTCACCCCGACGGGCGTCTCGACAGCCTCGATCTTTCGTTTGCGCTGACTGAAAAGCTTCTCGCGCGCGAACCGGGAGCGCTCGACCTCTGGCAATTTGTCGCGCTTTTTCCTGACGGTCTGGATGAGGAGTCGATGGCTTTATGGGAAGAGGTCAGCGGACATGCGACGGCTCGAATCGTGCTGGTCGAGCATAACCTGATTTCCTTCAGAGCGGAGCGCATAACGATGCTGCCTCCCGTTGCTCGTTATGCGTTGGGCCGCTCGACGTGCAACTTACCGGATGAGAACGGCTTCAACTGGCTCAGCGCCAGGAATCATGCATACCAGTACTTTCTTGCGATTTCTCGTTACGCCAATGATGCTCGGAGTACTAACGCCTCTATACAGTCTCGCTCCAGAAGCAGCGCTGAACTATGGGCTATCGGCCAACTATGTGGGGCCGAGAAGGTCGCCGGATGCTTCGACTTGAATCTTTTGTGGCAATTGCATAGGCAATTGCGAAACGTATATGTGTTTAATATTTTGGCTGGCCAAGTTGTGCTGAAAATCATTAACGAAATCATCGGCGATCCGTTATCCTTTTTTATGCTCGGTAACCTTGAGTACCGTCTCGGGAAGGTTGACACTGCAAGTGAGAACTTTGCACAAGCGATCATGTTGTACGAGAAGGAACAGGATCGGCTTGGGCTCGCAAATGTGCAGCATTCACTTGGTGAACTTAAGCTTGGTCTTGGAGAGGAAGTCAAAGCAAGAGAGAGCTTCGAAAAAGCGAAAGAACTATACGAAAAGGAACAGAATCAGCTTGGGCTTGCCAATGCGCTCCTATCGCTTGGCGACCTTGAGCGTCAGCTTGGAGAGCTGGGTAAGGCTCGGGAGGACTACGAAAGAGCGAAAGAACTATACGAGAGAGAACAGAACCAGCTTAGCCTTGCCCATGCACTTAAATTTCTTGGAGACCTTGAGGCTGGTCTTGGCGAGGTCGTCAAGGCTCGAGAGAGCTACGAAAGAGCGATTGAGCTGTACAAGAAGGAACAGTCTCAACTTGGGGAGGGACATGTTCAAAAATCCTGGGTCTGTTCAACTAAGTGTGTAAACGGTCGTAATCAAACGGGAAGCCGTCCTTCGAATTTAATGGAAAACTGGTTG
>NZ_VDCH01000052.1 GCF_006265165.1 Chlorobaculum thiosulfatiphilum
AGGCGATCTCGAAAAAAGCGCTTGAGAAAAGCGGAAGGAAAGAGGAGAAATAAGATGCGGTGATGGCGATGGGCGGGGGTTATGTCATATTGCTGCGGACATTAAAAGAATCAATTTTCACAAGTACCGAATACCTTGTTGCTTGTCATTCTGAGCGGAGTGAAGAATCCAGAACTCTTTGTTTCGTAACAAGATGGATTCTTCATTGCGCTTTGCTCCATTCAGAATGACAGATTTTTCTCCCGCTTTTTTTGCGAGTTACTCCGAGCGGAGTAATAAAGCTGACGAGAAAATTCACATAGCTTCCTTCTGTATTTTCTCCCAATGCAAAAGAGCTGTCAGCTTCCCTGAGATTGTCGATTTTTTTGACAAAAAAATCCGGGATACAACAGCTACTCTTATCGTGTAACGCCCTAGTTAACCGGCACCGGAGCACGAAGTGCGGAAGGGTACCGACACAGGCCATGAGAATGCCGAAGGCATGGCCTGTGTGGCGTCCGCGCTGAACGACCAGTTAGGCTGGGTCGCGAAGTGGAAGGTGTTTGAGAACACAGCAAAGCGCTTGTGAAACTAGCGCACGTCATAGCTTGTTAGTTCGGTCCATATAAGGTTGAGGTCGGATATGCCAATGAGCTTCACAGCTTGTGCCTGAATAGCCTGCTGCGGATTTCCTATGATTTCACTGCCATCAATTGGCTCTTGTGCTTGGTACAGATAGCCGTTCATAACAATCTTTTCTCCGTTTATGGTCCGTATATTTGCCATAGGAACTTTGCCCCACCAGTTGTTGTTGGCTGAGAGCCAAGATTCAAATTTTTGAACGTTTTTGCGGTACTCCGCTGTGTCTGGCAACCAGAACTGGAGCATCTCTCTACCAGACTTGGAAACCTCTGTCCCGGCCTTGGGATTCAAAGATGAGATGACCGTTCGAAGGTTCTCGCTCTTGGACGTGACCAGATAGGTTGAGAGCACCGAAAGCGTGATCACTGTGGCGATAACGAGAATAAGGGCGACGCTCCCTGAGATAACGAGCTTTACACCTGGCACCTCAAGTGAAACACCTGGTTTGAGTGTCGCCGAAGGTGATGCGGCTCCGAGCGGTACTTGCGCACTTGGTGTGTTTGCCGGTTGTTCCATGTTTGTAGGTGGTTGAGTCATTGAGGAACCTTCTGTGAGCAGGCCTAACGGCAGCCATCAGCCGCCGCAAACCCCTGACTGAGTAAAGCGAACGACGGGGTTTGCGGTCGGCTGGATGGCCTTGTTAGGCGATTTATCTGCAGGCAAATAGACTTAGGGCTTACTTATCCAAACTCCCTGAATTTGCCATCTTTGTCGACCGCTACCGTCATCTTCATTCCACAAGTCAACATTGCCGCCATCCGTTGTGCAACTAAGATATGTTCTATCACCTGTTACACCTGCTGCAATCTTTATATTATATGTATCAGGTGTTGGTGAGTCGCTCACTGGTTCAAATAGCCACCTTTGTCGACCGCTACCGTCATCTTTATTCCACAAGTCAACATTGCCGCCATCCGTTGTGCAACTTAACAAAGACCTGTTTGTAGATAAACCTCTAAGTACTTGTAAGTTGTGAGTGCCTGTTATAGACATAACATTCTCCTTTATCATTAGGTTAACTTCATAAAAATAAATCGATTTTTAGATTTTTATTAATTTCTTCGGACTATTCACCTCCTTCCATTTTTTCGCCTAACATTGTTTATACTGATCCGCCTAAACCGCGGATTTTTGAATTTCAGTCCATATAAGACGCAATCGAGAAACCATTGCAAATACTTCTAATAACCTGATTTTTAATCACTTAAGCCCCGCATTGCGTTTTATTTCTGCTTCTTATGCGGATCGGCATAAGGGCATCTCTAAAAAGTCGAATACTCCTCTGAAAATCACCTAAAAAACTTTATTAATACATCTGTAAAATCGCTTACACACTGCAATTCTCACTAATTCAGCTACCTCATAAGACTTTTTAGAGATGCCCAT
>NZ_VDCH01000053.1 GCF_006265165.1 Chlorobaculum thiosulfatiphilum
CGTCAAGATATGGATATTTCAGTTAAATCGATAGATTTCAATACCTTATGTCAGTACTGACTTTTTAGAGATGCCCTATATCTTTCAAGTTTTAGCAAGATTTTTATGACATGTAGTCTCGAAGCTACATCTTCAAGATTTTTAGCCTTTTCATAAGGTGGATGAGGAACTGATGAAAAGTGATCCACAACGCGTAGCCCATATTTGTTAGTTTCCTCTGTTTTCATGAATCCAACAGTTACTCCGCGGACTACGGGATGCAGGTGATACCGTCGCAAATAACTATCGTATTGTATCAGACCGCGAAGTTCAATATCTCTTACGGTTGTAGATAATTTTTCTAATGCCTCAGGAGTTGACGCTGATTTCTCCCAGATTAAAAACGATTGCTCAAATTTTCTTCTGCGATATTGGTCGGCTTTATATTTCTCTTTTGCACCTACTTTTTGCCAGTGTCCCATTGATTCCCAATCTTTGCATTTTTCTGGGTGTTCTGGTTTTTCAACCCTTTCTGGTTCTGGAGGCATATGAGGATTGAATGCACTCAGTGTTTCATAATCGACCGACGAAGAAATGAGCGCAAGAGTAGACAGTAATTCTCGGCTTTTATCCGATAATGCTTCGAATGCCGCTCTGAGAATATGATTTCTTCTCTGGATAAGATCGAGTTTTGCCAAGTCAAGATATGCTCCACCTTTAGAAGACGTATCGGCAACCCATGTATCGAAGTTTCCTCGGTCTGGCAGATAGTTGGTGATTAAGCCTGCGAGCACGCCGATAATAAGCGGGTGGTTGTCGCAGTTCTGTGAAAGGTACTCCTGAATTTTTTCTGAGTCGCCGATAATGCCGCATGAACGAAAAAGCAGTTCAGCATCAGCAGGGCGCAGGCCGGGAAGCGTGATGCGTTTGGCTCCTGGAATTGCCTGGCTGGAGGGATTGAGAAACGCCCGCGGGATGAGGCGCGAACTGACGAGAATTTTCGACGGCGCGGCGGCGGCAAGTCGGCGCAACAGGTCGCTGTCCTCCTCGCGGATGGCGTCGCACGGGTTGCGGTTCAGTATTTTGTCGGTCGGAGCGTTTGCCTCTTCGTCCGGCACTTCGGCGGCGTCGATGCGATGGTAGGCGACCAGCACGCGCTCCAGTCCGTCGAGGATGAGCAGCCACGGACGCTCGTGCAAGCGGGCGAGGAGGTCATCGGCAAGCTCCGGCGTTTTCTTCTTTTCCAGCTCCTCCATCGGCCTGCCGGTCATGTACGCCAGCGCCCGGCGGCAGAAATCCGCCATCACCGCACCTCGCTCGTAAAACGAATACCAGAACCGCCCCGCCCAATCGGAACGAACCGTCGTCGCATGGTTCGTCGCCCACTCCCACGTCAGCATACTCTTGCCATTGCCGCCAATCGCTTCGTACAAAAGCAGATTGGTCGGATCAGCCGCCTTCGCCCAATCATCCAACTCCTGCAACTGCGCCTCGCGCCCGACAAACTTGTGCGAACCGATATAATCCGGTTCAGCATAAAACGCCGGAGGTGCAGGAATCACGTGCCCGCGATACGTTTGGTGAGTCGTGGGGGCCGGTGTGGATTGAGGAGGTTCTACGTTTTGCGGTTCGAGAAGTTTCTGCAAATCAGCAACAGGCGCGGCAATCTTTCTGGTAAACTCGTCGAGACTGTTAAAAACCGCATAGACACGTTGAACTTTTGAGTCGGATGATTGCTGCTGGGTCAGTGAGATAAAGTGTGTAAACGGTCATAGATTCCACTCATGAAACAAGGAGCAAAACTATGACCAGAAAGAA
>NZ_VDCH01000054.1 GCF_006265165.1 Chlorobaculum thiosulfatiphilum
GTTTGCAGGGCAATATCGCCTTGTTTCGATGTCGCTGGTCAGAAGAATATTTCAAATCGCTCTTTTTAGAGATGCCCTTATGTTTATAAATCACACATGTTATGAGTTCAGATTTTTTTTTCTACAATCGTCGGAGCAATCAGTGCAACTGGTTTAGATGTCGTTTCAGCTTAGAAACTTAGCAAGAGGAGATTGTAAAATGAAATTACGTTTCTTAAATGTATCGGGAGCTGCATTGCCTGATCTACTGGCTGCGCCGCTCGGTCAACATGGTTCCATCGTTAACTATCAATCTTCCATGGTCGAAAGTATTACAGAGTTCGACCTACTTGTTGTTGATTGCAGCGCAATTCCTCACCATCAATTTGAAACCGCAGGCCAGCAATCTTTTAGTGCAATCAAGGCGAATCGCCCGGTGTTACTTTTTCGACCAACTCAAGCGCACAAACAGACATTGGCTCAATATGGAGTAATTTTCACTTATATTTGCTCCGATAGTCTGTGCTTACTCATTGATCCCACCTCGAGCGCTGACGGGGATCCAGTTGCGCTTGTAGAGCATATGGGTGCAATATCAGAGGGTATGGTGGAACGCACCCTCGATGTTCGCAACAACGCCGGTCAGATTGAAACTGTAAGAACTGATGTGTTTCCGGTCAACAAAGCGGCAGTGCCGACGATAAGCGATTTACAACCATTTATCAGTCGAGTACAGCAAGCTGTGCATCGGAGGTCTTTTGGAGGCACTCACAATGATGTCAAAGCAAGTAATGACGACCAAGGGCCCAATCTTCCTCCATCCGACATACCGAAAACACTATGGAACTGTACGCCCATTCTTCTTTATTGGACGTTGAATCCACATGGAGGAACGCAAGATAACTTTACTCCTCCTCAAGGTAATATCACTCTTGAATGCTTGGCCTCAGTTGGTGTTTACTATGATAACGTTAATTTCAATCAACCGGTTCAGTGGTTGCTGATCGAGCATTCAGGGCATCTTTATACGCAAATTAATGTGAATGACAAAACTAATCGTGGTTGGTCTTTGGCTTACATGACCATTGCTGGACAGAATATCAGTTCTGCCACGATGGTAAGCAATCAATCCTCTCCGAATAACGTGAGCGATGTGACGCAGTATACCTCAAGTTCAGAGTTTACTGTTGGGCTAACGGCAGGAACAGAGGGAATCGCGGGAAATATGAGTTACTCGATCGGCTCCTCTCAGAGTTGCTCAATCAGCGATTGGAAGATTATTCAGAAAACTCCAAATAGCTGGCTCTTCGACCAGCAAACTCCATATGACGGTACTACTGACGGTTTTCCTGATGGTGCCGCCGGATCGGATGGCGTAGCAGCATTGCCCACTATTTCGACTAGTGCTTTGGCATTTAACAGCCAAACAGTTTGGGTTCACCTGCCCGCGACGAAAGATTCGATCAATGTATCCTACACCTACGATGTCCAGTGCCGTTTTACTTGGAGTGAGTCTACCGGAACAGATTGGTCTGCTTGGTCGTGGCGTTGGCATACTTGGCCTTCTAAAGGATTCACTATCGCATTTTCCAGTGCATATCCAACAAAGTAGTAAAATGAGGCTCTTCGCAGAATATCGTGGAAAGAAGGGTGTGTATGAAGTAACATAGAGTAATTTTGAGCTTTACCCAACCGCACCTTGATACTCCCATGCAGAGCCTGACGAGCCATTACCACCAACTTTTAGGTCTTTCCTCAAACTGGAAGGTCGAGAACGTTCAT
>NZ_VDCH01000055.1 GCF_006265165.1 Chlorobaculum thiosulfatiphilum
GCTGCATGATGCACCGCATACCGGACACGCGACCTGCTTGCCGGTACAGACCAGTCTGATCTCGACCCGCTTGCCGCTCATCGACAGATGAACGTTCTCGACCTTCCAGTTTGAGGAAAGACCTAAAAGTTGGTGGTAATGGCTCGTCAGGCTCTGCATGGGAGTATCAAGGTGCGGTTGGGTAAAGCTCAAAATTACTCTATGTTACCTCATACACACCCTTCTTCCCACGATATTCTGCGAAGAGCCGCATATTCTTTGCAATTAAATCATTAACTTATCTCAAGCCCGTTCTGTTTGACGAACCATGAGAGAGTAGATGAAATTTTTCTGAAAACGATTATTCCAGGCAGAAAAGCGACGAAAGAATATCTGGAGAATAAAAAATGAATAATTTTGATAATGATGAAAAAGAGTTGCTGGATTCTTTTGAAAAAAATGAATGGCATTCTGTTAAAGACCTGAAGCAGCGAAAGCTGGAACTGGAAGAATCTGCACGTGCTACCATCCGAAAGGATAAACGGGTAAATATCCGTATTTCTGAGCGCGACCTGAAAGAACTACAGAAAATCGCCCAGAGAGAAGGCTTGCCGTACCAGACGTTGATTTCGAGTATTTTGCATAAATACGTAAACAAGGCACAAACGGAGTAAATGTAAAATTTTAGACGAATTGGGATCGATTTCTTTCTTACCGAAATGGCAGATTTTATGATAAAAGAAGTATTGTAAAACTCCACATACACGCGGTCGGCTTCGCATAGCTGTAATGGTACGAGTGGGCGACATCGAACGTTATGTTGAGATTGTAAGTCATTTACTTGTATCTGCCCTTTTTAGATTTGATTACGTCAACTACATCATCATGCTTTGAGCCAGGAATTAAATCTTTAAGATGAAGAACCCCATCACTTGAATATTGCACATGAAGTCTCCAACCTGAAATTTTATCCACATAACCCCTGTAAACAGCCTGCTTAATTCCTGTAACCTTATGTAGCTGCGTAACCGGGAAGTCTCTTTTTTTATGACATTCGTTGTTTTCTAACTCTGCTAAAGCCTCTAAAAATTTAATTCGATGTCTTTCATCCGGAAGAGTTTTTTGCGCATCATAAATAACTCCAAATTCATCCAGGATAGACTTTTTTTCAGCCATTATCTTTCTCCATTAATCGTAACTGCTGATAAAGTGATTCAGCAATAGAGTTAAAAGCGCGTTCCATGTGATCACGTTTCACAACTCGAAACAAAGTAACAATCTTTTGATCAAAAAGCGGATCTTCTTCAATTGTCAAAATTACTCGTATTTGGGCTCTTCGCAGAATATCGTGGAAAGAAGGGTGTGTATGAAGTAACATAGAGTAATTTTGAGCTTTACCCAACCACACCTTGATACTCCCATGCAGAGCCTGACGAGCCATTACCACCAACTTTTAGGTCTTTCCTCAAACTGGAAGGTCGAGAACGTTCATCTGTCGATGAGCGGCAAGCGGGTCGAGATCAGACTGGTCTGTACCGGCAAGCAGGTCGCGTGTCCGGTATGCGGTGCATCATGCAGC
>NZ_VDCH01000056.1 GCF_006265165.1 Chlorobaculum thiosulfatiphilum
GGGTCTGTTCAACTAAGTGTGTAAACGGTCGTAATCAAACGGGAAGCCGTCCTTCGAATTTAATGGAAAACTGGTTGATCACGGCGCCCCAGTTGCGAAGCGGCATGGTCCATTTCTTGGCAATGTTCTGCATGGCCAGGTAAATCAGCTTCATGATTGACTCGTCATTCGGGAATGCCCCCTTGGTTTTCAGTACTTTCCGCAGCGACCGGTTCAGCGACTCGATGGCGTTGGTCGTATAAATGACCTTGCGAATCTCTGCCGAATAATCGAAAAACGGGATGATGTTCTCCCAGTGCCGATACCAGAGTTTGCTGACCGAGGGGTACTTTGCATCCCACTTATCAGCAAAAGCTTGCAGGTTCAGCTCAGCCTGACCGGCGCTTGCTGATCCGTAAATCATTTTCAGATCGGCACATAACTCCTTACGGTCTTTCCAGGACACGAACTTCGTCGAGTTGCGAACCATGTGCACGATACAGAGTTGCACCTCCGTTTCCGGGAACACGGCGGCGATGGCGTCTGGAAAGCCGACCAGTCCGTCAACGGCAGCAATCAGGATGTCCTCGACGCCACGGTTTTTCAGTTCGGTCATAATGCCAAGCCAGAACTTTGCACCCTCGTTCTGCGAAATCCACAGGCCCAGCAACTCTTTCTGGCCCTCCATGGTGATGGCCAAGGCCAGATACACCGCCTTGTTGCTGACCTTGCCTTCCTGACGGCTCTTGACGACAATGCAGTCGAAGTAAACAATCGGATAGACGGCATCAAGCGGGCGGCTCTGCCATGCCCGGACATCGCCCAGCACCGCATCGGTCACGCTGCTGATCAACGCTTCCGAGACCTCGACCTGGTAGAGTTCCAGCAGCATGGCCTGCATGTCGCGGACGCTCATGCCCCGGGCATACATGGCCAGGATTTTTTCATCGAATCCCTTGAAGCGCGTCTGGCGTTTCGGGATCAGTTGCGGCTCGAAGGTGCTGTTCCGGTCACGCGGCGGGTTGATTTCCAGTTGATCGTTGTCAACGATGATCGTTTTGCTGCCATGACCGTTACGGCTGTTGCCGCTCTTTGGAACGATCGGGGCGTGCTTTTGGTAGCCAAGGTGTTCATCCAGCTCGCCCTCAAGCACTGTTTCGATCAGGCGCTTTTTGAGCTGCTCAAGCAGGCCCCCCTTGGCAAAAAGGGCTTGTGGGCCGCCGCTTTCCTGAATGAGCTGGTCGATCAGCTCGCCTTGGCGGTCCGGAATCTTGTCTTTCTTTCTGGTCATAGTTTTGCTCCTTGTTTCATGAGTGGAATCTATGACCGTTTACACACTTTATCTCACTGACCC
>NZ_VDCH01000057.1 GCF_006265165.1 Chlorobaculum thiosulfatiphilum
CTAGTGTCACGTCACTACTATATTGACGGATAAAGATGTTTGAGTTTGATTCGTGAATCAGCCGTGGTGAATTGCCAGTTGATCGTTGCCTTTTTGTTGTTCCGCTCTCGCTCCCATGCAGCTACCTCCCGCCGTACTTCTGCGATCTGCTCGATTCGCCGATTCAGACACTGGCCTGACAAAACTCGCAATTCGATTTCAGCCATGTTCAGCCAACTCCCATGCTTCGGCGTGTACACGAAATCGAATCGATCCAGCAGAGCTTTTGCTATTTCCGGCGCGTAGGTCTCGTAAAGCGATCCCGGCGCATGGGTGTTGAGATTATCCATCACTAGCGTGATCTTTTCGGCGTGTTTGTACTTGCTGGCGATGTCTGCCAGAAACCTCGACCAGTCCTGCTTTTTCCGGGTTTCGGTGACCTTGACCAGTCGCTTGCCCATCAGTGGCTCGGTGGCGATAAAAATATTGCACGTGCCGTTCCTGACGTACTCATAATCATATCGGGCGGCACGCCCTGGCCCGGCTGGAATAGGCGTTCTGCTCTCGCCGATCAGTTGCTTCGGCGACTCATCCATGCAGAGCACCGGATAAAGCGGATCGTACGGCTGCTTGTACACGTCCAGCACGGTCTCCATTTGAGCGACAAAATCGCTGCTTTGTTTTGGCGGAATCACCCATCCTTCCTGCTTCCACGGCTTGAGGAGGTTTTTTTTAACGTCCGACGCACCGTTTCATAGGAAATCTCGTCAACATAGTTCAGTTCAATAGCTTTATCGGCAAGAAGCCTCAGTGTCCAGCGAGCATGGCCTTCCGGGGCCGGTGAGCAGCTCAGGGCAATGAGCCTGGCCTCAAGATCGCCATCGACTTTTTTGGCAAAGACGCGACTCGTTGGTTTGCGAGTCATGACGGCTTCAAGCCCCTCTTCAACGAATTGCTTTTTGACCCGATCTATGGTTTTCATGCTCACGTTCAAAACCCGAGCAATGGTCTCATTGATTGAGCGCACGTGTTGATGCTGTCCTTCGTCGCAAGCCAGCAAAATCAGGGCTGACAAGACGTTTTGAGCTTTCTGCTTGCCTTTGCTGCTCAGAGCGTCGAGTTCTTCCCGCTCTTCTTTGGTCAGGGTAACTTTGTACTTCTTCATCTTCACGATGGTTGGGTTGATCAATGAAGATGAAGGTAATCATTCTATACGACTGTTTCTGCGTGATGCGACACTAGT
>NZ_VDCH01000058.1 GCF_006265165.1 Chlorobaculum thiosulfatiphilum
TTATTACTCCGGCCAATAAAGGTATCAATTCTTGGCATAGCGAACATTGGGATGATCAAACAGTTTTTCGACTTTGCAAGGACTTTTCTGAAGATGCCTCATATGCGACATCGTCTTGTCGTGAATTGCCGCTTTTGATCGGGCTACTCCACCATAATTGCCATGCACGGCGTGTTTCAAATCGTTGTTCAGATATTCGTCCGGATTCAATTCCGGTGAGTAGGACGGTAAATAAAACACCTCGATCTTTTCCGTATTCTTTTCCAGCCACTCTTTGACCGGTTTGCTGTGATGCACTTTCAAATTGTCCAGAATGAGGATCACTTTTCGGCCTGCATCCTTGACCAGACGCTTCATGAACTCGATGAGTCGTTTGCTGTTCATGGCATCTTCATAGAGCATGAAACGAAGCTTGCCCTGGTTGTTGATCGCTGAAATCATGCTGATATGCTCCTTGCGCGCATTCAGTCGTAACTCAGGTGTTTTTCCGGCAGGTGCATAGCCTCTGACCAGATTGCCATTGGTCGCGATGCCGGTCTCGTCAGCCCAGTAAATCTCGGCGTTTTCAGTCTTTGCCTTCGCTTTGATGGCTGGATAGGACTCCTGCATCCAGCGCTCGACTTCGGCTGGACGCTGTTCATAGGCTTTCCTGATCGGACGTTGCGGTGTATAGCCCCAGCGTGACAGGTAGTGGCCAACCGTGCGAATCGGCATGTTGATACCAAACTGCTGAAGAATCAAAAGTTGGATTGCCTGACGATCCCAAAGCGCGAATGGCAATTTCAGTTGTTCAGGGTAATGATCGACAATCATTTTCTGAATCTTCTTTTCCTGTTCAGGATTCAGACTCCTTTGTTCTCCATGTTTTCGACCCCGTTTTGGCTCCGCAAGCATTGACTGGCCTTCTCGCAGGTATCGTTGCCACCAACGACTTGTTGTTTCAAGGGACAATCCCAAAAGTTCGGCGACTTCATGGTTGCCTTTGCCTTGTTTTCGCAAGCGAATCACCTGTTTGCGCAATAAAGCGCGCTCCCGGTCAGAGACTTTTCTAATATCGATTTTTTCCATACCCGCAATATAATATATTTGCGAGTTTTATTGGCCGGATTAATA
>NZ_VDCH01000059.1 GCF_006265165.1 Chlorobaculum thiosulfatiphilum
GGTTCTTCGCAGAATATCGTGGGTAAGGGCTTCTGCTGTTCCGTCATGATTCGATAGCCATGTTGAGTTTGCCGCAGTAAAACAAAATCCGGTTGCGATAACTCTCGAAACGATGGAACCCTCTTGCTGACGCCTTGATGATCTGAATCTTGCTGTTCAACCCTTCGGAAACCGCGTTGGTAATGGCGTGCTTGAACCAGGTCAGCACCTTGTCGAAATGCCGCAGGAGCTGCTCTTTGACTTTGATCAACGGGGTCAAACCAGCCGCATCGACCCGTTTTGACCAGTACTCGAAAAAGAAGCTTCCGGCATCGGCGCAGCCAAGCTGCCAAAAAACCCGGAACATGTTTTTTAACGCCCACGCCTGTCCGGTTTTGAACTCACCGTTCATCAGGGTGTTCAACTCGAGCTGTTGCTGGGTGTGCAGCTTCTCCGGATTGCGCAGCCAAACGTATTTCGAGCCGACCAGCCGCTTGTCTCCAGTTTTGCGGAGTTCGCCAGACTCCTTGCGGCGCACCGCATCGACGGCGTCATTGAGATACTTGCTGATATGAAAGCGATCATGCACCAGATCGGCGTTTGGCAAGAGTTGGTTCACCGCGTTGGCAAAGGGTTGCCACAGATCGACCGAGACCGCCTTGGCTTGTTCCCGCTGCTGTTGGCTCAGCGTTTCAAGCAGCTCTTTGGTTGCTTCGGTCGTGCGGTGTTCGACAACTTCAAGCACTCGACCTTGATCCAGATCGTTCAGCGTTGTCACATAATGCTGGCCAGCCTTGAAGCTTTTTTCATCGATTCCCAGATACGCAATGCCATCAGCTTGCCGACGACTCAGGCCTCGCTCAACGGCTCGCTGCATGATGTGATTGACGGCGTGCCAGTTCAGACGCAACATGCTGGCCGCCGCCTTGATGTTCGCGCAGTGCAAGAGCAGCTCGATAGCAAAGCTTTCGAACAGCAGCGTGAAACGGGAATGCCTTGCTGCCCACGGCGCCTGAACGGTTTTGACCCCATGTTCCTGGCATTGACAACGTGGCAAACAGGCCACCAGAATGGTCTCGAACTGCATGGTATCCAGATGACGCCATCGTTGCTCAGTGG
>NZ_VDCH01000005.1 GCF_006265165.1 Chlorobaculum thiosulfatiphilum
TCCACTTCGTCCGCCAAGTCCTCTGAATAGCCCTTAAAACACCAAAAGGGCGCTCCCGCGCCCCTTCTGTGCAATAACCTCTGACACAGAGGCTATCCGGCTATCTCTTCTTCCTCGCTGAGCCGTGGCATTTCGACTTCGAGCGAAAGCTGACGCTTGCCCTGGGCAAACTCTTTGGCTGCGTGAACGAAGCCGTCGAAGAGGGGGTGCACTTTCTGCACTCGCGACTTCAGCTCCGGATGGAACTGCACGGCCACGAACCAGCGATGATTTTTCAGCTCGACAATCTCCACGAGATCACCGTTGGGCGAGGTTCCGGAGAAAACCATCCCTTTCTCCTCGAACAGCTTTCGAAACTGGTTATTGAATTCGTAGCGATGGCGATGACGCTCGTTAATGAGAAATTTGCCATAGACCTCGTAGGCTTTCGATCCCTCCCTGAGAATGCACGGATAGCTGCCGAGACGCATGGTGCCGCCCTTCTCCTTGACCTTTTTCTGGTGCTCCATGAGATCGATGACCGGAAAACGCGCTCGCTTGTTGAACTCTGTCGAGTTGGCGTCGGGCAGGTCGCAGACGTTGCGGGCGAATTCGATGGTGGCGCACTGCATGCCGAGGCAAATGCCGAAGAAGGGGATGTTATTTTCGCGCGCGTACCGAACGAAACGCACCTTGCCCTCGATGCCGCGATCACCGAAGCCGGGCGCGACAAGCAGGCCACTGATCCCCTCGAAGGCGCTGGCAATATCAAACTTTGGATTTTCGGCATCTTCGGCCCTGAGCATCTTGACCGACACCTTGACATCGTTACTTGCACCAGCGTGGACGAACGATTCGAGAATCGACTTGTAGGCGTCTGGGTACTCGGTGTACTTTCCGCAGATGCCGATGGTGATTTCGCCGTCTTTCGGGTGCTTCACCTTTTCGCAGAAGTTCTTCCAGTATTCGAGGTTCGGCTCGCGGAACTTCTTCAGGCCGAGCTTTTTCATGACGCGCAGGTCGAGCTGCTCCTTGAGCAGGATAAGCGGCACTTCGTAAATCGTATCGCAATCGTTCAGCCCGATCACATCCTGATCGTGAACGTTGCAGAAATGACCAACCTTGTTCTTGATCTCCTTCGACAATGGCTTTTCGCTCCGGCAGACCAGGATGTCGGGCTGGATGCCGGTTTCGAGCAGCATCTTGACGCTGTGCTGCGTCGGCTTGGTCTTCAGCTCGCTGGCTGCCCTGATGTAGGGAACAAAGGTGAGGTGGATGTTGAGCAGATTGTGCTCGCCCAGTTCGAGCTTGAGCTGGCGCATCGCTTCGAGAAACGGGAGCGACTCGATGTCACCGATGGTGCCGCCGATTTCGGTGATGAGCACGTCGAGGCTGCCATTTTTGGCCAGGTCGCCCATCTTCTCCTTGATCTCGTCGATCACATGAGGCACCACCTGCACCGTGCCGCCGAGATATTCGCCGCGCCGCTCCTTGTCGATCACCGCTTTATAGACGCGCCCCATCGTCAGGTTGGAGGCCTGTGAGGTCGGCTCGTCGAGGAAGCGCTCGTAATGGCCGAGATCGAGGTCGGTCTCCGCGCCGTCGTCGGTCACATAGACCTCGCCGTGCTGGTAGGGCGACATCGTGCCGGGATCGACGTTGATGTAGGGATCGTACTTCTGGATCGCCACGCGCAATCCGCGCGACTTGAGCAAAAAGCCGAGCGAGGCGGAGAGGATGCCCTTGCCAAGGGAAGAGATCACACCACCGGTGACAAAAATATGCTTTACGTTCTTCGGGCGCGCCATACGTTCAGATACTATTTTAAGTGATAACCTTCAGATTCATTTCAGAAAACTGCATCCCCGTTTCAAATAAACTTCCATTCCTGAGCACAAGAACCAGATTTGACGATCAGAACAGATCGAGCTGGACATCGTCGCCATCACCGAGCGGCTCGGTCGCCGAATCGTCGTCGCTCTTGGGCACCCTCGCCGTGCCGGAAATCCTGTCGCCCGCGTCGAGCCTGATGAGCCTGACCCCCGAGGTGTTCCGGCCAAGTACGCGAATATCCGAAACGTGCTGGCGGATGACGATGCCATTGGTCGTGATGATGATCAGGTCGTCCTCGTCATTGACGTCGAGCAGCCCCACCAGATGGCCGATCTTCTCGTGCGCCTTGATGGTAATGACGCCCCTCGCACCGCGCCGGGTCATCCGGTAATCATCGACCTTGCTGCGTTTGCCATAGCCGTTATCGGTGACGGCGAGCAGCGTGGTGTCGTTGCGCTTGGTGGTGACCATCGAAATGCAGCGTTCGTCCTCGTCGAGCGTGATGCCCTTGACGCCCATCGCCGTGCGCCCCATCGAGCGAACCTCCGACTCCGGGAAGCGGACGGCGTATCCGGAGTTTTTGGCCAGAATGATCTGGTGGTCGCCGTCGGTCAGGCGCGCCTCGATCAGCTCGTCGCCCTCCTCGATGGTGATGGCGTTGATGCCCGTCCGTCGCGGATTGGAGTACTGCATGAGATCAGTCTTCTTGACGATGCCATTGGCCGTGGCCATGATGATGAAATGCGGATCGTCGAAGTTCCTGATATTGATATAGGTTCTGATTTTCTCGCCTGGAGGAAGCTCCATGATGTTGGCCAGCGAACGGCCTCGCGCAGAGCGACCCGCCTCCGGAATTTCATACACCTTGAGCCAGTAACAGCGTCCTGCAGTGGTGAAAAAGAGGATATAATTATGCGTGGAGGCGATGAACATGTGCTCGATGAAATCCTCGTTCTTGGCCTGCGCTCCGGCCACGCCGCGCCCGCCGCGATTCTGGCGACGGTAGCCCGACACCGGGAAGCGCTTGATGAAGCCGTCGTGGGTGATGGTGATGACCACATCCTCCTGAGCGATCATGTCCTCGATCGAGAAGTCGCCCTCCTGCGGGCGAAGCTCGGTACGGCGCGCGTCGCCATAGACCTCGCTGACCCTCAGCAAGTCGCTCTTGATGATCTCCATCTGCTTTGCGGGGCTTTCGAGAATCGATTTCAGCTCTTCGATGAGCGCGAGCGTCTCGCGGTACTCGTCGTCGATCTTCTGGCGCTCCATGCCGGTCAGGCGCTGCAAGCGCATTTCGAGGATCGCCTTCGACTGCGCTTCGGACAGGCCAAAGCGCTCGATCAGGCGGTTCTGGGCGGTGGCCGCATCGGGAGACTGGCGGATCGTCGAGATCACCTCGTCGAGGTTGTCGAGGCAGATTTTGAGGCCTTCGAGAATGTGCGCGCGTTTCTCGGCGGCCGAAAGATCATGCTGCGTACGGCGCAGGACGATCTCGTTGCGGTGCCGGATGTAGTACTGCATCATCTCCTTGAGATTCAGCACTCTCGGTACGCCATCGACCAGCGCCAGCATGATGACCCCGAAAGTGTCCTGCATCGGGGTGTGCTTGTAGAGATTGTTCAGCACCACCTTGGCCACCGCGTCGCGCTTCAGCTCGATGACCAAGCGCATTCCCTCGCGGTCGGACTCGTCGCGAATGTCGGCGATGCCTTCGACCTTCTTGTCGTGCACCAGCTCGACGATCTTCTCGATCAGCCTCACTTTGTTGACCTGGTAGGGAAGTTCGGTGACGATGATCGACTCGCGGCCGTTCTTCTGCGTCACCTCGACCAGCGCCCTGGCCCGGATCACCACCTTGCCGCGACCGGTCAGGTAGGCCTGCCGGACGCCTTCGTAGCCGTAGATGATGCCGCCGGTGGGGAAATCGGGCGCGGTGACGTGCTTCATCAGCTCCGTGATCTCGATCTCCGGATTCTCGATGAACGCAATCAGGCCGCTGACCACCTCGCGCATGTTGTGCGGCGGGATGTTGGTCGCCATGCCGACGGCGATGCCCGACGCGCCGTTGACGAGCAGGTTCGGAATCGCCGCCGGAAGCACCGTCGGCTCTTCGAGCGAATCGTCGAAGTTGAGGGAAAAATCGACCGTCTCCTTGTCGAGATCCTTGAGCATTTCACCCGCGATCGGCTTCATGCGCACCTCGGTGTAACGCATCGCCGCAGGAGAGTCGCCATCGACCGAGCCGAAGTTACCCTGGCCGTCGATCAGCGGATAGCGCAGCGAAAAGTCCTGCACCATGCGCACCAGGCTGTCATAGACGGCGGTGTCACCGTGCGGATGGTACTTACCGAGCACTTCACCGACGATACGAGCCGATTTCTTGTGCGGCTTGCCCGCCTGGAGGCCCAGCTCGTGCATACCGTAGAGCACACGGCGATGCACCGGCTTCAGGCCGTCACGGACATCGGGAAGCGCTCGACTGACAATGACCGACATTGAGTAATCGAGATAGGAACCCCGCATTTCCTCCTCGATGCTGATCGGCAAAATCTTCTCACGCTGCATAATCGATACCCTGACTTTGAGTTACCCTGAAAAACGATGGCCTAATGTATGAAATAGCTTGTAAAACCTGAAACGCCGGAGCGCCCACGGACGCTATCCGTCAGCTCTCCGGCGTCTCCTGCTCTTCAGTCGGCTCCGGAGCGGTGACGACCGTGACCGGCGCATCCGACCAGAGCGATTCGAGGTCATAGAATTTGCGTTCGTCGGGCTGGAAGATATGCACGACCACATCGACGTAATCGATCAGCACCCAGTGCAGCGAATCGAGACCCTCGATATGCATCGGGCGCTCGCCCTCCTCCTTGATCTCATCGACGATAAAATCAGTTACCGCCTTGGCTTTACGCTCCGAGTCGGCGGTGATAATCACAAAAAAATCGGTCACGCTCGTCAGACTGCGGAGATCGAGAATCTTGACATTTTCACCTTTCTTTTCAAGCGACAACTCCGCGACTCTCCTGGCAAGCAACTCACTTATCGCCACTTCGCGGGCTTCGATCCCGGAAGAGGCATCATGTTCCGAACGGGACATTGGTATCCGTTTTGATAATGAATAATCCTTCACGCGGGATGCATTCCCGCGAATCAATATAGCAATAATGTACTATTGAACTAACCCTGAAACAAAACAGTAACCCGCTGGTGGAGGCGGGTTCCGGCAGGGCGGAACGGCGTGGAAAAGAGGAGGATCAGCCGCGCGGCGGCGCTGGCGTGAAGGTCTGCCGGTAATCGGGAGCCGTCCCGGCGGCGGTTCCGGCGACACCTTCGGCAAACGCTTTTTCCGCATGGCCAATGAGGGATGCGGCGCTGAAAAATGAAGCGTCGATCAGGTAAGGCGCGAGCGAAGGAGCCTCGCTGGCAAGCGTGTCAGCCGATCGACTGACCATGGCGAGACTATCGGCAAAAGCGGCAAGCCGCGCGGTCAGTCCGGAGACGAGGCAGCGCGAGCTTTCGATCTCCGTAAACGCTCCATCTTCCACCGAAAAAATAGAATAGAAATACTCGCCCGGCCTCGACTGAATCACCGACACGACGAACCTCGACGCAACATGCTCCGTGGCGGCTTCGGCCATTGCGAGCAAAGTCGAAACCGGCGCGAGCGGCAGACCCGCGCCGAAGGCGACGCCCTTGGCCACGGAGAGGCCGATGCGCAGCGCGGTAAAGGAGCCGGGGCCGGAGGAAACTGCGACGCCGTCGAGTTCAGCCACCGCCAATCCCGCCTCCGCCATCGCCTGCATGACGAGCGGCACGAGCGACTCGGCGGTTTTCTGCCACTCCGCCAAACGGCGCTCGAAAACACGCTCGCCGTTGCTGACAGCCACGCTGGCAAAACCGTGAGTACACTCGATGGCAAGAATCTTCATGAATCCGCTTCAGGTTATGACAATTTTCCGCTGGCTCTCCCCGGCGATGAACAACTCGACCCGGCGGGTGTAGCGCCGCTCCAGCGACGAGAACCGCTCGCCCCACTCGACCACCGAGAGAAATGGCCCCGAAAGATAGTCGTCGAACCCGGCGGAGTCAAGCTCCTTTTCCGATTCGAGCCGGTAGAGATCGAAGTGGTGCAGCTCGACCGGACGCCCTCGCATCAAGCCTTCGTAAATATTCATCAGCGAAAAGGTGGGGCTGGAGAGCTGCTCCTCACAGCCGAACGCCTCGGTGATGCCGCGCATGAACTCGGTCTTGCCCACGCCGAGATTGCCGGTGAGGCAGACCACGTCGCCGGGCTGCAACCCGGCGGCGAAGCGCCGGGCGTACTCGCGGGTTTCGTCCGCCGAAGCCGACAGAAACTCTCCCCTCACGACGCCTTCTCCAGGGAGTGAAAGACCATGCCGGTCATCACCTTCGGGTAGAACCAGGTGGATTTCTGCGGCATCGCCTCGCCTGAAACGGAGACCGAGATCACCTGTTCGACCTGCACGGGCCGGAGCACAATGCCGAGTTGCGCCTTGCCTGACGCCACGGCCTCGAACACATCGACCGTCCGGTTCACATAGGCGAGGTTGCTCTGGCTCGCCATCGCCTCGGCGGAGATACCGAGAATCTGGTTGAGCACCAGGTCATGCAGCACCACGACATCGAGGCTCTGCAACGCTTCCGGCACGGGCGACGACAGCGCCTCGGAGGGCTTCAGGTCGAGCGAAATGCCGAGCACCATGCCGGGCAGCACCAGCCCAAACACCGTTGCCGCGCCGCCAGTCGCGAGAAATTCGTCGAGCGCGCTCCTGCCCGGCAGCTCCCACACGGTGAAGTGGCGGTCGAGACGCTTGATAAAACATTCGGGGTCGAACGATTCGATGCTGTGAACGAGACGGTGAATCGGCAGGATCAGGAGGCCCTCGTCGTAAATGTTCGACAGATAGGTCATGATATAGTTATATGGCTCCCGCCCCGTATGGCCGGGATTCGACGCCGCCCACTCGTTGCGGTAAGCCAGGCCGGTTTCGTAGCGGTGGTGGCCGTCGGCGATATAGACCTTCAGCCCGGCCAGCACCGACTGCGCGGCGGAGATCAGTTCGGGATCGATCACGCGCCACAGGCGGTTGCGCACCCCCTGGAAGGTGGCGTCGATCAGCGGCTCGTGCTGCGCGGCAAACTCGCTGATCGCCTCGTCAACCTGGCGGGAGGGATCGGCGTACAACCCGAAGATACTGCTGATGTTCGCGCCTGTTTCGCGGAACATCTTCAGCCGGTCAGCCTTCGGGCCGGAGAGCGTCCGCTCGTGCGGCAGCACCTGCCCTTCGGCAAAATCGTAGAGCCGGAGCGCGGCGAACAGCCCCTTGCGGGTACGGGTGACGCCGTGCTCGTCCTCGAAGGTCTGGAAGCAGGGATAGAGCGCCGGTTCGCCATCTTGCGAGAGAACGCCCGACGCAAGCCACTCGCGCAGCCGGGATGCGGCGGCGGCGTAGGGATCCGCCTCGGCGGGCAGTTCCAGCCGGACGGCATTGCAATCGGAACTCTCGTACAGCTCCTGCTGCATGGCGGAAGGAATGGCATCGTACGGCGGGCAAACGAGCCGGGCGGCATCCCGGGCGAGATCGGGGCCATAAACGATCCCCTTGAACGGCGCAATTTCAGGCATGGGCTTATTGAGTTTAAAGGTTATTCGGCGGAATCTCTCTGCGAAATCCAGAAATCGTTGACCCCCTCCTTGACGATGACGGAGATTTTGTGGTTGCGGCAGAGTTCAAGCACGGCCAGAAAGGTCACGACCATCACGATCGCTTCGCGGATTTCGACGAAAAGCGAGCTGAACGACACCTGCACCCGCTCCCGGAGGCGCGCCATGATGAGGGCGCTCTGCTCCTCGATCGTCACCGGCGCGTCGGTTACATTCTGGGTTCGCTCCTTCGGCATGTTGTCGAGCACCGACTGGTAGGCCAACATCAGATGATAGAGCGTCGGGCGGTTGACCGGCTCGTCCATCTCGTCGATCACCGCAGGCTCCAGCTCCTCGAAATAACCGCGCGGAAACATCCGCTCCCGGTCGAGCCAGAGAAGCTCCAGTTCGGAAGCACCCTCCTTGAGCTGCTTGTATTCGAGCAGGCGCTGCACCAGCTCGGTTCGCGGATCGAACTCCCCGTCATCGCCAGCCTCGGGTTCCGCGCGGGGGAGCAACATCCGCGCCTTGATGCTCATCAGCATCGAGGCCATGTAGATGAACTCGGCGGCGACCTCCAGATTCAGCCTCCGCATGGCGTGGATGTAGGCGATGAAATCGCCGGTGATTTTCGAGACCGGAATGTTGTAAATGTCAAGCTCGTCACGCTTGATAAAAAACAGCAGAAGGTCGAGGGGGCCTTCGAACTCTTCAAGACTGATGCGAAACATGCAGGCCCTGATTTCGGATTGAGTGGGCCGACCATACGCCTCGCCTCATGGCAAGAGCGGGAACAAAGATAGCGTCAGCAGACCTGTTTACTGGGTAAGGTACTGACTTTCCGTTTAATTTTTTGAGACGTGATAACTATTTTTATTCAGAGGCCTCCTGTTCGCCGCAAAACCGCACGAATCTAATTTCACCCGACCCAAAACCCCATGAAGCGTCTTTCGACCTTGCTCGTGCTTGCCTCCGTGTCGATGTTCCTGCCTGGGGTTCCATGCGCGGCAAAGTCATCTGAAAGCTACTACAACGAGGCGCTTTCGATGCACCGCACAGGAAATCTCAATGAAGCTGTCCGCTTGTACTCGCAGGCCATACAAAACGATAACCGTTACGTCATGGCCTACCAGATGCGAGCCGCGGCGTGGCAGAGGCTTCGCCAGTTCCAGAGGGCGATCTCCGATTACACCGCAGTCATCGACCTCGGCGAACCCTATTTTCAGGCCGTGGGCTACTTCAACCGGGGCGTCGTCAAAAACATGAGCGGCCGCTACGCCGAGGCGATCCCCGACTTCACCCAGGCCATCGGCATCGACCAGAAAATGGCGTCAGCCTATTTCCATCGCGGCATCGCCAGGATCAAGACCAGCGACAGCACCGGCGCTTTCGATGATTTCAAGCAGGCCGCCCGGCGCGGCGACCCGGATGCCGTGCGCTGGCTCGACGCCACGACGCCTGACTGGAGGCAAATGAAATAGCGATTCGGCAGGAAAAAAGAGTGCCGAAGCGAAATGGAACAAAAAGAAAAAGCCGCAGCGGAGAGAATCCTTGCGGCTTTTTTCTTGTGGTTGGGCTGAAAGACAAATGAACAGAATACCCCGGTATCAGATAGCGCTGCCCCCTCGCTCGTTGGTTCTGATCCTCACGCACTCCTCCAGCGGGGTGATGAAAATCTTGCCGTCACCGATCTCGCCGCTTTCGTGCCTTGCCGCCGCAACGATGGTATCGACGGTCACGTTGACGAACTGGTCGTTGACTGCGATATCGAGACGGACTTTCGGAAGCAGGTTCGGCGCGATTTTCTGACCGCGATAATATTCTATATCCTCCTGGCGTCCATGGCCGGTGACCCGGCTGACGGTAATCCTCGTAATATCAGCCTGGATCAGCGCTTCACGAACATGGTCGAGCCGGTCGGGCTGTATGATGGCGGTTATCAGTTTCATGCTTCGTAATTAGTTAGGGTTGATAAGGCCATATCCCTGCTCGCCGTGCATACTGTGATCGAGCCCGGACATTTCATCATTCTCTTTAACGCGCAGTCCAATGGTTTTC
This sequence comes from Chlorobaculum thiosulfatiphilum, assembly GCF_006265165.1. Taxonomy (GTDB): domain Bacteria; phylum Bacteroidota; class Chlorobiia; order Chlorobiales; family Chlorobiaceae; genus Chlorobaculum; species Chlorobaculum thiosulfatiphilum. The sequence goes on from NZ_VDCH01000005.1 coordinate 9,536, forward strand.
TCGACGATGAAAAGAATGACGAGCGAAACGACTGCCGCATAGACAACCGTGATGCCGACCGCAGTCGCCTGTACGCCGAGCTGCTGCCAGACGGTCCATGAGCCGCCAACCTTGGCGGCAGCCTCGGCCATCCAGGACGGGCGGATGAAGAAGGTCAGGCAGAGAGCGCCGACAATACCGCCAATACCATGTATGCCGAAAGCATCGAGGCTGTCATCGTAACCGAGCTTGCCTTTCAGCAGAAGACCAAGATAGCAGATAACCGCGGCAATAGCGCCAAGCGCGAATGCGCCGGAAGGAGGCACGACGCCGGCGGCCGGCGTGATCGCCACCAGGCCGGCAAGAATGCCCGATGCCACGCCAAGGCTGCTTGCCTTGCCATGATGCACCAGTTCAATGACAAGCCAGGTGAAGGCGCCCGATGAGGCGGCGATCTGGGTAACCGTCAAAGCGCGAGCTGTAGCCAGGTTGCTGGCGATGGCGCTACCTGCGTTGAAACCGAACCATCCAACCCAGAGCAAGCCTGCGCCCATGAGGGTCATGACCAGGTTGTTCGGCGACATCACGTTTCTGGGGTATCCTCTGCGAGCGCCAAGGAAAAGCGCTGCAACAAGACCAGTCACGCCAGAAGAGATATGAACGACCGTTCCACCGGCAAAATCGATAGCACCCATTGCGCCGAGATTGAACAGAAAACCGTCGGCAGCCCAAACCCAGTGGCAGATCGGACTGTAAACAAAAATGCACCACAAGGCGATAAAGACAAGATAGCCTTTGAAATCGACACGCTCGGCAAACGCGCCGGCGATCAGAGCGGGAGTGATAATGGCAAACTTGCCCTGAAACATTGCAAACACATACTCGGGAATCTGGGAAGACATGATTGAATCGTCAATACCTTGCAACATGAAATACTTCGGTTCCCACCCGACAAAACCACCCAAAATGCCGGGGCCAAAGCTCAGCGCATATCCGACCAGCGGCCACAACACGCCGATCACAACCATGGCGCCAAAACTATGCATCATGGTGCCAAGAACGTTTTTGGTTCGCACGAGGCCTCCATAGAACATCGCGAGACCGGGAACCATCAACAGAACAAGCGCCGTCGAAGTGAGCATCCATGAGGTCGTGCCGGTATCGGTCACAACCGGCTCGGCCGCCCACGCTGTACTGTGGGCCATCATCGCTGCGAAAAACAGCAACAGCGATGTACTGATTTTTTTTGCCATAACCCTTTTTAATTAATTGATTTTTAGAGCCTTAATATTTTATGAATGACGACTCATAATAATTAAATATTTAAGCTCTGGCAAATTTTAAAGCCATTTTCTTACGACCAGGTAGAAACAGCCCACAATACCGACATACGTGCATCATTCTCTGAAGAAACGATAGCAGGGAAATGAGAGAAGAAAACAAAAAAAAGAACAGGTATTTAACGAAAATACAGCGTAAAAACTCTGCTCGAAAAAGTTTTTCTTTTTGAAAAAAAATGTCTACTAAGGTAAATTTAGGCTTATTTAGCCAGTGGTTGGCTGATCGCTTGCGGGGGAACAGGTGCTTTGGTTATCCCGTAGCGTCTCTTTTCTATCGAAGCACATGTTTCTACCGTCCCACAATGAATATTTACATTGGCAATCTGCCGTACAGCATTACCGATGGAGACTTGCGCGAGAAGTTCTCTGAGTTCGGGCAGGTGCACAGCGCCAACATCATCAGTGACAAATTTTCAGGCCGCTCCAAAGGCTTCGGATTTGTTGACATGCCGAATGAAGCCGAAGCTCGCGAAGCTATCGATGCGATGAATGACAAAGACTTCAAAGGCCGCACCATAAAGGTCAATGAGGCAAGGCCCCGCGAGCAGCGTCCGCCCAGAAGAGAGCAGTACTGAGCACTTCTACGGCTTCAGATAATGGATTTTTTCAGGCGGGCAGGCTCACAAAGGTCTTGCCCGCTTTTTTTATGCGCTGGATCGACTCTGGAGTCAACAGCTCAACCCGCCTCGTTCGCCAAAAAAGCGGCTAATCAAATCTCTCTTGAGACAAGATCATCAAGCGCTTCGTGCAAAAGCGGCCAAGCGAAATGAAAGTTGTGCTCTTCGAGAAACCTTGGTATTACTTTTTGCCCCTTTACGGCATACTCGGCTCCCTCTCCCATGAGTATTTGTACCGCCAGCTTTGGCACCGGGAACAAGGAAGGACGGTGCATCACCGAACCAAGAGTATCGGCAAACGCTTTCATGCTGACCGGCTCTGGCGCGACCGCATTGACCGGCCCACTCCAGGCGGGATTGTCGAGCGCTTCGAGAATGATCGATACCTCGTCATCAAGATGAATCCATGACAGGCACTGATCACCGGAGCCGACCGGCCCGCCGATAAAATAACTGAAGGGGGTCATCATCTTCTGCAACAAGCCCCCCTTGGTGGAAAGCACGATTCCCGTCCTGAGACGCACGACCCTCACGCCGAGTTTTTCAGCTGGCATGGCCTCCTTTTCCCAATCGTAGCAGATTTTGGCGAGAAAATCCTTGCCAGGCACAGCCACTTCCGTCAGGGGAGCGGTCTCCTCGCACCGCTCGAACGAACCGTAGTAGCCGATAGCCGACGAGGAGACGAATACCTTTGGCTTGACCGCAGCCGACGCCATTGCAGCCACCAGTGCTCTGGTGCTGTTGATGCGGGAGTCGTAGCAGGCGACCTTGTGCTCCTCGGTCCAGCGGGTTTCGAGCAACGGTCGGCCAGCAAGATGGATCACGGCATAAGCGCCATTGATCGAAGCTGTCCACTCGCCGGAGGTCATGTCTGAATCCCAGCGTACATAGCCCGCCGCGCCGGGAACTTTCGCCGCTGCCGATTGCGGAGAGCGGGCGAAAAGAACGACCTTTCGGCCAGATTTGACGAGTCGGCGCGCGACTTCGCTGCCGATCACTCCGGTAGCGCCCGTGATGACAATATGACCTTCCATAACTCTGCGATTTGAATGATTCTATCTGGCAAGCAACTGTTCGACAGATAACCGGAAGAGACAAAGAAATAATTCCCGACCACCCGGATTACGGCAAGCCCGGTGCGCTCCGGCGACTGATCGCCAAAACAGAGTGTTTGATAATTTGGCGGAATGCTCTTTTCGGAGGAGAGTCAATCGGCGAGAAACAGGCCGCCATTTGCCCGGCTGATGCGGCAAATGGCGGCCTGCGGAAATGAGAGGAATCGCTACTCCACCGTCACCGATTTGGCGAGGTTGCGCGGACGATCGACGTTGCAGCCGCGAAGCGTGGCGACATGATAGGAGAGCAGTTGCAGCGGAATGACTGTCAGAAGCGGCAGCACTGCGGCGGAGGCCTGCGGAATGTAGATGACATCTTTGGTCAGCCGCTCGATCTCCCGATCGCCTTCGCTGGCGATAGCGATCACCCTTCCTTTGCGGCTGCGCACCTCCTCTATGTTGCTCAGAATCTTTGCGTAGGTATTGTCGCGCGTGGCAATCACGATCACCGGCATATCCTCGTCGATAAGGGCGATGGGCCCGTGCTTCATCTCGGCGGCCGGGTACCCCTCGGCGTGAATGTACGAAATCTCCTTGAGCTTCAGCGCGCCTTCGAGCGCCACCGGAAAGTTGTAGCCCCGGCCCAGGTAAAGCGCGTTGCGCGCATCCTTGAGCTTGACGGCCATCTCCTTGATGGCGTCGTTCTGCTCCAGAATCCGGGCAACCTTGTCGGGCACTTCCGCAAGCTCACGCAGGTTCAGGCGAATCTCCTCGTGTGAAATGGTGCGTCCCTTGCTCATGGCTATGGCGAGCATGAAGAGCACAATCACCTGGGCGGTGAACGCCTTGGTCGAAGCCACGCCCACCTCGGGGCCTGCGTGGGTGTACATGCCGCACAGCGTCTCGCGGGCAATGGTCGAGCCGACCACATTGCAGATGCCCATCACCATCGCCCCCTTCTCTTTGGCAAGCCTGAGCGCGGCCAAGGTATCGGCGGTTTCGCCCGACTGGGAGATCACGATCACCACGTCGTCGGATGAGACGATCGGGTTGCGGTACCTGAACTCCGAGGCATAATCGACCTCAACCGGAATGCGGGCGAACTCCTCGATCAGGTACTCGCCGATCAGGCCGGCGTGCCAGCTCGTGCCGCAGGCGCAGATCACGATCCGCTTGGCCTGCTTGAGGCGATCGAGGTAGTCGTGAATGCCGCCAAGATGCACCAACCCCTCCTCGACGCGCACACGGCCTCGCATGACGTCACGCATCACCTCGGGCTGCTCGAAAATCTCCTTGAGCATGAAGTGCTCGAAACCGCCCTTTTCGATCTTTTCGAGGCTGAAATCAAGTTCCGTCACCCTTTTTTGCTGCTCGACATTCTCGATCGTCTTGACCGTATAGTTGTCCCTGGTCACAACGGCCATCTCTCCATCCGACAGATAGACCACCTTGTTGGTGTGCTCGACGATGGGTGCGGCGTCGGAAGCGATGAAAAACTCACCGTCGCCGAGACCGATCACCAGAGGGCTGCCCTTGCGGGCCACCACAATCTTGTCCGGCTCGCGCGAGGAGACGACGCAGATCCCGTAGGCTCCATCGACATGCCGGAGCGCATGACGCACCGAACCTTCAAGGCCGAGCGCCGGATCGTTTTTCCAGATGCGGTCGATCAGGTGAACGAGCACCTCGGAATCGGTATCGCTTTCAAACTCATAGCCTTCGGCCATCAGCTCCTGCTTGAGCGTCGAATAGTTTTCGATGATGCCGTTGTGAATCAGGGCGATATCGCCGGAGACGTTCATGTGGGGATGGGCGTTCCTGTCGCTCGGATCGCCGTGAGTCGCCCAGCGGGTGTGAGCGATGCCGACCGTGGCGCCAACCATGACGGTGCCCGACACGTTCAGAAGCTCTTCGAGATTGCTGACGCTGCCCTTTTTCTTGAGCATCTTCATCGAGCCGTTCAGTACAGCCATGCCGGCCGAGTCATAACCGCGATACTCCAGGCGTTTCAAACCGTTCAACAGTAATGGAGCCGCCTCTCGCCTGCCTATATAACCAATGATCCCGCACATACATCCTCTCCTTTGGTAGCATTATTGCCTTTTACCAGCGCTTCGCACTCCTTTCCAGAAGGAGCGAAAAGGCTGCACCGTATTATTATCGCTCCAATATACTATATGCGTACAAATTTACAGTATCGCTTTTATATCATTATGCAACTTCGCTGCCTCGTGGCGCACCGCATCCTCAAACTCCTCGATGCTCCGAAAGTCGCCCGGCGGAAAAATGAGCGCCCGGCTCACGTTGACCACCGCGCCACCGCGATCCGGATCAGCGCCCTGATTGACCGCCTCCTGCATCGAGCCGCCCTGCGCACCAACGCCGGGAATCAGGAAAAACAGCTCCGGAGCCTCCTGCCGAAGTTCCTGCAAGAGGCCTGCCTTGGTGGCGCCGACAACGATTCCTGCGTTTCCGTTGCGCTGCCAGCTCCTGACCCTGTCGAGCACGGCGCGGTAGAGCGGGCGGCCATCATCGAGGATGCGCTCCTCGAAATCGGCGGAACCGGAATTTGAGGTGAGGCACAAGACAAACACAAGTTTGTCGTCATATTCAAAAAAGGGTTCGAGCGAATCGAAGCCCATGTAGGGAGCCACCGTGATGGCATCGAAAGGCCATGCTTCGAAAAAGGCCTTCGCGTACTGACGACTGGTATTGCCGATATCGGCGCGCTTGGCGTCCGCAATGCTCAGGCACTCCGGCGGCAGCGCCTGGAGCGTGTCGTCGAGATCGCGCATTCCGGAAAGTCCCCGCGATTCATAAAATGCGGTATTGACCTTGTAGGCTGCGGCATGAGCAGCGGTCGCCCGGATGACCGCCCGGTTGAACTCGAGAACCGGGCGCTCCATCGAACGGAAAATCGCGGGCATTTTCGACAGGTCACTGTCGAGACCGACGCAAAGCATCGACCGGAGCGAGGCGATCCTGCTGTTCGCCTTGTTTCTTGCTGAACTCATAGATGGCTAAAACACGAAAAATTATCAGATCAGATCACACATTGTTTTATAAATATAACTGTTGGCCCCGGATTGAAGAACATCGTTCGACCACTCCTGGCCGGATGCCCGCCGGGGCACAAGAAACTATTAGTCAAAAGAATATATTAATCCAACAGAGTTATGTATCTTGTGAGTCGGAGTAATATGGTGTATTATTTTCAAATTCTGGCCCCCGGAATTCTCTCCACCCTGAAAAGTTACCGCAAGTTTCGTGACTGAAAATCGGCAAAGATGTCGATGAATCTCTTTAATTATGAGCATACTCGATGGCAGACAACCCATTCAAGCTGAACAATCCCTATAAAAACGAGCCGGAAGACAACGGGTCGCGGAAGCCCCGTTTTTCAATATTCTACTACATAGCAGTCATTTTACTGATCATCGGCTTTCAGCTCGCATTCTTCTGGTCAGGCTCGACCCGCGAAATTGCCTACAGTGACTTTCGTAAACTGATCGACCAGAACCAGGTCGAATCGATCAGGCTCGCGCCGGAAAAAATCTATGTCCAGCTCAAGGCGGACTCTCTTTCCGCGGCGGCGAGCAAGCCTTCCGGGCAGAACACTCCCGCATTCCGGATGCCGGGCAAAGACTCATCGAAAAACGAGGTCGTCGTCAATCCCGTGCGCGACGAACAACTGATTCCGCTTCTTGAATCGAAAGGAATTCATTATGAAGCGACTCCGGGAAGCGGCTGGATCAGCGAATTGCTGCAATGGTTGCTGCCCTTCGGCCTGCTTATCGGCATCTATTTCTTCATGTTCCGCAGGATGGGCGGCCCCGGTTCGCAGTTCATGAATATCGGCAAAAACAAAGCCGCGCTTTATGAAAATCTCGACGAGCACACCCGCATCACCTTCAAGGATGTGGCCGGTCTGGACGAGGCCAAGGCCGAGGTGATGGAGGTGGTCGATTTCCTGAAAGACCCGAAAAAATATACCAAGCTTGGCGGCAAGCTCCCCAAGGGCGTGCTCCTCGTCGGCCCTCCCGGCACCGGCAAGACGCTGCTCGCCAAGGCGGTCGCGGGCGAGGCCGATGTGCCGTTCTTCAGCATCAGCGGCTCAGACTTCGTTGAAATGTTCGTCGGCGTCGGCGCGGCGCGAGTGCGCGACCTGTTCAAGTCGGCCAAGGAGAAAGCGCCGTGCATCATCTTCATTGACGAAATTGACGCGGTCGGCCGCAGCCGTGGCAAGGGCTTCATGATGGGCGCCAACGACGAGCGCGAAAACACGCTGAACCAGCTTCTGGTCGAGATGGACGGCTTCGCCACCGACAAAGGCGTGATCCTCATGGCCGCCACCAACCGCGCGGACGTGCTCGACACAGCGCTGCTCCGCCCTGGCCGCTTCGACCGCCAGATCGTCGTTGACCGGCCCGACCTGAAAGGGCGTATCGACATCTTCATGGTGCACACCAAGAACCTCTCGCTCTCGCCTGACGTGAACCTCAAGGCGCTCGCCTCGCAGACTCCCGGTTTCGCGGGCGCGGAGATCGCCAACGCGGCCAACGAGGCGGCTCTGCTCGCGTCGCGTCGCGGCAAGCAGAGCATCGAGATGAAGGATTTCGAGGACGCCATCGAGCGGGTCATCGCCGGTCTCGAAAAGAAGAACAAGGTGATCAACCCGCGCGAAAAGGAGATCGTGGCCTACCACGAAGCCGGTCACGCCATCGTGAGCTGGATGATGCCGGAAAACGACCCGGTGCAGAAAATCTCCATCGTGCCGCGTGGCGTCAGCGCCCTTGGCTACACGCTGAACATTCCGCTCGAAGACCGCTATCTGATGACCAGAAGCGAGCTTGTAGCGAGAATCTGCGGCCTGCTTGGCGGACGCATCGCCGAGGAGATCATTTTCGGCGAGATTTCGACCGGCGCGCAGAACGACCTCGAACGGGTAACGGAAATCGCCTACAACATGGTCGTGGTCTATGGCATGAGTGAAAAGGTCGGCTACCTCTCGTTCCTCGAAAGCAACAATCCCTACACCGGCGGGCCGAGCATCGACAAAAAGTATGGGGACGAAACCGCCAGAATGATCGACAATGAGGTCAAGGCGATTGTCGAAGCCGCCCGCAAGCAGGTGCACCAGATGCTTTCTGAGAACCGCGACAAGCTCGAAACGCTCGCCCGTGAGCTGCTCACCAAAGAGGTCGTGCAGTACTGCCAGATCGAGGCGATTCTCGGCAAGCGCTCGGCAGGCAAGTTCACCGAGCACCTCGCCCACGAATGCCACAACGGCGTCGATATGGCCACGCAGCAGCTCATCGCTGAAGCCGAACCGGCGGCGTCGCCTGCCGATTCAGGCGATGAGACGCCCGCAGACCCGGAGCGCAAGGAGCTGGAAGAGGCCGTCGAAAGACTCCGGCAGTCCAGAAATATTTCCCAGAATTGAGCGCAACGACGCAAAAGCGGGTTCACGTCATCATCAGCGGCTTGGTGCAGGGCGTTGGCTTCCGCATGTTCGTGCGGCGCGAAGCCTCCGCCCGTAGCCTTTCGGGATGGACGCGGAACCTGCCGGACGGCAAGGTCGAAATCGAAGCGCAGGGCAGCGCGGGGCTGGTGGATGAACTGCTCCGGCAATCCCGGATCGGCCCGGCCCGCGCCAGCGTCACCGCGTTCAAAGTGAAGGAAATAGAGGTCGATACCTCCGACAGCGGATTCCGCATCCTGACCTGAAAAGCTTCGGAAAAGCGAAGAGGGAAAAGAGAGGGAGAATGGTGGGTCCCGAGGGATTCGAACCCCCGACCTACTGGGTGTAAACCAGTCGCTCTAACCAGCTGAGCTAGAGACCCGTGAAAAAGGGTTGGCAGTATAACATATTTTCAAAAGATAACAAACAGAATCGGCCAATTACCCGCTGGGGCGGAAGGCGTTGTTTGTACAGCGTGCTGAAAAAGCATAAATTCAGGCCGTCGAATTCAGGTCGCCGCCCGGAAAAACGTGACGATCCCGCTCCGGTAAGCCGCGAGACGGGACAAAACAGTTTCAGCGGCGCTTTTTTCATCCCTCTTCACGCCAATGTCTTAACCATGAAATCCTTATCCATTCTCGGCAGTACCGGTTCCATTGGACTCAGCACGCTCGACGTCGTCCGGCGTCACCCCGAAAGGTTCTCGATCGAGGCCCTTGCCGAAGGCCACGATGTCGAAATGCTTCGCCAGCAGATCGATGAATTCAGGCCGTCGCTGGTCTCGGTGCGTGACGAGGCGTCGCGCGAACGCCTCAAGGGAATGCTCGGCGAGCACAAGCCCGAAATTCTCTGCGGCCTCGACGGAGCCGCCGATGTTGCCGCCGTCGATGGCGCGGACATGGTGGTTTCGGCCATCGTTGGCGCGGCTGGTCTGGTGCCGACCGTCCGGGCCATCGAAGCCGGAAAAGACATCGCGCTGGCCAACAAGGAGACGCTCGTCGTCGCCGGTCAGCTCGTCTCCGATCTCGTCAAAAAGCACAACGTCAAACTGCTGCCCGTGGACAGCGAACACTCGGCGATCTTCCAGTCGCTGGTCGGCCACCGCACCGAAGATATCGAACGCATCATCCTGACCGCATCGGGCGGCCCGTTCCGCAATACCCCCGCCGAGGAGCTGAAAAACGTCGGCCCGGAGCGAGCGCTCAAGCACCCGCAGTGGTCGATGGGCGCAAAAATCACCATCGACTCGGCGACGCTCATGAACAAGGGACTCGAAGTGATCGAGGCGCACTGGCTCTTCGACATGCCCGCCGAGAAGATCGGCGTGGTGGTGCACCCGCAAAGCATCATCCACTCGATGGTGGAGTACATCGACGGCTGCGTCATCGCTCAGCTCGGCGTACCCGACATGCGCGCCCCCATCGCCTACGCGCTGGCCTGGCCGGAGCGCTGCGAAACCGGCATCGGCAAGCTCGACCTCTCGAAAGTCGCCACGCTCACCTTCGAGGAACCCGACATGGAGCGCTTCCCGGCGCTGCGCCTGGCCTTCGACGCCCTCAAGGCCGGCCAGACCTACCCGGCAGTGCTGAACGCCGCCAACGAAATCGCCGTTGCCGCGTTCCTCGACAAAAAGATCGGCTTCACCGCCATTGCCGACACCGTGGACAAAACCATGCAGGCGCACGAAGCGTACACGCCAGTCACGCTCGAAGAGTACCTTCAGGCAGACCGCTGGGCGCGCGAAACGGCAAAACAGCTTATCGGATAATTCCGGGCAAAACATCAAGAAACAACCGGTCGAACCGCACTCATCATGGAGCTACTAAGCACGATTTTCTACTTCATCATCGCCATCTTCATTCTCGTCACGGCGCACGAATTCGGGCACTTCATCACGGCGAGAATTTTCGGGATGCGGGTTGACCGGTTCTTCATCGGCTTCGACTTCTGGGGCATCAGGCTCTGGCAGAAAAAGATCGGCGAAACCGAATATGGCATCGGAGCCTTTCCGATCGGCGGCTACGTCAAGATCGCCGGCATGATCGACGAAAGTATGGACACCGACCACGTCACCGAAGAGGTCAAGCCCTGGGAGTTCCGGGCCAAACCGGTCTGGCAGCGCCTCGTCGTGCTGGCTGGCGGCGTGGCGATGAACATGGCGCTGGCCGCGGCCATCTTCATCGGCATCACCGCCACGTTCGGTGAATCACGCACCGCCATCAGCACTCCGGCCTACATCGAGCCGAACTCGGTGTTCGCAGGGATGGGCATGAAGAGTGGCGACCGGCTGGTTGCCATCAACGGCCAGAAACTTCAATACTGGGAAGAGGCGCTCGCTCCCGAACAGCTCGCTTCGGGAAAACTGCAATACACCATCGAGAGGAACGGAGAGGTGCTGACGCTCACGGCTCCCAAAGACATTCTATCGAAGCTCAACGACAACCAGGCGCTCGGCATCAGGCCGACCATGCCGCCGGTCATCGACCAGGTGCTGGCGGGCGATCCCGCAGCCAAAGCGGGCATCTTGCCCGGTTCGCTCATTACCGCCATTGACGGCAAGCCTGTCAACGACTGGGGCGAGGTGGTCGATATCATCTCCAGAAGTGCGGGCAAAACGCTCGTCATCACAGGGATGCACCTGAAGGGTGCGTCAACCGAACCCTTGACTGCCGATCTCATCCGCAAAAACGGCGAGACCTTCACCACCAGGGCGGTGGCTAGCACCTCCGGCAAAATCGGCATCTCGCTCAAGCAAACCATCGAGAGCGAACGGATCAGACTTTCGGCTCCGCAAGCCATCTCGAGCGGCCTGAACCAGACCTGGAAAACCACCGTGCTCACCGTGCAGGGCTTCGGCAAAATCTTCAGCGGACAGGAGGACTTCCGCAAATCGGTCGGCGGCCCCATCAAAATCGCCAGGATCGCCAACCAGAGCGCCGAGCAGGGGCCGATCAGTTTCATATACTTCGTGGCCGTGCTCTCCATCTCGCTGGCCGTCATCAACATCCTGCCCATCCCGGCGCTCGACGGCGGCCAGTTTCTGCTCAACGCCATCGAAGGCGCCTTGGGCCGCGAAATTCCGTTCGAGATCAAGATGCGCATCCAGCAAGTCGGCATGATGATCCTGCTGGCGCTCTTCGCCTATTTCATGGTCAACGATCTCCTGAACCCCTGATTCCGGTTTCGCCCGTCGCTCATGTTTGACAAGCTTCAGTCCATCAAGGACAAATTCCAGACCATCGAGCAGCAGCTCTCCGATCCGGAGGTGGTCTCCGACCAGAATCGCTTCAGAAAGCTGAACAAGGAGTACAGCGGTCTCAAAGAGATCGTCCGGGCATACGACGATTGGAGCCGCGCGAAACGGCAGCTCAACGAGGCGCTCGCGATGCAGAAAAATGAGGAGGATCCGGAGATGCGCGCGCTCGTCGAACAGGAGGCCGCCGAACTTCAGGAGCACCTGCCGGAGCTTGAGCAGCAGCTCAAAATCCTGCTGCTGCCGAAAGACGAGGCCGACAGCCGCAACGCCATCATCGAAATCCGCGCCGGAACCGGCGGCGACGAAGCGGGCCTTTTCGCCGCCGACCTGGTGCGCATGTACCAGCGCTACGCCGAACGGCGGGGCTGGAGCTGCCAGACGCTCGACGTCAGCGAAGGCTCCGTGCCGGGCAGCCTCAAGGAGGCTGTGCTCGAAGTGAGCGGCCACGACGTCTATGGCATCCTCAAGTTCGAAAGCGGCGTACACCGTGTGCAGCGTGTGCCGGAAACCGAAACGCAGGGGCGCATCCACACCTCGGCGGCCAGCGTCGCCGTCTTGCCCGAAGCCGAGGAGGTGGACGTGGAAATCCGCAAGGATGACTTGCAGATGGACACCTTCCGCAGCGGCGGCAAGGGCGGCCAGAACGTCAACAAGGTCGAGACCGCCGTGCGCATCACCCACGTGCCGTCGGGCATCGTCGTGGCCTGCCAGGAGGAGCGCTCGCAGCTCCATAACCGCGAGCGCGCGATGAAAATGCTGCGCTCGAAGCTCTACGACATCCAGATCACCGAGCAGCAGAAAAGCCGCGCCGACCTGCGCCGCTCGATGGTGAGCACCGGCGACCGGAGCGCCAAAATCAGAACCTACAACTTTCCGCAGTCGCGCGTGACCGACCACCGCATCGGCTTCACCAGCCACGCCCTGCCGCAGTTCATGCAGGGCGAACTCGACCCGCTCATCGAAGCGCTGCGGATGCACGACCAGGCCGAGCGGTTGCAGGCCGAAACCGCCTGAGAGCGGCATCGGCGCAGTCCGGGCGATGTGCGAAATTTTGCCGGAGAGTCGCTATATTTTCAGGGTTCACGCCGATCAGTTGACCATTTTTACAACCAAAGGATATGAGATCGCTCATGCGCCGATAGTTCACGCATGAGCCGGAGACAACGATATGCTGGAAATGACCGCCACAGGCAAAAGCAAGGGTCAATGGGTATTTTACCGAAACTTCGACGATACGGTTGACTATCTTTCCGACCAACCGAGAATTCTGGCCTTCAACCCGTTCTGCCGCAAAGTCGAATCGCTCGACCAGGACGACGCGTATCGCTGGCACTTCAGGGTCACCGATCCGCAGAACAATCCGTTCGACGTTATCTTCAACATTCAGCAGGAGAGCGAAATTCTTGTCGATCTGCCCGACGAGGTCGCCTCGATGGACCCGGAGGAGATGAGCGACGAGATGATCCGCCAGTTCACGGTGGGCCGCAAAATTACCTGGCGCCCCTTGCCCGCAAGCAAGACATTCGCCATGCCTGAAAAGTACCTCTTCGAAGGCAAGGTTTCGGCCGAAATGCTGATTGCGCCAATGCAGCCAGAGCGGACGAGGGTCGATTTCGACCTCCGGGTCAACGTCAAATTTTTGCTTTACCCGGCATTCCGCATCGTGCCCGAGAAGGTTGTCCGCACCATGGTCAGCACCGGCATGACGGTGATCATGCAGACGGCGACGAACCACATGTTCCAGAAAATCTCGAAAGATTTCGGCAAAATCCGCAAGCTCTGAAATCGCTCCGATAAACGCCATGACGACCATCGCCATTGACTAAAGAGTCTCAACAGTTCTCCACCCTGCGCCGGTTCTGGGTCTTTTTTGTCAGTGTCGCGCTCCTGATACTCTCCGGCGCCTTCGGGTATATGTCCATCGAGCATATGACCCCGCTCGACGCGCTCTACATGACGATCATCACGGTGGCGACGGTCGGTTTCCACGAAGTCCATCCGCTCTCGGACGCCGGAAAGATCTTCACGATGGTGCTCATCGTCAGCGGCACCGGCCTCTTTTTCTTCACCCTGACCAACGTCGCCGTCTTCCTCCTCTCGGGCGAATGGCGGACGCACTGGGAAACTCAACGGAATGAACGCATGCTTCGGAAACTGAACGACCATTTCATCATCTGCGGATACGGCCGCCTGGGGGGAAGCGTCGCCGAAGAGCTCCGAACGAAGACGATTCCCTTCGTGGTGATCGACAACGCGATCGACAACGTGCTCCGCGCCCGTGACGAAGGGTTCCTGGCCATCAAGGGCAACGCCGCCGACGAAGAGGTGCTGGCCGATGCCGGGCTGCACCGCGCAAAGGGGCTGATCGCCGCCGCCGGCAACGACGCCGAAAACGTCTTCATCGTGCTGACCGCTCGCAACCTCAAGCCAAACCTCTACATCGTGGCGCGCGCGGACTGCGACGAGTCGGAGAGCAAGCTCCGCCGCGCGGGCGCCGAAAAGGTGGTGATGCTCTACCGCTCGGCGGGCAAGCGCATGGCCAATCTCCTGACCGAACCGGAACTCGAAGCGTACCTCGACGAGCTGAGCAACGCCAACAACCTCAATCTCAGAATTGCCCAGTACCTGGTGAGCGACAAGTCGCCGCTCGTCGGCAAATCCTTCCAGGAGGTCGATCTGTACAACAACCACCGCATCAACGTGGTCGGGTACAAACTTCCCGGCGGCGAGCTGCACACCACGCCGCGCCCGGCGGAGATCATCCAGAAAAACGGCACGATCATCGTCATCGGCCAGGGCGGCGATCTCGAAATGCTCAGCAAGCTGACCCTGGGCGAAGAGAAAAAATCATGATTCTGCACAACCTTGTCGAATCACGAAAAAGCGTCCGGGGCTACGACCCGAGTCGCCCGGTCGCGCCGGAAATCCTCGAACGGGTGCTCGACGCCGGGCGGCTCGCTCCGTCGGCAAAGAACCTCCAGCCGTGGAAGTTTCTCGTCGTCAGCTCGCCCGGGATGCTCGCGAAGCTCCGTCCATGCTACGAGCGCGACTGGTTCCAGGAAGCGCCGCACATTCTCGTCGTTACCGGCGACCGCGAGGCCGCGTGGGCGCGCCCGTCGGACGGATGGAACTCGCTCGAAACCGACCTCGGCATCGCGATGGATCACCTGATTCTGGCCGCGCACGACGAGGGGCTCGCCACCTGCTGGATTTCCGCCTTCGACCCGACGAAGCTGCGCGAAGCGCTCGGCCTCGGCCCCACCGAAGAGGTCTTCGCCATCACCCCGCTCGGCTACGCCTCCGCAGACGCGCAGACGCGCCCGAAAAGCCGCAAGCCGCTCGAAGAAGTCGTCCGCTACCTTTAAACCGGAAACACCCAATGACAAAGCGCCATGCCGCAGCCATCACCCTTTCGTTGCTGCTCACCATACCGGCAGCGCCAACGCTTCGGGCGAAGCCTTCCGCGATTCCTGTCTCCAGCGGCAACGTCGAAAGCGACGCGCTCCTGCCCGCCAGCATCCGGCTCGGCAACGTCATGGTGACGCCAGACATTGTTTATTCGACGCAGGCTGGCTACCGCCCGCTGCTGCTCGACCTCTACCGCCCCGGCGGCGAGACGTCGCGCCCGCTCGTCATTTTCCTCCACGGCGGAAGCTGGACGACCGGCTCCAGGCGCACCTCCGGCCACTTCGCCGACTTCCCCGCCGTACTCGCAACGCTGGCCGAACGCGGCTTCGCGGTCGCCTCGGTGGACTACCGGCTGAGCGGCGAGGCTCGCTTTCCGGCAGCGTTGCAGGACGTCAAAGCGGCCATCCGCTTCCTTCGGGCCAACGCAGAAAAGTACGGCATCGATCCGGATCGCGTCGCCGTCTGGGGCGCGTCCGCCGGAGCGCATCTTGCCGCCATGAGCGCATTTACGGGCGAAGATATGGAGTTCGATCCGCCCGGCGTGGAGAACGCCGGAGAGTCCGACCGCGTGCAGGCCTTCATCGGCTGGTACGGCCCATACGAACTGAGCAGCATGTTCCCGCAGGCCACAGCGCCGGACAGCTCGATCGACCCCAGCGGCCCGCTTCACTTTTTCGGATGCACCCGCGAAGGCTGTCCGCCCGGCGTGTTCACCAAGGCCAGCCCCATCAGTTACGTTGACGCCAACGACCCGCCAACCCTGCTCATCCACGGCAGCGCCGACACCACAGTCCCCGCCTCGCAATCCCGCGAGCTCGACAAACGCCTCAAAGCAGTGGGCGTCAACACGACGCTCATCGTCATCGACGGCGTCAGCCACGACTGGAGCGGCAAGGATGAACAAGCCACCGCCAAAGCCTCGCGCAAAGTCCTCGCCGCCACCTTCGACTGGCTGGAAAAAACGCTGCTGAAGGGCCAGTAGAGGGAAAAAACCAAACGGACGGAAGGGGCTGAACGGACGAGAAGGGAAAATGGAAACGGCAGCTACTTCTCTGAAACCGGGCATTGGTCATGCGCTCGCGGATGCCGCCCTGCTCGAGGAAATCGTTTTTCAAGGCCCACTCTTGCAACATTGGTCAGCTTCAGCTCCGTATCCTTTGATATTCCCGCAGCCATGCTTCCCTCGATGATGTTCTGCCTCCCGGAACGAGCCGCCATAAAAGCGCCGCGTAAAACAGACGGTTGCATCATAAACCATCTCGGACTTTTGATAAGAGAACAACCTGCGATATCTGGCGTAGGCATACATTTTTGTTATCCATTTCCGTCCCTTCAGTCTTTTTTGTCCCTTCCGTCCTTTCTGTCTTTAAGCTCTCAACCGACGTACGTAATCAACAGTCATTTGGCAATGCGAGGAGCGGGCGGAAACAATCTCGCACCGAGCCGTAGCTTCCCGCCGGGAAACGAAAAAGCCCCGGACGCTCGCGAATTTTAGCGGAGCGTCCGGGGCTTTTGCAGATTCCCGAAAATGCGCGAGGCGACGATCAGGAGTGGCCGCCTGCGACGATGCGGATCATCTTGATGTTCAGGATGAGAAACCTGAAGAGCTGCCACGGCACGAACTTGCGCCAGAAAAGCGTTGCCTTGTCGGGCACCGGCGGATAGGCTTCGTCGTAGTATGCCTTGAATTTATAGTTGCCCATTGGTCAATAACGTTAGGTTACAATGAATGTTACAGGTTGCGCTGATCGATCCTCACTCCGGAATGAGCCACCAGAACGGGTAGCCCTTCGCCTTGTGGAAGAAAAGGTAGTGCAGAATGAACTTCAGCCAGTGACCGGCCAGACCGGCTTCGCCGACCGAATAGGTCATGTCGCGACCCCACTCCGGATACTTCTCCCAGTCGGGCACGATGGGGAACACGGTCATCGATGCGCCGAGTCCGTCGAACGAGCCGAAGCCGCCCGACACGATGCAGGCCGCGCCCATGCGGGCCATCGAGGCCCGGTGGTGGTGCTCCTTGTGACCACCCTTGATCTGCTCGGAGATGTTGAGCGCAACGATCTTGCCGATAACGCCCGACGGCATTCCGGTGCGCGGCGGCGTCGGGAAAATCTGCCGGCCATTGGCGCTCGTCATGGGCTTGGAGATCGGGTGCGGCGGCGCGAAGGCGATGCCCGCGGCGTAAATGTTGCTGTACATCGGCGTCTGGTAGATGGTCGGCCAGTCGCCAGCGCTCCACTCGTCGAAGGATTTTGCCTTGTAATCGGCATCGACCTTCATGAACTTGTTCGGCAGGAACATCTTGTCGGTGATGTCGTTACCGCTCTTGTCGAAAGCGGTGAGGCCGACGCCGGAGAACGACGGAATGAGCATGGAGAAATCGAACTCCTGCGTCAGCATTTCGCCATCCAGCGTTTCATAATGCGCCACGCCCGGCTCCACCTTGAAAACGCCCGCGCGGCGAATCCACTTGATGCCGTATTCGGCAAGCAGCGATTCGGTGAAAATCTTCGTCGGAGTGATGTAACCGCCTCGCTTGATGAACGCGCCGCCCATGCCGAAATCGCCCAGCTCGTACTCGTTTGAAATCCAGGTAATCTCCGCCATGTGGCTGAGGCCGAGCGAGGCGATTTCGTGAGCGATATTCAGAATGTACTCGAAGGCCGCGCCCTGGCAGGTGGCCATCGCATGGCCGGTGCCAATGAGAAAGCGCTGCTTCTGACCGCTCTTCATCTTCTCGATGCTTTTCTGCAACTCCTCCCATGCGTGGGCCGCATGGCTGTACGTACAGACCGACATACTGTTCTTGTCGGGCCCGAGTCCTTCGGTGGCCTCGAAGTTCAGCTTCGGGCCGGTGGCGTTGACCAGGTAGTCGTAATCGACCGTCTCGGTGTAACCGGCGTACTCCTCGTCGGTGTATTCGATAGTGACGTAACCCTTGCTGGTGGAGGCGTCGCCTTCGGGATGAATCGACAGCGCCTTGGCCTGCTTGAAGTCGATGCCCCAGCGGTCATAGACCTTTTTGAGCTTGAAGCGCACATCGTCGATGGTCATCTGGCCCACGCCGACCCAGATGTTCGACGGAATCCACTGGTAATAGCTGTTGGGCGAAACCACCACCACTTCATGCTGCTTTCCAAGCTTTTTCTTGAGAAACGAAGCGCAGGTATGCCCCGAAACACCAGCTCCCAAAACGACAACTTTTGCCATAGAGCGTCAGAATTTTCAATTGTTAAACCAAATATACATCACAGGCAATCCTGTGCGCGCCGAAAAACAGATGCCGACGGCTATTCCACAGCACGGAAACCTGAATGAATACGCTGATAAATACGTGAAGACATGCCCGCGATCATGACACAATCATAATCCCAGAAAATTCCGGCAACGGCTGCCGGGCTGCGCAAACAAAAAGCGTGAACTGGATGCCGCGAATCATGCGTCTCAACTATAACCATATACTCATAATTAATCAAGCGTCAGTGCATTTTTACCATAAAAAAGAGCCATGACTTGACCGGAATCGATCCCGATTTCGCATAAACGGAAAATCCGCCCCAAAAGTGCCGGAAGCTGACGCGCTGATCTTCCGAACAGGAGGCTGTTTCAAGCGTCACTCGATCACGACAAGTCAAGTCTTTATATCTATTGTCATTCTGAACGCAGTGAAGAATCCATTTTTCGGAGATTCGCAATAAGCGACTATTCCGTAATGTGTTACAAGATTAATCTGGATTCTTCGCCCGACTGCGCCGGACTCAGAATGACAGAGAAAATCAGGAAAACTTATTGAGCGAACACTTTTGAGACAGCCCCTGATCTGATCTGCGAGGATACAACGACAAGAACTCAAATCGCTGGGCGGCCACAAGAGCCGCCCCTGCAGCGCCGGGCGCCTTCACGCAAATCTGAACTTTTCAATCCCTCGAACCGGTTCTCTTCATTACGTCCGTTCACTGGCGGAAAAAAACCATCCTCCCGAGGAGGCGTCATGAGAAACATCGTGTTTACCGGCAAAGGTGGCGTCGGCAAAACCTCCATCGCAGCGGCCACCGCCGTGCGGGCCGCGGCTCTCGGATACAAAACCCTCATTATCTCCACCGATCCCGCCCACAGCCTCGGCGACTCCTTCGACATCGAACTCGGCCCCTCGCCGGTGAAAGTGGCCGAAAACCTCTGGGGCCAGGAGGTGAGCGTTTACGGCGACCTGTCGCTCAACTGGGAGGTGGTGCGCGAGCACTTCGCCCACCTCATGCAGGTGCAGGGCATCGAGGGAATTTACGTCGAGGAGATGGGCGTATTGCCGGGCATGGAGGAGCTGTTTTCGCTCTCTTACATCAAGCGATACAACGAGTCGAACGAGTACGACCTGCTCGTGGTGGACTGCGCCCCGACCGGCGAAACGCTACGCCTGCTCTCCATTCCGGAGACCTTCGGCTGGATGCTCAAGCTCATGCGCAACATGGAGAAGTACGTCGTCAAACCGATGATCCGTCCGCTCTCCAAACGCATCAGTCGCCTGCACGACTTCGTGCCCGACACCGAAGTCTATGACCAGGTCGATCACCTCTTTTCGTCGGTCGATGGAATCATCGAACTCCTCTCGGACGACTCGAAAACCACCGTCCGGCTGGTCATGAATCCCGAAAAAATGGTCATCAAGGAGTCGATGCGGGCGCTCACCTACCTGAACCTTTACGGCATCACGGTTGACCAGATCGTCATCAACCGCGTTTATATGGACGACGTTGACGGGCAGTATTTCAAAGGCTGGAAAGAGATTCAGAAGAAGTACATGGAGCAGATCGAATCCTCCTTCGCGCCGATTCCCATCACCAAAGTGCCGCTTTTCCGCACCGAGGTGCTCGGTCTCGACATGCTCAAACTCGTCGGCGAAACGGTTTACGGCGACCGCAACCCGCTCGATATTTTCTACCACGAAGAGCACACGGAGATCACCAAAATCGGCGACGGCCACTACGAGATGAAGCTGCGCCTGCCCTTCGTCTTCGACAACCGCATGGAAGCCAACGTCACGCAGGTCGGCGACTCGCTGACCGTGCGCATCGGCAACTACCAGAAAGGCGTCGTGCTGCCAACCTTCCTTGCCGGAATGAAAGTCGCCCACGCCGGATACGAGGAGAAGTGGCTCGCGATCGAGTTCAGGAAGAAGGAGATGCAGAAGTGAAGAGTCCTGTTTCTTGCAGGTTTGATGATAACCGAATGCATTGCAGTATCTTACGAGAATTTTCCTGATTCTTCGCCCGACTGCCTCAGACTCAGAATGAAAGTGCAAACAAACTGAACAGCACAAAAAAAAACGACTCGCCCTCTGCTTCTGAGACAGCCTCTGACAATCCTCCCGGAATCAAACCGAACGAGCCGTCATCGTCACGGCTTTCGCAAACTCGGCGGTCGATGATTTCAGCGCCTCTGCGTTTGAAACATTTCAAGAAAAAAAACGCCAACCGCACTATCTTTCCAGCCAAAACTGGTGTCCGGCGCTCTTCTGTGAGCTGCGGACGGCCTTGTCGTTTTTTCTGGCTCGCTTTGTTTTAAATTTTTCTGATCTTTGTCAATTGATCAAGTTTGAATCCGCAGATGAATCGCAGTCGTTTACTTCTTCTTGGCGCCGAGGCTGTCGCGCAGGGCGCGATCGATGCCGGGCTGTCCGGCGTCTATGCCTATCCCGGCACCCCGTCCACTGAAATCACCGAATACATCCAGCGTTCCTCGCTGGCTCGCCAAAGAGCCATTCGCGCCGCCTGGTCGGCGAACGAAAAGACCGCCTACGAAGCGGCGCTCGGCATGTCGTACGCCGGAAAGCGGAGCCTCGTGTGCATGAAGCACGTGGGGCTGAACGTGGCGGCGGACGCTTTCATGAACTCGGCCATCACCGGCGTGAACGGCGGGCTGGTGCTCGCCGTGGCCGACGATCCGTCGATGCACTCATCGCAGAACGAGCAGGACAGCAGGGTTTACGGACGTTTCGCCATGACGCCGGTGCTCGAGCCGGCCTCGCAGCAGGAGCTGTACGACGCGATGTTCCACGCTTTCGAACTCTCCGAATCGGTGAAGCTGCCGGTCGTCGTGCGGCTGGCCACGCGCCTGTCACACTCTCGCGCGGGCGTCGAACTGAAAGCCCCGGTGGAGCAGAACCGGCTCAACGCCGAGTACGCGCCCGGCCGGTTCGTGCTCATGCCGCACAACGCCCGTGCGCAGTACCGCCATCTGCTCGACCTCCAGCCGAAGCTCGAAGCGCTGTCGGAGTCGTCGTTCCTCAACCGGCCGGTCGAGGGGCGCGGCCCGCTTGGCATTATCGCTTTCGGCATCGGATACAATTATGCGATGGAGGCGCGGAAAGCCCACGGCATCGAGTGTCGGCTGCTGAAGATCGGCCAGTATCCGCCGCCACGGACGCAGGTGAACGAACTGTTCGAGGCCTGCTCCGAAGTGCTTGTCGTCGAGGAGGGCTATCCGGTTTACGAAGAGCTTTTCCGAGGCTATTTCGGCTCGCCGAAGGTTCGCGGGCGGCTGGACGGCGCGCTGCCGCGTGACGGCGAACTGACCACCGACCTGGTGGCTGCGGCGCTTGGCGTAAAGCTGCCGGAGATCGCCGCCGTGCCGGAGATCGTGGCCAACCGTCCGCCGGAGCTTTGCAAGGGTTGCGGCCACCGCGACATGTTCGACGCGATCAACATCGCCATCAGGGAAAACGCCGATCACCATGTTTTTTCGGACATCGGCTGCTACACGCTCGGAGCGCTGCCGCCCTACAACGCGATCCACACCTGCGTGGACATGGGCGCGTCCATCACCATGGCCAAGGGGGCTGCCGATGCGGGGCTTCGTCCGGCCGTATGCGTCATCGGCGACTCGACCTTCGCCCACTCCGGCATGACCGGTCTGCTCGACGCGGTCAACGACCGTGCGCCGGTCACGGTGATCATCGCCGACAACGACACCACCGCCATGACCGGCGGGCAGTGCTCGTCGGCGTCAGGCTCGAAACTGGTGAAGATATGCCTCGGCCTCGGCGTCGAACAGGCGCGCATCAGAACCATCACGCCGCTGCGCCAGCATCTCGACGAGAATGTCGCCGTGCTGCGCGAGGAGTTCGCCTACGACGGGGTCTCGGTCGTCATCGTCCGGCGCGAGTGCATCGAGACGGCAGCAAAAAAGAAACGCCGCTCGGCGGCCACAGGGCAGTAAACAGACATGCAGAAAAACATCATTCTCGCCGGTGTTGGCGGTCAGGGAATCCTCAGCATCGCCGCGGTCATCGACTGGGCGGCCCTCCAGGAGGGACTCAACCTCCGCCAGGCGGAGGTGCACGGCATGAGCCAGCGCGGCGGAGCGGTGCAGTCGCACCTGCGCATTTCGGATCAGGAGATCTTCGCCGACCTCATCGGACTCGGCACGGCTGACCTCATCCTGTCGGTCGAACCGCTCGAAGCGCTCCGTTACCTGCCATACCTCGCCCCCTCGGGTCGCGTCGTCACCTCGCTCGACCCGTTCGTGAACATGACCGGCTACCCGTCGATGGAGGAGATCGAAGCCGAACTGGGCAAGACCGATCGTCCGGTACTGGTTCACGCCGCCGAACTGGCCCGGGAGGCCGGAAGCGCAAGGGCCTCGAACATGGTCATGCTGGGCGCGGGCGCGCCATTCACCGGCATCGCGCCATCGAAACTCGAAGCGGGCATCGAGGCCTTGTTCGGCTCGAAAGGGCGGGAGATCGTCGAAATCAACATCAGGGCATTCCGCGCCGGAGTGCAACTTTCCAACGCATAACCACACCACCACATGATCTGGAACGAGCATCACGAGTGCATGGATCGCCAGCCGCTGGCCGAACTGCAAGGCGAGCGCCTGCGGAACATGGTGGAACGCATCTACCTCCGCGTGCCCTTCTACCGCAACAAGCTTCAGGAGATGGGCATAGAGCCGGGCGACATCCGTTCGATCGACGACCTGAAAACGCTGCCGTTCACCACCAAGCAGGACTTGCGCGACAACTACCCGTTCGGACTCTTCGCCGTTCCCCAACAAGACGTCGTACGCTTCCACGCATCGAGCGGCACCACCGGCAAGTCAACCGTCGTCGGCTACACCCATAACGACATCCAGATGTGGTCGGAAGTGGTCGCCCGCTCGCTCACGATGGCCGGGGTCACCAAGCACGACATCATCCAGGTCGCCTACGGCTACGGCCTCTTCACCGGCGGACTCGGCCTGCACTACGGCGCCGAAAAGGTCGGAGCTTCGGTCATTCCGATCTCCGGCGGCAACACCAAAAAGCAGCTCCAGCTTCTGGAGGATTTCGGCTCGACGGCCATCGCCTGCACCCCCTCCTACGCCGCCTACCTCGGCGAGGCGATCATGGAGGAGAAGCTCGACCGCTCGAAGATCAAGCTCAAGGCGGGCATCTTCGGCGCGGAACCGTGGACGGAGGAGATGCGCGCACAGATCCAGCAACTGCTCGGCCTCAAGGCTTACGACATCTACGGACTTTCCGAGGTGATCGGGCCGGGCGTCTCGATGGAGTGCGGCGTCCAGCACGGAATGCACGTCTTCGAGGATCACTTCATCCCGGAGATCATCGATCCGGAAACCGGCGAGGTGCTGCCGTACGGCGAGCTTGGCGAACTGGTCTTCACCACCGTCACCAAGGAGGCGTTGCCGCTCCTGCGCTACCGCACCCGCGACCTCACGCGCCTGCACGTCGAGCGCTGCGATTGCGGACGTACGCTGGTGCGCATGGAGAAGTGCGTGGGCCGATCGGACGACATGCTCATCATTCGCGGCGTGAACGTCTTCCCGTCGCAGGTCGAATCGGTGCTGCTCGAAATGAGCGAAACCAGGCCGCACTACCTGCTCGTGGTGGAGCGCGAAAACAACCTCGACACGCTCGAAATTCAGGTCGAAGTCGAAGACCAGTTCTTCTCCGACGAGGTCAAGGAGCTGGAAGGTCTGCGCAAGCGCATCAGCGGCAACCTGGCGAGCCTCCTCGGCCTGCACGCCAGCGTGAGGCTGGTCGAACCCGGCACGATCGAGCGCAGCCAGGGCAAGGCGCAACGCGTGGTTGACAAACGGAAACTCAAATAAAGGGAGGACTCCATGATCATCAAACAACTCTCGGTGTTTCTCGAAAACCGCGCCGGACGGCTCACCGAACTGACCGGCATTTTGGCCGAAAACGACATCAACATCTCGGCCTTCAGCATCGCCGACACCACCGATTTCGGCATCCTGCGCGTCATCACCGGCAAGCCCGAGCTGGCCGAAAAAGTCCTGAAAGAGCAGGGATTCGCGGTAAAAATTACCGACGTCATCGGCATGATCATGCCCAACAAGCCGGGCAGCCTGCACCACGCCTTGCAAATCCTGACCGACAACGGCATCTCGATCGAGTACATGTACGCCTTCGCGTCGGGCGACGACCGGGCGAGCGCCGTCATCCGAACCGATACGCCGCAGAAGGCCATCGAGGTGCTGCAATTGCACAAGATGGAGTTGCTGAAGGCGGGCGACGTGTACCAGATTTGAGGGAAAGACGGAAGGGACAACAAGGACTGCAAGGAAGAAAAAGGAAGCTGACGATAGCCTGAATCATGTAACAATGAATGGTTGAGAATCTTCTCAATTCTCTTTCTACAGTTGCCCCCGGCTTCAGCCGGGGGTTACGGAGGCTCATTTATTCTCAGGCGATTAAAACTCTTAACAATTGCCCCGGACTTTAGTCCGGGGTATGCGGATAAAGCATAATAAATCAGGGCTTTAGCCCAATCCCTTACTGCGATGGTTTTTGCGATGTATTGTCGCAGGAGTAATTTTATCGCTTCTTCGATCCCCCCGGACTGAAGTCCGGGGCAATGTGAATGCAAGAGGTTTGAATTATCCGGACGGCTGAAGCCATCCTGAAGACAACAGGTTCAAACCCGGATGATTCAAAAATCTGTAGTTCAGACTAAACAATAACCAATGCCACGATTTTCGACCTCCGTTTCGGCACTGCGCTCCTCGGCTATCCGGGAGCTGATGAGCCTCGCTTCGCGCCCTGACATCATTTCGTTCGCCGGAGGAATGCCGGGCAACGAACTGTTTCCGGTAGATGAGGTGGAGGAGCTGTTCCGGGGACTCGACACGAAAACCAAGCAGGCCGCGTTCCAGTACGGCCCGACGCCCGGCCTGCCCTCCCTGCTCGAATCGCTCGGCGGATTCCTCGAACGCAAAGGTCTGCCGGTGAAAAAGAACCGGCTCATGATCACCACCGGCTCGCAGCAGGCGCTGAGCATCGTCGCGCGCGCCTTCGTCGATCCCGGCGACCAGGTGCTCACCGAGTATCCCTGCTTCATCGGAGCCATCGCGGCCTTCCGCTCCGCCGGGGCACAGATCGTCTCGATTCCGGTGGACGAGGAGGGCCTCGACATCGCCATGCTGCGAAAGGAGGCCGCGCGGCCCGATCCGGCGAAGTTTCTCTACATCACGCCGTACTTCCACAACCCGGCGGGAATGCTCTACACCTCGGAGCGCAAGCGTGAGCTTGTCGAGGCGTTGCAGGGGCGCGACATCCCGCTCATCGAGGACGACGCTTACGGCGACCTCTGGTTCAGCGAGGAGGATCGCGAGCGGCTGACGCCGATCAAGGCGCTCGACCCCGAAGGCATCGACATCTGCTACATGGGTTCCTTCTCCAAAATTCTCGGCCCCGGCCTGCGCCTCGGCTGGCTGCTCGCGCCGGAAGCGATTTACGAAAAGTGCGAGCTGATCAAGCAATCCGCCGACGCCTGCTCGCCGAGCTTCTCGCAGGTCATCGCCGACGCCTTCATCCGCTCCGGCAAGATCGACGGCTACATCGCCACCGTGCGCGAGGAGTACAAGCACCGCGCCGCCAGCATGACCAACGCCCTCCGCAAGCACCTGCCGGAGTACGTCCGCTGGAACGAACCGAAAGGCGGCTTCTACATCTGGCTCACCCTGCCGGAAGGAGCCGATGCTACCGAGATACTCAAGCGAGCCATCGAAGGCGGCGCGGTGTTCGTCACCGGCAGCACCTTCGACCCCGCAGGCAAGCGCAACAACACCATGCGCCTCTCCTACTGCAACAACACCCCCGCCGAAATCGAACGAGGCATCCCCATCATCGCCCGCGCCATCCGCGAGGTGTGCGGGTAAAAGCTTCGCGCCGGATACGAGGCAAAGCGGGTGGCGTTCGAGTTCAGGAAGAAGAAGATAAGCGGAACCGGATAATCAAGGGGTAGTCTCAATATGATTCGATTTTCAGGAAATTCTCACGAAAGGCGCTTTATCTCCGCTTCGATCTCGCCGATGACTTCGGGATTGCAAATCTCTTTTTTCTCACCGGTTTTTGCTGAGTAAACATAAAACACCTTGCCGCCGAATTTCTCGCTGAACGCTTTGTGCGTCTCTTCCTGAATGGACTTCTCCTTGAAAATCTTGGGAAGTTGCGGAGCACCGCCGCCAAAGGTAATCGGCTTGATCTGCAATCCGATATAATGCTGGTTGACGCTGATGAAAAAGTCAACATTGTACAAGCGATCCCATTCATCCAGGGCTGACTCGATTTTCACGCCAAGTTTGTGCTGTAACTGACCGTAAACGGTCTGGATTTCAGTCACGTAGCCATCATACGTCCTGTCGATGACGAGCTGCTTCATGTACTGAATGCAGTCCTCTTCAGAAACCTCGGCCACTTCGGACTGAATCACTTCCGTTATTTTTACATAGAGCCGTTTACCGAGTTCGACGATATGCTCTTCCGGCCTGACCTGCGCGTAATAACAGTCGCGCCACTCCTCGAGATTTTTCGGCGAACACTTCCTGATCGATTCGGAGGTCGGCCCGACGTTCTTTTTGAAGTTGAGCTGAAAGCGGTTCATGGCGCTGTTCAGAATCCACTCTTTAGCCATCGATTTGAGCGGTTAGCGTTAAAAATTTCTCCCTGTGCTTATACTCATAACTCTCGTCGATTCCCACAAAACCGCTTTTGATGAGATGGGCGTTGACGAAGGTTTTGTTTTCGAGATAGAGGTAACAAAGCAGATTACGCTGTTCGTCGTGTTTCGTGGCGTCGTATTTCATGAACACCTTTTTGCCTCTCACCTTCTCGGCCAGAAAGCGCATGGCCTGCTCTTTTTTCTCTGCCTCGGTTTTCACGCCGATCAGCCTGACCAGAAGACCGTTTGAGAGACGAATCCGTTCAGGAGTCAGAATATCGCTGACCGTAAAGAACTCCTCGCGTTGCGCTCCGTTCCGCTGATCGATTCTCGAGCCGAAGGTCAGTTTGCGGGGATCGACCTTTTTGTCGAGCTTGTGCGGGTCTTCGAAGAGGTACGGAAGCCGGTCGAGCATGTCGGCAATGTTGCCTTGCTGACGATCCTGCCGGAAATGAAACTCGGTTCCGGCGAGGTCTTGCTGCTGCGTGTTGAGTTTGACTTTGGCAATGTCGATGAACTCGGGATTGATTTCGTAGCCAACAGAGTTGCGTCCGAGATTTTTCGCTGCAAGCAAGGTCGTACCGCTGCCCATGAAAGGATCGAGCACTGTGTCGCCCTGGAAGGCGAACATTTTGATGAGCCGCTTCGGAAGCTCTTCGGGAAACATCGCGATGTGGCCGTCCTGCTTGGCGCCCGCGAAATTCCAGTGGCCGGAGAAAAAGGTGTTCCACTCCTCTTTGGTCATGGCGGAGCGCTCTTTCTGTTCGAGCGTGGGTTTCGGCGCGGTTCCCTGCTTTTTGAAGATGAGGATGAACTCGTAATCGAGCTTGAGAATCCCGTTGCGCGGGTAGGGAAAGCTGCCCATGATGGTCGCGCCACCGGTGGTGTTGGTGGTGGTAACCTTCTGCCAGATGATCGCGCCCATGTAATCGAGGCCGATGGTTTCGCAGAAGCGGATGATCTCCGTCCTGATCGGAATGACTTTATAGCGTCCGTAATAGACCGAGCGGGCGAACTGGTCGCCGATGTTGATGCAGAGGCGGCAGCCCGGATGGAGCACCCGGTCGCACTCGCGCCAGACAAGGTTCAGATTGTTGATGTAGCTTTCGTAGCTGTCATGAAAGCCGATCTGCCGCTCGCTGCCGTAATCCTTGAGCTGCCAGTATGGCGGAGAGGTGATGACCAGATGCACAGATCGATCCGGCAAGAGGTTCATCTGGCGGCTGTCGCCGTGAATGATGGTGTGCGTCGTCTTCAATGGTTCATTTTCTTTTTCTCGCCGGGCGCTGTCTCACGAAGGTAAAAAGAAAATGGAGCGATTGCATGATGAAAATCCGGGCTGCCGGACAACGAAACCGCGTCGTGGAGCGAAACAGAGCCGGAGCTGCTCTCGGCATCGCCGACGGATGCCGCCGCCTCCCCATCGAGCTGCTCGACGATCCGGCATCCGATCCATTCGCCCCATAAAACACGAAACCCCCGAAATCGCCGGGGGTTTCATCGTTTTGCCGATTACTGCTTCTGCGTTTGCTGCATTTTGCGCGCCCAGTCCTGCATTTTTTTCACATCCTCCTTGCTCATGCCCTGAGGGCCAGCGGGCACGGCGGGAATCTCCATTTTTGCGCAGTTGGCCGGAACCTCGAAAAGTTTGGCGTCCGGAGTGATCCGCTCGACCTTCACCAGCTCGGTCACCACGCCCTCCGGCGAAATCAGCGTCTTGACCGGGAAGCCGTCGAGACCCGCTGCCTTCAGCTTTGCGGCGAGACGCTCATATTTCTGGTCTTTCGATCCCTGCATCCGCGCATAGGCGAAATAGTCGAGAATATCCTTGTTCACCCAGAGATCGACGGTGCTCTTCTTGTCGGGCCACGAAATCCGGACATGGTTACAGTCGAAACCGTTGACCCGCTCCTTGCCAAGATTTTCGAACTTCGCATTTTCGTAAGGGTCCTCGACGGTATCCTGCTCTTTCACCTTCGACACATCCAACGCCATGCAGTCGCCGGTCTCACTGTTGATCATGTAGATCGTGTCGGGCTTGTCCGCGAGCGACAGCACACTCATCGACACCTCTTTTTTCTGGTCGCCGAAGCTGGCCTTGCTTTCGGCGCGCATCCCTTTCGGGCCGATGTAGAGCTTCATGTCGCTCGTGCCGGCATTCGGCATGGTGGTCTTCATGGTGAGTACGCCGGTGAACGGGCCAGCGATGGCGGGAGCCGACTGTTCGACGCCGGCAGAACCGGGCGCATCGGCATCCTTCTTGCCACATGCCGACAGCAACAGCCCCGGCGCCAGCACAACAGCAAACAATCGACGGGTAATGGTTTTCATGATGGTTCGCGGTTAAAGGTTTCGGTTATACACATCATGTATAAATCTAATAAATGCACAAACAGACAGCAACAATCCAGCGCCGCGAACTATCAAATCCATCAAGAGGTCACTGCCAGAATGGATCGGCCTGCCACCGCTCCGGAAACCCGAGCGCGTTGGGATCAACGCTCCGGTACGAGTAGAAAAGATGCTTCAGGCGTTCCGGGTATCGGTGTCCCGGACTGACGGCATCGAGCAGATACGTCATGCAACACAGATGCACATAGAGCATATGATGTTTTGAAACGTGAGGAGAGTCTATAACCCACAGCAAAGGAGGATTTGGCATCAGTTTCGGTCGCCCCGGCAGGTTTTTGTTCCATAAGCGGCTGTGATGAGCGCAGATGTTCCTGATTTGCGAAATGGACTGAAGCCAGCTCTTCAGAAAGGAGTGATTGACCGTGCCAAGTTCTTGTGCTATCGAGTCTTTCGACTTGATCCCTGGCTTGAGATTGCCATACAATTTGGACAAAAGCCCGAAGCTGGCTACCTCAAGCGACTTCCATGCCGGAGGCCGCCGATGGTCTGTGTGATATTTCTTGAAATGCTCCTGAATGAAGACCTCTTTCGATTTGCTCAACTCACGATCAAGAGATTTTAGATTGGTTTTAAAGGCGTTGGGGTTGATAAAGATCGCCTGATTTTCAAACCACCACGGGTCGATTTCCTCCGAGAGGTGGTTAATCATCCTTGTGCGAAGGCCGATCTCAATGCGCTCGATGGCTTTGAACACGAGCAGCCTCAAATCGCTGTCGAAGCTGTACAGGGCGATAACATCCTCAAACCGGCTGCGCGGCTTGAATACATGGTTCACCTTGTCTGACTGCATGGGCCACCAGTCACCGGCAAGCCGGTAATAACCGATATTTCGCAAATGGTGCTCAGCAGTCGATTCATCTGAAATTACGAGACCTCGCGCTTTCAGTTGCTGAATCTGTTGAGGCAGAGAGATAGACTGTTTGTTGTAAAGCATGGGCAGGGGTATAAAAAAAGCCTTACAGGTGGTGGACACTTGTAAGGCTTAATGCAAAAGACTTGCCCTGGGACGCTGTTCTGACGGGTAGCGTGGCAAGTACTATTGACAAAAAGATAATAAAAAAATCAAATGACCATCAGTTTACTATCAACTCTCTTTCAACAAGGAAAAATGTCCCCCCTCACCCCCCGTCGTACCGCTTCCGTATTCCGAGCTTCTCGATTCGCGAGTAGAGCGTCTTTGCGTTGATCTTCAGCAGCTCCGCTGCGCCGCCTGCGCCGCTGACTCGCCCTCCGGCGCGGTCGAGGGCGTCGAGGATGAGCTTGCGCTCCATGCTGCGCGACTCCTCCTCGAATTCGGCCATCGTCATGATCGCCGATGGTGCGGATGGCTCGCGCTTTTCGCTCCGTGGCGGCAGCGCCGTGGTGAAGTCAAGCATCTCGCCTTCGGAGACGATCACCGCCTGTTCGATGCAGTGCGAAAGTTCGCGGATGTTGCCTCGCCAGTCGCGCGAGATCAGTTCGCGCATGTCGCGCTCGCGGATGGCTCGCTCCGGCTTGCCGAACTCGCGGGCGAACTTGCGGGCGAAGTGCATCGCCAGCACGGGGATGTCGTCGCGGCGCTCGCGGAGCGGCGGCAGCGCAAGCGGAAAGGCGTTGAGCCGGAAGTAGAGGTCTTCGCGGAAGCGCCCGGCGGCCACCTCCTTTTCGAGGTCGCGGTTGGTGGCGGCAATGACGCGCGCATCGACAGGAATCACGCGCCGCCCGCCGATGCGCTCCAGCTCCTTCTCCTGCAACACCCGCAGCAGCTTCGACTGCAACTCCAGCGGCAGCTCGCCGATTTCGTCGAGGAAAATGGTGCCGCCATCGGCCAGCTCGAACTTGCCGATGCGCCGCTCGACGGCCCCGGTGAAGCTCCCCTTTTCGTGGCCGAACAGCTCCGACTCGATGAGCGAGGCGGGCAGGGCCGCGCAGTTGACCCGCACCAGCACCCGCTCCTTGCGCGGCGAGCGGTTGTGAATCGCGCGGGCGACGAGTTCCTTGCCGGTGCCGGTCTCGCCCTCGATGAGCACCGTGGCATCGGTCGGCGCGACCTGGCTGACGCGCCGCAGCACCTCGGCAAGCGGGGCGCTCTGGCCGACGATCTCCTCGAAGTTGTGCGCCTCGCGAATCTCCTCGACGAGGTACGTGCGCTCCCCTTCGAGCTTGCGACGCAGCCGGTCGATTTCGTCGAAGGCCAGATAGTTCTGCAAAGCGAGCGCGAGTTGCGGCACGATCAGCCGCACCGTGGCCAGCTCCTCCTCGCCGAGCGCCACGCCGATGCCCGAGATGATGAGGCCCGCGCGGCTGCCCGGTAAATCCCAGAGCTGCACGATGATGCTCGAACTGACGCCGAAGCGCTCACGCACCATGCCGACAAGGCGAAACTCGCGGCACAGTTCCTCGAAGCGCTCGCCCGAATAGACCCCCGGCCTCGAAATCACCTCGACGCTTTCGCGCGCGACGGGGTCATCAACGCTCATTTCGAGCTGTTCGAGCGGCGAGAATGGCGCGAAGCTCTGGCCCGGCTCACGCATGAAGTTGTCGAAAATCCGATAGCGGCCGTCGTGGCCCACCACCCGGATACCGAGAAAGGAGCAGGGCACGAGGCGGCTGATCTGCTCGCAGACGGTGAGCAGCATCTGGCTGCGATCCTTGATGGTGAACAGCGCGTTGTTGATGGCGAGCTGCATGGCGGTCTCGGCCTCCCGCTGGCGAAGCTCCTCGTAGGCGAGCGCGTTGCTGACGGCGATGGCGATGGAGGAGGAAACCCCGGCGAGCAACGACTCGTCGCTCTCGCTCCACGCCTCCTCCTCCTTCGAGACGAAGTTGAGGAAGCCGATCACCCGCCCGCCAGACCGGAGCGGCGAGAGCACGATCTGGCGCATCCCCAGCTCGTGCAGCGTCCAAAGCAGCGGCGCGTCACCCTGGCCAAACGAGGGAATGTCGCGGGCGATCGTGGCGACCGTGACCGCGCGGTCGTCGAGGTGGCTTTCAAGCCAGGTGCCGACAATGGAGCGCTTCTGCACCCGAAGCTCTTCGGGCAGCTCGAAGCGCAGCATCTCGAAAAAAACGCTCACGTGGCGGCGGTCGCGGTCGAGAGTGATGATGACCGCCGAATCGAACGGAAAGATGAGCCGAAGCTTGTCGGTCACGGTGCGGAACAGCTCCTGCGGGTCGCGGATGGTGCCGATGGCGTCGCCGATATACTGCATGAGCTTGAGCGCTTCGGGCAAAGTGGTGGCATTCATGGGCAGATTTCTTATTTTTTCGGAACGCTGTTTGCGGAATATTCTGAAATTTTCAGAATTCATCAAAAGCCCCCAAGTCGGATCAAAACAAATAAGTCATCAAATAAAAAAGACTTAGGGCATATCAGAGCACAACAGAAATTATGGCATGAAAGTTGAGGTTGAGTTCGTATCGATACAAACACGCAGCATACCATGAAGAAAAGAAATACCATCGCCGCCCTGCTCCTCATCGCCGTTTCGTTTTCGACGGGCGAGCCTCTGCTGGCGGCTGAAAACAGCGCAACGCCGCTGACGCTCGACGACGCGCTCCGCATGACGCGCGAGCACAACCCGAAAGCCCGGCAAGCCTCGGAGGAAGTCAAGGCCGCCGATGCGAAAGTGACGGAAAGCCGCAGCGCCTGGTTCCCGCAAATTTCGGGCAAGACTGGCTACCGCTACCTCGATCCGGTCTCCGAGATATCTTTTGGCGGCGCGGCCATGAAGTTCATGCCGAACGACAATTACGACGCGCGAATTACCGCCGAGATGATGCTGTTCGATTTCGGCCGCACCTCGAGCACCGTCGATATGGCCAAGGCCGGACGGAACTCGGCGAGCATCCGGCAGGATATGACCCTGCGCGATCTGTCGCTGGCGACCGTCCAGACCTTCTACTCCGTGCTCTTTTTGCAGGAGGCGGTCAGCGTGCAGGAAAAGGAGGTTGCCGCCCTGCGAACCAATCTCGACAACATGGGGAAGCGCTACGCCGAGGGCGCGGCCACCCGCTTCGACCTCCTGACGACCCAGGTTCGGCTGTCGAGAGCCGCCACCCGCAGGATCGACTATCAGACCCGGCTCCGCAATCAGGAGATCACGCTGCGCCGTCTCTGCGGCCTCGACGAGAACGCTCCGCTGAACCTGAGCGGCTCGTTCGACATTTCGGCTGCCGGCATGGATGCCGACAAGCTTGCCGCCTCGGCGCTCGACCACCGGCCGGAGGTGATGCTCGCCCGCGAGAATCTCAAGGCGGCGGCGTACAAAAAAAATCTGGCCACCCGTGAGTTCCTGCCGAAGATCGTGGGCAGCGCCTCGTGGGGCACAAGCAACGGCTACGTGCCCGACATCGACAAGATGCGCACCAACGTCGCGGCGGGGGTGGAGCTTCAGGTGCCGATCTTCGACGGCTTCGGCAGGAGCGCCGCGCTCAGGGAGGCCGCCGCGATGAAGCGCTCGGCCGAGCAGCAGCGGCTCGACGCCGAGCAGATGAGCCAGGCCGAGGTACGCCAGTCGGTCAACGACCTGCAAAGCAGCCGGGAGAAGATCGAGACCACCCGCCTTCAGGTTTCGCAGGCCGACCTGGCGGCCAAGCACGCGCGAATCCGCTACGACAACGGCCTCGCCACCACGCTCGACCTGCTCGACGCCGAAGCGACGCTGGCCGAAGCCGAGCTGGCGAACTTGCAGTCGCGATATGAATATGTAATGAACACCTATTCGGTCAGACGCGCCGCTGGCGATCTGATCGAGCGATAAACGGAGTGACGATTATGACGATAACTCATGCAAAACCATCGAGAATCATGCTCTGCCCGGTTGATTTCTCGCCTTCGTCCGAGAGGGCGCTGCTTCACGCCGCCGAGCACTGCCAGGGCGATGCCGAGCTGATCGTGCTGCATGTCGGCAACGCCGGTTCCGGCGACCGGGGCACGCTGCTCAAGGAGCATCTCCACCAATTTTCAAGATATTCGGACCTGCTTTCGACCTACGGTTGCCGGGTGCGTTTTGCCGTCGAGTACGGTTCACCAGCCGCGACGATCATCGACCATGCACGAAAAACCGGAGCCAGCATGATCGTGCTCGGCTCGCACGGCGCGAGCGGCATCCGCCGCCTGCTCGTCGGCAGCACCGCCGAATCGGTCATGCGCAACGCGCCGTGCCCGGTGCTGGTGCTCCGCTCGCCGGAACCCGTCAATGAAGCGGAGGCGGTTCACCGGAAACAGAAAGAAGCAATCCTGTAAACACCAACGACAGATTTACACCAATGGCAGAAACGCAGCAATCCAACCCCCAGACGCCGGCCAACGAATCGGGCAAACCAAAACAGGAGCGCTCGTGGGTGCGCATGGCAATATTCGGCATATTGCTCGCCATCGGCCTCGTCTGGGGCGGCATGAAGCTCGTCCGCTCGTTCAGCTACGTCGAGACCGACAACGCCCAGATCGTTGGGGATATTTATCCGGTCATTCCGCGCGTACCGGGCAAGGTTGCCGAGGTGCTCGCCGAAGACAACGAGACAGTCAAAAAAGGCGACGCGCTCGTCCGCATCGATACTTCGGACTACCAGATCAAGCGCGACATGGCTGAGGCGCAACTCCTGAGAGCGCGGGCGGCGGTGTCGGCGGCGCAGGCTGAAATCGTGGCCGCGGGCGCGACGCAGACGAAGCTCGATGCCGACCTCCGCCGCAGCCGCAATTTGCAAATGCAGGATGTGATTTCGCGCGCGGAACTCGATGCCGCCACGGCTGGCGCGACCGCCTCGTCCGCGCAGCACGCCGCTGCTGGCGACAACTACAAAGCCGCGCTCGCCCAGGCAAAACTTGCCGAGGCCGAGCTGAAAAACGCCGAACTCCAGCTTTCGTGGACAACCATTACCGCTCCGGCTGACGGCAAGATTTCAAAAAAGAATGTTCAGCCCGGCCAGTACGTGACTCCCGGCCAGCAACTCATCGCCATCGTCGGCAGCGGCAAATTGTGGGTGGTCGCCAATTTCAAGGAGACGCAGCTCGAACACATGCGCACCGGCCAGAAGGTGATCGTCAGGGCCGATGCGTTCCCCGGCAAGGAGATCGATGGCCATGTCGATTCTATCTCCGCCGGAACGGGCGCACAGTTCTCGCTGCTTCCACCCGATAACGCCAGCGGCAACTTCGTGAAGGTGACCCAGCGCGTACCGGTCAAGATCGTCTTCGACGAAAAAACCGAGCTGCCGCTCGCCGCAGGCATGAACGTCATCGTCGAAGTGAAGGTGAAATAATGTCTGAAACTATCGCAACAGCCGCGCCGACTGCCCAGGCGACGGAGAATCATTACGAAACCGGGATCCGGAAGTGGATCATCACCATCACGGTCATCGTGGCCGCGATGCTCGAACTGATCGACACCACCATCGTCAACGTTGCGCTGAACCACATCAGCGGCAACCTCGGCGCGAGCATCGAGGATGTCTCGTGGGTGGTGACGAGCTACGCCATCGCCAACGTGATCATCATTCCGCTGTCGGGCTTCCTCGGCAACCTTTTCGGGCGACGAAACTACTTTATCGGCTCGATCCTGCTCTTCACCGCCGCCTCGCTGCTCTGCGGCATGGCCACGAACATCTGGACGCTGGTGCTCTTCCGCTTCATCCAGGGCATCGGCGGCGGAGCGCTCCTTCCTACCTCGCAGGCGATTCTGTACGAAACCTTCAGGCCCGAAGAGCGCGGCGCGGCCACCGGCATCTTTTCGATGGGCCTGGTGCTCGGCCCGACCATTGGCCCGCTGCTCGGCGGCTGGCTGGTGGATTACTTCTCCTGGGAGTGGTGTTTTTTCGTGAACATTCCGGTTGGCCTCTTGGCTGCCTGGGCCGCCCTGACCTACGTCAAGGAGCCGAGGGTGAAGCATACGGTCCAAAAGATCGACTGGGCGGGTATCGGCCTGCTCTCGGCGGGCATCGGCTCGCTCCAGTTCATCCTCGAACGCGGCGAGTCGAAGGACTGGTTTGAAACGCCTTACATCACCTTTTTTACGTTCATTGCCGTCGTTTCACTCATCGCCTTCGTGTGGCACGAGCTGCACACGGAGCATCCGGCGGTTGACCTCTCCGTGCTGGGCCGGAGCAAAAATCTGGCCATCGCCGCCGTGCTGACCTTCATTGTCGGCTACGGGCTGTACGGCTCGCTCTTCGTCTTTCCGGTCTTCGTGCAGCGGCTGCTCGGCTTCACGGCGCTTCTGACCGGCCTGGTGCTCTTTCCCAGCGCCATGCTCACCGGCGTCATTTCGATGCCGCTCGGCATCGCCCTGCAGAAAGGGGCATCGCCGAAGCTGCTCATGACGGTGGGCATGGTCGCCTTTTTCCTCTTCTGCTGGGAGCTGGGCAACCAGACGATGCAGTCCGGCGCGACGAACTTTTTCTGGATTCTGATGCTCAGGGGCCTCGCCCTCGGCTTCATCTTCATCCCCGTGACGATGCTCGCCGTCACCGGCCTGCACGGCAGGGACATCGGTCAGGCGACCGGCCTGAACAACATGGTGCGCCAGCTCGGCGGCTCGTTCGGCATCGCCATCACCAACACCTACGTCACCCAGCGCGTGGCCGCGCACCGCATCGACATGCTCAGCCACCTCTCGCCCTACGACCCCGCCGCCGTGACGAGAATCGGCGGAATCGAACAGAGCCTCGCCTCGACGGGCGCGGCTCCGGTTGACGCGCACCAGATGGCCATGAAAGCGATGGAGTACACCGTGACGACCCAGAGCTACCACCTCGCCTACATGGATGCCTTCAAACTGATCGCCATCCTCTTCGCCATCTGTATGCCGCTGTTGCTTTTCATCCGCGTGGATAAGAAGGAGAAGGCAGATGTGTCGTCGGTGCACTGAAGAATATCTCGCTTTGACTGCGGCGCCGTACGTGCGGCACAATAGTCAAAGCGAAGCCGCAGTGATCTTCTGCGGCTTCGCTTTTTCAGGATGATCCGGCTCGAAATCAAGGGAGTGGAGTCCCTGCAAATTTGCTTGCTGTTCGTCGTCAGCGTGATCACAATTTCGGGCTGAGACGCTCCGTGCGGGGCGGAATGCTGTGGATGTGCGGGGGATTTTGCATCTTCTGGAAAAGCCGACCCATCAGATGAATTCATTGTTCACTATAGTCAGCGGCATACGGTTCGACAATCCATGGTGGCTGCTCTTGCTGCCGCTGGCGGTCGCCGGGTCGATCACGTACCGCATGTTCTGGCGGAAAAACCGGCCGGGCGTACTGTTTCCGTCGGTGTCGGCGCTTCGCGGCGCCGGGTTTGCCGCGCTGTCGCTCTTCTCGAAATTTCCCGCATGGCTGCACTGGCTGGTGCTGGCGCTCGTCGTGCTGGCGCTCTCCGGCCCAAAAGCGCCGTTCCCGCCTTCCTCGCGCGACACGGTCGGCATCGACATCATGATCGCCCTCGATGTTTCGGAATCGATGAACACGCCCGATTTCGGCGGCAAAAGCCGCTTCGATGGGGCGCGCGACGCGGCGATGCGCTTCATCGACAACCGGCCAGCCGACCGTATCGGGCTTGTGGTATTCAGCGGCGGAAGCTTCACTCGCTGCCCGCTGACCATCGACCACGACGTGCTCGAACGGCTGGCAGAGACGCTCACGCCGGGCTTTTTCGACGAGCCGGGCACGGCGATCGGCACGGCGATACTGACGGCGACCAACCGCCTCAGAGCCGCCCCGTCGAGGCAAAAAGCGCTGGTGCTGATCACCGACGGCGAAAACAACGCCGGGGAGGTCTCGCCGGAGACCGCGGCGCGGCTGGCGTCCAGATATGGCGTCAGAATCTACACCGTTTACGCTGGCAAAGAGGCCCGTGCGTTCGAGAGCGTCAAGAGCACGGATTCGAGCCGCAAAGGACGCGGCGAGCTCGAAGCGGTGGCCCGCATCAGCGGCGGACGCATGTTCAGTGCTGGCGATATGTTCGGCTTGATGAAGAGCTTCCGCGACATCGACCGCCTCGAAAAATCACGCCTGAAAGGCAGAATGCCGGGCCGAACCATGGAGCTGTATCCGTGGCTGCTCATGTCGGCGGTGCTCCTGCTGCTTGCCGAACAGGCGCTCTCGGCAACCCGTTTCATCAGGATTCCATAACCATGTGCTTCGCAAGGCCCGGCTATCTCATCCTTTTGTGGGCGCTCGTTCCGCTCTCGGCTCTGGTGTTCTACGGAGTTCGCCGAAAAATGTCGCTCTGGAAAAAGATCGACGCTACCGGTGGGATTTCCGGAATCCTGCCTGCCGTAAGCTTCAGAAAGCTCGTACTTCGCCGCCTCATGCTGCTCCTCTCGGCTGCGCTGATGATCGTTTCGCTGGCTGGCCCGCAACTTTGCAGCGGCCAGAAACCGGTGCGTCAGAAGGGAATCGATGTGGTTTTCATGCTCGATATTTCCAACTCCATGCTTGCGCGGGATACCGCGCCCGACCGGTTGACGCGCGCCAGGTCGGAGCTGCTTCAGATCAGCCGGAGCCTCGGCGAGGGGCGACAGGCGCTGCTGCTGTTTGCGGGAACCCCTGTCGTGCAGTGCCCGCTGACAAGCGACGACGAGGATTTCGAAGTCTTGCTCGATATGGCGACCCCTGACCTCATCACGACGCAGGGCACCGATTACCGCCGCGCGTTCGAGTCGGCGCTGCGGCTCGCCGATTCAGGCGAGCGGGCGTCGGGGAACGAAACGGTGCTGGTGCTGTGCAGCGACGGGGAGGATCACGGGTATGATCTTGGCGATATTGCCGCGACGATGAACAAGCGGGGAGTGCATCTCCACGTAATAGGCGTGGGCGGAGTTCAGCCGGTGCCAATTCCCATGCCAGGCGGGCCGAAGCGTGATGCCCAGGGCAGGGTCGTGCTGACCTCGTTCAGGCCTGATCTGCTCGCCGGTCTCATCAAGACGGTGGACGGGCAGCTCTACTACAGCCGCCCCGAGGCCCCGGTGCATGACGAGGTCGCCGCCAACATTGCCGCCGAGGCCGCCGCCGCCCGCTGGATCATGGCGCCGGGTCAGCGGGTGCCGGTGCATGGAGAGATGATCTTTGTCGCGCTTCTCCTCTTTGTTTCAGGATCGATGATGACCGATGTCCGGCGTCCAGCCAGGCAAAACGCCTGAACTTTCCGAAAAAGCGGGCGCTGGCATCTTGTTCGAAGATTGTTAAATTCCGTAAAGTCAGAGCTTTGGCGGCTCGGGCTGTTTCACTCTTTTCTTTCACCAGAAGACAACGCAGCGATATGGAGCAGCAAGCATCGGGACAGAGAATTCTCGACCCCATCGAACGCGCCAAACTTGGCGTGAAGGTTTTCAATCTGCCCTACAGCCAGGCCGAAGTGCTCATCGACGAATACGTGAGCGGCAAGAATTACGACCCGGCAAGCATAGAGTTCTTCAAGGATCAGGTGGCTACGCAGATCCACATCCGCGAAAAGGGCGCGGAACTGCTGGTGACTGGCGGCGAGATCGTCAAGGTGATCGCGCGCTCCTTCATGCAGAACCTGCCGAAGAGCATGGATCGCCACTGATCGAACAGCGCTTTCCGCATTTGCAGTCATGATGAAATCGCGGAGTGACGTTTGGAACATTCCGGATTTCACGGTGTGACTTTTTTGCTTTTTCGATGGTTATAGTGATGATAACGCAAGGCGGAGAAAGCTTTTGATTTTTTCGCCTTCGTGAAGAACGAACCAGAAACAGCAAGAAACGATCAACCATGCACTTCGATCCGAACAAATTCACCGTCAAGGCGCAGGAGGCCCTCCAGGCGGCCTCGTTGCTGGCCAGCAGTAAGCAGAACCAGCAGATCGAACCCGAACACCTCTTGAGCGTCATGCTTGGCGACAACAACAATATCGCCTGCCAGATTGCGCGAAAACTCGAAGCGCCCGTCGATACGCTGCTCAGCGTCATTGACCGCGAGATCGACCGCATTCCCAAAGTCACCGGCGCTTCGGCGACCGGCCAGTATATCTCCAACGATCTCGGCAAGGTGTTCGACGCGGCGCTCAGGGAGGCCGAGCAGCTCAAGGACGACTACATCAGCTCCGAGCATCTGTTCATCGCCCTCTGCGAGGCGGGCGTCAAGGTCTCGAAGCTGCTGAAAGATGCGGGCATCGACCGCAACGCCATTCTGAAAGTGCTGGCCACGTTCAGGGGATCGCAGCGCGTCACAAGCCAGAACGCCGAGGAGAGCTACCAGTCGCTCAAGAAATATTCGCGTAATCTCAACGATCTGGTGCGCAAGGGCAAACTCGATCCGGTGATTGGCCGTGACGACGAAATCCGCCGTGTGCTCCAGATTCTCAGCCGCCGCACCAAGAACAACCCAGTGCTCATCGGCGAGCCGGGCGTCGGCAAAACGGCGATCGTCGAAGGTATCGCCCAGCGCATCGTTGGCGGCGACGTGCCGGAAAACCTCAAATCGAAACAGGTCGCCGCGCTCGACATCGCCGCGCTGGTTGCGGGCACCAAGTTCCGGGGCGAGTTCGAGGAGCGCCTGAAAGCCTTGATCAAGGAGGTGCAGGCTTCGGACGGCGAGGTGATTCTCTTTATCGACGAGCTGCATCTGCTGGTTGGCGCGGGTTCCGCCGAGGGATCAATGGACGCGGCCAACATTCTCAAGCCCGCGCTGGCGCGGGGCGAGCTGCGCTGCATCGGCGCCACGACGCTCGACGAGTACCGCAAGCACATCGAAAAAGACGCGGCCCTCGAACGCCGCTTCCAGACCGTCGTGGTCGATCAGCCAAGCGTGGAGGACACCGTGTCGATTCTGCGCGGCCTGAAGGAGAAGTACGAAATCCACCACGGCGTACGCATCAAGGACGCCGCGCTGGTGGCCGCCGCCGAGCTGTCGAACCGCTACATCGCCGACCGCTTCCTGCCGGACAAGGCCATCGATCTGATCGACGAAGCCTCCTCACGCCTGCGGCTGGAGATCGACAGCGAGCCGGAAGAACTCGACCGTATCAACCGCGAACTTCGTCGTCTCGAAATCGAGCGCGAAGCCCTCAAGCGCGAACTCGAAGCAAGCGGTAGCGTCTGAATGCCACTGATTGACGACAAAACAGTCCGATGAGGCGGCGGCAAAGATATTCTGCCGCCTCGTCTCTCGGAGACATTTTCATCATTCACCCACATCCTGCGACGGAAAAACGCCTTAAACAGCAAATCATATTTTACGCCAGTCGCAGAAACGCCATATCCATTCAATTTAGCGTGGGCAGGAATGCATCTTTCTTGCGGAGAGTTTCTTTGGGCAGGCGAATCGTATCCT
This sequence comes from Chlorobaculum thiosulfatiphilum, assembly GCF_006265165.1. GTDB lineage: Bacteria > Bacteroidota > Chlorobiia > Chlorobiales > Chlorobiaceae > Chlorobaculum > Chlorobaculum thiosulfatiphilum. The sequence goes on from NZ_VDCH01000005.1 coordinate 51,285, forward strand.
CCAAGCTTCCAAAACCTGCCGCAGCATTCATAATGCACTCACCCTATTCTCGATTCATCCCGTTGACCTCTTTAACCTATTTTGTTATTATGCGCATTGTGTCAACCGGCACACAATGAAAAACCGATTGATTAGCGAAAGGCTCTGGAAATCGAATGAAGAACCCCGCCGCAAGCCGCGGGGTATCTTGAAGACAATTTTACATACTTTACGCCGCAAGCGGCAGGGGTATTTACCCTTAGAGACGATTTGCTGCAAAATCAAACATTACAGCCATCACGAGACACTGTAAAAAGACAAAAAAAAACAGCTTTTCTGCAATCAGATCGCGTGATATCGATGGGTCAGCCAGCCAGGCTGTTGTGATAAAAAACCTATAACCCTTTGTTTTTGCTATAAATAACAAAGACGAACCACACTCGATGTTTCACGTGAAACAACTCTTTTTTCATGTACGATGTCATAGTTGTCGGCGCTGGCCATGCGGGCTGTGAAGCGGCGCTGGCCGTCGCCCGAAGCGGGCTTCACTGCCTTCTCATAACCTCCGACCTTTCAGCCGTCGCTCGAATGTCCTGCAATCCGGCGATTGGCGGCGTGGCCAAAGGACAGATGACCCGCGAAATCGACGCGCTTGGCGGAGAGATGGGCAAAGCCATCGACGCCACGGGCATCCAGTTCCGCCTGCTCAATCGCAGCAAGGGAGCTGCCATGCACTCGCCTCGCGCCCAGGCAGACAAGACGCTCTACAGCCTCTACATGAAAAAGGTTATAGAACATGAGAAGAACATCGACATTGCTCAGGATACGGTTATCGGCGTGTCCGCATCCGGAGGAATATTCAGCTCTGTCACGGTTCGATCTGGCCGGGCGATCAAGGCCAAAACCGCCATTCTTGCCTGCGGGACTTTTCTGAACGGCCTGATTCACATCGGCATGGATCACTTTCCGGGTGGCCGCAGCACGGCGGAGCCGCCTGTCGAAGGGTTGACCGAATCGCTCGCATCGCTCGGCTTTTCTTTCGGCAGACTCAAGACCGGTACGCCGCCGCGAATCGACTCAAGAAGCGTCGATTACGACATTGTCACCGAGCAGCCCGGCGATGTCGATCCGGTGCCATTCTCCTTCTCATCGAACAGCGTTGCCGAGAGAAACCTCGTCAGTTGCTATTTGACCAAGACCACCGAAGAGACCCACGACATCCTGCGTACCGGCTTCGACCGCTCTCCGCTCTTTACCGGCAAGGTTCAGGGCGTTGGTCCCCGGTATTGCCCATCAGTCGAGGACAAAATTTTCAGATTCCCTGACAAGCTCAGCCACCATATTTTTCTCGAACCTGAAGGCGTCGATACCATCGAGATGTACGTCAACGGTTTCTCGACCTCCTTGCCTGAAGAGGTTCAGCTCGCCGGCCTGCGATCTATTCCCGGCCTCGAAAAGGTCAGGATGATCCGACCCGGCTATGCCATCGAATATGACTTTTTCCATCCCTGGCAGATCAGATCGACAATGGAAACCCGCCCTGTCGAAAACCTCTTTTTTGCCGGTCAGATCAACGGAACTTCGGGTTATGAGGAGGCTGCCGCGCAGGGACTCATGGCAGGCATCAACGCCGTTCGCAAGATTCTCGGCAAAGAGCCGTTGATCCTCGGACGCGACCAGGCATACATCGGCGTCCTTGTCGATGACCTGATAACCAAGGAGACCAGAGAACCTTATCGCATGTTCACCTCCTCGGCGGAGCATCGCCTCATCCTGCGGCACGACAATGCCGATATACGACTCTGCAAAATCGGTTACGATTGCGGCCTGGTATCTTCTGATGAACTCATCAAAACTGAAACAATTATCGAACAGGTTCAGCACTGTCTTGAACTGACGAAGACAACCAAAGTGCCGCCTGCGGAGATCAATGCGCTACTGGCAAGCAAAGGCTTGCAGGAACTCAAAACCCCGGCAAGCGCGTTGAGTCTGGTCAAGCGTCCAGGTATCGAGCTTCAGGACATCCTGCATCACTCTGTATCATTGCGTACCGTAGCGAGAGATTTTTGTAGTGATCCTCGGGTTACCGAACAGGTTCAGATCGAAATCAAGTATGAGGGTTATATCAAACGCGAGCAGCTCGTCGCCGACAGGATAGTCCGTCTCGACTCGTTGCATATTCCAGACCATTTCAATTATGAGTCACTAAACTCCCTTTCAAGCGAGGGACGGGAAAAGCTCATGAAACACCGTCCATCGACCATCGGACAGGCTTCGAGAATTCTCGGCGTCTCACCGTCCGACATCTCGATCCTCATGATCAGACTCGGTCGATAATGCAGTTTCACGTGAAACATTTTTTCAAACTTGCATTCTTTTTTGCATGAATAACCTTGTCGATTTTACCCTTGGCAATGAATTGCTTTTTGGCAAAGACCCCGAGGAGAACATTGTCGGTGCGTACCAACTCAATGATTCGCAAATTCGTTTGTTTATCAGAACACCAGATGGCGTAACGAAACGTGACGAGCCTTTTTACCCATTCTTTTTTCTATCCGACAACGAGCTGCTTGACGGTTTCACGCCCATCGACAAGGAAAAATTCTGGCTGATTCCACTCGAAGGCGAGAACTACTACCAGTATCTTGCCATCTTCAGAAGCTGGAAGAATTATCGTGCTGCGCTCGATTTCGTCAACTCCAGCACTACGGATTCTTCTGCCAGCGGAGAGTCGCAGAGCACGTCAGGCTTTAACAGCCATTTGACCTACAGCAGGGGCGATGCCATTACCCAGTACCTCATGCAGACTGGTAAAACCCTGTTTAAAGGGATGCTTTTCGACGATATTTATCGTCTTCAGCTCGACATTGAAACCTATTTCCGCCCTGAAAAAAATGACGGAAACAGAAAAGGTATTGGCGATGATCCGGTCATCATCATCTCTCTCAGCGACAATCTTTCATGGGAGCATGTCATTCATTCGAAAGGAAGAAGCGAAAAAGCGCTGCTTGAAGAACTGGTTTCCATCATTCGCCAGAAAGACCCCGATGTGATCGAGGGGCATAACATTTTCGGTTTTGATCTCCCCTATCTGCAACGCCGTTGCGAACTTAACGGAGTTCGTTTCGCCATCGGGCGTGATGGTCAGATGCCGCGCTCCTATCCCTCATCCATCCGTTTCGCTGAACGGTCGGCTGATTTCCAGTTTTTTGACATTCCCGGAAGACACGTTATCGACACCTATTTCCTCGTCCAGAATTACGACACCTCCAAACGCGTTCTTCCCAGCTATGGATTGAAGGCTGTCGCCAAATTTTTCGGTTTCGCCTCGCCGAACAGAACCTACGTGAGTTACAAGGATATCGTCTCGACCTGGGACAACAATCCTGAAACCCTCCTTGCTTACGCGCTCGACGATGTACGTGAAACCCGTGAATTAGCGGCACTACTCTCCGGCACCAATTTCAGCATGACCAGCATGGTTCCCTACAGCTATGCCAACACGTCGAGACTTGGCCCAGCGGCAAAAATAGAAGCGATCCTGATTCGTGAATATCTCAGGCGGAAAATCTCCATTCCGAGACCCTCCATAGGCCAGCAGCATAGCGGCGGCTTTACCGAGGTTTTCCTCAAGGGAATTCTCGGCCCTGTCGTCTATGCCGACGTCGAATCGCTCTATCCATCCATCATGCTCTCGTTCGGCGTCTGTCCGAAAACCGATACCCTCAAGGCATTTCCGACCATTCTCAAGGATCTCAGGGATTTACGCTTTGCAGCCAAGAAACGGGCGCAAGAGGAGAGCGCTGCCGGCAATCGATCCGTGGCCTACAACTTCGACGCCATGCAGTCGTCGTTCAAGATCATCATCAACGCCATGTACGGCTATCTTGGCTTCAGCAGCGGCATTTTCAACGATTTCGACGAAGCTGACCGCGTCACCGCCAAAGGCCAGGAGATCGCCCGGACGATGATCCGGGAGTTCGAGTCACGCGGCGCTCAGGTCATCGAGGTCGATACCGACGGCATTTTCCTGGTGCCGCCGCCACACGTCGCGACCGAAGAGGAAGAGCGCAGTCTCGTCGAGGAAGTTTCATCGACCATGCCGGCAGGCATCAGAATCGCATACGACGGACGCTTCAGGAAAATGATCTCCTATATGAAAAAGAACTACGTTCTTCTCGACTACCATGACAAGCTGAAGCTGAAAGGGTCGGCCTTCGTGAGCCGAAGCGGGGAAAAGTTCGGACGCGATTTCATCAGGGAGGGATTCATTCTCCTGCTCAGGGATGACATTCAGGGCCTCCATGACCTGTATGTGCGCTATCGTGATGATCTACTGAACCATCGCTTCAATATCTCGGAGTTTTCAAGAACCGAATCGATGAAAACCCCGCTCGTTCAGTATGCTGCCGATGTCCGCTCCGGAAAGCGTTCCAAATCAATCACTTACGAAATCGCTCTTCGTCAGGGTCTGGAAATTTCTAAAGGGGATCGGATGACTTATTACATCTCCGGCTCCGGCAATCCTGCGACATTCGTTGACAAAGGGCGTCTTGCCGAAGAGTGGAACAAGGAACAACCTGATGAAAACACCGCGTTCTACCTGAAACGCCTCGATGAATTCACGCAAAAGTTTCTGCCATTCTTCAAACCCCAGGATTTCAGCACGATATTTTCCGCTGATACCCTGTTCGCCTTTTCGACTGATGGCATAGAGATAATTCGTGAAATTCGTCATCTTGAAACAGAAGATATCTATCGAGATGAAACCCCTTTTTAAAAATCCTTATTTTTTAAACGTTTTAACCGACTCTATAATTATATAATCAGCCGATCACAAACATAAACCTTAAAATAGTATGATAGACAACAAAATACTTCCCGTTACCGACGATGTCTCCTGGATTGGCGTACTCGATCCAGGCCTTATCACCTTCGATATCGTCATGGAAACAAAATACGGCACCACCTACAACTCGTATTTCATCAATGCCGAGAAAAAAACAGTGGTTGAAACCACCAAACTGAAGTTCTGGCCAACGTATCTCGAAAAACTGAAGCAGGTGGTCAACCCCGAAGAGATCGAATATATCATCGTCGATCACACCGAGCCTGACCACTCAGGCAACATTCACAACCTGCTCTCCGTTGCGCCCAACGCCACCGTTGTCGGCAGTGGCAATGCCATCAAGTTTCTGCGCGACCAGACCGGTCACGACTTCAAGCATATTGTCGTCAAGAACGGCGACAAGCTCGATCTCGGCAACAAGACGATCCAATTCATCGGCGCGCCCAATCTGCACTGGCCCGATACGATCTACTCTTGGCTCGAAGAGGATCGCGTACTTTTTACCTGCGACTCTTTCGGTTGCCATTACTGCAACGAAGCGATGTATGATGACCTCTGCGGTGATTTCGACGACGCTTTCAAATACTACTTTGACGCAATTCTGAGGCCGTTCAGCAAATACATGCTTCAGGCGATCGAGAAGATCCGCCCGCTCGATATTCACGCGATTTGCCCCGGTCACGGACCGATTCTCAGATCGGACTGGAAAAAGTATGTCGATCTTTCACAGCGTTTTTCACAGGCGGCAATCGCGATGCCAAACGAAAAAAGCATTCTCATCGCGTATGTATCAGCATATGAAAATACCTCGGTTCTCGCGCAAAAAATCGCTGATGGTTTGAGATCGTCCTGCGATTTCAACGTTGATGTGTGCGATATAGAAAATATTTCAACCGAGAAACTTGAGGAGAAAATCTCTCACTCGATGGGAATCATCATCGGCTCTCCGACCATCAATCAGAACATCGTCCAGCAGATTTACAACATCTTTGCCGTGCTCAATCCATTACGCGACCGAGGCAAACTTGCGGCAGCTTTTGGTTCTTATGGCTGGAGCGGTGAAGGTGTTAAAATCATCGAAAGCAATCTTTCAAACCTAAAAATGAAGGTTTTCGACAAGAACCTTATGATCAAATTCCAACCTCACGAACCTGAGTTCGAGCAATGCCATGAGTTTGGAAAAGCATTTGCAGAAAAAATGATCGAGATGTATAATCTCACCTGCAATATTTAACTAAGATATTATTTTAAAGTGACTTAGGTAATTCAGTAATCCGGAATGTAAATAAAATGATACATTCCGGGTTATCTGAAAATGATATTCCTTATCATAGCATATCCTATAGCTTTGTTCATTCTTCCCACTATATCACGTTTCCTGAAATTCAGCTCCATTCGCCAAGACGGATTTCTCACCTTTACATACAAATCACCCTCTTTCATCTTCTCGACCGTTGTTACCCGCGCTATGGCATCACCAACAACACTATTCCACAACTGAAGCGTTTTATACTCTTCATACGCCTCGGTCATTCCTATTTTTCTGCACACATCCGACATGAGTGAACCAAGTACCCTTGGTGTTTTCTTTTTTTTCATCTCTCTTGTCCTGATGTTTTCCTGTACTCATCGATCGAAAAATACGTTATATCATTTCCATCTCTTTTTTCTGTCGATGTGATGATGACCTGTCCTTTCGATGAAAGCGTTTCAAGCATGACGGACGATACTTTTGCATCAAGCTCGCTGAACAGATCGTCGAGAAGCGTAACAGGCATTTCATCGGAATGTTCGTGCAGATAGGCGTGCATGGTCATTTTCATCGCCACAAGAAACGCTCGCTGCTGGCCCTGCGATGCGAATTTCCGTATCTCCCTGCCGTTGAGGTATAATTGCAGATCGTCCCTGTGCGGGCCGGCAAGTGTTTGTCTTCTCAGCAGTTCCTGTTTTTTCAGTACGCGATACCGTTCACTGAACTGCGCCTGCATCTCCTTTTTCGAGAGCTGCGTTTCATGGTGATGAAGCGAGGAGTGATAGGTGATGGCACTCTTCGCGCAATCCGGTTGCCACCGATAGACTTCGTCGAGCATCACGCTGAAACTACTAATGAATCGCTCTCTGGCCGCGACGATCTCCACGGCATGCGTGACAAGCTGATCGGTCAAAACCTCCAGCGACGTTTCAACGGCTGCCAGATCACCGTATGAAGAAAGTAATGCATTACGCTGTTGCAGTACTCTGCGATACTGCAAGAGATCGGAAAGATACTTCCTGTCGTATTGGCAAATTGCCGTATCCATGAAGCGCCGCCTTTCAGCCGGACCGCCGGTAATGATGACCAGCTCCCTCGGCGTGAAGGTCACGCACGGAATGAGGCCGATGTGCCTCGAAAATATCTGGAGTTCCTGCTCGTTGACCAGAATCCGCTTCTCTTTTGACGGCGCGTAAGCCACGGCGACTTTCGTTTCACTGCCTTGATCACTTTCGAAGGAGGAGCGTATGGTGAACACCTCCTCCCCGAACATGAGGCAATCCCGATCGCTGTTTCCGCTGAATCCTTTGGTCAGCGCACAATAGTGGATTGCCTCGAGTATGGAGGTCTTGCCTGAGCCGTTACAACCGTAAATGTTGGTAATGCGTTGTCCTGGATCGAATTCCAGATGCCTGTGGTTTCTGAAATTTTCAATGCCGATACTCTTGAGTCGCAAGTCACTTCCGATCAGTTATTGATTCTGACCGGCATGACCAGAATCATGAGGTCATCCTGCTTCTCGGAATCATTGGGTTTGAACAGCACTGCGGTTTTTGGAGAGTTCATCTCGATCAGAACCTCGTTGGAATCGATATGCGAAAGCGCCGCCTCGACAAATTTCGTGTTGAAACCGATAGTGATCTCCTCTCCTGCGAACGAACAGGCCAGCTCTTCCTGTGCGGACTCTCCTTCGCTGGCGTTTTCAGCCATCACCTTGATCTGGGAATTCTCGGCGCTGAGTTTCAGGTCGCCGATGCTCGAAAACCTGCCGACCCTCTTGACCGAATCATGCAACTGCACCCGGTCCGTGACCAGCTTCTTTTCGTTTTCAACCGGAATGACGGCCTCGTAATTCGGATAGGGTTCCACGATCAGCGCCGATTCAAGCTCCATGTTGTCGGTTTTGAACCTGACGTTCCTGCGTTCCGAGTCGATCGACATTTTGACGTTTTCGTTCGTCAACATGCGCTGAATAATGGAAAGCACTCTTGCCGGAACGACAATCTTTTGTTTGTCAGCCACCTCGATTTCCACATTTTTTCTGCAACGAACCAGACGATGGCCGTCAGTCGATACGGCAGTGATGTGTTTTTCACTGAATTCGAACAGAACGCCCATCATTGCCGGTCGCATTCCATCGACGCTGCACGCAAAGAGCGTCTTGTGGATCATGTCCTGCAACTCGTTTGGCTGAAGATCGATGGCGAGATCGAAATTCCGTTCCTGGCTTTCCGGTTTTGATCCGAAGGTGCATGGAATACGGTAACGGCCTTTATCGGTGGCGATATGAATGGTGCCAAGTTCACCGATCGACTGCCGCTCGATGTCGAAGGTGACATCGGTTTCATACATGCTCCGAAGAAAATCCTGCAAGGTTCTGGCCCTGATGGCGACGTTACCCTTGTCGTTCGACGCTACGTCACACTTTGCTGTGATCGAAAGTTCACCGTCGGTAGCGAACATCGTGAGCATTCCGTTTTCGATGGTCAGGTTGATATTGTCGAATCGGGCATCGAGCGATTTTGCCGGAACGGCGAGAATAACCTTGTTGGCAGCCTCCTGCAGTCGTTTGATGGTCGTATTGAATTTCATCTCTTTACAATTATTTATTCTTTTTAATAATTAAAATTGTTGTTGTTGTTGATCCTGTGGAAATCTTGACTGATCGAGCAGCGCCTCTCTTAAGTCATTTTTTCATAATGTTTTACATCCGATTCTTTTGCCTCTGACCCTGTGGATAGCCTGTGCATTTCTTGCCGGAGGTACTGTTGGTGGTTTGTTGGCGCATTTTCGCAAATTCCGCCCGGTGTTGACAAGTGCGTACTCATCAAGAATCCGCCAACAGGAATTTAACAGGTTACGCACAGTTTGCCGGTTACATCGACATGATTTCGATTCTTTTCCTGAGTTCCTCGATCTTCTTGCGCTCATCGTTTGACGCGACGACCTTTTTCTCGATGGTGTTCAGGGCGTGAATGACCGTTGAGTGGTCGCGTCCGCCGAAGTGCAGGCCGATGGTTTTCAGCGATGAGCCGGTCATCTCTTTGGACAGATACATGGCGATCTGCCGTCCGACGGCGATCTCCTTCTTTTTCGATTTGCCCTTCAGGTCATTCGAGGTGATCGAAAAATAGGAGCAGACCGCTTTTTCGATGGTATCGAGGGTGAGCTGCTTGGTGTTGTACCGGATGATGTCCTTGAGGGTCGATTTGGTGAAGGCCAGGTCGATCTCCTGGTTGTCGAGCGATTTGGCGGCCAGGAGCTTGACGATGCACCCTTCGAGTTCGCGGACGTTGTTGGTGACGTTGGTGGCGATGAACTCGATGACAACCGGATCGAGCGATACGCCGCTCTGCTTGAGCTTGCTCTGGATGATCGCCTTGCGGGTCTCGTATTCCGGAGCCTGGATGTCGGTGGAGAGTCCCCAGTTGAAGCGCGAAATGAGCCGGTCTTCGATTCCCTTGATCTCCTTGATCGGTCGGTCCGCCGACAGGATGATCTGCTTGTTGGACTGATGCAACGTGTTGAAGATGTGGAAGATTTCCTCCTGCGTCTTCTCCTTGCCGGCGAAAAACTGGATGTCGTCGATGATCAGCACGTCGATGTTCCGGTAGAACGCGGAGAACTCCTGGATGTTGCCGTTCTGGATGGCGTTGACGAAATCGATGGCGAACTTTTCGCTCGATACGTAGAGCACGGCGTTGGTGATGTGGTTTTCGAGCACCGAGTTGCCGATGGCCTGCATCATATGGGTTTTCCCGAGTCCCACGCCGCCATAGATGACCAGCGGGTTGAAGGCGTTCTGGCCCGGATTCTGGGCGATCGATTTCGAGGCGGCGAATGCCAGGGAGTTACAGTCACCCCTGATCAGCGTTGAAAAGGTGTACTTCGGGTTGAGGTTGTTGTCGAATCTTGAGCGTCCGATTTCCACTCCATTGCGCCCGGTCGGGGCCTTTTGGCCGGGATTTTCTTGCCTGGCAGTTCTTTCCGCTGGCGCGGCATCGATCTGGTGCGGCAATTCGATGGTCACCGGCTGGCCCTGTGATTTGTCCATCACGATGGAGTACATCAGCTTCGCTTCAGGACCGATGACCTGCCGGAGCGCCTGCTTGACATGCACCGAATAGTTCTCTTCGATCCATTCGTAGAAAAACTGGCTCGGAACCTCGATGGTCAGCTCGCTGCCTGAAAATGAAAGGGGTCTGATCGGCAGAAACCAGGTTTTGAAGGCAAGGGTATTGATGTTCTCCTGGATCAGTCCAAGGCAAGCGCTCCACACCTTTTCCGCAAAAGATTTGCTGTGCGACGGGGTTACTTTCAGGTTGCCGGGAGCTTCTTGCTGGATCGTATCGGACATGGGAATTGTCTGGGAGATGCGGTGTTTCGGTGATTCATCAACATTTTCTGTTTACAAGGTACAGCTTTCGGTGGACAAAAAACAATCCTGCTTCTGATTTTGGCTGTTGATGAAACTGCGTTTGCGCATGGATCCTTCAACATTCTATCTTGTTCTTTCGTCGTAGGTTATTGGGTTTATCCGCAAAAGTTGTCCACATGTGTTGATGGGTTGCGGTGCGGCTGCTTGTTGGGTTTTGGCGGTTTTGGTTTTTTTTATCCACAAGTTATCCACAGTGTGGGCAAGTTATGGGGCGACCGGTGTTGATAAGTACGGGAAATGTGACGGCTCTTGCTTATCTGTGAGTAAAATGATAAATTGAACGTCCTGTAATTTTAAACAATCATTCGAGAGGAGTTTTGAGGAGATGAAAAGGACTTTTCAGCCAAGCAACAGGAAAAGAAGGAACAAGCACGGCTTCAGGCAGAGAATGGCTACAAAGAACGGACGCAGGGTTCTGTCCTCTCGTCGCGCCAAGGGCCGTCACTCCCTGAGCGTGAGCAGCTCGATGACCGCTTCGAAACGTTAACAAAAAGGCCGGTAAGGAGCTTCGGTTCCAACTCCGGACGGATCAGCGTCCACGCTGGCATGTTTTCGGAAAAACGCGCAAATGCTCTGCCGAGGAGTGAAATAGTTCGAGGAAAGAGCACCATTTCCCGTCTGTTCAACAAGGGCAGTCGTCTGAAAGGGGGTTCTCTCCTGCTGATCTATTCTTCTTCACGGCCGGTTGACAAGGCCGGACGGACACCGGTCAGGGTGCTTTTCACAGTCGGCAAGAAGCTTGCTCCGAGAGCTGTTGACCGGAACCGTATCAAACGGTTGATGCGCGAGGCTTACCGGCTTGAAAAAAATATTTTGTCCGGAATGCTTATATCCGGGAGTCGGAAAGAACAGACGCAGGTCATTCTGGCTTTTTTATACCGGGGCCGGGCCGATGCCATTCCGTCACTGGAGAGGTTCCGGGCTGAAATACGGCACATGCTGAAAAATTTACCAGAACAGGCTGCCGCAGGTATGGGAGGATGACAGAGTTGAGTAACATGGACAATCAACGGGATCACGGGACTGAACAAAACGGCAGAACCCCAGGTCAGTTGTTGAATATCGTGCCGATTCTCCTGATAAGATTTTACCAGTCCTTCATTTCACCACTTCTCGGCCCCTCCTGCAAGTACCACCCCACCTGTTCCCACTACGCCATCGAGGCGTTCCGGCAACATAATTTTTTCTACGCCTCCTGGCTGACCGTCTGGAGGGTGCTTCGTTGCAATCCGTTTTCAAAGGGCGGCTACGATCCGGTGCCGCCAAAATCAGTGAAATCCGCAGGTAATTCAAAAGATTCGAAGTAATGGACAGAAATTCGGTGATAGGGTTTGCCCTGATTGCTGCGATCATGATCGTCTGGCTACAGTTCATGAAGCCCGAGCAGAAGCTGGGGCTTGAAAAGGCGACGGCTCCACGCGAGGCGGTTCAGAAAACACCCACGGATTCATTGCCTGCTCCGGCAATGGCGGCGGCGACGGCAAAGGCGGACAGCTTCGGTTCGTTCGCGCAGGCCTCAGTCGGCACGGAAAAAACCATCACCGTCAACAACGATCTGTTCACGGCGAAGCTCTCCTCCAAAGGCGCCACGCTCAAGTCGCTTGTGCTCAAAAAGCACTTCGATGTGAACGGCAAGCCCTTCAATCTGGTCTCCTCCAGCGATAAAGGCGCGCTCTCCATGCTCTTTCTGAGCAGTGACGGCAGGCGCATCGACACGCGCGATCTCTATTTCAGAAGTCTCGACGCCAAAACCTCCGAAACGGTAACTGGCAAAGAGAAGCTCTCGGTCAGCTATGTACTCGATGTCGATGCCGCGCGCAGCATCACGGTGACCTACACCTTCAGCGGCGACAGTTATGTGGTCGATTACGATCTCAAGCTCAATGGTTTCGGTTCGACCATTGCTGGCAATGAGTACCAGCTCAATTGGGATGGGGGTCTTGTCTATTCCGAGAAGGATCACAAAGACGAGTCGGCCAACGCGCTTGCCGGCGCTTATCTCGGCGGCGGTCTGCTCAAGCTCGACGCCAGCGACGCCAAGAAATCCTATCGGGAGGAGGAGTCCGGAAAGGCCGAATGGATTGCCGTCAGGAACAAGTATTTCGTCTCGGCAATCATACCGCAGAGGAGCACCGAAGGGGTCTATCTGCAAGGCTCGAAAATGGCAGGCAGCGAGGTCGAGAACTATGTCGCGGCTCTAAAGATGGCGGTTCCTGCGGGCCAGAACGTCGTGGATGATCACTACCGCCTCTATGTCGGGCCGCTCGACTACAACACGGTGAGGTCGCTTGGGATCGGTCTCGAAAAGATCATGGACTTCGGCTGGGAGTGGCTGACCAGGCCGTTCGCTGAATACCTCATTCTGCCGATCTTCAACTGGATGAACAAGTATGTGACCAACTACGGTCTCATCATTATCATCTTCGCCTTCCTCATCAAACTGGTCACCTGGCCGCTGTCGCTGGCTTCGACCAAGTCGATGAAGAAGATGTCTGCCTTGCAGCCGATGATGCAGGAGCTTCAGGAGAAGTACAAGGACAATCCGGCCAAGTTGCAAAGCGAACTCGGGCGTATCTACAAGGAAGCGGGCGTCAATCCGCTCGGCGGCTGCCTGCCGACGGTGATTCAGATGCCGCTGCTTTTCGCGATGTTCTACGTGTTCCGCTCCTCGATCCAGCTCCGCCAGCACGGCTTCCTGTGGGCCAAAGACCTTTCCGTGCCCGATTCGATCTTCGATTTCGGCTTTGCCATACCGCTCTACGGCGACCATATCGCCGTCATGCCGATCCTGATGGCCGTGACCGTGTTCTTGCAGCAGAAGATCACGCCGACCGCTCAGTCCAACGAGCAGATGAAGATCATGCTCTGGATGTTCCCCGCCATGATGCTGCTGTTCTTCAACAACATGCCGGCGGGTCTCGGCTTGTACTACCTGATGTTCAACGTCTTCAGCATCGCCCAGCAGGCCTACATCAACGCCACGGTCTCCGATGAGGACAAAGCGGCTGCTGCCATGCAGGTCGCCGCCGCGAGCAAACCGGCGCAGGGATCGAAAAAGGGAGGGAAGAAAAAGTAACCGGCGATGGGCGGTCTCGAACAGGCGGATGCGTGGCTTTTCCAGCTCCTGAACCACAGTCTGGTCAGCCCGGCGCTGGACGACCTGATGCTGCTCTTGACCAGCCCCAAGCTGTCGGGCCACATTTTCGTACTCCTGCTGCTCTTCATTTTCGTCAGAAAGGGGAAAGACGCGCTCTACGTCATTCCCCTGATTCTTCTCTCGGTCGGCCTCGCCGACTTCACCGCCTCCGGAATCTTCAAGCCGCTCTTCCAGCGCGTCCGTCCCTGCTTCGCTCTCGACGGGGTGCGACTGCTCATCGACCAGACCCGCTCCTGGTCGTTCGCCTCCTCCCACGCCGCCAACTCCACGGCTATCGCCGCCCTCGTCTGGCTCTTTTTCTGGCGCGGCGAAAAGGTTGACAAGGCGTTCGCCGTGGTCGTGATTTTTTACTCCTCGATGGTCGCCTTTTCGCGAATCTACATCGGCGTACACTATCCGGGCGACGTGCTTGGCGGCATCGCCATCGGCCTGGTGAGCGCGGCGCTGATTTATACGGCGTTTGCCTGGTTCGTCAAAAACGTGGTGCATCGCCGGGCAATGCAGAGCGGAGGCGCGAAGTGAATCGCTGGGGAATCGATCTCGGCGGCACCAAGATCGAGGGGGTGATCCTCGACGAAGCGCTGCGTCCAATCATCCGCCATCGCATTGCCACCGGGCAGGAGCGGGGCTACGGCCACATTCTCATGCAGATCAAAAGCCTCGTCGGTACGATGGCTGAAAAGTCCGGACTCGACTTGCCGCGGATCATCGGCATCGGCACGCCCGGACGCGCCGACGGCGGCGATGGCGTCATCAGCAACTCGAACACCGTCTGCCTGAACGGAATGCCGCTCTTGCGCGATTTGCGGGAGGCGCTGCGGATGGAGGTTCTGATCGATAACGACGCCAACTGCTTCGCCTTGGCCGAGTCGATGCTCGGCGCGGGGCGCGACGAGATGGCCCGGCCCGGCGTGACCGCTTTCGGCATCATCCTCGGCACCGGCGTGGGCGGCGGCATCGTCCGCGATGGCCGGATCATCCGGGGCGCGCACGGCATCGCGGGCGAGTGGGGGCACAACCCGCTGCCGGGCGAGCAGGCAAAATGCTACTGCGGGCGGCGCGGCTGCGTCGAGACGGTCATCTCCGGCCCGGCGCTCGAACGCCACTACGCGGCCCTCAGCGGGCGAAAGGCGCCGCTCAGGGAGATCGTCGCGGCAAGTGGGCGGGACGAGGCCGCGCGAAAGACCATCGCCCGCCTCGTCACAAAATTCGGCGTGGCATTGGCGGCGGTAATCAACATTCTCGATCCCGACCTCGTCATCATCGGCGGCGGCGTGGGCAACATCCGCCAGCTCTACGCTCCGGAAGCACGGCAGGCGATTGCCGGTAACGTCTTCAACCACTCGTTCGACATTCCGCTTCTGCCGCCGCTGCTTGGCGACAGCGCGGGCGTCTTCGGCGCGGCGCTGCTCGCGGGGCCGCCGCTCATTGCACAGTATTGATTCACCGCGACTCCCCTGCGGAGCGCTCATTTCACACTCCATTGGAACAACAGGAAATCCGCTACAGAAAAGGCGACACTATCGAACTCATCATCACCGACCACGCCGAGAAGGACAAGTGCTTCGGCAAAACCGCCGAGGGGATGGGCGTGATGGTTTCCGGCATCCTCGCGCCCGGCGACCGCGTTTCGGCGCAGGTTTACAAGGTCAAGCAGCGCTATCTCGAAGCGCGCACCATCGAGGTGCTCACGCCGTCGCCGGATCGCGTCGAGCCGGTCTGCCCGGTCTTCGGCTCCTGCGGCGGATGCAAGTGGATGCACGTCAGCTACGAGGCGCAGCTCCGCTACAAGCACAAAAAGGTGACCGACTCGCTCGCGCACATCGGCGGCTTCGAGAATCCAAGCGTCCTGCCGGTGCTCGCCGCGCCCGACGCGCTGCACTACCGCAACAAGGTGGAGTTCTCCTGCTCGAACATGCGCTACCTGCTCCAGACGGAGATCGACAGCGATGAACTCGCCAGGCCGAAAACCTTCGCGCTCGGCTTCCACGCGCCGGGCAACTTCGAGAAGGTGCTCGACCTCGACACCTGCTACCTCGCCAAGCCCTGCATGAACAAGGTGCTGAACCTCGTGCGCGACTTCGCCCTCGAACGCGGCCTCGCGCCGTATGCCGCCAAGGCGCACGAAGGCTACCTGCGCAACCTCGCGCTCCGCTACAGCGAGCGCCATGACCAGCTCATGGTCAACATCGTCACCTCGTGGTACGACGCGGCGCTGATGCAGGCGCTGAAAGAGCGGCTCGAAGCGGCCATGCCGGAGCAGCGGATGACCATCCTCAACAACGTCACCACGCGCAAAAACACCGTCGCCACCGGCGAGCAGGAGTACGTCATCAGCGGCGATGGTTACGTCACCGAACGGCTCGGCGACCTCGACTTCCGGATTTCAGCCAACTCCTTTTTCCAGACCAACACCCGCCAGGCCGAAACCCTGTACGACCAGATCATCGCCGTCGGCGGCATCACGCCGGAGGACACTGTTTACGACCTCTACTGCGGCACCGGCACCATCACGCTCTACCTCGCTCGCCACTGCCGTCAGGCGATCGGCATCGAGGTGGTCGAAAGCGCCGTCAGGGACGCCGAGATGAACGCCGAACTCAACGGCCTCTCGAACACCGTATTCTTCCAGGCCGACCTCAAGAACTTCCACGCCATGCAGGAAGCGCTCGCCCCCTACGCCAAACCCCGCATCATCGTCACCGACCCCCCGCGCGCTGGAATGCACCCCAAAGCGCTCGACACCATGCTCAAGCTCCAGCCCGAGCGCATCGTTTACGTCAGTTGCAACCCCGACAACCTCGCTCGCGACGGCAAAGAGATCGCCGCCCGAGGCTACAAGATGAGTTCCGCACAGCCGGTGGATATGTTCCCGCAGACGAACCACATCGAAACCGTGGCGTGTTTCGAGCGGGTGGAGTAGTTTCTCTCCATCGAAATCGAACTCACCGATTCCTGATCCGATAGCGATTTCGAGGAATGCCTTGTGAACCATTTCGCTGGTTCCGTGGTATATTACACACGAGAATCGTGTACGCTAAGAAAATTGAAAAGGAGAGCTGATGTTGAAAAATATCACCATGAGCGCAGACGAAGAGTTGATCCGCAAAGCGAGGGAAAAGGCTCAGCGTGAGCGTACCACTCTGAACGAAACCTTCAGGGGGTGGCTCCAGCAATACGTCAACGCTGAAGCGCGGGCAAAGGAGTTTGATGCACTGATGCAATCCCTTGACTATGTCAAGCCGGGGCGAACGTTCAGCCGGGAGGAGATGAATGAGCGGTAACCATTTCCTCGACACCAACATCTTCGTTTACTCCTTCGATCCGTCGAATGTCTTAAAGAAGGAGATGGCGACCAGCCTGATAAGAAATGCTTTGCAGGACGGCAGGGGTATTGTCAGTTCGCAGGTCGTTCAGGAGTTTATCAACGTAGCGACGAGGAAATTCGAGGTTCCCTTCTCTGTTGCGGATTGCCGGAAATATCTGGATTCGGTGCTCGCCGGACTTTGCAGGGTCAACACGACGATAGACCTCTGTCGCGCAGCACTCGACGTGAAGGAGCGATGGGGCTACAGCTACTACGATTCCCTGATTATCGCCGCCGCGCTACAGGGAGATTGCGATATACTCTATTCAGAAGACCTTCACAACGGCCAGAAAATCATGGGTTTGACTATTGTGAACCCGTTCATCGAGACGTGACGGGCCAACCTGTGTTATTGCGTTTTCGATCCGCTGAAGCCGGAAGCAGCTTCGCGACAGTCAGGTATCCGGAAGCCTGTCAGCGCGGCTGCGAAATACGCTCACAGGCTCCGGCGCAGCGCCTGCCCTCGTTTCTTGAGCACCTTGTCGATTGCGTCGAAGTATTCCGGAACGAAGGTGTCGATCGAGCTTTCCGGGTTGCGGGTGACCGACCAGTGGATGCCGATCAGGGCCAGTCGGGAGTTGAATACAGCGAAACTCGGAGCGCCTGAATCGCCGACCCGCAGGCAGGTTTCATCGCCCCCAACCGCCGGAGTATCGTTGTTGTCGTAATCGTAGCCACCAGTCAACCCCGTCGATCCACCAAGCGAATATGGGGCGATAACCTCCAGCACGTTTCTGCCGATCCGGTGACGCATTCCGTAATTGTAGAGTTCGAGGCCGAGATACCTTTTCAGAAAAGGCTGCAACGGAATCGGATAGCGCGCTATCGAACGATCGACGGTAACCGATTGGTCAAACCAGCCGACCCAGAGGTCCGTCGTGCCGATGCGCGCGCCGCCGGTTACCGTGTAGGTGAAACTTGCTCCCGTCAGTTCGTTTGTGGCCCAAAACGTCACCTTTTCACCCACGGCGGGATGGAGGTGATTGGCTGAAAGAAAGCAGTTGTCGGCCACCAGCGTTGCCCAGTGCCCCGTGCTGCCGAGGCCCACGCCGGAAAAGTCGCGGCCATTGGCGACAAAATCTTTGCCGCTCCCGTGATAGAACCGCCCATGTCGCGCCGGAGTGTAATCGCGCACGATCATTTCGCTACGGCTGACCGTCGGGAGAGCCATCAGCAGCGCCATCAGTATTGGCAGCGAAAATTTTTTCATGTCGGCTACTGCTTTCGAATAAAAAATGTTGACATCGGCGTAATTCTCATCCACGAGCAATTACGGCAATGCATGGCGGCGTCTCTGGAGTACGAGAGCGCCTGCGATGACCATCAAATACCAGATCATGCCTGGCTCCGGCACCGCCTCTAACGATTGTCCGCCCGAAGCCAAAACCGCATTGACTTCATCAAAGTATTTCGGAACGAAGGTATCGTAAGAAATCGCCCCTTCGACTGCGACTGAACTCGTGTGCGACCAATGGATTCCGAACAAGGTCAGATTGGAGTCGAAAACAGTAAAACTGGGCGCACCTGAATCGCCTGTAATGATGTAGGTTTCATCGCCTCCTACCGATAGAGCGTCATGGTTGTCATAGTCGTATCCGGCAACAAACCCTGTCGATCCTCCACAAGAAGAAGAACATAGAAACTCCACGACGTTTCGTCCCACAATGTCCTGCTTTCCGTAATTGTAGAGTTCGAGGCCGACATAATCGTTATTTTCGGGCAACGTCAAGATCGGGTAGCGTTCGATGGATGGATTGACCGTTGTATCGAACCAGCCAATCCAGAGGTCAGTCGATCCGATTTTCGTACCACCAGCCACCGTGTAGGTGTACTTTGTCCCTTTGGGATCATTGCTTGTGCAGAACGTCACCGTCTGAGCTGTCGCCGGATGTAAGTGGGCGGCTGAGATAAAGTAGTTATCGGACACCAGTGTCGCCCAACGTCCATCGCTGCTGTAGCCGACTCCCGAGAAGTCGTAGAGGGCGCCAATGAAATTTTTGTCAGCCCCGGTGTAAAAGCGGCTGTGACTCGCTGCGGAATAATTGCGTATGGTCATTGTGCCATTTGCGATAGCAGGGAACAATACTATCAACGCAATCAATAATGTTTTCATGAAATGTGTCATCGCGATCATCGTTTTGGTTACGGCAATCCACACTTTGTCTTTTACTCAATCAAGCGTCAGCGCCAAGACGTGTTATTTTACTTCGAGACTTTTTAGCGCTTTAAAATATGAATGCAATAACAGGAGACGCGGTTCTGTTTTGCACTGTGGTGATGAATATTTTCATCGTATTTCAAGATTTTATTTCTTGCGTAATGGTTCCGAAATAAAACGGTATAAAAACGCGTAATGCTGGATGGTTTTAGATAATAATCTGTTTTTGTTTGCGAATATTGCCGAATTTTTATTTCTATAACTTCCGCCATCTGATTCTCATGGCGGTCAAGCAGTCTCGCGAGATTTGACTGTGTTGCGTAACTTATTGATATTTAATGCTGTGTCAACGTGTTTCATTGTTTTGATAGAAGAAAATACATATTTAAAGTAACGTTTAAATATTTTTTTTGGTTTCTTTTTGCAGGTAAAAAGAACGATCTTTTTCACTTGTTATTGATATCGTCTGACGTGGCGCTGCGATCCTTATACGGCAATGGCAGTAAAAAAGGAATGGCAATTATATTGGCGTAAGAGATGTATTTTGTTTTTTTATTGTGGCCGAAATAATACGTATCTGAATTATTTCCTTTTTGTCTCGAATAAGGCGGTTTGTTAACTCTTTGTTAATGCCGTTAAAAGAGTCGTTTCTATGGAAAGAATATTATGGCTTATATTATGGGCATCTCTAAAAAGTCTTATGAGGTAGCTGAATTAGTGAGAATTGCAGTGTGTAAGCGATTTTACAGATGTATTAATAAAGTTTTTTAGGTGATTTTCAGAGGAGTATTCGACTTTTTAGAGATGCCCTTATAAGTATTGCGCAATAATTCCGCTGAAATATGCATGTCGTCTCTTTTTTCAAAAAGAGAGTAGCGTTTAACGCCGTAAAACATTTCTCTGTTAACGGGCTTGTTTCTGTTGCGACTGATCTGACTCTGTTCTGAACAAGTGGCTATCATCATGGCCCGCCCATCTTTTCTTGTGGGCGCATCTGAAAACCTTTTGCGCGACCTTTTGCCGCGTCGGGCGGCGCCCGAAATTCTCTGGTACTCTGTTGTACGCTCCGGTTTCGTCAATCCAACAGCCTTGCCCTCACGCCGTTCGTGACACTTTTTAGCGATGCCCGGTAGTCTGAAGCCGTTTCGATTGATTACCGCATTCCTTAAATTATGCGCTGCCGCCTCAACATGATAACCTCTATTCCCTACCGCACATGATGCAAAAACTGCTTTCTTCGAGCCGCTACCTGGTACTCATCGCCGTTGCGGGAACCTTTCTGGCCGCGCTGACGCTGCTCGTGTATGGCGGTATTTCGGTGTTCCAGCTCATCGCCGATACCATCATGCACGCGGAGATTTCCGGCAAGACAGGCAAAATCCTCGTACTCGGCTTCATCGAATCCATCGACCTGTTTTTGCTCGGCACGGTCTTTTTCATCACTGCGCTGGGGCTGTACGAGCTGTTCATCGACGATACAATCACTCTTCCCGCCTGGCTGGTCATCCACACCCTCGACGATCTCAAAAACAAGCTGATCGGCGTCATCGTCGTGGTCATGGCGGTCGTCTTTCTTGGTCACGTCATCAAATGGCATGGCGAACAGGAGCTGATCTGGCTCGGCGGCGCGATCTCGCTCGTCACCGCAGCCCTGACCTGGTTTGTCGGCAGCAAGAAGAAGTAGAGGAGGTCAGGGCAGGCTCGGCAGCTTGTCACTGTGGAGTGAACAATGCATCGAATTTCCATTTGACGGCGGTCGTTCCGGAATGTATTCGCGGATTTCCGTCAGGTCGTGTTCGTTGCGGACAACGTGTTCCCAATCATCGCCTTGCGCTTGCTCAGTACCACTTTCTCGACCGGTAGTATTTCAGGAAACCGAAGACGATCAGCAGCATAAGGCCAAGCACGGCGTAGTAGCCCCACCAGAGGTTCAGCTCCGGCATGTTCCGGAAGTTCATGCCGTAAACACCCGCGATGAACGACAGCGGCATGAAGATCGTGGCGATCATGGTGAGGAACTTCATGATTTCGTTCATCCGGTTGTTGACCCCCGCCAGCCAGGTTTCGTGCATGCTCGTGACGATCTCGCGGAACACCTCGACCGTGTCGATCACCAGAATGACGTGGTCATAGACGTCGCGAAAGTAGTGCTCCACCAGGTCGCCAACCACCGCGAAGTCGTCGCGCGAAATGCTGCCGATGATCTCCCGCAGCGGCCAGACAGCCTTGCGGAACATGATCAGCTCCCGCTTGAGGGCGTTCAGGGCGTTGAAGCTCTCCTGGCTGAAGGTGGCCACCAGGTCGGCGTCGAGCAGGTCGATGCGGTTTTCGATCTCTTCGAGTGTCGAGAAGTAGTGATCCACGACCGCATCGACGAGCGTGTAGGCCAGAAAGTCCGCCTCGTGCTTCCTGAGCTTGGCGTTCGGGCTGTCGATGCGCTGGCGGACAGGGTCGAACATGTCGCCCGGCCTCTCCTGGAAGGTGATGATCCAGCCGGGGCCGACGACGACGCTCAACTGCTCATGGCCGACTTCGCCGTGCTCCTGGTTGAAGTCGAGCATCTGGAGCGTCAGGTAGAGATAGCGCTCGAAATCCTCCACCTTCGGGCGCTGGCCGGTGTGCAAGATGTCCTCCAGCGTCAGCGGATCGATGCCGAAAAGCTCCCCGATCTTCTCGATCACGCCGGTCTCGTGCAGTCCGGCGACATCGATCCAGAGCACCTTGAAGCGCTCCTTCAGGGCGAGGCACTCCTCGACGTTGCCGACGGAAAGCGTAACAGCCTGCTTTTCGTCGTAGCCGATGGCTGTGATTTCGGTTTTTTCGACCTTCTGCTCGCCGATATGGATGAGCGAACCCGGCGGCTGGCCAATCGATTTGTGGCGGCTGCGAAGCACCTTTTTTTCGCTCTTCCGCCGGTGGCGGGTTGCGTGAGCCGGATGCAGGGCTGGCATATCGTTTTTCATAGGAAAGTCCTCGCTGGTTAATCCTGCTTTTGCATCAGCGCATCTGCGCGATGGCCTCCGCCGGGCGCTCCGTCAGATCAGCGGCTGGCTGGCGATGGCTCGCCTCAGCTCCTGCATGACGGTGCTGATGGTGTGTCGTTCGCGGAGCCAGTCGGGCGCTGCCTGGAGGTTGCCGAACGACCAGCCGGAGGCCATCGCGCGGAACAGCTCCATGATCGCTCCGGCGTTTCCGGCGGGCGCGCACATGCCGCCGGACTCGACTGCCAGCCGCGCTGCTTCACCTTCGGGCGCGACGGCGCAGAGCGGCAGCCCCATGCCGAGCGCATCGATTAGCCGATCCGGCACGACGACCGTGCTGGCGGCGCTGTTGCTGAGCACGGCGCAGAAGAACGCCGTGTTTCGGCACGTCTCCAGTTCGCGGTCGATGCCGCCGGTTTCATCGAGAACGAAGAGTTGCCGGATCGGCTTTTTTGCGGCGCGGCGCAGCAGCTCCGGTACGCCATCGCCGAAGAGCGCCAGTTCGACTCCGCCCGCCGCGATGCCGTCGGCGCGAATCCACGCATCGAGACCGGCGAGGAGCGCCTTGAGGTCGCCCTTGGGCAACTCGTCCACCAGCAGCGCGACGCGCAGCACCGTTCCGGGCGTTTTCGACTCCTGCCGCCGGAAGGCCGGATGCGACGGATCGAAGGCCGGAGGCACGATAGTCACATGGTTATAATCGAGCCGACCCGGGTACTTCTTCAGAAAGTACTCCTTGAGGAAGCGGTTCGGCGTCAGCAGGGGTACGCCCGAAAGCAGAATGTGCTCTTCGGCTTTGGCGGCGGCGGAGCGGGATGCGCCGGGCGCGGGCATCGCCGGATCGAGCGGCGCGGTGATGTCGAGCATGAGGTTCAGCGAGCGCCGCCTCGTGACGTTGAGCGCGAGCATGAGCGGCTCCAGCGGCGGGCCTTGCGCGTAGAGCAGGTCGATCTCCGGATCCTGTTCGAGCAACTGCTCGACGGTAGCTTCGGCGCTTTTCTGCCAGAGCGAGCCATCGGTCACGCTTTTGAACTGGCGGGCCAGGTTGCCCTTGAACGGACGGCTCGCGCCAGGCGCCTCCCTTCCGTGCAGGAGCGCGCAGCGGGCGGCGGCATCGAGGTCGCCCGCGTCGAGGTCGGGGGCCGTACGGTATAACTCGCTGACGCCGTTCGCGCCGGAGCTGACGCCCGTCGCCATGCCGGCGATGGCGGGAGGGGCGACGGCAACCGGCGACCAGCCGATGGCGGCGAAATTGGAGGCGAACTTCCAGGCCCTCGATGCGCCGCCGGTGACGTAGGGCGGGAAGTTGCGGGTTAGAATCAGAACTTTGCTCACGGTTTGCCCGATGGTTTGGTGGCTTTCGAGATTTTCGACCTTCCGCGTCCCGCGACGACGCCGGTAACGATGAGGCCGAGCGACAGGAGCGTCGCAGCGAGCGAGACCGCGCGGCCCGTCTCGAAACGGCTCCGGTCATAGACGAAGCGCACCTCGTGCTCGCCCGGCGGCACCACGACGCCGCGAATGACGCCATCGACCTTGAGCGTCTCATGCTCGCGGCCATCGACCGTGAGCTTCCAGCGTTCGGGATAAAAGACTTCGCTTACCGCGACGAGCGCCTCGCCCTCGGCGCGAACCTTCAGCGCCATCGACTCGGCACTGCGCTGCATCGAGAGCACTTCGCCGCCCGAAAAGCGCTTCACGCCCCGCCACGGCGCTCCGGTGACGGCAACGCCGCCGTCGGCGCTCCGCCCGGCCATCACCGCCTCGGTCGCCTCGCCATCGCTCTCTGCGGCGGCGGCCCACGGCGCGAACCAGGCTCTTGGCATCGTGCCCGCAAGCTCATAAACCGCGACCGGCACTTCGCCGGAGACGAGGTTCAGCTTTCCGGCGAACACCGGCTTCAGGGCGGGATCACTGATGGGCGCGGGGCTGAGGAGGTACCGGACGTTGAGCATCCGGAGCACGTCGAGGTTGGCGAGGTTATCGGTGCGGGCGAGCAGCTCCTGATACAGGCCGAGCTTGGCGGCGTGATAGCCGCCAACCGATTCGACGCCCGCGAGGCTGAACTTGTTCTCCGCGAAGAGGCGGCCAACCGGATAGATGCGGAACGCCCCCTCGCGGCTGGCGAGGAAGCGGGTCACGTCGTCCTCTTCGAGCGCCCGGTCGAGCGAGGCGCGCTCCACCAGCGGCGAAGCCCGTAGCGAGCGCTCGTTGGGCGAAACGATGCGATGGTCGATCCAGCCGAGGTCGGCGCACGACAGCGCGACCAGAGCGATAGCCGCCGCTTGCGCGCCGATCATCTTCCGCGCGGCGAGCCACAGCAATCCGGCAATGGCCGCCGAGGCGACGATCAGCACGAACAGGCTGCCGCGCCACAGCTCCCAGCGCAGGTTGCCGACCATCGTCACCAGATCGTAGTTGTCGATCGGCACGGGCGGAAACGCAGCGCGAAGCAGTTGTTCGAGTCCGCCTTCAAAGGAGAGAAAGAGCACCGCCGCCACGCCGACGGCAATTCCGCCCCATTTGAGCAACGGCGCGGAGTCGTCGAGCGGCTTGTCGAGCCACGCCTGTAGCCCGTAACCGGCGAGCAGCGCGAGGCAGAGCGCCACGACAATCAGCACCATCGAGGGCACCCGGAAGGAGCTGAACTTTGGCGCGAAGTGGTAGAAGAGGTCATAGACCGGGCTGAAAAAGTTGCCGAACGAAAGCAGGAGCGCCAGCGCCGTCATGGCGGCGAGGAAAAGCACCATCGGCTTCCGGCGGCCAGCCACGACTCCGGCGATGGCCAGGCCCAGCACGACGAGGCCCGCGTAGTGCGGAAAATCGGTGAAGGGCATGAAGCCCCAGTAGCTGACGCCGCCGAAGCCGAACGCGCCGGGCATGAGGTAGGTGAGAAGTTCGGCGGGGTGCATCGACCAGAGCGTGGCGTAGCGATACGCCTCGGCGGCGTCGCCCGCGCCGGAACGCGCCGAGAAGGGCAGGTAGCCGAGCGCCGGAAGATAGACCTGCAAGGCGATGGCCACGCCGAGCGCAAGCGCCGCGAGGGCGAGTCCGCCGCTCTTTATTTTCGAGACCCCCTCCCGCTTTTCGACCAGAATTTTCAAGGCAAGCAGCGGCGCGACCAGCATCCACGAATACCAGGCGATCTGCACGTGGGCGCGCTGGAGCTGCAAGCCGAGCACGAGCGCCAAGAGTCCGGCATCGGCGAGGCTGCCGCGTTCAGCGAGGCGAATCGCCGCCCAGAGCGCCCACGGCATGTACGCCGCCGTCATGAGCTGGCTGCCGTGCCCGTAGGCGAGCATGGCGGTCATGTAGGGATTGAGCATGAAAGCCGATCCGGCAAGGAAGGCCGCCGTGCTGCCGAGACCCAGCCGCCGCGCGAGCGCGAAGCCGCCCATTCCGGCAAAGACGAGGTGCAGGAGCTGGATGTAGATCGGGTCGAGATGCAAAAAGCCGAAGAGCTGGTTTGGCAGATAGAGGCCGCTCAGATAGCTGAAGGCCGCCACGGTCGGCATTCCCGAAAAGGTCCAGGGCTGCCAGAGCGGGTAGTGGCCGGATTGCGCCTGCAACGCCTGGAGTGCCCGGTCGAGCGCCATTGGCGTGACGCTGTCGGGCGATCCCGGCACGAACTGCAACGTGAGCATCGGGCCGAAGGGAACGGCGAGCAAAAGGGCAAACAGGACTATGGCGGCCAGGTATGGCCAGGCAACTTTTTTCACGGAGCTTCGTTCGACCGGTTACGTTTCAGAAAAGGAAAGAGCTTGAAAATAACCTCCGTCTCCTCCGGTTCCAACCGGAAGGCCCGGATCAGCAGCGCGTAGAGCGCCGTGCCTGTCACCCCGGCGAGCGCGAGAAGCGCCAGCGGCGGCAGAGGCGGCGCGGCGTACCGGACGCCAAGCATCACCGCCCCGGCAGCGACGCCCGCCGCCGTCGGCTTCCAGAGCGCGGCGGAGAGGTACGGAATCCCCAGCAGATGGCGCAGCTCCGCCATCCGCGCGAGCGTCAAGAGCGCCATGACAATCAGCGTCGAGAGCGCCGCGCCGTTCAGCCCGAATCGCGGAATCAAGAGCCAGTGCAAGAGCACCTGAAGCAGCAGCGCCACGGCCTGGTTCATCATGCTCAGTCGCTCGCCGCCGCTCATGGCGAGCACCGTGCTGCCGAGGCCGAACCACGCCAGCAGCAGCGATGAAACGGAGAGCAGCACGAGCGCCACCGCTCCGTCGCCGAATCCCTTGCCGAACACCGAAAGCACTTCGGCGGGAAAGAGCGCGAGCAGGAGGAACGGCGGCATGACCAGCGTCAGCGTCCAGCGCGTGACCATCTCGTAGGTCGCCCGGACGCCGCCGTAATCCTGCCGTCCGTGACAGGCGGCGATCATCGGCGCGGCGATTCCGGAAAAGGCCAGCAAGACGGAGCGCAAGAGTCCCGCCGTGCGGGCGGCGGGCTGGTAGAGGCCGACCGTGCCAACGTCGGTCAGAAAGCCGAGCATCACCACGTCGATCCAGTGCGACAGGATCGAGAAAAACGCCACGGCGAGCAGTGGCAGGGCGAAGCGGTTCAGCTCCCGGTTGCTCCCGGCGCGGAGCACATCGTTCAGCTCGACGCCGGTCATCCGCCTGAAGCCCGGCAGAATCCACGCCATCGCCGCGAGCGGCGCGATCACGAAGGGCAGCGCCAACGCGGCCTCGCGTCCCCAGAGCTGGCGGGCGGCAAGCATCGAGAAGAGAAAGAGTCCGGGCATGATGATTTGCGTCGCCACCATTTTTGGCATGAGGCGTTGATGCGCCTGAATGGCGAACCCGGCCATGTTTGCCGTCACCGACAATGGCAGCGCCAAGGCGACCGCGAGCAGCGTCATGCGCAACAGCCCGCCGCCGTGCAGAAGCGAGGCGAGTTGGCCGGAGAAGAGCGCGATCAGAAGCCCCGCGAAGAGGGCCGCAAGCGAAGTTCGTTTGATGGCGGCGGCGATGGTCTGCCGCCTCGCCTCGCCCTGGCGCTGGTTGACGAAGCGCAAGAGACCCAGGTCGTAGCCGCCAATCGCGATCACCTCGGCCACCTGCTGCACCGCGACCACGAGCGCATACACGCCGAGCGCATCGACGCCGAGCAGCCGCGCGGCGGCAAGATTGTAGCCGAACCGCACCGCCTGCCCGAACACTAACCCGGCCATCGAAATACCGGCCTCCCGCGCGATAGTCACCTCGCGCTTCACGTCCGCCTCCGCTGCATGGCGTCGCGCAACTCGCTCGCCATCGCGGCGGCGAGCGTGTCCCAACTGTGCGCCCGGGCGAACGCCTGCCGCTCCGCCCGCCGCCCGTCGTCGAGCGCCTCCGGCACGAGCCGCACGAACTCCTCAGGCGTCGCGGCCACATGCGCCACGCCGCTCGCCTTCCGGACGGCATCGCAATAGTCGATGGCAAGAATCGGCACCCCCGCCGCCGCGTACTCGTAGAGCTTGTTCGGATTCGAGGCCCGCTTCAGTGCGCTCCGTTCGAGCGGCATCAGCGCCAGATCGAAGCGCTGCACCCACGCCGGAAGCTCGTCGTAGGCCACCTTGCCGACCCAGTGCACGTTCGGCAGGCCGAAGAGCGCCGAGTGCCGCTCCGCCCAGTCACGCGCGTACGCTGGGCCGACGAGCACGACGCTGTACTCCGGCCACGCGCGGGCGAGCGAGGCGACGAGATCGGCGTCGAGCCAGTCCATCGCTCCCGCGTAGCCAAGGATCGGTCGCGGCAACCCGCCAAGCTCTGGCGGGATATCGACGCGTGGCGTGGCGAAGTGCTCGAACTCGACGCCGTTGCCGAGTTCGACGCAGCGCTGCTCCGGACGGGGCCTGAGCTTGTCGAGCAGCAGATCGCTCACGGAGAAAATCACGTCGGCCTTTTCGACAAATCGCTGCATCGATTCGCGCAGCCACGGCTGGCCGGGCGTGAAGCCGAGGTGGTCGTCGTTGGCGTCGTAAAAGCGCAACCGGCACGGCATCGAGGCCGCCGCCTCGCCCCAGTAGATGTTGCTCAAGCCGATGATCCGGTCGGCGGAGGCGAAGCCGAGCGCCCGGCCCCAGAAGGCGGCAAGCGTTCGCCCTGCCTGCGTGACGAGCCACCGGATGAGCGCGTTGTCGAAAAGCTGCGGCTTGCCCGGCGGAATGGTTTTGAGGAACGGCACCGTCACGACCGTCACGCGCCCACGCTTCACCGGCAGCCAGTGGCTCCGGCGGCCCACGGCGAACGGCTCGATGAAGAGGATGCGCCACGCTTCCGGAAAACGGGCGAGCAGCCGCTGCTTTCGGGTCGAAAGAAAATCCCACTGGATTTCGGAGAACCAGACGAGATCGATCCGCTCCGCGCTGTCGTTACCGCCGCGCCGCAAGTTCGTAAATCCTTATTTTTTCAAAGATGCACCGCAACATCGGGCGGACGCCGCGCAGGCAAAAGAGCGGCGAGCGGATGCCGAACTCCGCGCTCCGCGCCACCTCGAATCCGGCCCTCGCGATGAGCGCGTCGAGTGAGCGTTTCGGCATTTCGTGGAAGTGGTCGGGGCTTTGCAGGAAGGCCGGTTTCCACGCCGGAGTCGAGAGAAAGAGGCGCGCCGACGGCGCGGGATCGAGCGCGTCGCGAATCTGGAGCAACAGGTGGAGCGGGTTGTAGAGGTGCTCGATCACCTCGAACGCCGTCACCACCGGATAGCTTTTTGCCCGATCCAGCGGCTCGGTGTCGAGATCGACCGAGGTCGTGTCGAACCGGCAGCCGAAGTGCGCTTCGAGCATGGCGGTCGCGGGTGTGCGGTCGCCGATGTCGAGGCCCGCCCGCACGGGAAGCGGGATTGCGCCGGACGCCCGGACAAACGCCAGACTCTTCTCCCACCGCATCCGGTGCGCCGGATCGGCGCTCCACGTCTGATCGACAACCGTCCGGAACTCCTGCCCGCCCGTCATGCTCCCTCCCGCTCTTGCGATGACGCTCGCCGGAACAGTTGGAAGCGCAGCAGCGCGAAGAGCGTCCGGAGCGGCAGGAGCAGCGGATAGAGCAGGAGGCCGCCGAATATGCCGTGCTTGGCGAAAAGCGTCATCGCCGCGCCGCTTTTGCGGAGCTGCTTGCCGAGGCTCATCTCGCCGCCCGACGAGGCCGACACGCGATGCCAAAGGCGCGACGCGGGCTGGTACATCACCACGAGGCCGCGCTCGCGAATCTTCATCGAGAGATCGACATCCTCGCCGTACATTCGGAACCGCTCGTCGAAGCCGCCCACCGCCTCGAAGTCGCGGCGCCGCATCGCGAGGCAGCATCCGGTGGCGTAGCCGACCGGCTTCGGCGCGTCGAAGCGCGGGCCGTCGGGCTGGCGGATGCCGGTGTGCTCGATCAGCCCCGTCGCCGGTTTGAGTACGCCGCCCGCGTACCAGATGCGTCCCGGATCGTCCATGTAGAGAATTTTCGGCGCGGCGATGCCGACCCACGGCTTCTGCAACTCATTGAGCAACGGCTGGAGGAAGCCGGGATCGACGACCGTATCGTTGTTCAGGAACACCACGCTGTCGAAGCCGCGCCCGCGCAGCGAGGCGAAGCCAGCGTTGTTGCCCCCCGCGAAGCCGAGGTTGCGGGGAAGTTCGAGAATTTCGACCTGCGGGAAAGCTTGTCGGACAAGACCAACCGTGCCATCACTCGAACCGTTGTCCACGAGCAGCGTGGTGAACGCCGGGCTTTCGACCTTCGTGAGCGAGGCGAGACAGGCGAGCGTATCCCGCGCGCCGTTCCAGTTCAGCACGATCAGCGCTGTTTTTTCGCCGCTCATGCCGACCTCCTCCGGCTGCACGTTTCGAGAAACGCCGCCGCCTGCGAGGCGAACTCGCGCCACGAATTGCGGCGGCGAAATTCGTCGATCCCCGCCGCCAACGGCAGGCGCTCGCGCTCGCCGAAAAATTCGACGATCCCCTCGGCCAGCGCCCCGGCCCCCTCTTCGCGGACGAGCCAGCCGGTGCGCTTGTGCTCGATCTGAGCGCCGAGGCCGCCCGCGTTGCAGGCGATCACCGGTACGCCGTGCCCCAGCGCGAGCGGCACGATGCCCGACTGCGTGGCCGAGCGGTAGGGCAGCGCGACGGCGTCGGCGGCGGCCATCAGCGTCGAGACCTCGCTCGCGGGCACGTACCCTTCGCGGAACACGACCGCGCCTTCGATGCCGAGCCGCCGGGCCTCTTCCCGAAAGCGCGACGAGCCGAGAATGAACTCCCCCGCCACGACGAGCCGCGCCGACGGCAGCTCGCGCAGCACGGCGGCCATCGCCTCCAGCAGCGTGTCGAGTCCTTTGTACTCGCGGACGTAGCCGAAGAAGAGCAGCACCGGCGCATCCTCCGGCAGGTCGAGCGAGCGCCGCGCGTCGGCTTTGGCGGGAGCTGGCGTTTGCCGTTCGTAGAGCGGATGGAACAGGCGCAGCGTCCGCGCCTCCGGAGCGAAGGCCCGCAGCTCCGACTCGACGGCGCGGGAGAGGGTGATGAAGCCGTCGGCGGACGAAACCAGCAAACGCTTCAGCATTGGCTCTCCCGGAATGGATTCATGCGAGGTGAAATTGTGGAGCAGCACCACGGTTGGCAGTCCGGAGGCTCGGCGCATCATTGCGCAGAGCGGCGCGAGAATGGCGCTCCAGTACGCGATGAGCAGCACGTCGGCCTTGAACTCGCGGAGCTTGCGGGCCACCGAAAACCAGGTGAAAGGATTCACGAGATCGAGGGAGAGCGGCGTCGATTCCACCGCCTGAGCGCCAAGCTCCGTTGCCGGGCGGCCTTTCATGAGCCATCGGGGGTAGAGTCGCCGGAAAGGCAGTGGAACGACCTCGCAACCCGCCACCTCGAAGGCCCGGCCAAGCTCGTCGCTGAATCGGGCGATTCCCCCTTTGAGCGGAGGAAAGGGGCTGAGCAGCGCTATCCGCAGCGGGGTCAAGGGATCGGCTCCCGGTTTGATTCGGCTTTGACTGTTACGCTTCGCCGAACCCCTGTTCGAAAAATTCGATGAGGTGCCTGGCGGCTTCCGTTTCGTCTTCGCCCTCCAGCTTGAGCACCATGCGCGACCCTTTGGGCGCGGCCAAGCTCATGACGCCGATGATCGATTTGGCGTTGATTTCCGAGCCATCCATCTCGATGAAGAACTCGGACTTGAATTTCGAGGCGAGCTTGACGACCGCCGCCGCTGGCCGGGTGTGCAGTCCCGCGCTGTTCCTGATGATCACTTCCTTGACGATCACTGATACTGGTCGGTTAAATGGTTATGGCTGTTTGACTGCGGAGTGGCCTCACAACGTTTTGACCATGGCGATTTCGTCACACGCCATGAGTTTCGGGCAATTGGTGCAATCACGCCAGATCTTCTGGGGAAAATACTCTTTTTCGATCTGCTTGTACCCCATCTTGCTGAAAAATCCGGGATTCAGGGTCAGGACGAACACCTCTTTGACCCCTTCCTCGGTGAGCACGGCCTCGGCCTTTTCGACCAGAAGCCGCCCGATGCCCTTGCTGCGGAACTCGTCGAGCACGGCGAGCGAGCGGATTTCAGCGAGCTTCACCGTGTAGAAGGCGATGGCGCAGCAGCCGATGACCCGCCCATTGTAGTCCGCCACGAAAAAATCGCGGATATGCTCGATGATATTCTCGACCGGGCGCTTGAGCATGATTCCCTCGCCCGCGTAGCCCTCGGTTATCCGCGAAATAGCGGAAGCGTCGGCCAGTTGCGCGTTTCTGACGCAGGTATCAGTTGCCGGCATGTTCCTCGGGTGACGGGTTCTGAACGGAGACCTGCCTCCACAGCTCGTCCTTGAGCGCCTTGAGGCCCTGACCGGCCACGCTCGAAATGGCGAGTACCTTGACCCCTTTTTCAAGCTCAGGGATGGCGAACTCTTCCGGGGCGATGTCCATCTTGGTGATCACCGCGAGTCTCGGCTTGGAGAGCAGCGTTGGCTCGAACTTTTCAAGCTCCTTCAGGAGCGTGGCGTACTCGGCGGCAATATCCTCCGAATTGGCCGGAACCATGATGATGAGCGTTTTGGTGCGTTCGATGTGACGCAGGAACTGGATGCCCAGCCCGCGCCCCTCGGCGGCCCCTTCGATGATGCCCGGAATGTCGGCCATGACGAAGGATTTGTAATCCTCGTACCGCACGATGCCGAGGTTCGGCACGAGCGTGGTGAACGGGTAATCGGCGATCTTCGGACGCGCCGCGCTGAGCACCGAGATCAGCGTCGATTTGCCCGCATTCGGTAAGCCGACCAGGCCGACATCGGCCATAAGCTTCAGCTCCATTTCGAGTTCGAACTCATCGCCCGGCTCGCCGGGCTGCGCGAAGCGCGGCGCCTGCCGGGTCGCCGTGGCGAAGTGCTGGTTGCCCCAGCCGCCGCGACCGCCCTTGGCGATCATCACCTCCTGCCCGTCCTCGACCATGTCGCACATCACCTCGCCGGTTTCGGCATTGCGCACCACCGTGCCGCACGGCACGCCGATGACGACATCCTTGCCATCCTTGCCGGTCTTGCGCGCGCCCATGCCGTGTTCGCCCTGGTCGGCGATGTAGGATTTGCGGTACTTGAAGTCCAGCAGCGTGGCGAGCTGCCGGTTGGCGCGCAGATACACATGACCGCCACGCCCGCCATCGCCGCCGTCGGGTCCGCCCTTGGGCACGTACTTCTCTCTTCTGAAACTCACGCTACCCCGACCGCCGTTGCCGGCCTTCACCGAGATTTTCGCACTATCGACAAACTTCACGCTGCCATCCTTTTTGTAATAATCGCTATCGTTACCTAAGTTACTCTGAATCTTAAACCAGACCGACCGATGGCCGCCTCCAGAAAATCACAGCAGACAACCGCCCCGACCATCGAAGAGCTGATCCAGCACCTCGAAGAGCTGACCGGCCAGATCGAAAATCCCGAAACCGGGCTGGAAAACTCCATCGCGCTTTACGAAGAGGGCCTCTCGGTTGCCGGGGAGTGCCGCAAGCGCTTGCAGGATACTCGCAAGAAGCTCGAAACGATCAATCCCGATCAAGCCGCCGCCCAGCCGGAAAAGCCCGCGAAACCGGCGAAACCCGAACCTCCGAAACCCGCCGACCTGTTCGGCATGGAGAGCTGACGGATCGAACCGGAATCAGCTCTTTCGCCGTCCTGCATCCGTCGGATGTCATTCTGAGTCCGACGCAGTCGGGTGAAGAATCCAAGCAGGCTTCGTAAAGCATTGCTAATCAGTCGATTAGCGTACTGTCTGAAAAAACGCTGGATTCTTCACTTCGTTCAGAATGACAACCATTCTCTTGCGAGGCGACCCCCGTAAGAGTGCAATCACCCCTCCAGCATTGACTTGAGGATGTCGTTCACCACCTTCGGGTTGGCCTTGCCCTTCATCTTCTGCATGCACTGGCCCACGAAGAAGCCGAAGAGCTGCGCCTTGCCGCTGCGGTACTGTTCGAGCTGCTTCTGGTTCGCATCGAGAATCTCCTTGATCGACGCCTCGATGGCTCCGGTGTCCGAAACCTGCGCCAGTCCTTCACGCTCGACAATCGCTTCCGGCGTCGCCTCGTCCTCTTGCATGAGTTCGAACACTTGCTTGGCGATGGTGTTGCTGATCGCGCCCGCGTTGATGAGCTTGATGAGGCCGCCGAGCCGTTCGGGCGAAATGGCGAACTCGTGAATGTCGAGGTACTTCTCCTTCAGCGTACGCATCACCTCGCCCATCACCCAGTTCGACGAGGCCTTTGCGTCACCCGAAACGTTCAGCGTCGCCTCGAAGTAGTCGGCCAGTTCGCGCTCCACGGTGAGCACCCCGGCGTCGTAGGCCGGAATGCCGAATTCCGAGACGAAACGCGCCGCGCGATCCTCCGGAAACTCCGGCAGCTCCTCGCGCATCCGGTGCATCATGCCGTCATCCACCAGCACCGGCACGAGGTCGGGATCGGGGAAGTAGCGGTAGTCGTGGGCGTGCTCCTTGCCGCGCATCGAGCGCGTTTCGAGCTTGTCGGCGTCCCACAGGCGCGTCTCCTGCACGATCACGCCGCCGCCCTCGATCACCTCGATGTGGCGTTTGGCTTCGTACTCGATGGCCCGCTCGACGTTGCGGAACGAATTCATGTTCTTGATCTCGGTGCGGGTGCCGTACTCGGTCGCGCCGACAGGCCTCACCGACACGTTGGCGTCGCAGCGCAGGCTCCCCTCCTCCATGTTGCCGTCGGAGATGCCGAGGTACTTGACGATCTGGCGCAGCTTCTGCAGGTAGGCCGAGGCTTCCTTCGAGGTGCGCATGTCGGGGTAGCTCACGATTTCGAGCAGCGGTACGCCGCAGCGGTTCACGTCGATGTAGGTGTCGTCGCCGATGTCGTGGATCGACTTGCCCGCGTCCTCCTCGATGTGGATTCTGACCAGGCGCACATCCTTGCTCCCCTCGTCGGTCTCGACGTGGAGCATCCCCTCCGAGCAGATAGGCTCTTCGTACTGCGAAATCTGGTAGCCCTTCGGCAGATCGGGGTAGAAGTAGTTCTTTCGCGCCAGAATCGAGTGGCGGGCGATGGTGCAACCGGTTGCCAGGCCAAGCTTTACGGCATCCTCCACCACGCGGGCGTTCAGCACCGGCAACGCGCCGGGCAGGGCCAGGCAGACCGGGCAGACGTTGGTGTTGGCCGACTTGCCGAACTTCGCGGAGCAGCCGCAAAAGGCCTTGCTTTCTGTATTGAGCTGACAGTGGACCTCGAGGCCCACGACGATTTCATAGTTCATCAGAAAATGAGATAGTGATAAAAACCTTGTCGAATGCCGACCGCATTACCGGAATGGCTCGAACGTGAACTTCTGGCCGCCAACGGTGAGCTCGCCCATCAGGCCCGCGTTAGGCATGGCGAAAACGGCCACGCCGTTCGAGTAGTCGGTGTTGGTGGCCATGCCAGCCTTGACGACCACGACGGCAATCTGAGCGCTCAGCTCGAAATTCTCATTGGTGAAATTGACCAGCGCGTCGCGATCCTTGAAGAAAATGATCTCGGAAAACGATTGTCCGCCAAGCTGCGGCCCGATATTGACCATCGTCACGGTTGACTGGCCGATGGGTTGGCCCTGCTCGAACACCACGCCTTGGCCGTGCCCGCCGCCGAGGAATATTATGCCGCCCTTGTAAATATCGGAAAAGACCGCATACCCGTAAGCCCTTGAAAAGAAACGCTCAAGAGACGGATCGGCTTTCCTGAACTGGCCAATCGTCCGCTCGGAATTCGCCCCGTCAGCCGGATCCCAGCCAGCGCGAGCCGTTCCGAAAAACATCGTCACCGCCGCCAAAGCGATCAGCAGCGCCCGCATCAAATGTACTCTCTTCATCATGGCAACCTTTTTTCGTTGGACAAATAAAAACAAACCGGCAAAAAGTTGCAATGCAACGCCAGCCTGCAATGTACGATTTTCCAGCCTGAAAACCCGGAGCGAGCCGAGGCGCAAAAAGCCGGAAAATCAACAGATTGGACGTCGAACGGGGGCGATTCTTTCGGAAGGATGAGCCGTCCCGGCAGTTCTCCAGAGGATGCCGGCAAAATCGTTGCCAACACGTTTGTCGGGAAAGGCGATTTCGATTCAGCCGGGCCGCGTTATCGCCTTGATGCTTTGCGCTTGCCGGGCTGCCAGATGGAGGGAAATAACCGGTTCATTCGGGATTTGATTCGGTATATTACAGGCGTTTCACTGAAGCGCTATCCCCCTGATTTTTGAAAGCGCGACAACTACTGCCATCACAACCTTTTACAAGTTTTCGATGAGCACTGCGTTTCAATACGATGTTTTTCTGAGCCACAACAAGGCTGACAAGCCGCGGGTGCGGGCGCTGGCCGGGCGGTTGCGTTTGGCGGGCTTGCGGGTGTGGTTCGACGAGTGGGTGATTGCCTTCAGGTTTGCGAAATATTACTTTTCAAGGCGGTTTTATTGAGGACAATCTCTTAGCTGTTTGCCGACCTTTCTTGGATAGGCATAATACCCTGAATTTCCGTATGTTGGCTGTTGTGTCCCAATCGATTATCTACGTCACCAGCACAGCGGGAACTCATGGTATAAGGAAATCGTCAGTCATATCTGGAGCATCTGCGATTTGCTTTATGGGCCGCACAAACGGGACGAGTATCGTACTGCCTTGTTTGCCTTTGTCGTGACGGGAAAAATCGATGTGTGGAAAAAAGAAACCACCAAAGGGGTTATCCGATGCGACTTTTACATTATCTCGAAATCGAGAACTTCAAGCGGTTTGGTGACAAACAGCGCATAGAGCTGGATCATCCGGCGGTGCTGATCGGGCCGAATAATTGCGGCAAGACAACGGCCATTCAGGCTATTGCGCTCTGGTCCCAGGCATTGAAGACATGGCTGGATGCCAAACGAAATTCAGGCGCGAAGGAGCGCACCGCCACAGCGCTTAACCGACTGAACATCGTTGCGGTTCCGGTTCAGCGTACCCGATACTTCTGGCATAACACGCAGGTTCGAACAGGGAACAAGGATATTCCTCTGCTTATCACCGTCGGTGTCATGCATGACAATAAGATTGAACCTGTTTCGATGCGTTTTCGCAATCAGGGGGATGAGTTGGTGTATTGCTCTCCGGTTGGCGCTGTGATCGATCGGATGGAATTGCTGGAGGCTGCGGCCAGGATCAATGTAGAGCTGCTCTATCCTATGTCCGGACTGGAGACTGAAGAGCCTATTCTGCAACCGGGACGAATCGATGTGTTGCTTGGTCAGGGGCAAACTGCGCAGGTGTTGCGTAATCTCTGTTTGATGGTTTTCAAAGACTCGCCGGAGGATTGGCAGCGAATCCGGCAATTGATAAAACGATTGTTTTCAGTTGAATTGGATGTGCCAAAAGAGAACACTCGCGGAAGCATTGAGCTTTATTATAGTC
Source organism: Chlorobaculum thiosulfatiphilum (assembly GCF_006265165.1). Classification (GTDB taxonomy): domain Bacteria; phylum Bacteroidota; class Chlorobiia; order Chlorobiales; family Chlorobiaceae; genus Chlorobaculum; species Chlorobaculum thiosulfatiphilum. Next base: position 88,362 of record NZ_VDCH01000005.1, read on the forward strand.
AGAAGGGGGTGAAGGAGCCTTTTGACATAGCAATGTCCGGTCGCGGTTATCAACAGATGCTTCTGATCTTTGCCTATCTTTTTTCTCATAAAGGAAGCGTGATACTTGTCGATGAACCGGATGCCCATCTTGAAATTCTGCGGCAAAAGCAGGTGTATGTACTGCTGCGGGAAATCGCTGCTGACAATCAATCCCAGGTTGTTATGGTGACTCATTCAGAGGTGATTCTGGAAGAGGCTCTGGATCACAATCTGACGCTTCTTCTTGACGGTCGGGCCGATGACCTTGCGGCAAAGTCCCAGATTACCAATTCCCTGAAGCATTTTGGCGCGGAACATTACCTCAAGGCGCGGGAGCGTGGCTATGTGCTTTATGTCGAGGGTGGTACCGACATTGATATGTTGCGCGCTTTTGCAGAGCGAATCAATCATCCGGTACTGGAGGTGTGGGACGAGCGAATCAACACGTACTATGTTCAGAACAACTTTCCAGACCGGGATATCGAGGCGGAACTTGAGCGTGTCGAGGGTGGATTTGGTATTTCTCCTGAAAAACATTTCCACGGACTCCGTAAAATGCTTGGTGAGCTGAAGGGGCTTGCCATTCTTGACAATGACGGGCGCAATCGCCAGAACTCAGAGAGTAATGGACTGAAAATTGTCTATTGGCTTCGCTATGAGGCTGAGAATTATTTTATCACACCTGCGGTGTTGAAAAACTATGTCACCAACGCTTATTCGGATATGCCATTGTTTGGCAGTTATTCTGATGAGGTCGAAGAGGTACTGTCCGGTTTGATCCTTGATCGAGTCTTTACCGGAAATCAGGCTGATTTTAAAGCTTGGCGAGAATCGCCCCCGGAAGCCGCTCGTCTTGTTTGGACGGCCGAGACGAAGCGGCTCAAGCTCAGCGATTTCGCAGAGGAGTTTTTCCGTCGCCTTGCGAGTAAGCTGGGCCATGCCATGCTTCTAAAAAAAGGTGAGTTGCACAGGTTAGTGGCATATGTGGAGCCCGGAAGCATTGCCAACGAAGTTCGTGAAAAACTGGATCTTTTACAGCTTCTCTTTGAACGTGCTAACACTGGCGAGGCGATGCTGCTTGCTTAACAGAAATAGTTGTGGCCTGACGCACTTGTTGTCAACGGTGCCGGACTATCTGTATTTTTATCAATTGCTGCCCGACAAGCATGTTCGACTACGGCATCGACGGCGAGGTGGAGTTCCGGGACGACAACGGCCAGCCGAGCGGTCGGAAAATCTACGTACAGCTCAAGAGCGGCAATTCGTATCTGCGCACTCGCCGGAGTGATGGGAAGGAAATCTTCGACGTGAAGAACGAACGCCATCTCAGCTACTGGCTCAACCAGCCGGTCGATGTCTTTCTCGTCATCCGCCAGACGGACGAGCGCACCGGCGAGCAAACCATCCGCTGGATGAACGTCACGAGCAACCTGAAAAAACGGTCAGACAAACAGAGTCGCCAGATCGTCTTTGACGGCGAAGCGCTGACGATGACGGCGGTGTGGACGCTCCGCGACGGCTATTTCCCGAGAAAAAGTTACTCATGACGTCAGAATGCCGTGAAATGAGGGAGCTTCGTTCTATTCATCTTTCCGACAACAGGTTTCATTGCATAACTTGCAGTGTCAATTGCTTTTGTGGCTCTTTTTCGATGTAACCCGAAAAAAGGAGGTAGCAATGAAACGATTTTTTGCAGCCGGTATCGCGGCGCTGTTTTTCGTTGCCGGGACGTCGCCGGCGCTGGCGGGCGGGGGTGGAATCATGATTCCGAATCCTGTTACCGGCGAGGTGGTGAAAGTCACGGCAGACGAGCCGCCGGGAAATCCTCCATCCGAGCCTGACGGGCCATTCGGCTCGGCTCCGCAGTCTGGCGATGGTGTTTCCGATGGCAGCGGTCTGAACTCGCCCAACGGGCCGAATGCTCCGAAGTGACGCGCTTTCGCTCGCATCTACAGATTGATTCCGATCCCCCGACGTTCCGGGGGATCGGTTTTTTCTGGACGCCTGGCCGTGTTTGCCGCAAGGGTGTCCTGACGAGAAGCCGCTATTCGGCGGCGAGAAGTTTGTTGTAAATAACGAGGTCATGGTCGGAAAAGCAGCAGAAGAGCACTGCTTCGATGCCAGATTCATCCGCGAGCATTTCGCGCGCGGTCGCCACGGCAATGGCTGCGGCCTGTTCGATGGGATAGCCGTAGATGCCGGTGCTGATGGAGGGAAAGGCGATGGAGCGGCAGTGGTTTTCGGCGGCGAGCTTCATCGAGTTGCGGTAGCACGAGGCGAGCAGCCCGGCTTCGCCGTGGTTGCCGCCGCGCCAGACCGGGCCGACGGCGTGGATGACGAACTTTGCGGGCAGCCGGTAGCCTTTCGTGATCTTCGCCTCGCCGGTTCGGCACCCGCCAAGCGTGCGGCACTCGCGGAGCAGCTCCGGCCCCGCCGCCCGGTGAATCGCCCCGTCAACGCCTCCGCCGCCAAGCAGCGAAGTGTTCGCCGCATTCACGATGGCATCGACCTCCAGCGTGGTAATGTCCGCCTTTAGCGCTCGAATTTGAGCAGTTTCCCGCATAGCCATTGATTTCTTCTTGCCTTCTCTCCTGTCCACCAAGTCCACAACGTCCACACGGCACAAAACCTCGCTCAGGAAATCTCCTCCTTCACCTCTTCAAAATCAGCATCGATCACCCTCGGCATCGGCTCTGACGGGTTTTGAGCGACGCTTTTTTCCCATTCGAGGAAAGCGGTGAGGTCGTGGTTGATCGAGGCGAGCACGGCGGTGAGCACGGCGGCGTCGTCGAAGAAGCCGACCAGAGGCAGGAAGTCGGCAATCGCGTCGAGCGGATTGACGAAGTAGATCAGCGCCGTGACGGCAAGGGTGATCGTCTGCCAGGGAACAATCCGGTACTGGCGATTGACGTAGGCGCGAACGAGCCGGACGAGCGCCTGGAACTTGTCGCTGAGTTCGTGGAATGGCGACGATGTGCTCGCGCTTCCAGCCATGTGCAGGGCGGTGTCTATGACATTCCTGATTTTTTCAGGGTCACGCAGGGTCTGTTCGGCTGCTTTGCGGGCGCGCTCGAAAATGCGCCCTTCCTTTTTGCTTTTCATCCCGTAGTGATTCTCGTGCAGGTTTGCGCCGTCGGAGGATCAGCGTTTTCCCGCTTTGAGTAATTTGCGTTTTTCCTCCGCCGTCAGGGAGTCGTAACCCCTGCTCGAAATCTTGTCGAGAATCCTGTCAATCTCGGCTTCCGAAACATCGTCATCCGCGCCGCCCTGCCAGAGTACTGGGCCTTTCTGCTTTTTCGGAAAAGAGAACTTCCGGAACATCCGGCTGACCGACCCGTCGTTGCGCCGGATCATGATGTAGATGAAGCCCACGAGCATTCCGCCGAGGTGCGCGAAATGGGCGACGTTGCTGCCGCTGCCCATGGTTCGGTTGCCAAGGCCCGCGAGGAACTCGATCAGCGCGTAACCGGCCACGAAGTACTTCGTTTTGACCGGCAGCAGGAAGTAGAGGTAGATGTAGCGTTCGGGAAACATCATGCCGAAGGCGAGCAGGATGCCGAAAATGGCTCCGGATGCGCCGATGGTCGGATAGGCGTTGCCGATGGTCGCCAGAAGATTGATCGCCGCAGCGCCGACGCCACAGACGAAGTAATAGATGACGAAGTTTTTGGTGCCCCAGTAGTTTTCGATCTCCGCGCCGAACATCCAGAGCGCGAACATGTTGAAGAAGATGTGCGTGAAACTTCCGTGCAGAAAAAGGTAGGTGAAGGGCTGCCAGAGGTGGAAAGAGTACTCTCCGGCATTTTGGGAGCCAATGGGCCAAAGCGCGCCAACCGTCGTCAGAAAAGGGCCGAAAGCGGTATTCTGGAACAGAAACACGATCACGTTGGCAATGATGATCGCCTTGATGGCCGGCGGCATCACCTGGAAGCCGCCGGGCATGTATGGCTGGTCGTATCGGGTCATTCAGGTGAGTTTTCAATGAGCGCGCTTCTGAAAACATGCGGCTCGGAATTGAGCCATTTTTCAGAAGCGCCCATGATTGTTCGTACGGTACGGAAGTCGCTTCCGTGACGATCAATGCCTGTCAGGGCCTAATCGTTCAGGGCGGCGATGCCTGGAAGCTCTTTGCCTTCGAGGAATTCGAGGCTCGCGCCTCCGCCGGTGGAGACGTGCGTCACGTTGTCCGACAGGCCGGCCTTGGCGATGGCTGCGGCCGAATCGCCTCCGCCGATGATCGTGACCGCACCCCCGGCGGTTGCGTCGGCAAGCGCCCTGGCGACGGCGAAGGTTCCGGCGGCGAACTGGTCGATTTCAAAGACGCCCATCGGGCCGTTCCAGAGCACGGTTTTCGCGCCCAGAATTTCTTTGGTGTAAGCGTCGATGGTTGCCGGGCCGATGTCCAGACCGATCATCCCTTCGGAGATGGCTGTTACCGGCTCGACACGCGACTCCGCGTCGGCGGAAATCTCAGCGGCCACTACCACATCTTCGGGAAGAAGCAGGCGGACGCCCTTTTCTTTGGCTTTCTCGAGCAGGGAGAGCGCCAGTTCGATTTTGTTCTCCTCGACCAGCGAGTTGCCGACGTCGAGGCCCTGGGCTTTGAAGAAGGTGAAGACCATCGCGCCGCCGACGAGCACGGCATCGACCTTGTTGAAGAGCGCTTCCAGCACGTCGATCTTGCCGGAAATTTTCGCGCCGCCGAGAATCGCCACGAACGGGCGCTGCGCGTCGTTGAGCGCCGTGCCGAGGTAGCGCAGCTCCTTTTCGATGAGGTAGCCTGCAACGGCGGTCTGCACGTAGTGGGTGATGCCCTCGGTCGAGGCGTGCGCGCGATGCGCGGTGCCGAATGCGTCGTTGACGTAGATTTCGCCCAGCGAAGCCAGCTCCCTGGCGAAGTCCGGATCGTTCGCCTCCTCTTCGGCATGGAAACGCAGATTTTCGAGCATCATCACCTCGCCGTCCTGAAGGGCGAGCACCTGCTGCATCACCTCGGTGCCGATGCAGTCGCCAGCCATCGTCACGGGGCAGTCGAGCAGCTCGGAGAGGCGCTTTGCCGCCGGAGCGAGGAAGAATGCCGGATTGAGCTTGCCTTTCGGCCTGCCGAGGTGCGACATCAGAATCAGCCGACCTCCCTCGTCGATGACCTTGCGAATCGAGGGCAGCGCCTCCACGATTCTTTTCTCGTCGGTTATGTTTCTGTCCTGATCGAGCGGCACGTTGAAATCGACTCGCATCAAGACGCGTTTTCCCTGTAACGATATGTCAGACAACGTCTTTTTCTGCATTTCCCTGTGAGTTGGTTGGTGGAATTAACGGTAAATGAATGTGTGAATATACATATTATCCGGCATCCGCGACATATCCGGCGCCATTCCTCAGCGCTCGCTGCCGTTCGCGCTCTTTTGCTGCGCTTTTCTTGCGGCACGGTAGAGCTGGACGTTGCGGGCGTGTCCGTCGAGGGTCGTGGCGAACGTGTGTCCGCCCCGCCCGTTCGCCACGAAGTAGAGATAGCCGGTCTTCGCCGGATTCAGCACCGCGCGGATCGACGTTTCGCCGGGGTTGCAGATCGGCCCGGGCGGCAGTCCCGCGTTCCGGTAGGTGTTGTAGGGCGAATCGATGGCGAGATCCTTGTAATAGAGCGGACGGCTTTCGCCCGGAATGGCGTATTGCACCGTCGGATCGGCCTGCAAGCGCATCTTTTTCTTCAGCCGGTTCAGATAAACGCTGGCGATGAGCGGTTTCTCGGCGTCGATTGGCGTTTCGGCCTCGACGATCGATGCCAGCGTGAGCAGGCGGTTTTCGTCAAATCCCGCGCTCGCCGCCGCCTGCTTGAGGCTGTCGGAGTAAAACGCCCGGAATCGGCCCGCAAGGAAGGTGATTACCTCTTTCGGCGTACTGCCCCAGGCGAAGTTGTAGGTGCCGGGAAAAAGATAGCCCTCGGTGCTCCCGCCTTCGATACCGAGCGAGGCGAGCAGTTGCTGGTCGCGCGAGGCGGCCATGAAGGCGGTGGAATCGATGTCGAGGTTCCGGGCGATGATCCGGGCGATTTTGCGCTGCTCGAAGCCGTTCGGAATCATGATCCGAACCTCGTCCTGCGGGTGCGAATGCAAGTGCCAGAGCAGGCTGACTGTTGAATAATTGCCGGAGAGGAGGTATCGGCCCGGCTTGATCTTGTGCAGCGGCGGAATCAGCGCTCCGGCGGCAATCAGCGGCCAGCGCAAGCGGATCGCTCCGGCATCATGCAACGCTTCGACGATCTGCCGGAACCCCTCGCCCCGGTGGATGGTGATCGCCGCCTGCTCCTCCTTCGGCTGCATCGTGTTGACGCCCGGTACGAACAGGAGGGCCGCCAAGGCGGCCACGATGGCCAGCAGCGTAACCTTCAGCGAGGTTGAACGGCGGGGGGATTTCCGGGGAGGCATGGGAGCTTGCGAATTATCGGGCGGAAAGGTTTTGTCGCCCGTCCTTGCACTCTTGCTGGAAGAGGCGCGACTCATTGAGAATGCAGTGGTAGATATTTTCGATCGCCTGGTTCATCAGCGGAGAATCCGCGTGGCTGAGGACGTTGATGAACACCTCTTTCTCGCGCTCCGGCTGAAGGACGGTTTCGCCCATCCTCGATTTTACGGCGCTGATATTTCCGGCGAACTGCAAACGCTGGCACAGGAGGGCGGCTACCTGCCGATCGATCTCGTCGATTTTGCCTCGCCACTCTTCAAGTTCCCGCCAGTGATCATTGTTCATTGCACGGCTTTCGGACATGATACGGTCGTCGGTTAATGGGGGTCGGTAATAATGATTAACCTTGAATTATAACAAATTGTCTCAAGAAACAGGCGCAGATTATCGCCCTCACCGTTTTCTGTCGAAGAGGCGGAGCCAGTAATCGACCTCCTTGTCGGAGAGCGGCCCCGGAGCGCTTTTGCTTATTCCGCCAGCACTTCGCGCATTCCGCCGCTTGCTTTCATCGATGACGATGCCCATTGCCGCCAGTTCGTCGATAAAGGTCTCGGAATCGATGCACTTGGCGCCATGCGCCGTCGAATATCGCTGAATCTCCCGGTCGGAACTGACCACGAGCGTCATGGAGGCGCGCGCGCCCAGCGAACAGACGTGGTCGATGATCCACCGGTCGGCGGATTTGACCGTGCCGCTGAAGGTGATGTCGATCGCTCCGGCGGTGGTCAGCGGCTTCGGCCCGCTGCCACCATCATAAACCAGAATGACATGTCGCCGCGACTTCTGCCGATATCGGGCGAGCATCGTTTCGAGCCGCTCGCGCAGCTTTGCCATCGGCGCACTGTCACGGGGCTTGCTGAACTTGTGAATCAGATTGTACCCGTCGATAACGGTTTCCCGATAGCTGGATGCCATGCCTTGTTCGCTGTGTTCTGTTTCTCTGCGTCCCTGTCGTGGTGAGTCTAATATTTTTTTTGAACTTTCGACTCTGCTCGCATCAAAATGAAAGCGTGCAGAAAAAGTGGCTCTTCGCCAGAATATCGTGGGTAAGGCCGTGAGCCGTTACGCCATGATCCGAGAGCCATGTTCAGTTTTCCGCCTTCCGGCGACTCAGGCCACGCTGGACTGATTGACGGCGTACCAGCTCAGACCCAACAGGCTCGCCGCCGTCGTTGCTCAGCGGCATGGTCGTAGATGTTCCATGCCTGACCGCACACCGGGCACTCGACCTGCTTGCCGGTGATCGACAGAGTAACGGTTTCGACTTTCCAGTTTGAGGGAAGCCCCAGAAGTTGGTGGTAATGGCTCGTCAGGCGCTGCATGGGCGGAAAAAGCGGGTATCCTGATTACACCCCCATCTTTCCACGATATTCTGCGAAGAGCCTTAAAAAAAGCACAACGGCGCAGCGTATGGAATAATCCATGCGACATAACAGGATTATTCGGTGCGCCAAGGCTGGCGATCAGCAAAAAAAAATCTCGCATTGATCCAGAAAGCCACGGCTTTACGCCGAGGCTTCTGCGCTCTCTACCTCTTCGCTCGGCGCGGTGATGAGGCCGGCGTCTTCGGCGCGGGCGATGATGTCTTCGATGGGCAGGTTCATCGGCGCGGGCGAGCCGTCGAGCATCGTGATCGCCACGGCCGGATGGGCGGCCATGTGCTCGTTCATCACCCGCTCCCAGCGGGCTTGCGTCTCCGGATCGAGCGTGTTCCACGAGAGCCGTCCGCGGCACTTCGGGAACTTCGAGCAGCCGAGCCACAGGCCGCGCTTGCCGGTTCGCAAATACATCGGCGCACCGCATTTGGCGCAGGCGAGATCGGTGGTGATGGGCGGAACCTTGATCGGCTCGATGTGGCGCAGCTTGCTGAGGTTGAGCAGCGTGTTGCACTTCGGGTAGTTCGAGCAGGCCAGGAACGGGCCGAGCCGTCCGTTGCGCAGGAGCATGCGCCCTTCGCCGCACACCGGGCAGCGTACGCCGGTCTCCTTCGGTTTGGCCTTGTTGGTGGTGATCGCTTTGATGTTCTTGCACTTCGGATAGTCCGAGCAGCCGAGGAACTTGCCGCTGGTCGTCCACTTCACCACCATGTGCCCCTTGCCGCACTTCTCGCAGACGACGGCGTCGCGGTTCTGCGGAATGAGCGGATCGCTTTTTCGGTGGCTCAAGACCGATTCGAGCGGGCGGTAGAAGGCGTCGAGCACCTTTTCGTACTCGTCGTCGCCCGAGGCGACCTTGTCGAGTTCGTCCTCCATCTCCGCCGTGAAGCGGACGTTGAAAAGGTCGGGGAAGTTCGCCACGAGAATCGTCGAGACGTCGCGGCCCAGTTCGGTCGGAGTGATCTTCTTTTTCTGAAGCTCCACGTAGCGCCGCTCCTGAAGAGTCGAGAAGATCGAGGCGTAGGTCGATGGGCGGCCAATGCCGTAGTTGTCGAGTTCCTTGACGAGGCTCGCCTCGGTGAAGCGGGCGGGTGGACGGGTGAAGCTCTGCTTGCGGTCGAGCGCCGACATGGCGAGCTTGTCATCGGCGGCGAGCTTTTCGGGCAGCTTGACCATCTGCTCCTTTTCGACCTCGTCGCGGGTCGATTTCTGCGCTTCGTAGTCCAGCTCCTGCTGGTCGTCGTACACGCGGAAAAATCCGGGGAAGAGCACCTTGTTGCCGGTGGCGCGGAAGACGAACTCCTTCTGGCGGTCTTCGACGTCAACGCGCGTCTGCTCGATTTTGGCCGGAGCCATCATCGAGGCCACGAAGCGCTTCCAGATCAGCTCGTAGAGGCGGAACTGGTCGGGCGTCAGGTGGCGGCGAAGCGATTCGGGGGTGCGCGTCACCGAGGTCGGGCGGATCGCTTCGTGCGCGTCCTGGGCGTTTTTGCCCGCCTTGCCCGGCCCGCCGAAGCCCTTGTACTCCGGGCCGAACTGCTGCGAAATGTAGTCGTGCGCCTGCGCGACCGCCTCGGCGCTGATGCGGGTCGAGTCGGTACGCATGTAGGTGATGAGACCGGTCGCCCCCTCCGGGCCGAGTTCGATGCCTTCGTAGAGCTGCTGCGCGGTGCGCATCGTTTTCTGCGAGCCGAAGCCGAGCTGGTTGGAGGCCGCCTGCTGCAACAGCGAGGTGGTGAAGGGCAGCGGCTGCTTGCGCTGGATCACCTTCGGCGCAATCTCGCCGACGGCGAAGAGGCGTCCCTGAATGGCCGACGCAATCGCCTCAGCCTCTGCGCCGGAGCCGATCTCCGGCTTGTCGCCCTTCACCTTGACCAGCTTGGTGCGGAAGGTCTCGCCAGCGTCGGTGGTGAAGTCAGCGTAGATCGTCCAGTACTCCTGCGCCGTGAAGGCCTCGATCTCCGTCTCGCGCTCGCAGATCAGCCGGAGCGCCACGGACTGCACCCGGCCCGCCGAAAGGCCGCGATAGACCACGTTCCAGAGGAACGGGCTGATCTTGTAGCCGACGATCTTGTCGAGCCCCTGCCGGGTCTGCTGCGAGCGCACGAGGCGCTGGTCGATCTGCTTGGGATGGCCGATCGCCTCGATGATGGCGTTCTTGGTGATTTCGTTGAAGAGTACGCGAAACACTGGCTTCTTGGCGAAGTCGATTTCGTTGGAGATGTGCCAGGCGATCGCCTCGCCCTCGCGGTCAGGGTCGGTGGCGATCAGCACCTTGTCGGCCTCCCCGGCCAGCTTTTTGAGCTGGCGCACCACCTTCTCCTTGCCCGCGATCACCTCATAGCGCGGCTCGTAGTGGTTGTCGAAATCGATGCCGATCTCTTTTTTGGGCAAATCCTTGATATGCCCGACCGAAGCATAGACCGTGTAGCCGTCGCCCAGATATTTGTTGATAGTTTTCGCCTTTGAGGGCGACTCGACAACGATGAGCGTCCTGTTTTTGGCCGAAGGGGTTGCGCTTTTTGAAGCCATTGAGGTTGATCCCGGTTGCGTTGGGATTGCGGGCAGCATGCATCCACAAGGAAAAAAGAGTTGCCCGTGTAAAAGGATGACCGAAAAGATAGGGGTTGCCTGCCAAAAAACAAACTTTACCCGATTTGGGCTTTGGCAAGTGAAGATCACCGGATTTATGGAAACAGGATTTCGCCAGCGCTGGACGCTGAACTATTAATTGCTTATTATTACCCCAATCGAAAGTGGCGGCGAGCACGACTCATTTCCGGCAGAAACCGGTCATGCCTGCAATACCGCTGTTCAAAGCCGACCCAATGTATAGTGACGACTTCAATGCGAATCATGAAAGACGCTTTATCCAGACAGTTTTTCCGGCCTCTGGGCCTCCTGATGTTCCTCCTGCTGTTCGCCTCCGGCGCTCTGGCTGAAACTCCCGGAAAAAATGATGTTTTCCTGCGAGTCACCAACGGCCCCGAACAGGGGTATATGATCAAGGTGCAGGGCATACAGTCCGCTCAAGGCTTTCTGGCGGACCTTGGCTCCTTCGCCCGCGCCCTGCGCCTCGGCAGCGTGTTCGATGGCAAGCGGATGCAGATCGACGAAGCGTTCGGCTCCACGGTGACGAGCTGCATCCTCGATGCGGACAGCGATTTCGCGCTGATCGGCTCCGCCTCCGGCGACAGCCCGAAACGGGTGCTGCAACTCGGCGCACCGCCAGCGGTATCGCAGAACAGGGTCTATATGCCGATCGATCCGGCGTGCCGGATGTTCACCCTCTGGCTTGGCCGGAAGGTGACCTATGACGCATCGGAGGGCAGGATCGACGCCGCGCTCGGCAGCCGATGGCCAAACACATCGCTGCAATCGGTCGGGCGGCTCGGACGAAGTGACTTATGGCAGGAAGAGCCGTCGGCAGACGACAACGACTCCAAACCGCCGGTCAACGGAAAGACTTCGATCGAGAATATCGAGGTCGAAACCCGCGCAAACGGCATCGTCATCCGGTTTTCAGCGACCGGGGGAATGCGTCAGGCCTCCTTTCTCAGACCAGACGGCAGCGGCACCCTTTATCTGACCATTGAAAATGCAGCCGGAAACCCTGATCTTCTCGCGAAAACCTATCAGGAGGGCGTCGTCCGCTCGATCGCCCCAGCGCTTCTCGACAGCGGGGCGATACAGTTCACCATCGCGCTCAACACCCCGGCCTACGTTATCAAGTCGTCGTCGTTCAGATATGATGCGTCGAAAAATGACTACGTCATTTCGATCATGAACGATGTCGATGTCGAGGCGATCCACCTGTCGGAAAAGGAGCGCCGCATCCAGGAGGGGCTGAGCCGCGACGTGGACAAGTGGAAGCTCGACGCGGTGGTGATCGATGCCGGTCATGGCGGCAAAGACCCCGGCGCGATCGGCACACGGGGCACTCGCGAAAAAGACGTTGTGCTGAACATCGCCAGAGACCTCGGCATGTTTATCAGGCAGCAGTGGCCGGACGTCAAGGTAATCTACACCCGCAAGGAAGACCGGTTCATTCCCCTGAAAGAGCGAGGCCAGGTCGCCAACCGTTACGGCGGCAAAATGTTTGTCAGCATCCATTGCAACGCCGCGGCCAGCAACAGCAAGGTGCGCGGCCCGGAGGTCTATATTCTCGGCCCTCATAAAACGCAGGCCGCGCTTCAGGTGGCCATGCTCGAAAACTCGGTCATCACCGGAGAGGAGAACTCCTCGGAAAACTACAAAGGCTTTTCGGACGAGTATCTCATCATGAGCAGCATGGCGCAAAGCGCCTTCGCCATGCAATCGACCGAGCTGGCGCAGGATGTGCTCCGCCGCCTGAGCCGGAATGGCAGCAACAACGGACTCGGCGTTCGGCAGGCGGGCTTCATGGTGCTCTGGACGCCTTCTATGCCAAGCGTTCTGGTCGAGGCCGGCTATCTCTCCAACCCCACCGAAGAGCTGATCCTGCGCGACCGCAAGGAGCAGACGGGCATAGCCTACTCTATTTTCCAGGGGCTGCAACAGTATCGCTCCAGCTATGAGAGCCGGACGACGGCTGCGGTGCGCGCCGCCTATTGACACTCCGACAACCATGGTTGCTGTCGTCATTGCGAGGAGCGAAGCGACGTGGCAATCCATTTCGCAGTATGCACATATGGATTGCTTCTCCCGACAAGTCGGGATCGCAATGACGGATTATAACAGAGGACTTCAAGGCATGTCAGGATAGTCGTGCCGGTAAGTCCGTCGGTATTCTGACCCACCTGATCCGTTTGCCGGATTTTGTTGTTGCATAGTTGTCAACCTCCAGCTACATTCCGGTTCACAAATCGGCTCCAGCCGGTTGTCATTTCATCCTTCAGATCGAGACAGTTTCCCGCCATGCATGACCTTCGTCACAACCATCTTTTGCCGCTGGCGGCGCTTCCTGGCGCGGGAAGGGCGGCATGAATCCGCTGGCGGCGACCATTCTCCAGCGCCTTGCCGCTGACGGCGGCTTCGTCTCCGGCGGCCAGCTCTGCGGCGAATTGCGCATCAGCCGGAGCGCGGTGTGGAAGCACGTCGCCGCCCTGCGCAAGTCGGGATACGCCATCGAGGCGGTGAGTGGCAGAGGCTACCGGCTCGAACGGCTCACCGGCGATCCGGTGCAGGAGGAGGTCGTGCCGCTGCTCGACACGGCGTCGTTCGGACGAAACTTCATCTACCTTGCGAGCACCGACTCGACCAACCTCCGGGCGCGAGCGTTGGCCCGCGATGGCGCGCCGGAGGGCGCGGTGGTGGTGGCCGACAGCCAGACGGGTGGGCGAGGCCGGATGCGCCGCGCGTGGGTTTCGCCCGCCGGGGTGAATCTCTACTGCTCGATTGTTTTGCGTCCGCCCGTGCCCTCCGTGCGTGTGCCGGAGATTCCGCTCGTGGCGGCGGCGGCGATCCACGGCGCTATTTCGGAGGAGTGCGTCGGCCTCAGCGCCTTCATCAAGTGGCCGAACGACATCATCGTCGCCGGGCGCAAGCTCTGCGGTATCCTGTGCGAAATGGAGTCCGAGCCGGACTGCACCCACTTCGTCGTGGTTGGTTTCGGCCTGAACGTCAACCTCGATCCGGTGCCGGAGGAGCTGCAAAGCATCGCCACCTCAATCGCCATCGAGACCGGCGCTCGCGTCTCCCGCGCCCGCTTGCTCGCCGCCGTGCTCAACCGATTCGAGCGGCTCTACTTCGAATGGCTCGGTCGGGACGATCTTTCGTTCATCCTGCCCTGCCTCGAAGCGTACGCCTGGCTCAAGGGGCACGAGCTGAAGATCGAGCAGTTCAACCGCGTGCTGACCGGCACCGAGGTGGGACTTTCGCCGCAGGGCCACCTCCTTTTGCGTACCGCTGATGGCGCGATTCTGCCCGTCAGCTCTGGCGAGGCGCATCTTTTACCCGTCAACCATGAAACAAGACCCGCATGATCTCACGACTGCATCCCGACATTGAAGCGGCTTACCAGGTGCTCGATACCGGCGAGCCGCTCTCGCTCGAACTCGCCACGGCGCTGGCCAACCTGCCGGACTCCGAGGTGCTCGATCTGGTGTCGCTCGCCAGCAAGGTCAAGGTCCGCCACGCCGCCAACCACGGCGCGATTCACGCCTGTTCGATCATGAACGCCAAGTCGGGGGTGTGCGGCGAGAACTGCCGCTTCTGCGCCCAGTCGAAGCACAACAGCGCCGAGGTCGAGGTTTATGAGCTGGTCGATGAAACGCGGGTGCTCGAACAGGCGCGGAGCGCGTGGGAGCAGGGAATCGGCCACTTCGGCATCGTCACGAGCGGCTACGGCTACCTGAAAATCACGCCAGAGTTCGAGCGAATTCTTGGCATGATCGACCTGTTGCACCGCGAACTGCCCGGCCTGTACGTCTGTGCCTCGCTCGGCGTACTTGGCGACGCGCCCGCCGCCGAACTGGCCCGCCACGGCGTCGCGCACTACAACATCAACATCCAGGTCGATCCGCGCCGCTACGGCGAGCTGATCGCCACGACGCACGGGGTTGACGAGCGCATCGAGACGATCCGGCGGCTCCGCGCCAGCGGCATCGGCGTCTGTTGCGGCGGCATCATCGGCGTGGGCGAAACGATGCAGGAGCGCGTCGCGATGATTTTCGCGCTGCGCGACCTCGACGTCTCGGTCATTCCGATCAACGTGCTCGTACCGATCGACGGCACACCGCTCGAAAAGGCCACGCCGCTGCCCGTGACGGAGATCGCCAAAACCTTCGCCATCTGCCGCCTCGCGCATCCCGAAAAGATCATCAAGTTCGCCGCCGGGCGCGAAACCGTGATGAAGGATTTTCAGGGCCTGCTGATGCTGGCCGGCGCGGACGGCTTCCTCACCGGCGGCTATCTGACCACCCGTGGCCGCGACATCGCCGCCGACCGCCAGCTCGCCCGGCAACTCTCGATGTTCTCATGAGCGGCGTCACCACTGCGGCATCGAGCCGGGTCGAACTGCCAATCGAGTCGCATATCGCGGCGGAGCTGGAGAGGCTGAAAGCGAAGCAGCGATTTCGCTCCATCCCCGCAACCGGCGAGCGGAGCGGGCGGTTCATCACGGTTGGCGAACGGCAACTGCTGAACCTCTCCTCGAACGACTACCTCGGCCTCGGCGCAGACCGCGAGCTGTTCGGCTCGTTCATCGCAGGGATTCAGGATGATCGATTTGACGACGGGCGCTACGCCATGACCAGCTCGTCGTCGCGCCTCCTGACGGGCCATCACCCGGTCTGCGACGAACTCGAAGCCGCGCTTGCCGCCGCGTACGGCAGCGAGTCGGCGCTCGTTTTCAACAGCGGCTACCACGCCAACACCGGCATCCTGCCCGCGCTCGCCACCCGCCACGACCTGATCCTCAGCGACAAGCTCAACCACGCGAGTATCATCGACGGCCTGCGCATCGCCGACGCCGAATTCCTCCGCTTCCGCCATGCCGACTGCGACCACCTCGAAGAGCAGCTTGCTGCCGCCGGAAATCGCTACCGCCAGATTTTCATCGTCACCGAGTCGGTCTTCAGCATGGATGGCGACCTTGCCGACCTGCGGCGTCTGGTCGATCTCAAGCGACGTTACGGCGCAGTGCTGATCGTCGATGAAGCGCACGGGGCGGGCGTCTTCGGCAAGCGCGGCCTCGGCCTCTGCGAAGCGGCGGAGGTGATCCCGGAGATCGACATCATCGTCGGCACCTTCGGCAAATCGCTCGCCTCGACGGGCGCGTACGCCGTCATGCGCGGCCTCTTCCGCGAGTACCTCGTCAACACGATGCGCACGCTGATCTTCACCACCGCCCTGCCCCCGATGGCGCTCGCCTGGAGCCTCGCCACCTTCACGAAGCAGCTCGAAATGGAGCGGGAGCGCGACCATCTGCTCCGTCTCGCGGCGACCTTGCGCGAGCGCCTCCGCGAGGCGGGGTTCGACGCGCCCGGAGAGAGCCACATCGTGCCGGTGGTGCTGGGCGAAGATCGCCGGGCGGTCGCGATGGCCGAATCCTTGCGCGAGGCGGGCTTCCACGCGCTGCCAGTGCGTCCGCCGACCGTGCCCGAAAACAGCGCCAGACTCCGCTTTTCACTCCGGGCCGATCTGACCGTCGAGGACATCGCCGCGCTTGCCGAAACCATGAAAAGGGGCGCATCGTGAAAGCGGAGTGGATCGTCCGGCGGGGCAACCGAAGCCTGCTGCTCTTTTTCAACGGCTGGGGCATGGATCGCCGCGTGGCCGACTGGCTTGCTTCGACGTGGCCCGATTTGCCGGATCGCGACATCGCCGTGCTCTACGACTACTGCGACCTCTCGCTACCCGGCTGGCTCGGCGAGGCGATAGCCGACTCGGATTCGCTCTATCTCGTCGCCTGGTCGCTTGGCGTCTGGGCGGCCTCGAATGCGGGACTCGCAAGGATCGACCGCGCCGTGGCGCTCAACGGCACGCCGACGCCGGTCAATGCGGAGCGCGGCATTCCGCCCGAAATCTTCCGTGGAACGCTCGAAAGCTGGAACGACGAGAACCGCAAGCGCTTCGAGCGCCGGATGACGGGCGGCATTCCGGCGGAGATCGCCGAGGCCGTCCGCGCTGTCCGCTCCGCCGACGAGCAGCAGGCGGAACTTCGCTCGATTGGCGAGGCGGTCGCCAGTTGTCCGGCGGCAAGCGCCGCGTCATGGAAATTCTCGAAAGCGCTGATCGGCGGGCGCGACCTGATTTTCACGCCCGAAAACCAGCGCCGCTCGTGGCGCGAGGCGGGAGTGCCCGCCGTCGAAATCGCCGCGATGCCCCATTTTCCCTTCACCCACCTCGCCGGATGGCGGGAGCTGCTCGCATGAGCGCCGGTATCGACAAGCAGCTCGTGCGCCGCCGCTTCCGGCGAGCGCTGCCGACCTACGCCGGTCACGCCGAGGTGCAGCGGCGCATGGCCGCGCGGCTGGTCGCAATGATCGAAAGCGCCGGAGCCGCGCCGTCTCTTGGGCGCGTCTTCGAGTTCGGCTGCGGCTCGGCCATGCTCACCTCGATGCTCTTCGAGCGCCACTCGGCGGAGGCTTTTTACGCCAACGATCTCGTCGCCGAAAGCCGCGTGTTCGTCGAGGCTGCCGTGTCAGGCCGCGAGATAGGGCGGCTGGAGTTCCTGCCAGGCGACGTCGAGCGGCTCGATCCGCTGCCCGCCAATCTCGATCTTGCTGTCTCGAACGCCACCTTGCAGTGGCTGCACGAACCGGCGCTATTTTTCGAGCGGCTCTCGGCGTCGATGAGGCCGGGCGGCCTCGTGGCGTTCAGCACCTTCGGCGCACAGAACATGCGCGAGATCGCCACGCTCGGCGAGGCGGCGCTCCCCTACCGGAGCATCGGCGAAGTCGCCGCGCTTGGCGGAACGGCCTTCGAGGTGGTCGCCATCGAAGAGGAGATCGTCCGGCAGGAGTTCGAGACGCCCGAAGCGGTGCTCCGCCACATCCGCGCAACCGGCGTGAACGGCGTTTCCAGCCGCGCCTGGACGCGCTCGCACTACCTCGATTTTCTGCGCCGCTATCGCGCTGCCTACCCGGCGGGCAGCGGCGTCGCGCTCACCTGGCATCCCGTTTATTGCTGTTTCAGGAGGAAAGAGTCATGAAAGGACAGGTGCTCGTGGTGTCGGGCATCGATACCGGCATCGGCAAAACCGTCGCCACCGGCCTGCTCGCCCGGCGCTTCGCCGGGGCGGGAGTGCGCACGATCACCCAGAAGATCGCGCAGACCGGCTGCGAGGGCGTCTCGGAGGACATTGCCACGCACCGCGAACTGATGGGCATCCCGTTGCAGGAGGTCGATCTGGACGGCGCGACCTGCCCGTACCTCTTCCGCTTTCCGGCTTCGCCGCATCTTGCCGCCGCGCTGGAGGGGCGCGAGATCGACTTCATGGCGATCCGGCGCAGCACCTTCAAATTGCAGTTGCGCTACGACCTCGTGCTGCTCGAAGGGGTTGGCGGTTTGCTCGTGCCGCTCACGCCGGAGCTGCTCTTCGCCGACTACGTGCGCGACGCGGGCTACGGCCTCGTGCTGGTCAGCTCCCCGCGCCTCGGCAGCATCAACCACACGCTGCTCTCGCTCGAAGTGTGCGCGGCGCGGCATATTCCTGTCCGTGGCCTCATCTACAACCGGTTCTTCGAGGCGGACGAAACCATCGCCGCCGACACGCGCACGGTGATCGCCGCCGCCCTGAAGCGCCTCGGCTACGACGCCGCGCCGGTGATCGATCTCGATGCCAGCGGCCTCGCGGTGGAGGCGGAGGATTTGCAACGCCTCATCGATCCGCCACGCCGATGACGATGAATCTCGATTTCGACCGCCAGCATCTCTGGCATCCCTACACCTCGATGGCCGATCCCTTGCCGGTGTATCCCGTCAAAAGCGCCAGCGGCGTCTTGATCGAGCTGGAGGACGGGCGGCAACTGATCGACGGCATGTCGTCGTGGTGGGCGGCGATCCACGGCTACAACCATCCGGCGCTGAACCGCGCCGTGACGGAGCAGCTCGCTCGCATGAGCCACGTGATGTTCGGCGGGCTGACGCACGAACCGGCCATCGAGCTTGGTCGCCTGCTCGTCGGCCTTCTGCCCGATCCGCTCGACCGCGTTTTCTTCTGCGACTCTGGCTCGGTCTCCGTCGAGGTGGCCATCAAGATGGCGCTGCAATACTGGCAGGCCGCCGGTCGTCCGGCAAAGAAACGCTTGCTGACGGTGCGCTCCGGCTATCACGGCGACACCTGCATGGCCATGTCGGTCTGCGATCCGGTCACGGGAATGCACAGCCTCTTCAGCGGCGCAGTGCCGGAGCAGCTCTTCGCCGAAGCGCCGTCGTGCGGCTTCCGCGAGCCGTGGCGCGAGGTGGCCATCGCAGAGATGCGGGAGCTGCTCGAAACTCACGCCAGCGTCGTCGCGGCGATCATCATCGAGCCAATCGTGCAGGGGGCGGGCGGGATGCGTTTCTACAACCCGGTTTATCTGCAACGCCTCCGGGAGCTGTGCACGGAACACGACGTGTTGCTCATCTTCGACGAGATCGCGACCGGCTTCGGGCGCACGGGCCGGATGTTCGCGATGGAATACGCAGGCGTCACGCCCGACATCGTCTGCCTCGGCAAGGCGCTCACCGGCGGCTACATGACCCTCGCCGCCACGGTCGCCTCCGGCCATGTGGCCGACACGATCTCCGCCGGAAATCCCGGCGTGTTCATGCACGGCCCCACCTTCATGGCCAACCCGCTCGCCTGCGCGGTCGCCGTGGCGAGCCTCACGCTGCTGCTTTCCAGCGACTGGCAATCGAGCGTCCGGCGCATCGAGCAGCAACTCGCCAAAGGCCTCGCGCCCTGCAACGCGATGACCGGCGTACGCGACGTGCGGACGCTCGGAGCCATCGGCGTGGTCGAACTCGACAAGCCGGTCGATATGGCGAAAATCCAGCAAGCGTTCGTCGAGCGGGGCGTCTGGGTTCGGCCCTTCGGACGGCTGGTCTATCTCATGCCGCCATTCATTATCGGCGAAGGCGAACTTGCTGCGCTCACCTCGGCGGTCTGCGATGTTCTGGAGATGAGCGCTGTCAGCGCTCCATCCAATCCCGATGGAGCACAAAGCTGACCGCGCTCAGATATGCGCCGAGCGCTGCATCTCAGCGTTTTCGAAGCGGTTGTAGGCGAAGGTGATGCCGATGGCGAACGCAATCGCGCCGATGCCGAGCAGTACGCTGAAATAGGGCGGCGCGGTCAGGGCGAGCCGAATGAGCAAGGTGGCGACGGCGAACCCGGAGTTCCGGAAAACAACGGGATAGCTCGAACTGTAGCGCAACGAGATCAGTACGATCAGCACGTCGCTGAAGATGAGAATCGTGAAGAAGAGTGAAAAGAATTCGTTCGTGGCATTGCCATTCAGATACTTCAAACCGTCGATAGCGCCGATCACGAAAAAGATCAGCAGAAGCAAAAGCGAGATGATCTTCTTGACGGCGATGAAATCCGCCGCGGCCTCCTTGTCACGGGTGATGGCGCGATGGTGCTGGAGCTTGTAATAGACGCCGAGCAAGAGGAAGATCGACAGGCCGCCGCCCGCATAGGCAAGCATGAGCAGCACCGGCTGCGACGCCTCCGCCCAGCCCAGCGGCTCGCTGAAATGGACAAGCTCGCTGAAGGAGTGGCGAAGCAGGATGAGCGAGAGAATTTCAAACTGCTTGCCGACCGACACCGAAACCGATTTGGCGATGCTGAAGACCAGCCCGAACACTTCGAGGCCGAGCAGCATGGAAAGCGCTGTGCTGATAGCGTAGTAATGGGTTTTCGGCAGAAGAGAGGCGACGCCTGCCGGAAGCCACCCCAGACGGGCAAGCTCGATCAGGATGAGCGAAGAGAGGAACGCCAGAATCAGCAGATTGGCTGCAACGCGCTCCCGGCGCCGGTCTTCCCAGAGCTGCTCAAACCAATCGTACAGGGCAACAAAGCGCCGGAGAATAACGACCATGATTCAACCTTTTTTTCGGGCCGCAAGTCACGGCCGGATTTTCCCCCCACGGTACAAAAATAACGAAACCTGGTCATTTTTTCTGATGGTCTCCTTGACCGATTCGACATTCTTTTCGCATCGCAGCAGCGTTTTCCACGACAGCAGGTGCCTCGGTTCGTGAAAGTCGGAGTTGGCGATGTAGTTGAATTTTTTCAGGCCGACAACATTGAACAGGTCGTCCCGGTTGGCCACCTCCCATGCGTCGAACAGCGAGGCGAGGCGTTCATGGTTTTCCCAGAGGTAGAACGACGGGTCTTCCCCGGAATGGTTCCTGAAATAGGGGTGACAGGCAACCGAAATCCCCTCTTGTCTTCTGATGGATGCAATGATCTCTTCGACGGACAGATCAGGTGAAATGAATTCCTTGAGGTCGAGAGCCAGGATGTGATAGCGGTCGGTGTTGTTGGTCAGCTCGACGCCAGGAATCAACAGCATTCCATACTTCTCCCAAGCGCTTCTCGCCGCACGCCACAGCGACTTCTGATACGCACCGAACGCCGCCCTGTCCATGACGGAGAGCTCCGAAACGGGCTTCCCGTATCGCTCGATGCTTTCGCGGTCAAGCACATGATCGGTTATGGCGATCACATCGAATCCGGCCTCGCCGTAGAGATCGACAACCTCGTCAATCGAACACGCCCCGTCACTCCAGGTCGTGTGGATATGAAAATCGCAGTAGAGCCATTGCATGGGTAGTCCGGTAAGAATAAATTCGAAGATAAAGCCGAAAGGCGAGAAGAGACGTGATCAAAGCGTGAAGGCTTTGCAAACTTTTGGCAGACGCGGGAAAGCAGAGCTGAGGGCGGGCGCGACCACACTGAAAGCGCTTTCTTAACCATCCGTGATCCTGCCGATTTTTTTCTCCCCTGCCGGGCTCTGCCAGTTAAAAAACAGAAGCGCCTGCGCATCGGGCGAACAATGCGCAGGCGCTTCTGAAATCAGGCGAGCCGTTCCGGCTGGTCAATCGAGATCGATGGAGCCTCTGGTCTTTTCGCGGCGGTTCTGCTCTTTGCGGTTGTACTGATCCATGCAGCCGCTGTCCTTGCCCTCCACGAGCGAACATTGCAGATAATCGGTGATTTCGATGATGCAGGCGCGGATCGCTTTGCCGACAGGGGTGTTCTTGTACTCGCTGAGGTGGCCGCCAAAGCCGTCGCGGTAAACGCCGACGCTGACGCCGCTCGACTTCGAGGTCGCCTCGACCGTCCGTGCGTCGTAGATTTCGCCGGTCTCCACATCGATCACCTTCAGATCGACCGCCATGTAGGCCTTGTCCTGCCTTCCGCCAAGACTGATCCCGCGGAAAGAGAGTCCGCCGCCGCCACCGCTCGTGTTTTGTTCAAATGCGGAAACCGTCGCGGCGACAAGGTACTGGGCGCCGGTGATTTTGCCCAGTCTGGCGCGTGTTCTCGGATTGATCCGGCCAGACCTGCCGAGATCCTGTTCGTCGAGCACCGCGTCGAGTTCCCGCCTTTCGAGCACGCGGAAGCTGTTGGTTGATGCAAGTTCCGAGATGAGCATGTCTTGCAGGTCGGTACCGACGCCGCCGTTCCACCATGCCGCACCGGAGTGGTTGGTGAACCTCAGGACGCCGATCCGGGGTTTTCCGGCGGCCAGTCCATCCTGGACGAGGGCGATGGTGCAGAAAAGCAGAAAAATCAGCAAGGCTTTGATCTTCATGATGAGTCTCCTTGGGAGTTATGGTGATGATTATCTCTCGGATGCGAAACGGACAGAGAACAGGGGTGAAATTTTTCCGGCCCGGCCTTCAGGCGTCGCGCCATATACAAAAATGGGCAATGAACCTGTGCAAGGCCAAGCATAAGTAAAGTATCACTGTAAAAAGGAAAAGCAAAGAGCGCAAAGTTCACCGCGAACTTGACCGGTCACGTTTTCCGGTCACGCCCCGCGCCTGCCGGACGGCGCTCCTGCGGGTGTGCACGACAAACGGGGGATATTGGTATATTGGCCGACAAATTCCCAGGCAAACTCGCCTGAACACGCGTTTCCTGAACGCTTCAACAACCGCCAGCCACGATGAACCAGAAAATCGTCATCAGACCAGAAACGCCTGCCGATGCTACGGCGATCAGCGAGGTGACCGTCGCGGCTTTCGCGACGCTCGAAATCAGCCAGCACACCGAACAGTTCGTCATCGGGGCGCTGCGCGAGGCTGGCGCTCTGACCATCTCGCTCGTGGCGGAACTCGACGGGCAGGTCGTCGGCCACATCGCCTTTTCGCCGGTGACGATGCAGGACGGCACGACTGACTGGTTCGGCCTCGGGCCGGTCTCGGTGATGCCGGAGCTTCAGCGGCAGGGCATCGGCAAGGCACTGATCCGCGAGGGCCTCGCCCGGCTGCAAGCGCTCGGCGCGAAAGGCTGCTGCCTGGTCGGCCATCCGGAATATTACCGGCAATTCGGCTTCGAGAACCCGCAGGGGCTGGCGCACGAGGGCGTACCGCCGGAGGTCTTTTTCACGCTCTCGTTTGACGGGCGCGTTGCGCAAGGCATGGCGAGCTTCCACGAAGCGTTCATGACGAGCGGCCCCGCTGCATAAATCGATAACACATCACCAGACGAATCATGAGTGACACCTTTCAGTATAACTCCACCGCAGAACTGACCGCGCAGGAATATGAAGAGCTGGAGGATTTCCTGCTGCACGAATCGGAACTGAAGCATCCGATGAATCTCGACGCGCTCGACGGCTTCCTGACCGCGCTCGTCATCGGGCCGGATACGATCGGGCGTGACGAATGGCTGTCGTACGTCTGGGGTTCGGCTGGCTCCGCCGAAGCGCCGGTTTTTCAGTCCGGCAAGCAGGAGGAGCGGATCGTGGGGCTGACCGTGCGGATGATGAACGCGCTCGCGCATCAGTTCGAGGAGAGTCCCGCCGACTACGCGCCGCTGCCCAACCTGACCACCTTCGACAACGACGAGGCGCAGCGCCACGCGGCCAGATCGTGGTGCCTCGGCTTCATCGAGGGAGTGAACGTGAGGCCCGCCTCCTGGCAGCCGCTGCTGAGAGACGAAAAAGGCTCCAAGACTATTTTTGCCATCTCCGCTGCCTCCGGCCTGTTGCGCGACAAGCTTGGGCTGGATGAGGAGAAGGAGTACGAACTCTGGAAGCTGATCCCGGAAGCCGTGCTTGAAATCAAAAGCTTCTGGATGCCGGCGCGGAACCAGGCGGCGGAAAGCGCGAAACCGCCCAAAGCTGAAGACCCCGGCAGAAACGATCTCTGCCCCTGCGGCAGCGGCCAGAAGTACAAAAAATGCTGCGGGAAGTGAGGAAAATGATGAGTTATGAGTGATGAATGCTGAATTAAAGAAGCGGATGGGGAGTGAGAGACTACTGTTCGCGGTGGGCTTTTCCGCATTGCGCTGACTTTACGATGCTGGTCAGGATGCGAACCAGCTCATCTGACTCTTTGAGCAAATTATCGAGTTGTGGTTGTTCAACGACATCTGATGCGACAAGCACACGAAGCCAGTAGTGGGTTTCGCGCGCCTCTTTGTCGGACAATGGACATTTTCGCAATGAAATCCGATTTGCTTTGCCCGGCTTGAGCCTCCTCGACATTGGCTCCGATCGATGTCGCTGATCGCAATAACTGGCCAGCCAGTGTGCGAGAAACATTGCCGTGTCGTTCAAGAAAACGGCAAAACCGCACAATCCGAACAGCAAACCGGAACGACCGTTCAGGAATTTTCAATTCATCACTCATCACTCATCGCTCATAATTCATCATTCTCCCTACCGGTACACCGATTCGATCTTGACCTTGGCGGTGCCTTTGCCGTAGAAGCCGAGCCGTTTGGCGGCTTCCATGCTCAGGTCGATCACGCGGCCATCGACGAAGGGGCCGCGGTCGTTGACCCGCACGACGATCGAGGTGTTGTTTTCGAGGTTGGTGACCCTCACGATCATCGGCAGCGGGAGGTATTTGTGGGCGGCGCTGGGCAGATTTGGGTCGAACGTTTCGCCGTAGGCCGTGGGCTGTCCGTTATGCTGGTCGAGCGTCTCCTGGCCGTACCACGAGGCCAGGCCGGTCTCCTCGTAGGCATAGACCTGGTCGAAGCTCATGGGCACATAGAGCCGACCGTCGATGAGGTAGGGATTATTCTTGAGTTTGCCCAGCCGGTACGCCTCTTCCGGCGATATTCGCTGTTGGCCGCGTGACGTGGTCGTTGTGCCCTTGTACGTCGAACAGGCCTGAAGCGACAGGAGCAGAAGCAACAGCAGGACGGGTATTCTCTTGTACTTGATCATGGCGTATCTCCGGTAATCGGGGAGCTGCATATCGACATGGTAGCGCTATCCTTTGAATAAAAAAATAGCTATTTCGACTGAATATTCCTGACCCTCTTGTATATTTCCTGAATCAAAATTTTCTGCCGTATGTCTGCAAACGCTTTTACCGCAGATAGTTATGCAGTGAACAGCACTTTTGCCGAATGATGAATCGGGTTTCACATGAGCCGCCAGAAAGGCGCTTGACCGGCATCGTGATCCTTCACGGATTTACGGCGAACCTTGAGAGCGTACGGGAGCTTTTCGGCCCGCTTGGCCGCTTCGACCTCCGGATTGCCACGCCACTCTTGCGCGGTCATGGCGCTTCATCGCCGGACGAGCTGCGCGGCGTGACCTGGCCGGACTGGCTCGAAGATGCCGAGCGAGCGCTCGAAACGCTGACCGGCATCGACGGCAAGGCGGTGGTCATCGGCCACAGCATGGGCGCCTTGCTCGCGCTGCAACTTGCCGCTCGCCGTCCGGAGCTGGTCGATTCGGTCATTCTCGCCACGCCGCCGATCAGGCTCACCTCGCCGCTTGGCCCCGGACGCCCGCTCCACTTCCTCGCGCCGCTCATCAGCCATGTCGTTGACCGCTGGGGCATGGAGGCCAAATTCGCCGATCCCGGCAGCGCCATCATTCCGGAGCAGTATGATTGGGCGCCGACCAAAACGATTCTCTCGATGTTCGAGCTGCTGGAGGAGACGATGCGGATCACCGTCCGCGTCCGCGTGCCTGCGCTGATTCTGCACGCCCGCCACGAAAGCATCGTGCTGCCCGAGAGCGCCGAAATTCTGACGCGCGCCGTCGCGACGCCGCCAGAGGCCACATCCATTGTCTGGTTCGAAAAAACCGACCACCAGATTTTCTGCGACTGTGAACGCAAGGCCGCCGTCGATGCCGCCGTGCGGTTTGTCGCCAACCGCATCAGCTCAAAACCACATAACTCGTAAGATCATGAAAAAAAAGCTGTTCCGTTTATTCATCCCCCTTCTGTTCACGTGCAGTTTCATTCCCGGCAAGCTCAACGCCGCGCCATCAGATACTCACGAGGGGGTTCATCTCGATGAAATCGCCATCGGTTCCGGCTACGCATGGGGGCATATGAAGTTCACCGAAGCGGATTACCATGCGGTTCCGATCTTTGTGCGTTTCGGCTTCGACATGAACTCCGCGTTCGGCATGAGAGACAGCAAAGGCACACTCCAGCTTGCGCTCGAACCATTCTGCAATCCCGTCACCGAACCCGACTCGGGGGTCGAAACCGGCCTGAACGTCTTCTTCCGCTATCTCCACCCGATCGCGCCATCGGTGAAGCTGGTCGGCGAAATCGGTTCCGGCCCGATGTACCTGAGCATCGACAGCAAGGAGCAGGGTGATGCCGGGTTCAACTTTCTGAACCAGTTCGGTCTCGGCGCGCAGGTCGCCGTTTCCGGTAACAGCGCCATCACCGTTGGCTACCGTTTCCGCCACCTTTCAAACGCGGGCACGAGCGAACCGAACCATGGCATCAACAGCAACGCCGTGGTGCTGAGCTATTCGCTGCTCTACTGACGGAGTCGCGCGAACAGTACCGCAACCGGAGCATCACCATGCGCATCGTCGATCTCAGCCATCCGATTTCGCCCGCCATGCCGCTCTGGCCGGGAACGCCCCGGCCGGAGTTTTCCGATCTCTGCACGGTCGGGCGCGACGGCTTTGGCGAGCGCTGGCTGCAACTGTCGTCGCACACCGGCACTCACCTCGACGCTCCGGCGCATCTGTTCGACGGCGCGGCAACGCTCGACCAGCTCGACGTTTCTCACTTTATCGGCAAGGGGGCGCTGCTCGATCTGCGCCAAACAGAGGCGGGGCCAGTTTCGCTCGATCGGGTGCTTGCCAGCCGCGAGCGGATCGGGCAGGCTGAATTCCTCCTGCTGCATACCGGCTGGAGCCGCTTTTGGGGCCGCGATGAATACAACCGCGACTATCCGGTGCTTTCGCCGGAAGCGGCGGCGCGGCTCGCCGGACTGGGGCTGAAGGGCATCGGCATCGATGCGCCGTCGTTCGACGAGGCTGATTCGGAGGTGTTGCCAATCCATCGCCGCCTGCTTCGTGCGGGTTTCGTGCTGATCGAAAATCTCACCGGGCTGGAACCGTTGGGCGACAGTGATTTTTTCTTTTCGGCGCTGCCGCTGCCTGTCTCCGGCGCTGAGGCCTGCCCCGTTCGGGCCGTCGCCGTAATTCCTTCTTTCGATACCGAATAGACGATTGGGCTTGTCATTTCGACAAGATGGCGTTAGCTTGCGCAAACAGTTCAACGGGTTGTGCAACCTGTATCTTGTCACTGAAAGTTCACGAATTATGGGTGCTACCGGGCAGAAAACATTCTCATCCATTGCCAGCAAGGTGCTTATGGCGCTGGCCGGAGTATTTCTGCTTGTGTTCCTCGCGGTGCATCTCGGCATCAACATGTTGCTGCTTGTCGATGATGGCGGCAAATCCTTCTCGGCGGCGGCGGGTTTCATGAGCAGCTATCCGGTGATCCGGATTTTCGAGCTTGCGCTCTTCGGCGGCTTCCTGCTGCACATCGTCTTCGGGGTGATCGTCAGCATCCGGAACCGGTGGTCGCGCCCGATCCGCTACCAGCACAAAAGCCGCTCCGAAACCGCTCCGTTCTCGAAGTACATGCTGCACAGCGGCGTGGTGGTGCTCATCTTTCTTGCGCTCCATTTCATCGATTTCTACTTCATCAAGATCGGCGTTGTCGCGCCGCCGCCCGGCATCGAACGCCACGATTTCTACAGTCGCGCGGTGCTGCTGTTTTCGGACACCACCTATTCAGCGATCTACCTGGTTTCGTTTGTCGTGCTCGGATTTCACCTGAACCATGCCCTTCAGGCCGCCACGCAGACGCTCGGCCTGAACCATCCCCGATACACCCCGCTCATCAACGCGGCCAGCACGTTGTACGCGATAATCATTGCCGGGGGGTTCATGGCGATTCCGCTCCGCTTCACCCTGTTCAACTAACGCCGCGCCGCATGGAGATTGACCGCCGATGATAAAACTGAACGCCAATTCGCCGGGCGTGCCGCTCACCGACCAGTGGGACGCCTACAAGGCCGGGTGCAAACTGGTCAGCCCGAACAACAAGCGCAAGCTCGACATCATCGTGGTCGGCACGGGGCTTGCGGGCGCGGCGGCGGCGGCCACGCTTGGCCAGCTTGGCTACAACGTCAAGTCGTTCTGCTATCAGGATACCCCGCGCCGGGCGCACAGCATCGCCGCGCAGGGGGGCATCAACGCCGCGAAAAATTACCAGAACGACGGCGACAACGTCTTCCGGCTCTTTTACGACACCATCAAGGGGGGCGACTACCGCTCGCGCGAATCGAACGTCTATCGGCTCGCCTCGATCAGTCCGGAGATCATCGACCTCTGCGTGGCGCAGGGCGTGCCCTTCGCCCGCGAGTACGGCGGCCTGCTCGCCAATCGCTCCTTCGGCGGCGCGCAGGTGTCGCGCACCTTCTACGCGCGGGGGCAGACCGGCCAGCAGCTCCTGATCGGCGCGTACAGCGCCATGAGCCGCCAGATCGCCGCCGGAACCGTGAAGCTCTACAGCCGCCGCGACGTGCTCGACATCGTCGTCGTCGATGGCAAGGCGCGGGGCATCATCGCACGCAACCTCGTGACCGGCGAAATCGAGCGCCACGCGGCCCACGCCGTGGTGCTGGCCACCGGCGGCTACGGCAACGTATTCTACCTCTCGACCAACGCGATGGGCTCGAACGTGACGCCAGCGTGGAGCGCCTGGAAAAAAGGGGCGGCGTTCGCCAATCCCTGCTTCACGCAGATTCACCCGACCTGCATTCCTGTGCACGGCGAGTTCCAGTCCAAGCTCACGCTGATGAGCGAAAGCCTTCGCAACGACGGGCGCATCTGGGTGCCGAAAGAGAAGTCGGACGCCGAGCTGATCCGGCAGAAAAAGCTGCGCCCGGAGCAGATTCACGAGTCGAAGCGCGACTACTACCTCGAACGCCGCTACCCGGCCTTCGGCAATCTGGTGCCGCGCGACGTCGCCTCGCGGGCGGCCAAGGAGCGCTGCGACGCGGGCTATGGCGTCGGTTCGACCGGGCTTGCGGTCTATCTCGACTTCAGCGACGCCATCGAGCGGCTCGGACGCGCCGAAATCTCCGCCCGCTACGGCAACCTGTTCCAGATGTACCAGCGCATCGTCGATGACAATCCCTACCGCACACCGATGATGATCTACCCGGCGGTGCACTACACGATGGGCGGCCTGTGGGTGGACTACGAGCTGATGACCACCGTGCCGGGCCTCTACTCCATCGGCGAGTGCAACTTCTCCGACCATGGCGCCAACCGCCTCGGCGCGTCGGCGCTCATGCAGGGCCTGGCCGACGGCTACTTCGTTTTGCCCTACACCATCTCGGGCTACCTCTCGCACGAAATCAACACGCCGCCAATTCCGACCACCCTGCCGGAGTTCCACCTCGCCGTCCGCGACGTGACCGACCGGCTCGCGCGGCTCAAAAAGAGCGGCGGAAAGGAGTCTGTTGACCACTTCCACCGGCGCCTCGGCAAAATCATGTGGGAGCACTGCGGCATGTCGCGCAACGAGGAGGGGCTGACCAAAGCGCTCGGCTTGATCGCAGAGCTGAAGGCGGAGTTCGCCTCGGGCGTCAAGATTTCGGGCGGGCTGAAGGAGTACAACCCGGAGCTGGAGAAGGCGTGGCGCGTACAGGACTTTATCGAACTCGGCGACCTCATGGTGCGCGACGCGCTGCATCGCAAGGAGTCGTGCGGCGGCCACTTCCGCGAGGAGTACCAGACCCCCGACCACGAAGCGCTGCGCAACGACGACGAGTTCGCCTACGTCGCCGCGTGGGAGCACAAAGGCCGCGACACCGCGCCGGAGATGCACCGCGAGGAGCTGCATTTCGACACGGTGAAGCTCACGCAACGATCCTACAAATAACGGCTGCTCATGAAGTTCACCCTCAAAATCTGGCGACAGAAAAACGCCGACGACAAAGGCAGGCTGGTCAGCTACATGGTCGATGATATTTCGCCCGACAGCTCGTTTCTCGAAATGCTTGACCAGCTCAACCAGCAGCTTATCAGCAGGGGCGAAGAGCCGGTTGCCTTCGACCACGACTGCCGCGAAGGCATCTGCGGAGCCTGTGGACTCTACATCAACGGTCGCCCGCACGGCCCGTTGAAGGGCACAACCACCTGCCAGCTCCACATGCGAGCCTTCCGCAATGGCGAGATGATTTATATCGAGCCGTGGCGAAGCGGCGCGTTTCCGGTGGTCAGGGATCTGATCGTGGATCGCAGTGCGCTCGACACCATCATCCAGGCTGGAGGCTACATCTCGGTCAACTCCGGCGGTGTGCCCGACGCCAACACCATCCCCGTGCCCAAACCCAACGCCGACTCGGCCTTCGACGCCGCTGCCTGCATCGGCTGCGGAGCCTGCGTCGCCGCCTGCCCCAACGCCTCGCCGATGCTCTTCGTCGGCGCGAAAATCTCCCATCTGGCGCTCCTGCCGCAAGGTCGCATCGAAGCCACGCGTCGCGTGCAGCAGATGGTCGCCGAAATGGACGCCCTCGGCTTCGGCTTTTGCAGCAACACCTACGCCTGCCAGGCCGAATGCCCCAAAGAAATATCCATCGCCAACATCGCCCGAATGAACCGCGAATTCCTCGCCGCCAAACTCGCCGCCGAGAAGGAGCAGACCGGAGGGTTCACGATTTAGGAGGGGATGGATGGGGGGAAGAGGTTGGATGTTTTTTCCATCGTAGGGGCAGGCCCCCGTGCCTGCCTGAATTCTGGATGGCCTCAAAGTTAGCAGAGAAAAGAAGAATGACGGCCGATACCTCCAAGCCGCACAATCGTCAATCCCTCCGATTGCCGGAATAGGTTCCTCGCAGAATTTCGTGGGTGGCATTAATGGATAACTATAAAACCATTCCTGAGCGTTACAATCAGATGTTGATCAGGAAAGTCTATAAGTGATTGTTATATAAACATTTATACGTATTTGTCCTTTTCTCGATCAGTCTTTGCATAGGGCTTTACCATTGACTGTGGCTCGGTCAAACGATCCTCATTCACCATTTACCCACGAAATTCTGCGAAGAGCCGACAAAAGAGATGATGCGCTTGCGCTTCGATCTGGAAAAACAGATGATTGCGATCATCGAGAAGATCGCGCTGAGGAATTTTGACGGTGCGGTGTAAGTCATTCAGACGTATCGTTTTTTCAGGAATATCCAGTGACCAGCCACAGGAATAATCGCCTTCATCCCATAAAAAAAAGCCGGACATGCGCTGCAAATCCGGCTTTCAGAGTCAATCCAAAAATAACGCGAGTGTCAGTGCTTCATCACGGCGGCGTCTTCCATGAATTTCTTCAGACAACTGTCGGTCAGATGACAATCAGCATGATGCCGAGCCAGTCACAGCGCTGACATGTCTGGAATAGCCCGCCTCATAAACTCGTCAAAAAGGGGCACGGTAAAATTCAGCAGCCCATGCGCAGGACTGTAGATCATTCCTTTTGTGATGAGCTTGGATCGAACAGAACTGATGGCTGTAGTGCTTTCCACGCCGAGTACGTCCGCAATATCCGTTGTTCGGTATGGCCCTTGACCGATCTCCGCCATTGCCCGGAGAAATTTTTTCTCTCCGTCGGTTAAACGGTCAAACCGAACCCTGAAAAAATTCTCGTCGAGACGCCGCCCGACCTCCAGCCTTGTCTCATGAACAAGCTGTAACGTTATCGGGGAGGCTTCTGCCTGATTCCAGGCCTGATAGCCCCATTCCTGAAGAAAATAGGGATACCCTTTGGTCAGCCGGTAAATTTCACCGAGCGCATCCCGATCGAATTCAACTCCTTCCGCGTTGACCGGATCCTGAAGCGCTTTGACAGCATCCTCTTCTTCTAACGGCCCAATATCCGGAAAACTGAACAACCTTTCAGCATAAGACTTTGCGTTACCGGCAAGCCCTGGTAAAATTGGCAAACCAGCTCCCACGAGCACCAGTGGCAATTGACGCTGCTGCATTTTATGCATGGCCATTATCAGCGCGTTGAGTTCGGCGCTTGAGAAATACTGGATTTCATCAATAAAGATCGCCACGGCACACTGACGCTCTTCGGCCGCCTCACCGACAACGACAAACAGGCTGGAAAGATCGACCTCCAGATCTCCGCTGTCTGCCGTTCCCTTTTCCGGTTCGATATCGAGTCCGAGTTCAATATCCCCGACGGAAACTTTAACAGCGCCGACAAAGCTCTTCAATGCTGCTAACGCCCGGCGAACCTTGTTTCCTGCGCCTGCCATTCTGTCAAGCTCATAGAGTAGTGAGCGTAGTGGCGGAATAAGCATGGCTGCCAGCGGCTTTTGCTCCGAGGCCTCGATAACAACAGTTCTATACCCGGCCTGACTTGCACGCCGCTCCATTTCATTGAGGAGTACGGTCTTGCCTACACCGCGAAGCCCGGTCATGATCATACTTTTCTCAGGTCGTTTCCTCAGAATGCGACCAAACAGCACCTCGGCCTGCTCCAGAACGTTATCCCGACCGGCAAGTTCCGGCGGAGGAGCTCCGGCTCCTGGAGAAAATGGATTTCTGATCTTGTCCATGTTGAGCTGAAAAAAATGAAAAAAGATAAGTTTATAGGTAATTATAATTTCTTATAGTCGCTTATAATCACTTATAGCGATAAAAAGGTATAAATAGATATAACTCCTGATAAATTCAACTCATCATACCGACAATCTTCGGCTGACAGGTGTTTCCGCCCATAAAAAAAGCCGGACATGCAACACACATCCGGCTTCAAGACTCAATTCCGAAACAACTTACCGCTCAACCCTTCATCACGGCGGCGTCTTCCATGAATTTTTTCAGGCCGCTGTCGGTCAGCGGGTGGTTGGCGAGCTGTTTGATGACGCTGTACGGGAGGGTGGCGATGTCCGCGCCTGCCATTGCCGATTCGGCGACGTGCATCGGGTTGCGCACACTGGCCACGATCACCTCGGTGAGGTAGCCGTAGTTGTCGTAGATGGTGACAATCTGCCGCACCAGCTCCATGCCGGAGGTGCTGATGTCGTCGAGGCGTCCGATAAACGGACTGACGAAGTCGGCTCCGGCCTTTGCGGCCAGCAGCGCCTGCGTGGGCGAGAAGACCAGCGTGGCGTTGGTCTTGATGCCATTCTGCGAAAAGTGGCGGATCGCTTTGAGGCCATCGACGGTGAGCGGGCACTTGACGACGACGTTTTTGTGAATGGCCGCGAGCTCCTCGCCCTGGGCGATCATCTCCTCTGCTTTGAGCGTGGTGACCTCGGCGCTGACCGGACCATCGACGATTTCGCAGATTTTGGCGATGTGCGCCTTGAAGTCGGCATAGGTGAAGTTGGCCGGATCTTTGACGATCTTGGCGATCAGCGACGGATTGGTCGTGACGCCGTCGAGCACGCCAAGTGCATTGGCGGCCCGGATTTCGTCGAGGCTGGCGGTGTCGATAAAGAATTTCATGGGGCCTCCTCAGGCGTTGACCGGTTTTGCGTCGAGCATGGCGTTGAAGTTACGTGTCGGGCGCCCTTCCCAGTTGCGCTTGTGATAGGCGTAACCGGCGATGAGCGGCATGGCGACGGTGGCTTCGGCGAAGACCATCTGCTCGTAAACCGTGTCAACCTTGCCCCACGAGCTGGCCTCCTTGAGGGTCGAGCCGGAGAGCGCGCCGTCGCGTTCGTCGGCCACGGTGATCTGCACGGCGTAGGTGTGCATTGAAACATCTTCATAGCCCAGCACTTCAGCCGCAACAACGATGTCCTGCGTAAAGTTCTTCGGCACACCGCCGCCGATCATGAAGATGCCGGTCTTGTCGTTCTCGATCTTGATTTTGGTCAGCTCGCGGAAGTCCTTGACCGAGTCGATGGAGACGTGGTTGTCGGGATTGTGCCACTGGTGGTGTACCAGGCCGAAACCGGCGGAGCAGTCCGAAAATGCCGGGCAGAAGATCGGCACACCCTTCTCGTAGGCTTTATAGACGATGGAGTTCTTGTCGAGGTTGTTGGCCTCGATGTATTTGCCCATCTCGACGATGAACTCGCGGGAGGAGTAGGCGCCGGGCTGCATCGAGTTGGCGATGATGGCCATCGTGTCGTCGCAGACGCGAAGTTCATCCTCGTCGATGTAGGTGTCGTAAATGCGGTCGATGGCCAGCTCGCGCAACTCCGAGTCATCGGCGAACTGTGAGCCTTTCCAGTGCTTGAAGCCGAGCGCCTCGAAGAAGTCCTGATCGACGATGTTCGCGCCGGTCGAGACGATAGCGTCAACCATGTTGTTGTCGAGCATGTCGATGATGACCTGCTTCAGCCCGGCGCTGATGAGCGAACCGGCAAGCGTCAGAATGACGGCGCACTCCTTGTCCTGCTGCATCAGATCGACGATGGAGGCGGCGCGGGCCAGGTTGCGGGCCTGGAAGGCCATGTCGGCCATTTGCTCGACCATCGGCACGACGTTGTGTTTCTTGATCTCGATATGCCGGATCGGTTCTCGCAGAAATTCCGCTTTTTTTGTCATGGTCTCATCCATTGTTGACTCCTGTATCGTTAGTGTTCGGATTCAGATTTCAAAAATTCCAATAAAAAAAGGAGAGCAAGCTGACTATATCACACACTCACATTACCGGATGCTGCTTCCTTCCGGACCTGACATGGTTGGGCAAGAGAATGCTGTATAGGACTTACTCTCCTAAACTCAATATTGTTTTGTCTTAAATTGCCGCTGTACCGGCGACGCAATGTAAAACAAGTCGCCTAATATAGCGTTCTGAAATTAAAATACAAAAACAAAGCTTTTTTCTTTGTTACAACTGTTATAACTTCGTAACCGCTACGGAGAAGCGTCTCCGGCCCATACAGGCGGCGCGCAAACCGGAGGTTGTGTCATTCTGAACGAAGTGAAGAATCCGGCTTCTTCGGAAATGGCTGATAACTTATTGATTGACTGCATATTACGTGACTTTCTGGATTCTTCGCCCGACTGCGTCGGACTCAGAATGACAAGAGAGGAGCACTACCATAACTATAGAGACGCTCCTTGCAACGGGAGCAAGAACCACGACCTCATGTCGATACAAAGAATTTTAAGCGGGATGCGGCCTACCGGCAGGCTGCACCTCGGACACTATACCGGAGCACTCGAAAACTGGATCGCCCAACAGAACCTTCTCCACCCGGACGGAAGCCGGGCCTACGAGACCTGCTTCCTCATCGCCGATTACCACAGCCTGACCACTTCGCTCGATACTTCGAGTCTGTATGCGCACTCCATCGACATGCTCATAGACTGGCTCGCGGCGGGGGTCGATCCCGATAAAAGCCCGGTTTTCCGGCAGTCGCAGGTCAAGGAGCACTCCGAGCTGTTCCTCATCTTCTCGATGCTCGTCACCACGGCGCGGCTCGAACGCAATCCGACGCTCAAGGAGCAAGTGCGCGACCTGAACATGGAGTCGCTCGTCTATGGCCACCTCGGCTATCCGGTGTTGCAGGCGGCGGATATTCTGCTCTACAAGGGCAACGTGGTTCCCGTGGGCGAGGATCAGATTCCGCATGTTGAAATAACTCGCGAGATCGCCCGCAAGTTCAACAGCCACTACCAGCATCCGGAGCTGGGCGACGTCTTCCCGGAACCTTCGCCGAAGATCACCAAGTTCGCCCGCCTCGTCGGCCTCGACGGCAAGGCGAAGATGTCCAAGTCGCTCGGCAACACGATTCTGCTCTCCGACGGCCCCGACGAGGTAATGAAAAAGATGCGCCCCGCCGTGACCGACACGCTGAAAGTTCGCCGCAACGATCCGGGCCGCCCGGAGGTGTGCCTGGTTTTCAGCTATCACCAGAAGTTCACCGGCGAAGCTCAGCTCGCCGAAGTTGAGGCGGGATGCCGCTCAGGCGCACTCGGCTGCGTTGATTGCAAAAAGATGTGCGCGGCGAACATTTCGGCGGAGCTGGCTCCGATCCTCGAACGGCGCAAGCACTACGAAGAGCGCCCGGAAATGGTCAAAGAGATTCTGCACGAGGGCGAAACGAAAGCACGGAAAATTGCCGGAGAAACCATGAAAGAGGTACGGGAGGCCATGAACCTCGGGGAGAGTAACGCATGATGATACAAAACGATAACAGCCCGAAAGCCTTTATTTTCGACATGGACGGCGTACTGGTCGATAACATGAGAATGCACGCGCAGTCGTGGGTCGATCTGTTCGCCGATTACGGACTGTCGGGACTCGACCCGGAGCGCTACCTCGTCGAGACCGCAGGCATGAAGGGACTCGACGTCTTGCGTTACTTCCTCGATCCGGCGATTTCGCCCGAAGAGGCCGACAAGCTGACGGAGCTGAAGGACATTCTCTACAGAGTGATGAACCGCAGCGCCATCGTGCAGATGCCCGGCCTCGAAGCGTTCCTCAACCGCGCATCCGGCGTGGGCATCCGGCTCGGCATCGGTACGGGCGCGGGGCCGAAGAACATCGACTACGTGCTCGGCCTGACCGGCATGAAGTCACGGTTCCAGGCGATCATCGGTGCTCATCAGGTCAAACATGGCAAGCCCCATCCCGAGACCTTCCTGCGCGTGGCTGAACTGCTCAGTGTCGAGCCGTCGTCCTGCATCGTCTTCGAGGACGCGCTGCCCGGCGCGGAGGCCGCCGCCGCCGCAGGCATGAGCTGCGTGGCCGTCACCACCACCAATCGTCCCGAGGCCTTCTCGGCGTTCGACAACGTCATCACGGCCATCGACCATTTCGAGGGACTCATGCCCGAACTGCTGCTGGAGCTTTCCGGCACTGCCAAAACCATGTCATAACGATCATTCCGATGCGAGCATTTTTTCTTCCCTACATCGAAGCGGCCCTGCAGAAGGCGGGCATAGAGACCGATAAAGAGATTCAGATCGAAAAACCGACCGACAAGAAGTTCGGCGATTTCTCGACCAACATCGCCTTTCTGCTCGCCAAGGAGGCGAAACGGAATCCGCGCGAACTGGCCTCGCAGCTCATCGGGCTGCTCTCATTTCCGGAGGGCACCGTGACAAAAACCGAGGTGGCCGGCCCCGGCTTCATCAACTTCCACCTCGATCAGGTCTTCGTCATGCGCTCGGCGAGCGCCGTGCTCCGGCAGGGTGAGGCATTCGGATGCACGGAGTCGGGCAAGGGGCAGAAGGCGATTGTCGAGTACGTCAGCGCCAACCCGACCGGGCCGCTCACCATCGGGCGCGGACGCGGCGGCGTGCTCGGCGACTGCATCGCCAACCTGCTTGAAACGCAGGGCTACGAGGTGACGCGCGAATATTATTTTAATGACGCCGGACGGCAGATGCAGATTCTGGCCGAATCGGTGCGCTTCCGCTACCTCGAAAAGTGCGGTCGCGAGATCGAGTTCCCGACGACGCACTACCAGGGCGACTACATCTCGGACATTGCCGAGACGCTCTTCATTGAGCACGGCGACGAGCTGGCCGCGACCGACGAACTGACGCTCTTCAAGGAGACTGCCGAGGGGATCATCTTCAGCTCGATCCGCAAGACGCTCGAACGGCTGTCGATCACGCACGACAAGTTCTTCAACGAGCACACGCTCTACCAGTCCCGCGAGGGTGAGCCTTCGCGCAACCAGCAGGTGATCGACGCGCTCGAAGCCAAAGGGTTCATCGGGCGCTACGACGGCGCGACCTGGTTCATGACGACGAAACTTGGCCAGGAGAAGGACAAGGTGCTCATCAAATCCTCCGGCGACCCGAGCTACCGCCTACCCGACATTGCCTACCACGTCACCAAGTTCGAGCGAGGCTTCGACCTCATGGTGAACGTTTTCGGCGCGGATCACATCGACGAGTACCCCGACGTGCTCGAAGCGCTGAAAATTCTCGGCTACGATGCCTCGAAGGTCAAGATCGCCATCAACCAGTTCGTCACCACAACGGTTGGTGGCCAGACGGTCAAGATGTCCACCCGCAAGGGCAACGCCGACCTGCTCGATGACCTCATCGACGACGTCGGCGCGGACGCCACGCGCCTGTTCTTCATCATGCGCGGCAAGGATTCGCACCTGAACTTCGATGTCGAGCTGGCCAAAAAGCAGTCGAAGGACAACCCGGTTTTTTACCTCCAGTACGCCCACGCGCGGATTTGCAGCCTCGTGCGTATGGCCGAAAAAGAGGTCGGCTTCGACGAGACCGCCGCCACCGGCGAAGGATTGCCGCTGCTTTCGAGCGAGCCGGAGATCGATCTCGCCTCCGCGCTGCTCGACTTCCCGGACCTCATTCAGGCCAGCCTGCGCCTGCTCGAACCGCAGAAGATGGTCGAGTACCTCCACACGGTCGCCGAGCGCTACCACAAATTCTATCAGGAGTGCCCGATTCTGAAAGCGGACGAAAGCATCCGCGCAGCGCGGATGGAGCTGTCACTCGCGGTGCGTCAGGTGCTGCGCAACGGCTTCAGGATTCTCGGCATCTCTGCTCCGGAATCAATGTGATTTTCTGAATGGTATGTACGGCTTGTAAAGCGAGGGAATCAGACGCGATACAGGCCGTGCGATTCGATGTACGCCGCGATGGATTGAGGGACGAGATGCGAGATTGGCTGACCGGCGGCGGCCAGACGCCTGACCTCCGTTGCTGAAACCGGCATATCGAAATCGAAGAGCATCGCTGGCGGAAGTTTCTCGCCGCACGACGCGGCGGCAAGCGCGCCGCAAGAACGACCAAACACGGCAATGTCGCAAAGTTTGGCGATCTCACGCGATTCCCGCCACTGCGGCATCTGCCGGTAGCTGTCCTCTCCGACAAGCAGCACCAGCTCGTCGCCGGGATGGAGCGTCGCGACGTGGCGCAAAAGATCGATGGTGTACGACGGCCCCGGCTGCTGCAACTCCCAGTCGCTCATTTCAGCAAACTTACCTGCGGCGTTGATCTGTGCAACAAGCAGGTGGGTCATTGCGGCCCTCTCCTGGGCCGAAGCGTCAGCGGGTTCTTTGAAAGGATTTTTGGAAACCGATACGATCAGCCGGTCAACTCCCGCCAGCTCCCGTGCAGAGAGGCAAAGCGCGAGATGACCGTTATGCGGTGGATCGAAACTTCCTCCAAAAACAGCGGTTCTCACTCTTGCGATTTCGGATCGCGCGAATTTGAGTAGTGTGAGAGAACTTTCTTTGCGGCATCTTCAACCAGAGCGCCCTTACCCGGAAAGAGCTGCTGGAACGTCTCTATCGACTGGCGCGCCTCGAACCAGTTGCCCCGCTTGATCTCCATATCGATTTTGCCAACCCAGGCTGGCTCGATCCATTTGGTATCGGCATACTGGTTGACGACCACATCGTAGAAAATCTCTGCGGCCTGGTACTTTTTGAGCTTGGCGTATTGCCGGGCGATCGAATAGCGGTTATGAGCGAGCTTCTCCCTGAGCGCAGGAATGGCCTGGATGCTGTATCGCGCGGGCGACTGGCTGGAAAGCGCAGCCATCGCGGCCTCGTATTTTTGCCTGTAAGAGGCGTTCGACGGATCAACCTCCATCAGCTTTTTATACATATCGGCATCGCTGGCCGCATCCCCGAAATCATCGGATGGATACTGGTCAAGGTAGGTGGTGAATTCGCTGATCGCTTTGACAGTGTACTCCTGGTCAAGCTCGTGGTACGGCGAGAGCTTTTCGTAAGACATGGCAAGCTGGAACTGCGCATTCCTCGCATAGGGTGAGTCCGGAGTCTGCTGAAGCAGACGGCGGTAGGTGTCGGCGGCAAGGATGTACTCTTTCTTTTTGAAATAGGAATCAGCCAGAGAGTTCAGCACATCGTCCTCCAGATCGGTCGCCCTCGTCGAAAACATGAGGGATTCAAGAATGACAATAGCTTTGTCGTAATTCTTTTTTTCGATTCTGTCCGTGGCTTCGCGGTAGCGTTGCTCAGCCGGAGTGACCGTCATGGCGGCGGTTGACGCAGGTTTCGATGACGAGCAGGACGAAAGCGGTAATGCAAGACAGAGAAGACCGGGAAGAATCTTGAGTGCCGACTTTTTCATGACTGATTGAGACATAAAGGCTCCCTTGAAGCATG
Organism: Chlorobaculum thiosulfatiphilum; assembly: GCF_006265165.1. Lineage (GTDB taxonomy): Bacteria > Bacteroidota > Chlorobiia > Chlorobiales > Chlorobiaceae > Chlorobaculum > Chlorobaculum thiosulfatiphilum. The sequence goes on from NZ_VDCH01000005.1 coordinate 128,192, forward strand.
TGAAAAATAACGATCCAAAAACCTGTTGCCTGACGACAGGCTGCCGAACTTGCGTAAACCGATGCAAAAGCAGAGAATACTGATACAGAGCCTGGCAAGTTTACGGCTGAATTGGGCAAACCGGAATACTCAGCTTTGAGAGGCTGGGTTTGCATCGGCAATCCGGTTCGACGAGCGAAGGAACACCCGAAAAACGGCTTCATGCGTCCGGAGAAGAAAGTGGCGCCCGCCTTGGCTTTGGCGGGACATAATCTCAGCGAACAGAATGGAACCTGCGGGGTTTGTGGAGCTTAGGGGAGTCGAACCCCTGACCTTCTCATTGCGAACGAGACGCTCTACCAACTGAGCTAAAGCCCCGAAACGGAAGAACAATTTACGCCTATTCGGCACCGGCACAATATACTCTTTTCATCATCACAAAAAAAGCCTGCATATCGGCAGGCTTTTTTTGAACATAATGCTCTGTAATCAGGCCGGTTCAGCGAGCAGCGTGTGTTTGAGCATCTCAAGCTGATGGCTGATGCTCCCGTCAATGATCGTATCGCCGATCTTTACGCTCACGCCGCCGATCAGATTCTCGTCGAGCAGCATCCTGGCGCGAATCTTCTTGCCAGTGCGAGCAGAGAGGCTGTTGACCAGCTCTTTGGCCTGATCGTCGCTGAGCTTTACGGCGCTTTTCACATCGGCATTGATGACACCGTTACGTTCGTCGAGCAGTGCGCTGAACTCATCAATCACTCCGACAAGCAAATTCGCCCTTTTTTTACGGGTGAGCAGCTTGATGAAGGTCATAGTTTTCTGATCAATCTCGTTCTTGAATATCTCTTCGAGAATTTTCGATTTGAGGTCAACATTGATCAGCGGACTTTTAAGGGCCAAAACGAGTTCATGACTACCGGAAAGCACTTCCTGTAGTTTCCGCAGGTCTTCGGTAACCGTCTCCAGAAAGTTACCCTCAACGGCCACTTCGAGCAAGGCCACCGCGTATCGACGGCCTGCAATTGCACTTGACATAGTTCCGAGGTTTTATTAATCAGTTACGATTGGAGGCCATTTCCCTGATCATATCGTTGACCACCGCTTTCTGCTTGTCCGCATCGAGAGTGGCACGGATAATTTTTTCAGCTCCTTTCACCGCCATATCGGCAACCTCGTTCCTGAGCACATCCAGCGCGCGGCGCTTCTCCTGCTCAATCTCTTCCTTGGCGGAAGCAATCATCTTGCGGGACTCTTCCTGGGCTTTCTCGGTCAGTTCGTTGCGAACCTTATCGGCAATCTCCTTGGCTTCCCTGATGATTTTATCAGATTCAGCATCTGCCTTGGCCAGCAATTCCCGGTTTTTCTTCAGGATCGACTCGGCCTCATCTTTTGCGGTGTGAGCACGGTCAATGGCCGACTGAATACCTTTGGATCTCTCTTCGAGCATCGACAGGATCGGCCCCCATGCGGTTTTGCTGAGAATGACAAGGACGATCAGAAAAGTAAGAGCTGTCCAGAATATGAGGCCAGGATTCGGGTTGAGAAGCCCGCCTTCGAGCAGAATAATCCCTGACGTTAGCATGAACGCAGTCCTTTAACAGTTTGATAAAAAACCGTCTGCGGTTTCAAATAGATACTGCAGACGGATTAAGCTATGGCTCGTAGCATTACTTCAGGGCAAGAAGCACACAGATAACCTCGCCGAACAGTGCTACACCCTCGATAAGAGCAGCTGCGATAATCATCGTGGTACGGATGTCCGAAGTAGCCTCAGGCTGACGGGCAGTGCCTTCAGCTGCAGAAGCTGCGGCGTTTCCGATACCAATACCTGCACCGATAGCTGCCAGACCTGCGCCGATGCCCGCACCCAAATAACCCAAACCTTCCATCTTTAAATTGCCTCCATGATTGTTGTTGTAAAGTGAATGCTACTCCTTGTAGCCGTTCTAAAAAAGATAACTGAACTTCGTTACGCCACCGTATCGTCTCAATGATGACCGGAAGCTTCAAGCTCATGACCGTCGTGGCCGCCTTCGTGCGCCGTCGCCAGACCGATAAACAGTGCTGAAAGCATGGTGAACACGAACGCCTGCAGGAACGCCACGAAGAGTTCGAGCAGATAGATGAAAATTGCAAACGGAATCGAAACCGCCACGGCGACGATGTAGCTCTTCAGAATAAAGCTGATGAAGAACAGGCTGAGAATGATGATATGACCAGCCGTCATGTTTGCGAAGAGTCGGATGGTCAGTGCGAATGGCTTGGTGAACTGGCCGAGAATTTCGATCGGCACCATGATGATCCAGAGCGCCCAGTGCGTACCGGCGGTAAGATGCTGAAGGTACCCTTTGATACCGTGAGCCTTGAAAGCCGAAACCTGGGTGACGATAAAGGTAAAGGTGGCAAGGGTCAGCGTGACGTTAACGTTACCGGTAGCCGTCGCACCATAAGGAATGAGGCCGAGAAGGTTGCAAACCAGAATGAAGAAAAACACCGTCAGCAGGTAGGGCAGGTACTTCTCGTAACCGTGACCGATGTTGGGTTTGGCGACGTCATTGCTGATAAAATCGACCAGCGACTCGAAGACATTGGCAACGCCCTTCGGAGCCTGGTTTGCGGACATCTTCCTGACGCTCGCGCCAGCGGCGCTTGCAATGACAACAAGAAGAATCGCGGCAAGCCAGATCATGACGACATGCTTGGTAATCGAAATATCATAACCGGCAACTTCGATGCGAGGCAGATGCACCTCTCCGAATGGCTCGAATGCGAAGGTGTGGTTGTCGAGAATATGGTGCATGATCAGGTCGCCCGGCTTCTCTTCACCGCCCTCGGCATGAGCAGTCTCAGCCTCTGCGGGTGCGGCTGCTGACGCCTCGATGCTTGCCGGAGCTGCCGGAGCAGTTGCTGCTACAGGGGCCTCATTCTGACCGGCAGTTGCGAATACAGGACTGTTCAGGCTCAGGAGAACAGGCACGACCAGTGCCAGAATTCTTGAAATCGCTTTCTTTCGCATACCGTCTTGTCAGTTTTTTGCCGCGTTTTTTTTCAGTTGATTCTTCTTCTGGTAAGCGAGAATCTCGATCACCAGGTAAATACAGTAAAATGAGATGAAGGATACCACGAAATCGATCGACTTGACCATGCCCAGCAGATTGATGACCAGCACCAGCGCCATGACGATCAGAAGCCTGAGTGCCACGCCGCCGAAAACGACCAGCGTGAAAATCTTTGACTCCTTGTCAAATCCGTACTCAAAGAGCAGGTATCCCGTGAGGCTGTTGAGGACGACTATAAGCCATGCTACGAAGACCGAACCGATGTCGATCGGGTAGTTCGAGGCGCCCCAATACACGACCCCCCATAAAATGACCGACAAGATAATTAACTTTACAAGAAAATCAAACAAAGCCTTCATGCCTGACGATCCTTTTCATGGTTTCGTGTGTGTTGATGTAAACGGTCATGGTCGCGGTCTGCCTGGCGAATGGTTTTCATGAGCACGAGCACCATGCCCACCATGCCAACAAGCACTCCGGCCAGCAGAAACAGAGGCGAGGTGCCAAGCTTCGAATCCGCCCAGTAACCGAGGAAGACGAAAAGCGCGAAGCTCGCCGCGATCTGAACCCCGATGCCGAGATAATCCGACAGCGCCCTGACCGAATTTCCAAACTGCTCCGTGAATTTATCCTTTTTCCTGTCATTATCTAACATGGTCATCTCCTTTAAGGGAGTCAACGGCTGTCGGTGCGAATTGCTCCAGAAAAGCTTTATCGCCAGCCGGAATCAGCGTTAACGTCCCGGTAAACATTCCAGGTCGATTCGACCAGCGTGTCGAGATCGCTGTGCCGCGCCGTCCAGCCGAGCAGCTCGCGAGCCATCGCCGAAGTCGCCACCAGATTGGCCGGGTCTCCTTCGCGGCGCGGCGCGAACTCCGCCGGAATCTCGCGCCCCGTCACGCGGCGGGCTGCGTCGAGCATTTCGAGCACGGTGACGCCGGTCTCGCTGCCGAGGTTTACCGACAGGCTCTCGCCGGTTTCGATCACCTGCTCGAATGCGAGCACATGCGCCGTGGCCAGATCGTTGACGTGGACGTAGTCGCGGATGCAGGTGCCGTCCCTGGTCGGGTAGTCCGTGCCGAACACGGAGAGCGACGGCCTCATACCGGCGGCGACCTCCATGATGACCGGCAAGAGGTTGGCCGGATTCTGCTCCAGCCCGCGGATTCGCCTCTGCACATCGTAACCGGCGGCGTTGAAATATCTTACTGCAGCGAACCTCAATCCCTTGAGCTTGTCGTACCATTCGAGGATGCGCTCGATTTCGAGCTTGGTGAAGCCGTAGTAGTTCTCCGGCTCTTTCGGGTGACTCTCGTCGATGGGCAGGTAGGCCGGGCTGCCGAAGATGGCCGCCGAGGAGGAAAAAAGGAAGCATTTGATGCCGCTCGCCACCGCCTGGTTGATGGTGCCGATCGTGCCGCAGATGTTGTGCACGGAGTACTCTTCCGGCTTCTGCATCGACTCTCCGGCAGCCTTCAGCGCCGCCAGATGGACGCAGCCGTCAAACCCTCGATTCATCACCTCCGCCAGCGTGCCAGCATCGAAAATGTCGCCCCGCACGAACTCGGCGTCACCGAAAAGGTTCTCCTCCCGCCCGGTGGAGAGATTGTCGAACACCGTGACCTGGTAGCCCCGGTCGAGAAACTCGCGAGCCACATGGCTGCCGATATAGCCCGCGCCGCCGATAACGAGAATTTTCATACCTGAATATTTAGGGGATTGATACTCGATTACAGCAAAAGATAACACTTCCCGCCCGATATAACGCGGAGTTCACCGGCCAATGGCGACACGAAGCGTAATCGGCAGACGCGATGAACCTTGCGGGACGCCCTTCATCGAAAAGCAGTGTGCGGCTTTTAAAAGGCAAACGCGCTTATTCCCGTGGCGGGCAAGGATCGTTGCCGTGGCTGTCCTTGCCGCTGATTTTGCCGTTCTTGTTGTGAATGACCAGCTCGGTATGCTGCCGGGCGCTCAAATCCCGCGCCCTGTCGATAGCTGGCTTTTTGGTACTGAACACGTTCGACGCTTTCGATGAGCCGCTTTGTTTGACTTTCCAGCCGCCGTTCGGATTCGGTACCACATGGGTCGATTTCTTGTTCATCACGATAATTGTCTGAATTCAAAGGATCATTTGAACGTTTATGCTTGTTGACAAAAGTTATAATAATTAAATTATTGTCAACCGCAATCACCACCAATCACCACACAGAGAGCAGCCATGATGCCCAATTTCGGAGAACGGCTCCGCTCTGCTCGAAAGATGGCCGGAATGTCGCTTCAGGAACTTTCCAACAGGATGGAGAGTCCGGTTTCAAAGCAGGCGCTCAGCAAATACGAGCAGGGGAGAATGCAGCCCGACAGCAACGCGCTGCTGTCGATCGCGTCAGTTCTCGGCGTCAGGCCGGACTACTTTTTCAGAGAACCGGCCCAACTGAGCGCCATCGAGTTTAGAAAACATGCCAAGCTGACGGAAAAGGAACGAGAGCGTATCGAAGCGAAAGCGCTCGATATGCTTGAGCGTTACCGTGAACTCGAATCCTGCCTCGGTCTGGACTCTTCGTTCGTCCATCCGTTTCCGGACGCGGTACTTGCCTTTTTCGACGATGCCGGAAACTATGCCGAAAAGCTTCGCCAGGCATGGAATCTCGGCATCGATCCCATTCCCGATGTCGTCGAAATGCTCGAAAGCTACAACGTAAGGGTCATCATGCTCGACGCGCCGGATGGCTTCGATGGGCTGTCGGCCTGGTCAGGCGATATACCGGTCATCGTGTTCAACAAAAACCGCGACGTTGTCCGTCGCCGCTTCACCGCGCTGCACGAACTGGCGCACCTGCTTTTCCGGTGCGAGGCCGAAACCCCACGCGAAAACGAAAAACTCGCTCATGCCTTTGCGGGAGCATTTCTGTTTCCGAAAGAGTCGTTTCTTCGAGCCGTTGGTGAAAAGCGTACCCACTTTACCGAAAGAGAGCTGCTCGATATAAAAGAGTATTTCGGGATTTCGGTTCAGGCAATCATGGCGAGAGCCAAGGCACTTGGGGTTATCAATGACTTCACCTACAAGAATTTCTGCATTGCCTGGTCGAAAAACCGGATCGACGAACCCGGAGCGTACCGCTCCAAGGAAGAGCCTGCGCGATTCAGGCAACTTCTCGACAGGGCGGTTTCGGAAGAGGTGATCACGATGAGCAAAGCTGCGGAACTCGCCGGAAAATCGTATAATGAACTGAGCGAGGAAATGTCGTTCATCTAAACCCGTATGAAGTGAATGTCGCGATACATGACGCCAACATTCTGATCGATATTGTTGGGTCAGTGAGATAAAGTGTGTAAACGGTCATAGATTCCACTCATGAAACAAGGAGCAAAACTATGACCAGAAAGAA
>NZ_VDCH01000060.1 GCF_006265165.1 Chlorobaculum thiosulfatiphilum
TCAGAGACTTTTCTAATATCGATTTTTTCCATACCCGCAATATAATATATTTGCGAGTTTTATTGGCCGGATTAATAAGTGACCATATAAATACAGCACAAGTAATTATAAGGGCAAATGTATTAACATTAAACTTTGAAATTATGCATGTTGTATGACTTAAATACCCTAAATAATCGCCTTTCAAATCAATCACCATAAGAATTAATGACAAAACCATAAAAATAAAAATAACTAATCCTGAATTTTTAAAAAAATCAATATATGCAGCTGTCAAATATAAATAATCTCTCTCGTCCTTACTCAAGCTGTAAAACATTTTTCCATAGTCCCAATTAGAATTCATCCATTCCGAAACACTAATCAACTTTTTGACTTTGGGAAATAATTTAAATAATAGAGTAGAAATCTCTGACAATAAAGGACCAAACAGCAGTGAAGTTATTATACCAAATGGTATCAGAATTTCATAGTTAATACTACCATTTAATAGCGGCACTATTAAAATCAAAAAAAGCAATGTCGGCAAAACATACTTTAATATGTCTCTATATAAAAATCCACTTGTAGACATTTTATTCTTTTATCAATTTATTAAATAACGGAAAATCATTTCCATATTCTTCTTTTCTTGAGATAACTGTCCGAAATAGACACTTATGAGGAGGGCAATTACCTGGCCCACAGCCCACAACTTGCCATATTTTTTGGATATCTCTTGTATTCACTTGTCGTTTTCCATACTTTTCCGCCCCCCTCACACCCGCCGCATATAATGCAGCTGCAGCGTTTTCCTTTTCATGTAATGGAATAACTTTTTTTTGAACCGCCAAATCAACTTGTTTCACAACATAATGCCTTGCATTAACAGTAGGGCATCTCTAAAAAGTCAGTACTGACATAAGGTATTGAAATCTATCGATTTAACTGAAATATCCATATCTTGACG
>NZ_VDCH01000061.1 GCF_006265165.1 Chlorobaculum thiosulfatiphilum
TTCTTTCTGGTCATAGTTTTGCTCCTTGTTTCATGAGTGGAATCTATGACCGTTTACACACTTTATCTCACTGACCCAAACCCGCAATTACGCCGCACATGAACCACGCGCCTCCGCTTCGCCTGACGCCCGACGGGGCGCAATTGCTTGCAAACCGTGAGCTTCTTCGCCTCTCGGCGGAGCTTTCGGAGATTTACGCGAGCAAGGAGAAGCTCGTGACCGACGAGGCTTTGCAGGTCACATCAGCACATGTAAATACCCTGCTGCTTGCGGCGGGGTTCGTTATTCTCCGTTTAACTTAAAGTTGACTTGGGTGGTGATGGTGGTATATGGTACAAAACATATTTCATGACATGAAAATTGAATTCTAATGGATAGTTCATTAAAAATAATTGGCATATACTTAAGGGCATCTCTAAAAAGTCTTATGAGGTAGCTGAATTAGTGAGAATTGCAGTGTGTAAGCGATTTTACAGATGTATTAATAAAGTTTTTTAGGTGATTTTCAGAGGAGTATTCGACTTTTTAGAGATGCCCTTAATTTCGAGCATTGTTATTGCGATACTTTGGGGGCGCAATCGTCACATTGGTGTCTGGTGGACATTATTTCTTATGCTTGGCTTTATACCTGGATGGCTTACAGTATTCAGTGATGATATTAAGGTTGATGAACCTTCCCCAAATTCTAAGGCAAAGAAAAATACCGGGCTTGCCATAATGGGCTTAAGCTCTTTTATTGCCATTCTCATTTATCGAAATCGTCATGATATATTGGCTTCCGATATTGTTTTTTTTATGACTTTACTTTTTTGGGTTCTTCGCAGAATATCGTGGGTAAGGGCTTCTGCTGTTCCGTCATGATTCGATAGCCATGTTGAGTTTGCCGCAG
>NZ_VDCH01000062.1 GCF_006265165.1 Chlorobaculum thiosulfatiphilum
TTGACAACGTGGCAAACAGGCCACCAGAATGGTCTCGAACTGCATGGTATCCAGATGACGCCATCGTTGCTCAGTGGCATGGTCATAAATGCTGCATGATGCACCGCATACCGGACACGCGACCTGCTTGCCGGTACAGACCAGTCTGATCTCGACCCGCTTGCCGCTCATCGACACATGAACGTTCTCGACCTTCCAGTTTGAGGAAAGACCTAAAAGTTGGTGGTAATGGCTCGTCAGGCTCTGCATGGGAGTATCAAGGTGCGGTTGGGTAAAGCTCAAAATTACTCTATGTTACCTCATACACACCCTTCTTTCCACGATATTCTGCGAAGAGCCTAAATAACAAATATTATCCTGTATTAAAAATACCACAAAAGGGTTGTGTGGTGAGAAGCTATCGTAAAGGCCGAGCAAAAATGAGAGGCTACAAAGAAGAGTCTTTTCAGGATTCTTTAACAAGATACTTTGGAGATTATTTCGAAATCAGCGGTTCAATTCAAATATTTAATGGTACTCGGCCATATGAGCCAGATATTGCACTAATAGATAAAAGACCCACTGGCTGTATTCGTATAGATATTGAAATAGACGAACCTTATGTAGGATTGAGTCGTCAAGCAATTCATTGTGACGGCGAGGATGAGGCTCGCGACATCTATTTTAGGGCATCTCTAAAAAGAGCGATTTGAAATATTCTTCTGACCAGCGACATCGAAACAAGGCGATATTGCCCTGCAAAC
>NZ_VDCH01000063.1 GCF_006265165.1 Chlorobaculum thiosulfatiphilum
CTGCGGCAAACTCAACATGGCTATCGAATCATGACGGAACAGCAGAAGCCCTTACCCACGATATTCTGCGAAGAACCGTTAATCATAAAACCCTAACAAGATCATACTTTTATAATCTTCCTGAGGATAACCCCAAAAAGCCCTTGATTGAAAATTTTCTTAGTATGGTTGAAGGAGATTATGTAAAATATTCTAAGGAAATCATTGAAGAAAGTACAAATAACGAAAATATGTCATTTATGTCATATTTTGTTATACTGCAATTCATGAGGGTTGAAGCATTTCTTGAGTCATTTCAGAGTTCCTTTGATAAGGTCGCTGAATGGGCGGATATGTATGTGGGTGGGAATAGTTATAAAACCGCTTTTAAGGATATTGCTAAAAGGCAATTACTGGAAACAGATTTAGGTGATATTTTGTATTTGCATTCAGTGATTATCTATAACAAAACAGATTTTCCATTTATAACATCCGACAACCCAGTAGTTATTACTCCGGCCAATAAAGGTATCAATTCTTGGCATAGCGAACATTGGGATGATCAAACAGTTTTTCGACTTTGC
>NZ_VDCH01000064.1 GCF_006265165.1 Chlorobaculum thiosulfatiphilum
GGGCATCTCTAAAAAGAGCGATTTGAAATATTCTTCTGACCAGCGACATCGAAACAAGGCGATATTGCCCTGCAAACCACGAGCACATGGGCATCATTGCACCGAAAAACAGCCATTCAGGCACGACCGGGCGTAGTTATCCCCGGAGAAACACGTTGTAAACCTTTTTGTTGAGTTGCACGCAACGCATCAGATTGTAGGTCAGGTTGCTCAGGCCGATCTTGGCAACGGCTCGCACATACCCGATCGTTCTGACATACATCGCGTTCATCGAGTTGGTCATGAATCCAAACACATGCTCGACTCGCGCACGGCTCTTTGATTTCTTGCGATTCGAGGCTTTCTGCTCTTCGGTCAGCGGCTTGCCTTTGGTGCCCTTTTCGTGAACCTGATTGGTCATTTCGCACTCCTCGATGATGGCTTCCTGACCGACATAGGCGCTGTCCGCGTAGAGCGGCTGGCCCGCATCTGCTTTTTCAATCAACGTTTCCAGCTCCTG
>NZ_VDCH01000065.1 GCF_006265165.1 Chlorobaculum thiosulfatiphilum
AGCTTCAAGCGCTTTCTGGGACTGAAATCCAGCGACAAGGTTCCGGACAGCAAAACGATCTGGAAATTCCGGGAAACGCTGATTCAGGAAGAACTTATCGAGGTGTTGTTTTTCCGGTTCAATCAGGCGCTCGACGACCACTGCATCTTTGCCAAAAACGGACAACTGGTCGATGCCACCATTGTCGAGGTGCCGCGTCAGCGCAACAGCCGCGAGGAAAACGCGCAAATCAAGCTGGGGGAGACGCCGGAAGCCTGGAAAGAGAAGCCCAACAAGCTGCGTCAGAAAGATGTCGATGCCCGATGGTTGAAGAAAAACAACATCAGCTTTTACGGCTACAAAAACCACATCAAGGTCGATAAAGGCACCAAACTCATCAACAACTGGATGGTGACTCCGGCCTGCGACCACGATTCTCAGGAGCTGGAAACGTTGATTGAAAAAGCAGATGCGGGCCAGCCGCTCTACGCGGACAGCGCCTATGTCGGTCAGGA
>NZ_VDCH01000066.1 GCF_006265165.1 Chlorobaculum thiosulfatiphilum
AGCTTCAAGCGCTTTCTGGGACTGAAATCCAGCGACAAGGTTCCGGACAGCAAAACGATCTGGAAATTCCGGGAAACCCTTATTCAGGAAGAACTTATCGAGGTGTTGTTTTTCCGGTTCAATCAGGCGCTTGACGAGCACTGCATCTTTGCCAAAAACGGACAACTGGTCGATGCCACCATTGTCGAGGTGCCGCGCCAGCGCAACAGCCGCGAAGAAAACGCCCAGATCAAGGCGGGCCAGACGCCGGAAGCCTGGAAACAGAAGCCCAACAAGCTTCGTCAGAAAGATGTCGATGCCCGGTGGGTGAAGAAAAACAACACCAGCTTTTACGGCTACAAAAACCATGTCAAGGTCGATAAAGGCACCAAACTCATTGGCAGCTACATGGTGACGCCTGCCTGCGACCACGATTCCCAGGAGCTGGAAACGTTGATTGAAAAAGCAGATGCGGGCCAGCCGCTCTACGCGGACAGCGCCTATGTCGGTCAGGA
>NZ_VDCH01000067.1 GCF_006265165.1 Chlorobaculum thiosulfatiphilum
GGCAAACTCAACATGGCTATCGAATCATGACGGAACAGCAGAAGCCCTTACCCACGATATTCTGCGAAGAACCGTTATTTACTTTATGTTTGAGAGCAGCAACATCGTAATCTACAAACGAAAATTTTGTTTCATGAATAGATTTTGGTTTTTCTTTGGGTGATGGCTTTGAAACGATGGAAGTAGATAGTACTTGTTGATTACTGACCATATGTGAATTCTTTGGCACCGATATCTTTGACTGTAATGGTTCTGAGACTGTATTCTCTGGTTTAGGTGCTGACTGAACAGATGATATAGCTTTTCGATTAAAGGATACGCCAAGACCACGCCTAAAAAGAAAGTAGCCGAAGCCAAAAGACCAAAAAAGTGGCTCTTCGCAGAATATCGTGGAAAGAAGGGTGTGTATGAAGTAACATAGAGTAATTTTGAGCTTTACCCAACCACA
>NZ_VDCH01000068.1 GCF_006265165.1 Chlorobaculum thiosulfatiphilum
TTGACAACGTGGCAAACAGGCCACCAGAATGGTCTCGAACTGCATGGTATCCAGATGACGCCATCGTTGCTCAGTGGCATGGTCATAAAGGCTGCATGATGCACCGCATACCGGACACGCGACCCGCTTGCCGCTCATCGACACATGAACGTTCTCGACCTTCCAGTTTGAGGAAAGACCTAAAAGTTGGTGGTAATGGCTCGTCAGGCTCTGCATGGGAGTATCAAGGTGCGGTTGGGTAAAGCTCAAAATTACTCTATGTTACTTCATACACACCCTTCTTTCCACGATATTCTGCGAAGAGCCTGATTAACAGACCTAAGTTTCCATCCAGACGATAAGGTGCTATCATTTATATATATCCCACTAGTGTCGCATCACGCAGAAACAGTCGTATAGAATGATTACCTTCATCTTCATTGATCAACCCAACCATCGTGAA
>NZ_VDCH01000069.1 GCF_006265165.1 Chlorobaculum thiosulfatiphilum
GCGGGGAGGAGGAGGAAGAGCGGTATGGGTGCTGTTTTTGTTTTATTATGGAGATGTGGGGTAGAGGGATCATGATCTATTCATATTCAAAAAAATCTTAAAAAACACCAAGCGATGCTTTTTTTCATCGTTTGAAAAGCAAAAGAACCACGTTACAGGTGGCTCTTTTACTTTTCGTGAAAAAATATTCGATAAGTCCCTATGCTCGCCACCAACCTCTCATGAAAAAAAGTGCATAGTTGATGTTCGGTATTGCAGTATCTGGTCCCCGTCAACTGATTATCATTTTAGGTTCTTCGCAGAATATCGTGGGTAAGGGCTTCTGCTGTTCCGTCATGATTCGATAGCCATGTTGAGTTTGC
>NZ_VDCH01000006.1 GCF_006265165.1 Chlorobaculum thiosulfatiphilum
TTCTTTCTGGTCATAGTTTTGCTCCTTGTTTCATGAGTGGAATCTATGACCGTTTACACACTTTATCTCACTGACCCTTCGGCGATGTCACTTTATCCTTAAAATTCTCCCTTATCTTCACCATGAGTTCCGGATGAACGGTTACTGTTGATGGATTTTTGACGTTACGAAACCTAAACAACATGGCAGCCAATATTTTTTCATAAAAAAAATCATTGCCTACCTCATACATCTTTCCTATGTCACGCCCTGTTTTCGTTCGATAAATATATCTGATTCACGACCAATTCAACTTCTCTCTTTCAGCGGCGACAGCTCAGTCACCATAGCGCATCTCCACGCAGGCTTCCGAACTGCCGACAGGCGCGATAAATGTCAGATACTCCGCCGCAAATGAGCGAACCATTGATGATGGCTGCTTTTCGGATAGCTTTGAACTCTTTTCCGTGGTCATCTCTTCATCTCCGAAATGCATTTTATGAACTCTGATTTTTCGAGCTGATACATCAGCATCTTGTTATTCTGCTCTGTTAGAAATCATGAACCTCAATCTTTTCCTTGCAAAAATTTTTAATAACTTATTATCAAAAATACCTTTAAATATTAACAATCTTTTACTCCTCAAAAAAAAACTTCCCAACGAAAATACTCTATGTATTTAACAAAAAAATAACTTCATATTAACAATAGCGTTATTTTTCACCAACACTATCAACCCATGATGCATTAGTCATTTCATGGTATATCACGATTAAAGTTTCTTTTATATGTTTTGAATTATTCATACGATTATAAAGAAATCTTGCAAATTCTTTATCTATATATCTATATTTGATACCTTTGTATATCGCCGCTAAAAATAGAGGATTCTCACCAACTTCTTCTATATAGGCATACCAAGTCTCCACCCCTATTTCTTGAGCATGATTTGTTAGCACGTCAGCATCATGTACGTTATAAATCAAATACAATATATTTTCCGCTGTATCCAAAGCATCTCTCAAACACACACGATCTTCATTATAAAACCCGTCTACCTGATACAGTTTTTCATATAAATCAGGAACATCTCTCCAGACAAAGCTTAATTTATTGCCAGCACAGCTCTCCAATAATTTGTTTGAACCATCGATAATACTCATATCTGATGACCGCTGTATAAACAAACCAAAAACATTTTTCTTTCCCTCCATTTTTTTATATATCTCTCGATCTTGAACATATAAAGCATTATTAATATTTATCAAATTATTATATCTGTACTCTTTATACGAATATGCGCCTATCACAGCGCCGACAACCAATGCGATTACAGACACAATCTCAACCAGTGACTTGATAAAATCACCCTTATTTGAAAAAATTCTACGATATTCAGTAGTTGAGCCTCCGGTCATACTCTCAAGTCTTTCTTTTTTCTTCATGATGTTTTTCTTAAAGTAATTTTCCATTAAAACATCTACACCTCCAGCACTTTCATGCTCTCCTCTCCGAACTGGCTGATTACCCGGACGGCTATTTTGCGGCCTGGCGTGGCTGGAATTGGATGTGACTGGAAGCCGTAGAGGCGGTCGAAGGCTTCTTCGTCTATTTCTATTTTCAGCGTCTTTTCGGCTTTGCGTTTCGCGCCGGTTTTGGCGAGGTTGCCGAAGCCTTTTTGCCATTGGGCGAATTCGTCGCGGGCACCGCCGCAAAAAAAGAGTTGGCGGACGATGAAGTTGCTGCCGTCGTAGTTGTCGTCAACCATCCAGTAGGTGATGTCGGCGACGTTGCGCGATTTGACTTCGTCCCGGATGGGGTCGTAGATGTCGAGGCCGCAGATTTCGACGGTGGCTTCGCTGCCGGTTTTGCGCAGGCGGATGTCTGGCTCGCCGATGGTGATGAACGATCCGGCTTTTTTGTCCTTTTTGAGCAGGCCGTCCTGCATGAGGTCGTCGTGCATCCGGGCTTTGAGCACCGGGATTCTGCCGAGTTTGTTGAATTCGGAGAAGTGCGCGTCGTAGTTGAAGGCGCAGGCGACAAGCACGTCGAATCCGGCGTCTCCGGCTTCGCGGGCGGCTCCGACGAGGTCGGGACGCGAGACGGTACCGAATTGGAGGCGATTATACTTGTCCATGCCTTTCATCAAAGCCTATTTCTTTTTTTATTTTTACAGGTTTTCATCTGCAATTTTCTGAGGTACTATTGCCTCTCAGCCGCGATCAGCCAATCGTTAACAGAAGTCACCCCTAAAGCCAACAGTAAATCTTGCACTTTTACTACACGTTTAAGCATCTCACCATTATCTGACTCTTCTCGTTCCTCAGCTTCAGCAAAAAGTCGAGTTACCAGTTGGACTAATTGATTGTCATAGTCGTAAAAATATGGTTTGGCACGACTAACATAAGCCAAGTAAATTTCGGTTACATTTAAAGCAAACTCTGGGTCTCGTTGCGAAGTAGTATTAAGCCATTCATCAAATCCAAAGAGACTGTGATATTTATCCTCGCTATCATTTTCGAGTACAACAAAGAAAAGCCGAACCAATTCATCAGGAATCGCAATGGGCGGTGTTTTCTCTCGATAAATTTTTTCAACACATTGAGCTACAACTTTCGAATGAATACTCGCTGCGTTTAGTCCAGCCTCTATGCCCACAAGGCATTGGTCACGATGAAGTTTGATATTGCCAGGGGAAGTCCAAACATCCGCAGCTCCCTTCCATGCTTCAGTAATATTCAAAGTTTTCAAATCATCAAGCAAATTGCTAAAGTCGATATGACCCCTGAAAGCCGACAAAGCTGAAATGCGACCCCAAGTTTCCATATCATCCTTCCCACCTTCATGAAAGATGCGCTCAAGCAAGGGCGCTACCTTTTCGAAATGATCATAATATGCGTAATAGAGACAAGGTTCAGCTATCCGCCAAAGCCCAACATAGTTCTTTTGCATAGCAAGGCGAAAGAGTTCCCAACCCAACTCGGGATTCTTGCTTTGAAGGTAAGGCAAACGCCGAAGAATCAGAGCTCGAATTGCTGGATTTTCGTTACTGGCAAATCGAAGTAATAAAGGCGGTAACAATTCGGGTAATTCAATTCCTTGCTCGTATAATTTATCGATTAAAATCATCAAAGCTTCGACTACTTTTCCACTTATCATACCGTAACCAACATTAATCAAGCTGACTGAATCTCCTTGAAAAACACTTTCTTCATCCTTAAACCGCTCGAACCCTATTGCCAAAAACACCAATCGCATAGCACTTTGTGTATCACAAATCACATGTGCGCAGCTTTCAAGAGCTTCGGCTGCAGAGCGATTGAGTTGCCAGTGGTCAGAATGTCTCTCCAGCTCATCAAGAATATGACTGACCAAATCAGCAGCATCAGGTTCATCTATAGGCTCCCAATTGCCGTTGATTTGTAAATTACCAAAGCAATAAGCCAAGTATGTTGTGATGCCAGCCATGATATCATCGCGAAAACGTGCTGAAATAGTTGTCCATTGCGATACCAGTAATCTCAAGAATCTCACTGGATGGCGAGATGCTGCCTCCCGTAATTGCCAACCGACCTCACGCTCTCTTCCTACTGAAAAGTCCTCAAAATCTCGATTATATCCAGAGTAGTGCGATAGCAAGCGAATCACTCCTTCATCACGTACGCTTAAAAATCTCTCGAATGAAAATGGAGCAGCGATACTACTGCTTGTCATACCAATTGATGGCTTTCTATCCATTTTACCATATTTTCTTTCGTACTCATCAAGTATTGCTTGCGCATCTATTGTACGGAGAAAGCAAGGCACTGATGAGATATATCCTGCTCGATTCTTTAATATCCACGAATGTTTATCCCTATCCGGCGTATACTCCTCAAAAACGCCCTGCATTGTCGTCAGAACAAGGTGTTGCGTATCTCTATCCAATAAAATAAATGCAGTGTGACTCAACTCACATAGTTCGTAAGATAGTTTTGATTCCAATAAATCTCTATCGCACAACATGCGACCAATCAAATCAATATTTTGTTGCGGATGTTTTGTGTAAGCAATAATCGCAAAATAGCGTAATGCGGCTTCATGATTAAAGGAAAGGCGTTCTCGATTCTGTAGCCACCACTCTGAGTGGTTTTTTGCATGATCGAGAATCGCCACCTCAATTGCATCGAACAGAATTCGTTCCCCATCTACATGCCGGTGATCAATCTGTGAGTGAACATCAAAATATGAGGTTTCATCCAAGAAATCACAACGATAAACTCTTTTCGCTAATTTGATTTGACTCCAACGCTCAATTGATTCTAATGCCACATCTAACAGAACTACTGAATTCACCATTCTTCGCACAAAAAAGCCATCGTTCTTATCACCAAATTCATGGGGTTGACAATGAAGCTTATTGTTAAAATGAAATTCAATCACATCATCATCATCAACATCTCCTGCAATATAGCACCATAACAATCTATCGTCAAAAGCACCGGTCTCAACACCGCGAGCAATAGTTTTTCCTAATATACTATGTGCTGGTTTAGGCACACTGAGTAATCGTTCAAGTAACGGCGTAACAAGTGGTAATTTTTCTGTTTTGAGTTTAGATATCCCAAATACCAATTGTTCAGCGATTCTATTTCTATCCAGCCAATCCAAATCCAAAGCTTCCATCCAAAATGCCATTATCCTTGCAGTATCTTCATTTTGCCAATGCACCACTTGGTAAACATGGGCCGTCATTCCTTCGCTATCGTGCATCTCTTTCAATATGGGCACCAAATGAGAAAGCCAAAAGTAGTGCCACTCAATAAGCTCTGCATGAATGTATATAACTTGGAACACCTCACGATGCTTGTCTCGCAAGTCTCTTATCATCAGCCAGTCATCATCTTGCGGTACTTGCTGGGCAAACGACTCAGCAATCAGACGACGAATGTGGAAAGCTGCGTTTCCTGTCAAGACAGCTCGTAGTTGTTTCCTGAACTCTCGACGGTCTCCAGTTGCCAACTGTGCGACAAAACTACGTATGCTGGGCCGTACAAATGGAACTGGAGGCAACCCTTTGATGAATTCATTAAGCGAAACACCTTGCCGTATTGCGCTGCTTATAACCAGAACATCCAGTAATGTTTGATGACCAAACGTCAATTTTCCATCATGGGTATCTTGCAAGACATTGAGACTATGCAAGCGCCGCAGAATTTCTGGCGATGCCTTTAAGCGCTGATATGGAATAGACAAGCTGCGAGACTTAAGCATTGCATTGGCCATGTTTTCAAGCACTTGCATGGCTTCATCTCCCAACTCGTGATCAATCTGCACGATAGCATCGAGATAGCGCTGCGCCAGTGCCTGGCTGGTAACCACGTTGAAGATGCCCTCACGCTGAGCCAGTTCAACAAAAAGGGCCAGCTCACGAGGATTTTGGATGAGTTTACGAGTGACATCATCAATAGCGCTTGTATCAATTCCGAGGCTATCAAGTAACGGAACAATGACAGAATCCCAATTCAACGGCAAGCGCTGTAACTCGCAATCCCATTGCCGCGTGGCAATTCGTCGATCGTATTTGCGGTCGAAGTCTCGACAAGACGTGATTACAGTGACATTGGGTATGAGTAACAACTGGTCAATTTGTGCAAGGAAATATGTCAACACACTGTGCTCACGGGCAATGGACAAAACATCCAGCGAATCAATTACCACAACCACATACGTATTTTCTGCTAATCGGGCAACCTGCTCTACCCATTGCTCCGATAAGCCTTGTGCTTGACGCTCCTGCGCCGTCGCAAAGTCAGCAAATTCACGCGATTGAATGAAAAGCGGAACAAGGTCACTTTGTAATTCCATGCGCTGCTCAAGAGCTTCTTGCAAGTTCAACATCACACAAGTTTTGCCTGAACCCGGCAAACCCGTAAGCAAAACAGCATGCTTCTTGGCATCTATGGCAGACAAGAGTTCTTTCTCAAGAGGACTTGAAATGCGATGCCCGGCAATATCCCGTTGCCACGACCTGCCAATAGTTGAGGTGCTGGCAAATGATTCACGCACCTCCGTAATGGACATCATCGGAACCAGCATGGCTCCCGCTTGATGGAGAATGTCTTTCAGATCATCCTTGGTGAGACGATGCTGGGCAGATGCGCTCAGGTTGCCACTGCTGATACGGCCACCAAGATTATCTATGCGTACCCAGAGAGCGTTGAAGGCCGCATCTGAATTGCTCGTCAAATAGCGCAAACGTTCACGCTGTAAAGTCTCAATGCGATCAAAATCTGGACTGGTCTCGAAGCTTGTACGGCACAGGAATTCATAGGTAGTGAAACGGGGTGCCTTAACAGTAATTCGAGCGTCTAAATCGCGATTTGTTACTATATGTTCTTGGGTCAAATTCCCAAGGTATTCTTCATCATTGCCCCAAAGGGTGCTGTATTCACGAAGTTTTGCAAGTGCTCCGAACTCTCCACGGGAATAGAATTTGACTTGAGCCTGTTGATTTTCAGCCAACACTACAGAAGCCTTATCTAATTCGTCACCTAAATCGGATATCGACCATGCCCTAAAATCAGGCTGGTTCTTTTTGCACTGGCAACAAATCAGGGAGCCGTCAGATTTGCCAATCACGACATCATCTACCGGAAAAGCCGTAGAATCTATTTCAAGCCATTTATATTCTGGATCGGAAAGAACAGTCAATGCCCAATCGAACGCAATCAAAGTCTGATAAATATCCCCGCGATTGGAGCGTATTCCTGCGATGCTCATTTTGTCGCTTGCTCTATGCTTAAGTTATTCACTGTTGCCCGCGCCGGTGGCGAGCTTGAGCGCCAGCCGCAGGATTTCGGGATTGGCGTTCTCTTTGGCGCTTTCGAGATGGTCGAGGAAGCGTTTGCCGGTTTTGCCCGCATGAGACGCGACCTCGGTCAGCCAGATCGCGGTTTCAACCGCTTCAAGCTGGCAGAAGAAGGGGCGGATGCCGCTGAAGTCGTGATGCCGCCAGTGCCTGAGCAGCCGGGCGGTTTCGGGCGTCACCTGCCAGCTCGCCTGGTCGGGCAACTGACGCCATTTATCGACCTCGGCGCGAAGCGCGTTGATGATCAAGGTCTGGTCGTACTGCTGGATTTCGGTTGAAAGGCCGATGCCTTCATCGAACACGATCTCCTGCTGCCCCTCTTCGGCCCGGCGTTTTTTCGGCTTCGGAACCGCCGTGATGAAATCTGCCCGGCGACGGCTTTCGATAATCTGCTGCGTCGGCTGGCCGGTCGAGTCGAGTTCCCAGTGACGAGCCGGATGGTCGTAAGGCGAGTTGAGAATCGGGTGATCGAAAAAGCGATTATCCATCAGCACGAACCTCCTTTCGGTCGGATGGGCGCAGCCTGAGAATATTTGGAACAATAACTCATGGAAAAGATACCGGTTTCTGAACGGGGATTTCAGCAAACGTTGACGAGCGTCATGCCACGAAGATCAGCATCTTGTTATATACTGATTGGTTACGCCATTTACAAGCATGAAAACCGGTGATGCGCGACAGGTGACGGGTGGAGGGAAAAATCGGGCCGGGAATGTTCTCGGGGCAAGGCAGGTTAAGTGTGTTAACGATCGATGAACGACTCGATCACCACGTCCCGAGGCTTCGTCGAGAAGAGGGCGACAAAGTGTATCGATCGTGAACTCGCAGCGTGTGGAAATGGCTGGTCAATGAGTTACGGGGAGTTTCGTTATATTGTTGCACAAGCTATTCCTTTGTATGGCGTTAATGCCTGAAGAAACGCTTGCGAAACGGGTCGGCGGCCATAAACGGGCCGAACGGAAAAACGCAAGAGTCCGGAATTTTTATCGTCGTTATTTATCGTGGCTTCCTGCCGGACGAGATTCGGATGAAGCATGAATATTTTTTCGCCAGTATTGAATACCTATGACTGTCAATAAAGAGCCTGATGCCGCGCGGGCAGTTCCTGCCGTCAAGCGCGAGATACCTTATAACTACACCTCTGCAAGCGACCGCCAGGCGATTTCGTTCATCCTGGGCGAAGAGGTCGTCCGGCAGATCGACGAACTGCGCGACCTCCGTGTGACCGGCCGCTCGGCCCGCCTGCTCATGCAGCTCTTCGGCGATATTCTCATTCATGGCCGCAATCCCTATCTGTTCCAGGAGCTGATCGGCTCGGAGCGGAGGCGCGACCGGATTTTCGAACACGCCCGCAAGGACATCGAGACAATCCAGTCGTCGGCCAACGGTGAGCCGAGAGTGATGGCGATCGTGCAGACCCTTCGCGCGAAGCTGGAGAAGTTCCGCGCCGAAATCGAGCGGCTGCCGGAGTTCCGGCGCAAGCTCAAAAAGGAGCTGGCCCCCATCGTTGGCACGAGGAACGTGCTGTTCGATCCCTTTTCGATTGTCGCCCACGCCACCGACGCCACCGACTGGCGCTTGTACCTTCCGGTGGCTGTCGTGACGCCGGACGACGAGGCGCAGGTCGCCCCGCTCATCGCGGCAATCGCAAAGCTCGGTCTGCGCGTGATTCCGCGCGGCGCGGGCACCGGACTCACCGGCGGCGCGGTGCCGCTGCGCTCGGACTGCGTCATCATCAACACCGAGAAGCTGAACCACGTGCGCGGCATCACCGAACGGACGTTCCATCTGAAGGACGGCCACACGGTGCCGGGCAAGGTGATCGAGGTCGAGGCGGGCGTCATTACCGAGGCGGCCATGCACCACGCCGACCAGCACGGCCTCGTCTTCGCCACCGACCCCACCAGCGAGTGGGCCTGCACCATCGGCGGCAACATCGCCGAGAACGCGGGCGGCAAGATGGCCGTGCGCTGGGGCACCTGCATCGACAACCTGCTCGAATGGAAAATCGCCATGCCGGGCGGCAAGCTGTGGACAGTGCGGCGAACCGACCACCAGTTACGCAAGATTCTGCCGGAGGATACCGTGACCTACGAGGTGCTCGACCAGCACGGCGCGCCGCTCAAACGGATCGCGCTGCGCGGCACCGAAATCCGCAAGCAGGGGCTGTGGAAGGACATCACCAACAAGGCGCTCGGCGGCGTGCCCGGCCTCCAGAAGGAGGGAACCGACGGCGTCATCACCTCGGCGGTGTTCGTGCTCTATCCGAAATATGAAGAAAAGCGCACGCTCTGCCTGGAGTTCTTCGGCCCCGACATGGACGAGGCGAGCCGGGTGATCGTCGAACTCGCGAAGGCGTTTCCCTACCAGAATGTCGATCACGAAACGCTGCTCGCCCTCGAGCACTTCGACGACGAGTACATCCGCGCCATCGACTACAAGGTGAAGGCCACCCGCCCGCAGACGCCCAAGGCGGTGCTGCTGATCGACATCGCCGGGCACTCGGAATCGGAGGTCGAGGCGGGCGTGGAGCGCGTTCGCAACCTGCTCGAAAAGCACCCGAACACCCTGATGTTCGTGGCGCGTGACGAGGCCGAAGCAACGCTGTTCTGGGCGGATCGCAAGAAGCTCGGCGCGATTGCCCGGCGCACCAACGCCTTCAAGCTGAACGAGGATATTGTCATCCCGATCGACCAGCTCGCCGTGTTCGCCCGCTTCATCGACGACCTGAACGTCGAGGAGGAGCGTTTCGCGCAGTTGAAGTACGTTGACCGGATCGACGCGATGCTGCGCGAAAGCAGCAATCCGGAAAAACTCACGCCATTCGAGGCGAAGATTCCGGCGGGCCTCGGCCTGTGCGACCTGATCGGCAACCGCCTCGAAGCCGCCGATCCGCTGCTGTTGCGCTCGCTGACGCTTTTGCAGGAGTTCCGCACCGAGCTGAAGCAGCTCTTCCGGGGCTATCCGAAAACGCTTGACGCCATCGAAGCAGCTTACAAGCACGTGCGCGACCGGCGCATCGTGCTGGCCACGCACATGCACGCCGGCGACGGCAACGTGCACGTCAACGTGCCGGTGCTCTCCAACGACCGGCCGATGCTCGACCGCGCCGATCACGTCATCGACATGGTAATGGAAAAAGTGATTTCGCTTGGCGGCGTCGTTTCCGGCGAGCACGGCATCGGCGTCACGAAGCTGAAGTACATGGACAAAGCGCGCATCGAGGAGCTGACCGCCTATCGCCGCGAGGTCGATCCGGACGGCATCATGAACCCCGGCAAGCTGGAGGATTACGAAGCGCTGAACCACATTTTCACCCCGTCGTTCAACCTGCTGGAGCTGGAGGCGCACATTCTCAAGCGCGGCAAGCTCGAAGAGTTGTCGAAGAAGGTGGACTACTGCATCCGTTGCGGCAAGTGCAAGCCGGACTGCTGCGTTTACTACCCGGCGCGCGGCATGTTCTACCATCCGCGCAACAAGAACCTGGCCATCGGTTCGCTCATCGAGGCGCTGCTCTACGACGCCCAGCGCGAGCGTTCGACCGATTTCCGCCTCTTGCAGTGGCTGGAGGAGGTGGCCGATCACTGCACCATCTGCCACAAGTGTTTGAAACCCTGCCCGGTGGACATCGATTCGGGCGAGGTCTCGATTCTCGAACGGGAGATTCTCTCAGCGCGCGGCTTCAAGAATTCGCCGCCCATCACCAAGATGACGCTGAACTACCTGGCCAACCGCTCGCCATTCTACAACAAGATGTTCCGCAACACGGTGCTGCGGATTGGCGGGGCCGTCCAGCGGGCCGGCACGAAAATGACCGCGCCGCTCCAGGCATCCGATGCGCAGAATGTGCTGCCGCCGCTGCGGCTCTTGCGCTCGGCGGTGCCGCCGGTGCCGGAAAAGACGCTGCGCGACGTGCTGCCGCCCTGCGACAGCGACCAGGTGCTGGTGTTCGAGCCAACCGGCAAGGAACCGGCCTCGACGGTGCTCTACTTCCCCGGCTGCGGCTCGGAGCGGCTGCACTCGACCATCTCGATGGCCGCGATCCACATTCTGCTCGAAACCGGTACGCGCGTGGTGCTGCCGCCGCCTTTTCTGTGCTGCGGCTTCCCGCTGCACGTCAACGCCAAAGAGGAGGAGTACGCCTCGATCGTGCTGCGCAACACGGTGATGTTCAGCCAGATTCGCGAGATGTTCTCCTATTTCGATTTCGACGCCTGCGTCATCTCCTGCGGCACCTGCATGGAGGGACTCGAAATCATGGACGCCCCGAAGCTCTTCGGCAACCGGATCATCGATGTCTCGCGCTACGCTTACGAAAAAGGGATGCGGGTTGACGGCGGCGAGACAGGAAGCCTCTACCACGCCCCCTGCCACGACTCGCTGAAAGGCAAGGCCTGCGACCTGTTGCGCGATGTCGGCGGCTTCGGCAAGGTGACCGACGTGCCGCACTGCTGCTCGGAGGCGGGAACGCTGGCGCTGTCGCGGCCCGACATCACCGACTCGATGCTGCACCGCAAGCGCGAAGCGCTGAAGGAGTCGATGCACGGCGCGCCGACGGCGACGATACTGACCAACTGCCCCTCGTGCGTGCAGGGCCTCGGGCGCAACCACGACATGGGCGTCGAACCGAAGCACATCGCCGTGGCGCTGGCCGAAAAGCACTCCGGCCCCGACTGGATGGAACGCTTCCTCGCCCAGGCCGCGAAGGCCCAGGCGGTGCTGTTTTGAATAATGAATGATGAATTGAAAGGGCGGGCCTCGGTGTCCGCCTTTTTTTCGCTTCGGATGGATCCCGCATCAGCCATGAACGCCTGGATTTCCCCACCATAATGTCTTTTTTCCCGGCACTCAACGATATACCGACGCGGATGTAGTTTTTCGACGCCGCCTTGACATGGCTATGATGATCCGGATAACTTTTTCAAGCGACGGTAAAAAAAGGAGTTACAGTCGATCGAGCGTCGTGGTGAAAACAATTCTGACCGTTTGGCATGTTATTTGATCAAAAAATAATGGAGCGCAGGTCAATCATGACCATCGCCATCATGCAACTCACAACGCTGAACGGAACACGACTATGTACACCATCATCAACGAAGAAACCTACATCAAGGTTACGTTTAACGGCGGCGTCAGCTTTTCAGCGATTCTCGAAGCATTCCTTCGCATCGCCGCGCTGCCCGGATACAAGCACAAGAACCGCATCTGGATCTTCAGGCAAAACGACGAGGCAAGCCTTTCGCTCTCGACCATCTCCGAGGTCATTCCGATTATCGGGGAACTCGACACGCCAGGCAAAAGAAAGAGCAAAGTGGCGATCGTGCTGCAAAACGGCATCGACAGCGCCATCAGCGGACTTTTCAGCGACGAAGAAAAAACAGGCTCACGCAGCATCGACCTCTTCGAAAACCTCGACAGCGCCGTCCAGTGGATAGCGGCGTGAAGAGAATTATGAATGTTGAATGATGAATTGAATAAGAATGAATTTTCAGGGGCGGATCCGCGAGTCCGCCCTTCCCTTTTCCTATCCGACCTATCAAAGCTACAGCACTCCCCCACCTAAACGCCACTCTCCGTCACTGGTGAAGAACCGCTCATTGCGATACCCGAACAGTGACGCCGCCAGCCGGGCGAGCATGAGCAGCAACGGCTGGTAGCGTAGTGTGCCACCTTGCCCGCTCGCGGCCCGGATTGCGGGAACCAGCTTTGCCGCCACCGTTTCGGGCGTTTCGGCCATCGCGTTGAAGAAGCGCTTCTGCGCGGGCGTGGCGTCGCGAAGCAACAGGTCGGTCAGCACCAGTCCGGGACTCAGCTCGTGAACGCCAACCGAGCGCTTTCCGGCGGCGTCGAGTTCCTGGCGAAGCAGCTCGCTCATGATCGCCACGGCCCGCTTGGATGCGCGATGCGGCACAGAAGTGGGCGACGAACGGAGGCCAGCAGCGGTAAATCCCATGTTGAACAGATGATAGCGCGGCCCGCCCTCGCCCGCGGGCTGGCGAAGCATGACGCGCAACGCCTCCGCGCAAAGCATCATGCTGCCGGAAAGATTGGTGCGGCAGGTCTCGTCGATGTCGTCGAGATCGAGCTGCCAGAGCGGCCGACGCATCCGGCCCGC
Source organism: Chlorobaculum thiosulfatiphilum (assembly GCF_006265165.1). GTDB lineage: Bacteria > Bacteroidota > Chlorobiia > Chlorobiales > Chlorobiaceae > Chlorobaculum > Chlorobaculum thiosulfatiphilum. Next base: position 12,945 of record NZ_VDCH01000006.1, read on the forward strand.
CGTGCCTGCATTGTTGATCCAGCGATCGATGACGCCAAGCTTGGCTGCCGCGAAGGCGGCAAAAGCCGCAGCCTGCCGGGAGTCGGAAACGTCGCAGGCAATGCCATGCGCCTCCTCGCCCGGCGCATCGCTTGCGAGGGTTTGCAACGAAGACGCCAGATTCGATTCGTGGCGCGAACAGATCACCACGCGATCACCCGCGCGCAAAAACTCACGCGCCATAGCCAGCCCAAGTCCGGCAGTGCCGCCGGTAATTACGACGCCAAGAGATGCGGAGCGACTCTTCATACAGTGCAATGGTACCAGTGATTTTTTCAGGAAAAGAGAAAATAGCGTGGCGAGTAATGACGAACAAATGAAGCTCGGCCAGGATGGCGTACTGCGCATTCTGCTACTGGCTTTTCATTATACTTTTTACTTTGCTTTGTAAAGCTCTTTATTATACCAAAACAAAAAAGAGATAAGGCGACAACAGCCTGGCCTGCGCGAGTCATGACGCCGGTGCATTCAGTTAAATTCCTTAAATTCAATCCCACTACAGAAGGCAATCCAAATCCAAAGTGAACGCGAGCGTATGGAATCCTACTACCATAACTTTCTTGAGGAGTTCCATTTGCCGTTGACCAACCCGGTGCTGGTCTTTTCGCTCGTACTTTTCGTTATTCTGCTCGCGCCGATTGTCTTCAAACGCTTCAACATTCCCGGCACGGTCGGCCTGATTCTCTCTGGTGTGCTTATCGGGCCGCACAGCCTGAATCTTCTTGAAAAAAGCTCGGCGGTAGAGCTTTTCTCGACCATCGGCCTGCTCTACATTCTCTTTATCGCCGGTCTCGAACTCGATGTAAACGATTTCAGAAAAAACAAATACAAAAGCGTTCTCTTCGGAGCGCTGACCTTTGCAATCCCCATCGCCATCGGCTATCCGGTCTGCCGCTACCTGTTGAACTACCCCCTGAACACCAGCCTCTTGACCGCCAGCATGTTCGCGACGCACACGCTGGTAGCCTACCCAATCGTGAGCCGCATGGGCGTCTCGAAAAACCAGGCCGTAGCCATCACGGTAGGAGGCACGATCCTGACCGATACCGCCGTGCTGATCATTCTGGCGCTGATCATCAACTACAGCCAAGGCAGCATTGACCAGAGCTTCTGGCTGCACCTCGCCATTTCGTTTTCGATTTTCACGCTCATCGTCTTTCTCGTTCTGCCGGCTATCGCCCGCTGGTTTTTCACCCGGCTCGAAAACGAGAAGCATGCCCATTACATCTTCGTGCTTGCCGCCGTGTTCTTTTCGGCCTTCCTTGCAAAGGTCGCAGGAATCGAGCCGATCATTGGCGCTTTCGCGGCGGGCCTCGCCCTCAATCCACTCATCCCGAACGCTTCCGCGCTGATGAACCGCATCGAGTTCATCGGCAATTCGCTCTTCATCCCCTTCTTCCTCATCAGCGTCGGAATGCTGGTGGACATGAGAGTGATCATGAGCACCCCGATGTCGCTGATTATCGCGGCTATTTTGACGGTCGTGGCTCTCGCCGGAAAATGGGTAGCAGCAATGCTCACCCGGAAAGCGCTTGGATACACCAAGGCACAGGGCCAGATAATCTTTGGTCTGAGCAGCTCCCACGCCGCCGCCACCATCGCGATCATCCTCGTCGGCTACCAGGCCCGCATCATCGACCTGAACATTCTTAACGGCACCATCATCCTCATACTGGTGACCTGCATCGTGGCTTCATTGGTGACGGAAGCCGCATCCAAGAAGCTGGTGCTCGAAGAAAACGCCGCCGCGCCCGAAAAAGAGAGCGCACAGGGCGAAACCGACGAGCAGATTCTCTTGCCAATCGCCGACAGTAAGCCCTCCGAACGGGTGCTGGAGCTGGCCGTGATGATCCGGGAGAAGCTCTCCGCCAATCCGCTGACCCTACTGACCGTGGTGCCGAACGACAGCGAGGCTGAGCTGAATCTGAAAAAAGCGCGAAAAGAGCTGTCGCCGGCAGTCGATTTCGCGGCCTCGTTCGATACCCGCCTCAACATCGTCGCGACGATCGACTACAACATTTGCAGCGGCATCGGCAGAACGGTCAAGGAGTCTCAGTCAGACCTGATCATCCTCGACTGGCCAAGCCGTCACGGCTTCATCGAGAAGATGATCAACGACAGTCCTGAAAGCATCGTCGGTTGCACCTGCAAAACCACGGTGATCTGCCATCTCACGCGCCCGCTGGCCATGCACCGCAGAGTCGTGGTTATCTGCCCGCCGCTCTCCGAAAAAGAGAAGGGATTCGCGCAGTGGGTGCGCAAAATGAGCCGCCTCTCGCAAGAGCTGGCCATTCCGCTGCTGTTCCACTGCGACCGCAAAAGCCGCCTGGCGATTACCGAGGCGCTGAAAACGAAGCTTTCCGGCTCGCCGGTTCTGTACCAGACCTTCAAAAACTTCCGCGAATGGGAGGATATACCGAAACAGAAACTCCAGTTCAGGACTGACGACCTCATCGCATTCGTCAGCGCCCGCCGGGAGTCGATCTCCTACCACCCCTTTTTCGACCACGTGCCGGAACGTCTCGAAAAGCATCTGCCCGACATCAGCAAGATCATGATCTATCCGGCGCAATTCAACTCCAGCAGCATCGAAGAGGGGTATGGCGATGTTATCGCCCCGAAATCCTTCCCGTTCGGAAGCGCGGTTATCCGAAAAATCGGAGAGGATGCCTCCGTATTCATCAAAAAAAATCAGTTACAAATCAGAAAAAAGCTCAAAAAGACACGTCAACGCCGCCAAAAAGATTTGGATAATCCCGAAAAGGGTACTAAAATGTAAAGTTTTAAAAAACAATATATTAACGTCGTCAAAGACCCGCTCAGCGCGGGAGTTGACCAATCCCGCAGCCTATGCAAAGAGAGCAACAATCCCGGACAGACCTTCGGGTTCTGAAAAGTCTCATGGTTTGCGCCGCCATTGCCTCCTCGCTCTTTCTCCACTCCCCCTCGCTCATGGCCGCCGAAGAGGCGACCGAAATCACTTGCGCGGCCCCATCCGCCAATATGATCAAGCCGGTCAAACAATCGGCTGAAAACATCCGGAATCTTTTTACCAACGTCAAGCAGTACCTTGGCATCCGTTACCGTTTCGGCGGAGATACTCCATCCGGTTTCGACTGTTCTGGCTTTGTCCGGTTCATGTTCAACAAGGAACTCGACGTCAATTTGCCGCATTCGTCACGTGAAATGGCCTCGATGGGCGCAAAGATTGACCGGAGCGAACTGCGGCCCGGCGATCTTGTCTTCTTCACGAACGGCAAAAACCGCATCAACCACGTAGGCATTTTCATCGGCAACGACACCTTCGTCCACTCCTCGCTCTCCAAGGGCATCACCCGCGACACTCTCAACGAAAACTACTACAACAAACGCTTCGCCACCGGCGTGCGTATTCTCGACGTGCAGGGCAGCCATCTCCAGGACGACCTCAGCAACCTGATCGAAGAGTCGATCGACGCCAACGCCGCCTCCTGATTCCCATACGCAAAGGCAGATCAAGCCGGGGTGAATGCGGCCGATTCTGACTGCCCTGCTGATTTCGGGCAGAGGCAAACAGGATGACCAACGCTGTAACGATCATATTCACCCTCTTTCCATCCTCACGCCTGAACGCCGCGCTCGATGCCCGGGTCATCGTTCTAACACATTCCGCAGCCCCCTTCATAAACCATAAGATGCTTTATTCTATTGAATTACGTATATTCACGCGGTGCCGTCAGACAGGCATGGAACCGTGGGCAATGCTGATCAATTCCTGTTGAATCAATCCATGCCCCTCATTCCAAAAAGGCGATATTATACTCTATAAAGATGTATTTCTGTATTTTGATTTTTGCTGACCACATGAACCTCGATCTCCGTCAGTCTGCATCATGAAAGCTTTCCTGAAAATCTCCCTGCTTTTCTTTCTGATCTCCAGCGCGCTCTGCGCCACGCTCTATCTCGGCCTCGGGCTGCTCGTGTCGCTGCATTCGGCGAAACCCGAAAAGGCTGACGTGATCGTCGTTCTCGGCGGCGACGACGGACTGCGGGTGAAAAAAGGGGGCGACCTGTACAAGGCGGGCTATGCGAAACACATCGTGCTGACCGGCATCGACAGCCGCTATTACCGCCCGGATCATCCCAACTGGCGCGAACGCAAACTCATCGAGCGTGGTGTGCCAAGAAAGTACATCCACGTCGATACCTGGTCGGAAACGAGCTGGGAAGAGGCGGAAAACACCTCGGACCTGATGGACAGGAAGGGATGGAAACGCGCGCTCGTGGTGAGCGATCCGCCGCACATGCTGCGCCTCAACAAAACCTGGAAAAAGGTGTTTGCGGGCAGCGACAAGCGCTTCCGGCTTGTGGCGACCGAACCGGCCTGGTGGCGCCCCCTCTTCTGGTGGCGTAACGACATAAGCTACCGCTTCGTGGTGAGCGAACTCCAGAAGAACATCTACTACCTGCTCGCCTACTACTGACCCCGCCCCCGGCGTCACCCAGGGCCGCTGACGCCGGGGCCTTCGATGGCGCTGCGACCTCCGGTGAGCGGCGTGACTTTGATGTGCGTGGCGATGCGATCCCTGAGCGCCGGAACGTGCGAAATGACCCCGATCAGTTTGCCGGACTGCTGGAGGCTGCCGAGCGTTTTCAGCGCCGTTTCGAGCGCCTCTTCGTCGAGAGTGCCGAACCCTTCGTCGAGAAAGAGCGAATCGACGCGCACGTTCCGGCTCGCCATCTGCGACAGGCCGAGGGCGAGCGCGAGGCTGACGATGAAGCTCTCGCCGCCCGAGAGGTTGCGCGTTGAACGCACTTCACCAGCCTGCCACTGGTCGATCACGCTGAGTTCGAGTGGTTGTCGTTTTGGATCCGAATCGTGGAAAAGCACATAACGATCGGTCATGCGCGAGAGCTGCTTGTTGGCATTAGCGATTAAAATGTCGAAAGTGATGCCCTGCGCGAAGTTGCGGAACCTCTTGCCGTCCACTGAGCCGATGAGATTGTGCAGCAGCTCCCACCGTCGGCACTCGCTTTTCTGTGCTTCTACCGCCGCCATTTTCATGCGATGCTCGTCCGCCGCCTGCCGATGCGCTTCGAGCTGGCTCGCGATGGCCCCGATCCGCCCACGCACCTGGCGAAGCTCTTCCTGAAGCTCGTCGATATGCGCCGCAAGCTCGTCGGCGGACGACGCCGTGAGGCGGCGCTCCAGCTCGTCGCGCAGCCGCGCCTCGCGGTCGGAGCGCTTGAGGTCGAGGTCACGCTTGCGATGCTCCAGCGCAGACGAGGCGCTTTCGAGCCGCTCGCGCTCAGCCTCCGGCAGACACGCGGTGACAAACGCCGCTTCGTCGGCGAATCCTTTCCCGGCAAGCGCCGCGCCGAACTCCGCCTCGCGGCGCTCGGCCTCCTCGCGCTCCTCTTCGACGCCGCGCAGCAACTCCGCTATCGAAGTGTCGAGCACGGCGAGCGCCTGACGCGCGGCGTTGAGCGATTCCGACGAAGCGGCAAGCTGGTCGCGTGACGCCTGCGCGAGGCTTTCGAGACGCTCCTCTTCGGCATCGGGCGACTTTTCGCCGAACCGTTCGAGCCGCTCTTTCGTGCTGGCCTCAACCCCGGCGAAAGCCGCCTCGACCTCCTCGCGCCGCATGGCGAGATCGGCGTCGAGCGCCGCGAGCTGCTCGGCGAAGTTGTGAAGCGACGCTTCGCCGTTTTGCACGGATCGTTCGAGACTTCGGCCCCGCTCCTCCTCGCGCCGCCACGCATCGCGCCGCGCTTCCAGCCCGGCGACGAGCGGCTCGGCAATTTCGCCGTCGAGCGTGATGCCGTACGGCTCGACGAGGCGGCGCAGGAGCTGCCGCCGCTCGACGAGTTCGCGCCGCGCCGTTTCGTGCTCGCCTTCGAGGCGGGCGAGGTCAAGGCGGTTCGAGCGCTGCCGCTCGGCGGCCTGTTCGAGACGCCGCTCGTCGTTTCGTGCGGCTTCGCTGAGCTGCTGCAATCGCGCTTCGTCGTCGCGAATCCGCAGTTCGAGAAGGTCGAGCTGCTCGATGCGACCGGCAAGTTCGTCAACCTTGCGCCCGCTCTCCGCGAGATTTTCGAGGACGACCGGCTCGGCTTCACGCGCCGGAGCTTCGATGCCCGCCTTTTCGAGCAGCGCGAGGCACTGCCGCCCGGACGACTCGCGCATGGCGGCAAGGTCGTCGCGGCGCTGCTCCATCTGTTCGATCTCCGTCCGGCGCTCGGCGACGCTGATTTCAAGCTCGCGGATTTCACGCAAGCGATCCTGCACGGCTCGCTTCGCCGCGTCGAGCGCCGCGTCGTCGCTCTCCGGCGGAGCGGCCTCTCCGGCGTAGGGATGATGCTCCGAACCGCACAGCGGGCAGGGCTGCCCGGCGACGAGTCGGCGGCGCTCCTCTTCGAGGCTGCGCACCCGGTCGGCCAGCCGCGCGAGCTTCTCTTGCGCCGCCGCCTCGCGCTCCGTGTGCGCCAGAAGCTCCCGTGCATGTTCGAGCTTTCGGATGGCGTCCGCCCGCTTGCTTTCGAGCGCCTCGATGCCCGCGCCGAGTTCGGTGATTTTCGGCAGCAACTCCTTGCCGGACTTGTAGAGCGCCACGATCTCTTCGAGCAGGCGGCGGCGATCGCGCAGAAGATCGAGTTCGCCGCGAAGCGCCCGGAGCGTCGAGCCGCCAAGCAGAGCGGCAAACGACGCATTGCGCTCGTCGAGCGCCCGGCGTGCCTCGCCGTACGCGGCTTGCGACGCTTTCGACTCCAGCTCGATGGCGGCGCTCTCGTCCCGCAACTGCTCGATGGCTTGCTGGACAGTGGCGATGCCGGAGGCCGCCGCCAGCTCCCGCTCCGCCACCGGGCGCAGCTCGTCGAAGGCGTGTCGGATGCCCGACAACGCGCCAACGAGCGAGGCATCCGCGCCGTGCGCCTCCTGCCAGGCGCGGAGCTGCTGCAACTCGTTCCGCGCCGACTCGACGTTTGCCGATGCCGCCGTGCGTTCGGCGTCAAGCCGCCCGCGCCGCTCTTCGAGCGCCTCCAGCTCACGCTTCCGCCGCCCGGCCTCCTGCCGCTTGCCCTCAATCACGGCGTCGAGCTGACGCGCTTGCGCGATGAGCGGCCTCGCCGCCGCCACGCTCTCCTGCGCCGAGGCGAGCGCTTTTCCGGCGGCTTCGTGTTGCGCTTCCGCCTCCAACTGCTGGCGCTTGGCCTCTGGTCGCCCCGCCTCCTTCGCCGCAAGCTCTTCGCTGTCGCGCCGCAACTGTGCCCGTTTCAGCGTCAGCACGGCATGCAGCGGCTCGACGGCGGCGGCGTTGCGGGCGAGCCGCAGCCGCTCCTCGTCCGTGCCGAAAGCCTCGCGCTCGGTCTGGAGCGCCGCCGCTTCGCTGCCGATGGCCGCGAGCGACTCTTCGAGACGGGCGATCTCCTGCAACCAGCGCAGCGCCGCTGAATCGCGTTCGACCTCGCCGCTCAGTTCGCGCTCCTTTTCGATGCAGCCCGCCCGCTCGATTTCGCGCTCTTTCAGCTCTTCCTCGCTCAAAAGGCGGATGCCCTCGCATTCGACCAGCAGCCGGTCGAGCCGCGCCTGCTCGTCGCGCCGCCGCTCGTGCGTCTTCATCGAGATGACCGAGTAGATTTCGGTTCCGGTGATCTGTTCGAGCACCGGCGCTCGCTGGTTGGCATCAGCCTGCAGGAAGGCCGCGAACGCGCCCTGAGCGAGCATCATCGAGCGAGTGAAGCGGTCGAAGTCCATGCCGGTTCGCGCCTCCACCTCCTGCAAGGTCTCCTGCACTCTGGACTGGATGAGTGTACCGGTCGCGGCGTCGGAAATTTCGTGCTTCTGCGCCTGCAATGCGCCTCCGCGACGATGGCGGGCGCGGTGCTGGCTCCAGTGGCAGCGAAAAACGCCGGCGGCGGTCGCGAAGGTCACTTCGGCGAAGCACTCGCCCGCGTGGCGCGACATGATCTCGTTGGTGCTGACATTGATCTTTGGCAGTCGCGGCGTCTGGCCGTAGAGCGCCAGGCAGATGGCGTCGAGAATGGTGCTCTTGCCCGAACCGGTGGGGCCGGTGATCGCGAAAAGCCCGTCTGACAGATATTCGGGCCGGGTGAAATCGATCTCCCACTCCCCTTGCAGCGAGTTGAGGTTGGCGAAACGGAGCTTCCGGATAATCATTGGCCCGCCTCCTTTTCGGCCAGGACATCCTCCTCCCGGATCGAGCGGAGCACCTCGCGGTAGCTCTCCAGGAGCGCGGGGCGGAGCGACTCGTCGGTTCCATACGCATCGAGGCAGCGGCTGAAAACCGCAACGGGATCGAGCTGCTGGAGCGTCTCGTCCGTGGCGGACTGGCGTAGCGCCTGCTGGAGCGGGCGGTTGTTGCGGATGCGGCGGATTTCAAGCAGCGACCCCGCGACCGCCTTTTCCATCGCCTCCTGCACCACTGCTGGCGGCTCGTCGCCGCTATAGTCGATTTCGAGCCACGCATTGCTGCCCGCCGCCCGGAGCGCGGCGATCGAGAGACTCAGCTCGTCGAGGCTTCCGGCAAGGCGTTCGAGCGGCTGGAAGCAGGGTATCTTGATCTCCGTGACGGCTGGCTTGCGCCCCTCGAAATCGACCTGAAGCACCAGCTTCTGCTGCTTCGATTCGCCAAACCCCATCGGAATGGGCGAGCCGCAGTAACGCAACCGTTCCTCGCCGCCAGCCTTCTGCGGCACGTGCAGGTGGCCGAGCGCCACATAGTCGAAAACAGGCGGAAAGGCGGTCGAGCAGACCAGCGAGAGCGCTCCGGCATAGACTTCGCGCACGCCGTCCCCCTCGACCGTGACGCAGCCAGCCGTGAAGAGATGGCCCATCGCGATGACCGGAATTTCCGCGCCGAGACTCTTGCGGATCTCGTCGGCTATCCTCGCAATTTCGGCGTAGTGCAGCGACACGCCTTCGGAGAGCTTGCGAATTTTGTCTTCGAGACTCTCCCCCGGCTCGACCGTGCGGATGTCGCGATCCCGCAGAAACGGCACCGCGCACACAATCGCCTCGGGATTTCCCTGCCGGTCGCGCAGCACCCGCACCTCGTCGGCCAGCTCGCCGGTCGCCGCGCCGATGACATGCACGTCGAACGAGCGCAGCAGCTCCTTCGGCGCATCGAGAAAAGTCGGCGAATCGTGGTTGCCGCTGGTGATGACCACATGGCGGCACGGCGAATCGGGCGAGAGAGCGATGCGGTTCAGGAACTGGTAGTAGAGCCTCTGCGTGGCGTTGCCGGGCGTGGTGGTGTCGAAAATGTCGCCCGCGACGACGAGCACCTCGATGCCCCGCGATTCGACGGTTCCGGCCAGCCAGTCGAGAAAAGCCTCGAACTCATGCAGGCGGCTGCGCCCGAACAGCGACCGCCCGAGATGCCAATCGGATGTATGAAGGATTCGTAAAGACAAGGGATAAATGGAGAATTGATGATGGATAATGCACAATGTAGGAAGCGCCGCCGGGAGCGCCAAGCGCCGGACCGGCAAAAACCGGGGTATTTATCAGCAAAATCTACAAACGGGCTTATACTTTGCTTTGTAAAGCTCTTTACAGTAAAGCCACACAAAAGAGTTCGCGTCCGGCAATTTTCGTCCACAATAGGACGTATAAGTCTTATAAGTCTTATACGTCGAATGGATCGAACAGCGAAGAAAAAACCATCAGGGCAGACGCGAGGCCTGCCCCTACATTTCATTGTCAATGGTCAATTGTTCATTGCCCATTAATTCTTGCGGCAGCTTTTTCGAGACTTTTGCGCCCAGGCGGCGAATCTCCTCGGCTCTTCCGGCAAGGTTGCCGCGGCCTTCGGTGAGGCGCTTCATGGCGAGCTCGAAGCTCTCCGAAACGCCGGAGAGCTTGCGGCGGGCGTCGGTCATCGCTTCGGCGACCAGCACCACCTGGTCGTAGATGCGGCCCGCCTTGTCGGCAATCAGTTCGGCGTTGCGGTTTTCGTTCTCGCGCCGCCAGATTTGCGCGATGAGGCGCAACGTAATCATAAGCGTGGCCGGGCCGGTGACGACGACGTTCCGCCCCGCCAGATCGTAGAAGAGCGACGGATCGGCCTGCATCGCCGCCTGGTAGGCCGGTTCGAGCGGGATGCACATGATGACGAAGTCGAGTGTGCGGTTGCCCCGGAGCGCGGCGTAATCCTTGCGCTCCAGCTCGGCCACGTGCCGCCGCACCGACTGCACGTGCTCGCGCAACGCCTCGCTGCGGCGGGCCTCGTTTTCCTCGCCGCACCAGCGTTCGTAGGCGGTCAGCGACACCTTGGCATCGACCACCACCGCCTTCTCGCCCGGCAGGCGCACCATGAAGTCGGGCCGCACCAGCCGCCCGTCGCCGGTACGGTCGCTCTCCTGCACGGTGTATTCGCGCCCCTTCACCAGCCCCGACGCCTCGAAGAGCCGCTCGACGATCAGCTCGCCCCAGTCGCCCTGCTTCTTGCTCTCGCCCTTGATCGCCCGCGCGAGGTTGTTGGCCTCGTCGCTCACCTGATGGTTCAGTTCCTGAAGCTGCCGCACCTGTTCGAGCAGCCGCGCCGACAGTTCCGTGTCGCTGCGATGCACCTCATCGACGCGCTGCCGGAACGAGTCGAGCTGCAAGCGAAACGGCTCCAGAAGCCCGTCGAGCCGCTGCCGGTGCTGCTCCGAAAGCGCCGTCCCCCGCTCTTCCACGATCCGGTTCGCCAGATTCTCCAGCGTCGCCTGCAACCGCGCCTCATCCGCCCGCCGCGCCTCGGATACGGACGCCCCCCGCTCCCGCTCATGCTCCACCTCCGCCACCAACCGCGCATTCTCGACCGAAAGCGCCTGCGACTCGCGCTGACTGCGCAGAAGCAGAAACCCAAGCGCCGCGATAAGGATAACGAGCAGGAGAATGACGAGAATCGAGGTCATGGGTGGATTGGAGATTGTGGTTGGATGATAGTATCAGCAAGGTATCGCAGAATCAATCCTGAGCGCTTTGCATCAGTCGCAAAAGCGTGTCGAGATTCGCTTTTACAGTTTGGGTATTGGGGTGATCACTACCAAGTTGTTTTTCACATATCGCCAGTGCACGACGAAGTAGCAGCTCAGCTTCTGAGCACTTGCCTTCACTTGTAAGCAATAGCCCCAGATTGTTAAGAGATGTTGCAATAAGGGGATGATCCGGTTCATAATGCTTTTCCCTTATCGCCAAAGATCGACGATACAAAGGCTCTGCCTCACCATTTTCACCCTTTAATCGCAACAGTTCAGCCAGATTGTTCAGATTCAATGCTACATCAGGATTATCCAAACCATACAGATTTTCTCTTATCTTCAAAGCACGCCTCAGTGATACTTCTGCTTCAATGATTTCACCTTGATCTAATAGCACTGTGGCCAAATTGATAAGACTTGTCGCTATAGACGGGTCGTCCATATCCATATTTTTTTCTTTGATCTCAAGCACACAACGAATCAATTCTTCTGCATCTTGATACTTTCCTTGAGACTTCAGCGACAATCCAAGATTATTTAATGTTTTTAACACCTCAAAATGATCGAGTCCAAGCTGTTTTTCAGTGATCTCCAATGAACGGCGCAATAATGGTTCAGTTTCTGCATATAATCCTCGGCCATAGTGATACCCGGCCAATCCACCGAGTAAAAAAGATCGAGTTAACCAAACCACATCATGATCGTACTGGTCATCTTCAAGCAATGTCTGCGCATGAGGTAACAACATTGCACACTCCACCCAGCATGAGTATTCTCGGTATCCTTCTTGCGGAAATTGCTCACCCAAAGCCTGCACCATAACTTGCCGATATTGGACAATAAAATCGTCACCCATCTGATCACGCACAACCGACTGAACCAAGCGATGAACAGTGACGAACTTTTCTTCAAGCGTTATCAACGAATAGGAGCGCAACGCCTCATAAGCCTCGTCGATCACAAACTCATCGACGCTTTTAGCTTTTTTCACAGCTTTAGTATAGTCCGCTAGCGCTTTATTGAGCAGCGTTCGGGGAATGGCGTCTGGAGCGACGACGCTACAGAGCGACAGCAACTCTTCGGCCATCGGAACTTTACGAATCTCCTCGAATGCCAAACTCCACGTTGTCGCAACGGTGTCGTGATAACCATCCGGCGCTTTTTCCCGATTCCAGAGTTCCGCTCTCCGGGTGTTGAAAAGCGTCAGATAATCCGCAAAACTCTTCTTTTTATTGTCGCAATAAGCCGCCGCCTGTTCGAGCGCGAGCGGCAAGTCGCCGAGCGCTTCGGCGAGCGCATCAGCCCCCGCGTCATCCGTCCGCCCGGTTCGCTTCAAGAGAAACTCGACCGACTCGCTCCGCTCCCACACCTCTATCTGCAATGGATTGCCGACGCTCTTCCAGTCGGGATTCCGGGAGGTGATCAGTACGTGGCCGATAGCCGAGCGGGGCAGAAAACTCCTTATGCTATCGGCATCTCTGGCGTTGTCGAAAATCAGCAGCCAGTCGCTGTTGCGCTCCAGCCACCTCATCACAGATTGAACGACCAGCGCCTGGTTAGCCTCCTCCTTCTCCGGCAAATCCAGCTCCAGAGCCAGCCCCGCGTAATCGCTCGCCAGCGTCGAAGGCTCCTCCGAGCGAATCCACCAGATCACCTCGTACGACGCGCTGTGCCGATACACATACTCGACAGCAAGCTGCGTCTTGCCAATCCCGCCCAGCCCGTACAACGCCTGCTGCGTCAGGGCGGTTTTCTGCCCTTTGGTCAACGATTCCCGAAGATTGAGCAAGAGCTGTTCGCGACCGGAAAAGTTCGGATTGCGATGCGGCAGATTGTGATGATCGGGCAATGTGCCGGGAAAGCGAGGCTTTTTCTTCGCCCGGTTGAGAGTGTACGCCGGTTTGGTCGCAGGCTTGAAACGCTTGTCAGTGCTGACGCCATTCAGCAGCGCAGTCTCCGCCTGATCTTCGTCGAGACCGATAAACGAGATATAGGCCAACCGCTTCATCACGCCGTCGATCTCGTGCGGACGAACAATCACCGGAATCAGCAATCCTTTTTGGCCCGTCGGATCGCTGTGCATCGCAGTTTGCCATTCCGGCACGGTAAACTTCGAGGCGAAGTATTCTGGAGAAATTACGGCAATGGTGCGGGCGCAATTGATCGCGGCCTCGTCGATATTGCCGATCACGCTTCTCCCCGCCTGCCGCATATCCCACGCCTGTAAAACAACGTCGTACCCCGCATCTTCGAGCGTACAGCCGATCCACGACGCGATCTGTTCATCAGCACCGGTGTAGCTGATGAAGAAATCCTTTTTTGCTTTATCCGCAGAATCCATGCGATTGGCAGAATGGGGTTGCGCATACAGACTCACACTTTTCTGAAGATAGCCAATGGCGCAAAAATTACGGCGGGGTTCAAAGAGAGAATAAAAGAATCAGACAGAGCGGAGTGATCGATCGAATAGAACGCAGTGGACGATATGGCAGAAGTTGCGCCATTGCAAGAGGGTTGCAACCCCTCGACGCTTTTTGTATGCTTTATGAAGCGGTGACAAGTAAACCATCACGACCATGTGCGGACGATTCGGATTTTTCGAGCTGAGCCACTTTATCGAGCAGCTCCGGCAGCTCGAACTGCCTTTCGATGAGGCGCCGGGGTTCGGCTACCGGCAAAGCTGGAACATCGCGCCCGGCAGCGAAATCGTGACGCTCTTCGGCGATCACAGGCGCTACCGGCTCGGCATGGCCCGCTGGGGGCTGATTCCGCACTGGTCGAAGGAGATGCCGAAGAACCGCCCGATCAACGCCCGAGCCGAGAGCCTCGCCGTCAAGCCATTTTTCCACCACATGCTCAACCGGCGACACTGCATCGTTTCGGCGAGCGGCTTCTATGAATGGAAGCCCGTTGCCGACCAGCGCAAGGAGCCGTGGTACATCCGCCGGAAGGACAATCGCCCGATGGCTCTGGCGGGGCTGTGGGACGAGTGGCGGCCTCCCGGCCCGCCGTCGCTGCCGCTCTGCTCGTGCACAATCGTCACCACCGGTGCGAACCGCGAGATGAAGCCGGTGCACGACCGGATGCCGGTGATTCTCGAAGAGGAGGAGTGGTCGGCCTGGCTCGACTCCTCGAACCGCGATGCCGTGCAGCTTCTCGACCCGGCGGATGACAACGTGCTCGACCTCTGGCCGGTTTCGACGAGGGTGAACAATCCCCGCAACGACGACCCGCACTGCATCGAGCGCGTCGCCGAATCTGCTTCGTGACGCGACCGCGCTACGGTACGCGATGGATCAGCGCCGGCCGGTGCTGCACGGTTCGCGCGTAGCGCACCGCCGGCTTGCCGAAGAGCATCGCGTAGCCGAAAAGATGGTCGTCCGGAATGGCGAGGCTTCGGCGAATGTCGGGCAGCATCTCGTCGATAGCCCAGCTCGCGATGCCGTTCCAGAGTGTGCCGACGCCGCAAGCCTGCGCGTACAGCTCGAAGGTTGCGAGCGCGATCAGGCAATCCTCCTTTGGCGTCGAGAGACTTTTCGGGGCCGACGCGATGACCAGATGCGGCGCGTCCCGGAACACGAGATCGACCTTGTGCTTCTCCCATATCTTCACGAACTTCGCGTAGTAGGCTTTCGCGGCGGGCAATTTCCCCTCCCTGTCGAGCCGCATCAGCCCCTCCATCACCTCGTCGCGCAGGCGGGCGACCTTCGTGCGGTCGTCGAGCACGGTGAAGCGTACCTGGCGCGAATTCACGCCGGTGGGCGCGTGCCACGCAACGTCGAGCAGCTTCTGCATCAGCGCGGCATCGAGGTTTTCCGGTTTGTATCGGCGCACCGAGCGCCTTCCCTTGATGAGCGTTTCGAGTTGCAGCGGATCGGGATAGCCACCCGCGAGGGGCAGGCTCTCTTCCGGCCTGTAGCCGAGAATCGAAATCGCTCCCGCCGGACAGATCGCCAGGCAGTGCTCGCACCTGAGGCAGAAGGGTTCCTTTTCGGGCGCAATCGCGGGATACCCCTCGCCATCCATCACGATGATGCGCGACGGGCAATCCCCCACGCACTGGCCGCACTGCGTACACTTTTCCCTGTCAACCATGAAATCGATCATAAAGCGTTGTAATTCTGTATTGCCATATCGTTTGACCTTCCCGCCGGGAGCGCCCGGGCCGGGTTTCCAAAAATGAAAAAAGTCGCAGTTTTGTAAAAACGATTTTTTTCTTACCTTAGGTTCACTTTGGTGAAGTGGCCGAGTGGCTAGGCAGAGGTCTGCAAAACCTCGTACAGCGGTTCGAATCCGCTCTTCACCTCCAGAACCCCCAAAACCCCTGTAAAAGCAGGGGTTTTTTTATTGTCCGAAACGCGGCATCGAGAGCAATGACGCGATGCTCCAAAAAGGCAAACCCCTTCGAGGCGAGCGCCAGGAAAGGGTTTAACGTGATAGTTGTCATCAGTGAATCGAGGCGGCCATCGAGAGGCTCAATCGCTTATCGCCAGCCTCTTTCTTCTCGTCCAGATCGAGACGAGAGCGCCGCCAATGCCGAGCAGCGTCACCGTGCCAGGCTCCGGCACTGCGCGCGGAGGGTCGTTGTAATCAAATGACAGCACCTGCTGCGTCTGCGTCGCCCAACCAGT
This sequence comes from Chlorobaculum thiosulfatiphilum, assembly GCF_006265165.1. Classification (GTDB taxonomy): domain Bacteria; phylum Bacteroidota; class Chlorobiia; order Chlorobiales; family Chlorobiaceae; genus Chlorobaculum; species Chlorobaculum thiosulfatiphilum. The sequence goes on from NZ_VDCH01000006.1 coordinate 28,580, forward strand.
CGATCCGGTAAAGCCGACCGTTGCCGCTGGCGAATCGATAACCGACTGTATGTTGCCGATGTTGTACGAAAGCATGGCGGAATCGGGCTTCAGATTTGTCTGGTTGACGCTCACAGACAACAGGCTGCCATCGTAATCGACCCAGGCATACCACGGCCCGCTGCCGTTGAACTCTGGCGAAATGTCAACGGTACCCTGACTGACCACGGAGCCATTGACATTGATGCCGATATGATTGCTGCTCGGGTCTCCAACCTCAGGATTGTACCAGTTGTCGAACTCGATGCCGACGCTGTTCGGAATGCCGGCGTACGAGCCATTGCCGGTCGTGATCGTACCGTAACCAAGGCCGCCGCCATCACCTCCGGAGGTCGCGCTGGCGGGATTTTTGATGACGAACACGATCCCGTCGGCGCTTCCGTGAGCAGGATAAGTTCCGGAATACTGAAAACTGAACGTGGCGTTGAAGGTTTCGATTCCGACTGGAGAGGTGCTGTAAGCTGAACCGATCTGATATTCCGGGTCGCTCAGGCTGTTATCGGTGAGCTGCAAAACCCCGTCAGGGAGTTTCGTGGCCGACGAACCGGGAGTGGGAGCAATATCATCGAGCGTGATCGTGTTCAGGACAGGCACCGCATAGGTCTGACTGGTTATGCCGAAGCATCCAAGCATAAACAGAGTAGCAAGTAATTGCTTTTTCATGTCTGTCTGGTTGATGTGTACTGAAAATTTGGTTGACGAACGCGATTTATATACAAATAATATTTATAAATCAACGCATAATGCATATGAATTATATGTGCACACAAATAGTACATCAACAACCAAAAATCCACCAACGCAAACAAAAAAGCGTATTTATAGCGCAGTAAAAACCAGAAACAAACCTCTGTAACATGAAAACAAGAGGCTCAATGGTTGAGGATTTTTTGAGGAATCGGGAGAAAAAGAGGGGCGAATGGAATGGAGATTCAGGGGCTTTTGCTCTCCATTTGCTGGAGAAGAGGTCTGCGCAAGAGCTTTGGCTTCGTCTGCCTTTAACTTGTTAAAAGCTTTAAATACGTGCAATTAACACATATTTTACGATCATTTTTCTTGAAGCTCACTAGTTAATTTGCACCCATGATGCAGGTGAGTTCAAGCGAGCTGCACTGAAATTCGATAGTTTGACGTAAAATTTCAAGCGCCAGCATATTTCAGCCTGTTCAGGCCGAGACGAATCACCTATACAATCCATGATAAAAATGATTTTCCCGGCGCTTTTTTTATGAGCGGCCTGCACAGCCGACCACAATGAGCTTGGCGGTGATGCCTGATTAGCTGATCGCGAACCGCTTTCACCCGCACAAATACTTGAGATGCACTTCGATTTCCACCTCGGCGCTGCCGAGCTGAAAACTGGAAGACTCGAAGGATGGCGGGCCGAGAAAGAAATGGGGGTTGTTGGAGGCGCCGACGCCCTCTTTCGGAATGCCGAAACAGTTCTTGTGCAGCTCGCCGCAACAAGCTTCGTCGTGGATGACGGAGATTGCATAAGCGCCATACGGAACGTTCTCGAAGACGTAGAGATTCGACTCCCCTATTTCGTGCACTCCGCCTTTTCTGAACGCATGTTCCGTCTCTCCCGGAAATCCATGCTTGTCATTGAAAAGCGCGATGCCGAGATCGCCGTTGCAGTTGTGGGCGTCGAGCACTTTGACCACGATGCGACCGGTTTCGATAACCGGTTCTTCGGTGGATGACGAATTGTCGGCGGATAGGTTCATGAATTGAGTACCCGTGAAAGTCTGCGGAAATTCTGAACTTTAATGTAACAAAGATTTCGCGCACCTGTGAAAGTCTGGATTGTCAGATAGCGTTGCGCAAAAAGGACAGCAAGGACAATGACACCAAATGAAAAAAGCCTGCTTTGCAACAGGCTTTTTTCTGTGACGAATTTCCGTGTGTCGGGCTTACCCGATCTTCTCCGCGCCGGAGATGATGGCGGCGACCAGCTTGTCGATGGTGGCGTCGTCCATCAGCACCGAGATGTTCAGGCAGATGCTGCTCTGGAGGAGCTGGCCGGTTCGCGGCCACAGCTCTTCGAGGTTGGCGTCGCGGTAGCGGTCGTACGCCTTGAGCAGGTGGCCCCAGACGGCGGCGTAGTGCCAGTCGATCGCTTCGGGCAGAATCTTGGTGCCGAAGCCGTGCTCCAAAAGGTGCGCCTCGAACTGCAGGGCGGTCTGGGGGTCGCGAACCTTGAAGATCAGCGTGTCGCCCTGCGCGCCGGCTTCGTCGGTGAAGGGGCGCATCAGGAGATTGTCGAGGTGGCTGATGCGCTCCTTGATCTTGTACTTGTTCTCCCTCGCCTTCGAGAGGATGTAGTCGATCTTGCCGAGCTGGGCGAGGCCGATGGCGGCGGTCACTTCGCTGAGGCGGTAGTTCAGACCCTTGGCGCGGCGCGGATCCTTGCCGCGCGGCAGGCCGGGGATGTGCATGTGGCCGTGGTCGCTGAACTCGGCGACGCGGTCATAGACCTCCTTGTCGTCGGTGATGACCATGCCGCCCTCGCCGACGTGCAGCGTTTTGCCCGCGTCGAAGGAGAAGGAGCCGACCTTGCCGATGGTGCCGAGCTTGCGCCCCTTGTAGGTAGCGCCGAGCGACTGGGCGGCGTCCTCGATGAGCGTCACGCCGCGGCGCTCGCAGATTTCGGCGATCTCGTCCATCTTCGGCGCGGCCCACATTGGAATCGCCACGACCGCTTTTGTTTTCGGCGTGATCGCCTTTTCGACCTCAAGCGGATCGAGGTGGTAGGTCTCGTCGATCTCCACCGGCACCGGCACCGCGCCAAGCGCCGCAGCGGCTTCGACCGGCGCGATGAAGGTCCAGGCGGTGGTGATCACCTCGTCGCCGGGGCCGACGCCCGCGCCCGCAAGGGCGCAGTGAATCGCCGCCGTGCCCGACGACACGGCGTGGGCGTACTTCACGCCCATGTACGCGGCGAACTTCTCCTCCAGCTCCCGCGCCTTGTAGTTCCCCGGCGCGTACCGGTACAGCGTGGTCTTCTCCCCGCTGAACAACTCCTGTATCTGGGCCAGTTCTTCTTTGCCAATCAGCTCGGCTCCTGCCATAGTGCAATGCGTTTAAGTTCTTTTAAGTATCCAAAATCTTGTGCCTATAAGACCTATAAGTCCTATAGGTCTTATAGGTCAGAAAGAAAAAACTCTACAGCTCAGGTCAGAGCGTCGATTACCACCCTGGCCGAGTCCTCGTTGAACTCCACCGGGTTGCCGCCGAACGAGCCTGAAAGTGCGCCCGAGGCTTTGGCGGCGAGTTCGGCGACGTTGCCTTTGCCGTAGCCGTAGGGCGCAAGGTTCGGAATGTCGAGCTGGCGATAGAGCGCGTCCATCTGTTCGAGCAGCTCCAGCGCCGACTCCCTTGCCGATGCCCCCTCTTTGCGGGCGGGATTGAGCAGCGCGTATTTGTCGTACCCCTTGGTGACGTTGTAGCGCATCACCTCCTTGAGGAAGATCGCGCCCGCCAGTCCGTGCGGTACCTGATGCTTCACGCCGACGTAGTAGGCGAAGCCGTTGGTCGGGCCGTCGCCGGAGTTCATCAGCGCCGTGACGCCGCAGACGCTGCCGAGCGCGAGATCGAGGCGCGATTCGGCGCGGTCGAGCTGCCCCTGCTGCAAGGCGTAGAAGGTGCGCTGGAAGCCTTCGATCGAGAAGATGCGGCTGAGCGCGGTGTGCTTGACCGAGCCGAAGCTGTCCACGCAGTGCACCAGGCTGTCCATCGCCGAGGCGATGACACTCTCCATCGGCGCGCTCATCGAGAGCTGGGGGTCGATCACCGAACGCTTCGGGAAGTTCTTGCGGCTGTTGATGCCGAGCTTGCGCCCTTCGTCCTCGTCGATGAAGACCGCGTTGTAGCTCACCTCCGCGCCACTGCCGAGCAGCGATGGCACGGTCACGAGCGGCACGGGATCACTGACATCCTTCGGAAAGCCCTTGAGCGAGAGCGCCGGAACATTGTTGGTGAGCAACAACGCGACTCCCTTGCCGAGGTCGATGGTGCTGCCGCCGCCGATGGCAACCATGCCGTCGGGCAGCTCGCGACGGAAGAACTCCGCCACATTTTCGAGATGCCTGTAGGTAGGCTCGCCCCTGAACTCGTTGCAATAGACGACGGCGTTCGGGTAGCTGGCGTTGATGTTGCGCAGTACATCCTGGAAATAGAGGTTTTCCGAAAGGCTCGCATCGTAGATAATACCCGGTTTCTGGATGCCGAGCGACTGGAGGTGCTCATGCACGGAGAGTGCTTCGTTAACCCCGATGCACAGGTCGGTGGAGAGAAAAAAGTTCATATTGTCTTGATTCTGTTGGGTTTGTCGGATTTCAGGATCGAACGAACGAGCGGTCGAGACCTTTCTGTTTCAGGTAAAATTCGACGAGATCGACCTCTTCGATGGTGTCGATCTCCCAGGTCTGCCAGAACTCCATCGGATAGACCGAAAGCTTTTGGCCAATGCGATTGTTGAAGCTGCGCAGCACGGATGGCGTGAAAAGGTAGATCGAGCCGTTTTCGATGAACTGCGACGGGCGATCCTGCCGCATCCCGCGATTGCGGTAGTCGAAGTTCACGCTGTTCCACTCGCCAGAGCGCTGCTCCCAGATGGTGAGGTCGTCGGCCCGCGTGACCGAAATCAGCGAATCGGCCCCCTCTTGCCGGAACAGCTCGATGGAGCGGTCGATGTCGCCGGGCTTGCGCAAGGGCGAGGTGGCTTGCAGGAAAACGACCGTCTCCGGCTCCGCGCCGTGATGCGCGGCAATCGTTTCGAGCGCGTGCAGCAGCGCCGCCTCGGAGGTCGCCTTGTCGCCGCTGATCTCTTCGGGCCGCTCGATCACCTCCGCGCCGTACGCGCGGGCGACCTCGGCGATGGCCGGGTCGTCGGTGGTCACGAAAACCTTGTCCACGTGTTCGGCGTCGAGCGCCTGCAAGACGCTCCATGCCAGCAGCGGAAGACCGGCCACCGGATGGATGTTCTTGTTTTTCAGGCCCTTCGAGCCGCCGCGCGCCGGAATGATCGCTGCCGTCCGCATTCAGTGTTTCCTGTGATTCTTCGTTATTGCCCGATTCCGCCTCACGCTTCGATCACCTGCCGACAGACACCGGCGATCCTGCGGGCCGCCGAGCGGTTCTGCAACGGAGTGAGGCGCTTGAGATAATCTGGTTCCAACCCGCAATATACCGGTTTGTTCAGCGCCGATCCTACAAAGATCGTCGAAGAAAACTGCGCGATCATCATCTGCGAATTGGCGATCATCTCCTCGGTCTTCCCTTCCGCATAGACGATGCTGCCCGGCGCGTGCTGCTCGATCTCTCGCGCGGCCCGCGCGGCGTTCTCGTTGGGATGGAGCTTGAAGAGCAACTGCCGACCGTCGGCCATCTCAAGGTACTTGCGAATGTTGCGCTTGCGATTCTCGTAGATGAAGGTTTCCCGGTTGTCGGAGGTGCAGACCAGCACGTAGTCGCGGTGCTCGAAGTCGTTTTCGAGAAAGCGCTCGCAGTTGTCGAAGTTGGGAATGCTGGTCACTTCGATCTTTTCGGGCCGGACGCCTTTGCTGATGAACAGGTCGCGGTAGCCTTCGCTGGCCACGCAGAACTTCTCGTAGGTGTCCGACAGGCCCGTGGTCGCCGTGCCCGCGATCCAGCGCGGCACCCAGCGGAAGTTGCGGGCGAGGTGGAAAAGGATCGTCTCCGGCTCGGTCATCCCCTCCTGCACGAGCACGATTTTGCTGCGCTTGAGATGTTTCGGCACAATGAGGTCGGTACAGGTCAACACCAGATCGTACCGGTGCAGCGTACCGCCAATGTCGAGCTGAAAATTATGCGAAGTAAGATAATCGATGGCTTTGCTGGCGCGCTTCCTGCCCATGATCGTGAATTCGAGCATTCCCATGTCGCTGGCTTTGCCAAGCAGGCCGTCGCTGAAAAAAGGGGTGAACCACTGATCGTACTCCCGGAGATGCTCCGAAATCTGGTGCATCTGGGTGGTCTGATTCATCGAACCGCAAACAAACAGAATCTTCTTCCTCATGCGCTCTCGTCACTGACTTGCTGGGCATCCCGGAGATGAATGCCTTCCATGAACATCACTCCGTAACCGATCGAATACCAGAGAACCTCCTTGAGACGGCGCAGCATCACGAACGCTCCTCCATAGGCGAGATAATCGGGAAGGCCGAGCGCATGAAAAAAAGCGAGGTAGCCAAGATCCTGAATCCCCAGTCCCGATGGAATGAAAAAAAAGATCGCCCTGAGAATGGTCAGAGCCGTATCGAACGCCAACACCTGCAAAAAGGTCACTTTAAGACCAAGTACTTGTAATATAAGATAAGTTTCCAACGCGAGCATCATCCACGCCGCGACGTAGATCACCATTACCGGCAGGAACGATTTCATGCCATCCGACTTGACCCGCTGAAGCTGGCGGTCGGTCTCGGCAAACCCCTCCTGCACCCTGAGCAGCCACTGCCGGACCTTTTCAAACGGAATCTTCAGAAGAAGACGATGCAGCTTCCCGACAGCGTTGCCGTTGGTCATCAGAATCAAAAACAGCGTAAATACCACGGCCATGGCAAGGCTGACAGCAATCATGATCACGCCAAGTCCTTGAAAATCCACCACCTGCTTAGACACAGCCTGCAACATGCCGAAACCGGCAACCGCGCCGAGAAGGGTATAGATGCCTTGGGTCGCGCCAAGGAGGAGCTTGCGCACCGCGACCGTTGCGAAGCCGTCGGGCAGCGGAATGCCGAGAAATTTCCGGCAGAGCCACGGGCGCAGTGGCTCACCGACCGCCACGCCCGCGGGCAGCGTCATGGAGACCGTTTCGGTGACCAGCTGGATTTTGAAAAGGCCGAAAAAGGGTGGCGCGCCGCTCTCTTTCGGAAAAAGCCGTTGCCAGGCCGCCGTCTCCAGAAGATGCAGGCCGAGGTAGGGCAGGAGAATCAACAGCACGGAGGGACCGAGCGAACTGATCAGCTTCATCGAACCGGCCAGATCGACCTTGCTGAACAGATAGGCGATAAGCGCCAGACCGGCCAGAAGCCCCGCGTACCTGGTCCAGGACTTTTTTCCTTTATTGCGTACCTGCATGAAATCGATTGGAAATGAAACAGTTCTGCGTACAGCGGGTCAGCTCCCCGGCTTTCGGCGTGTTCGTGTCAGGAATCTCTTTTCAACGCGAGCTGCCCTGAAAACAAGGAACTACAGGAACAGGGCCGTTGCCCGCCATCCGCCCCATCCGGAACAGAAGCGCACAAATATATAAAAAATAGGGGATTCCCGTGAACCCGCCGTTTGCATGGCTAACGCAGGGGAAGAAATCGGTTTCGATCGCAACAGGCGAGCACCGGTGGCGGATTATCGAAACGTGAAAAAATATTGGATTTACGGGCTTCTATTGTTACATATCAGTATATGATCATATTCAGAGCGTTCCTGTCACTCTGTCCGTTTCGGCGGACGTCCTTGTTGACCATTTGCGTCAGACCCGATTTCACGATTCTCTTCACAGCATTCCGGAATCAAACGTTCGTTTATGGGACTCATCAATCCTGATTTCCAGACATTGCCCGAACTGTTCACCTCGGTATTCAGCCATTTCAGGGGACAAGCGGACAAAGCGCCTGTCGCAAGGAAAATCAATGGCGCTTATGCCCCGATCAGCTATGACGCTCTTGCGGAGGATTACCGCCACTTTGCCGCTTATCTGAAACAGCGGGGCATCGAACCCGGCGACCGGGTAGCCATTTTGTCGGAGAACCGTCCGGGATGGTACCTGGCCGATATGGCCATTCTCTCGCTCGGAGCGACCGACGTGCCGCTCTACCCCTCCCTTCCGCCGAACCAGATCGAATATATCCTGAACAACTGCGGCGCGAAAGGCATCATTGTCTCGAACATGCTTCAGCTCGGCAAAGTCCTCTCCATCTGGCCGAAGCTTCCGGAGCTGAACATGGTGATCGTCATGAACAAGCTCGAAGAGCCTGTCGATGACGTGGTCGATCTCGCCCAGGCGAAAATTGAAGGAAAGAAAAGCCTCGAAGCCGCGCCGTGGCTGCTCGATGGCATCAAAACCAAGCCAGACGACGTGGCGACGCTCATCTACACTTCCGGCACGACCGGCCTGCCGAAAGGGGTGATGCTCACCCACCGGAACCTGTGCGAAAACGTCAAATCGTGCTCGACGGTCATCCGCCTCGACGAAACCGACAGCAGCCTCTCCTTCCTGCCGCTCTCCCACGCCTACGAACGCACCGGCGGCTACTACCTCCTGTTCGCCTGCGGAGCGCGGATTTATCTAGCCGAAAGCATCGAAACTATCTCGCTCAACATCTCGGAGGCCAGGCCCACCATCATCTTCACGGTCCCAAGGCTCTTCGACCGCATGAAGGCAAGCATTCTCAAGTCGGTGATTAGCGAAGGAGGCATGAAGGAGAAAATCTTCTTCTGGGCGGTCAGCACCGGCGACAAGTACCACAAACAGCTCGCCGCCGGAAAAGTATCACCGATACTCGCCGCGCAGCACAACCTGGCCGACAAGCTCGTTTATAGCAAAATCCGCAAGAAGTTCGGCGGAAGGCTGCGCTACTTCGTCTCCGGCGGCGCGGCGCTGCCGCAGAAAACCGGCGAGTTCTTCCAGTCGATCGGCATCACGATTCTCGAAGGGTTCGGGCTGACCGAAACCTCGCCCGTCACCCACGTCAACCGCCCCGAAAAGGTCAAGTTCGGCACGGTCGGCCCGCCGGTCAGCAACGTCGAGGTCAGGATCGCCCCCGATGGCGAAATCATGCTCAAAGGCCCCAACATCATGAAGGGGTACTGGAAAGACGAGGCCGCGACCGCCGAGGTGATCAAGGATGACTGGTTCTATACGGGCGACATCGGCCTGATCGATGCCGATGGATACCTGAAAATCACCGACCGCAAGAAGCACATCATCGTGACCAGCGGCGGCAAGAACATCGCGCCCCTGCCGATCGAGAATCTCATTCTCGACAGCCCGTACGTCGATCAGACGATGATTGTCGGCGAAAAGCGCCCCTTCCTCATCGCGCTCATCGTGCCCGACTTCGTGAAACTGAGGGATTTCGCGGCGGAGAACCAGATCAAGGCAGCCAGCCCGAAAGAGCTGATCGCCAACAAGGAGGTGGTTCAGATTTACGAGAAGCTGCTGAAGAGTATTTCACGCCAGCTCGCCACCCACGAAAAGGTGAGAAAGTTTCTGCTTGTCGAACAACCGTTCTCGATCGAGAACGGCATGATGACCCCGACGCTCAAGCTCAAACGCAAGGAGATCACCAGCAAATTCAGCGCCGAGATCGACAATCTCTACAACGCGCTGAACATGGTCTATAACACCGAGTGAGGCTCGCTCCGCCGATGACTCGACAGGCTGAACCGGGATAGCGTCCCGGAACAGCCTCGCTCACCCTCCTCTCCCCGACTCTCCGGCAATCCGCAGCATCCGGTTCTCGCCGTACTCCTCGATCATCGACTCCATAACCAGCGAATCCACAATCGAAGCGATGCCGTGGGGGCACTCCGCGTAGCGCTCCTCGACCGACTCGCGGGACAGCTCGCCGCTCGTGAGCAACTCGCGAAGCAGCGCTCCGCGATACCAGCGCCGGGAGCCTTTGAAGCTCGACTGGCGGGTCAGCGGCGCGATGCCGGTTTTCCTGCCGGTCAGCTCCATTGCGCCGTAATCCATCAGCGCGTTGTGCCAGTCGCGGCTGCGCCCTTTCGGTAGCACTTCGCCGGCGACGTCGAGCAACGCTTTCGGAGTGATCGATTCGGGAAGGTTGAGTTCGTAGATCAGCACACGCCTGATATTGGTATCGACGGCTGCGATATCGAGGTTGTCGGCAAAGACGAGAATCGAGCGGCTCGTGTAGGCTCCGATGCCCGGCAGCTCGATGAGTTGCGCGGGATCGGCGGGCACTCGGCCACCGTGCTGTTCGACGATCATCGAGGCCGCACGGTGCAGCCGCTGGCCGCGAGCGTTGTAGCCGAGGCCGCTCCACTCTTCGAGCACCTCGCGCAGCGAAGCCGAGGCGAGCGAGCGCGGGTCAGGAAAGCGTTCAAGCCAGCGAACGAAGCGCGGCGCGACCCGGTCGGCCTGGGTCTGTTGCAGCATCACCTCGCTCACCATCACGGCATAACGGTCATTGGTCGAGCGCCAGGGAAAGCTCCGCCTGCTCTTTTCGTAAAAATCGAAAATCTTCGCCTGAAAAGCCTCGACGCGAGTGGTATTCATGGCAGGGTAAAATCAGAAGGGAAAAATAGAGCAGTCTGCGCTTTCAGCACTCATCTCTTGTCCACAAAGTCCACTACGAAACAAACAAAGCAGCGCCACCTTATCACTGTTGCGCTGCTCTGCCTGAAAGCTGGAAATGCTACAGTTTATGCCTGGGCGGAAGCGCTCTTGCGCTCTTTGACCTTCAGCGCGGCCTTGCCGGTACGCTTGCGGAGGTAGAAAAGCTTGGCCCTTCTTGCCTTGCCGTTCCTGACCACCGTGACGCTCTCGACGTTCGGCGAGTTGATCGGGATGATCCTCTCGACGCCAACGCCGTGCGAAATTTTGCGAACGGTGATGGTCTTGGATGCGCCCATGCCCTTGTCGCCGATCACGACGCCTTCGTAAGCCTGAAGGCGCTCTTTTTCGCCCTCGATAACCTTGAGCTGAATCCTGACGGTGTCGCCGGGACGAACTTCGGGAATATCGCTCCTCTGTTGGGTTGCTTCGACCAACTGAATTAACTGATCCATGATGACACTGTTATCTTTATGTTGTCTTTACTCTTCTTCACTCTCTTTGCCGAGCAGCTCCGGCCTGCGCTCGAAAGTGCGCTCCCGCGCATTCTCCTGCCGCCAGCGCTCGATTTTTTCATGATGGCCTGAAAGAAGCACATCGGGCACTCTCATTCCCCGGAACTCCGCAGGGCGCGTAAACCATGCGCAATCGAGGATATCGTTCTGGAACGAATCGGTCAGCGCCGACTCGCCATCACCGAGAACTCCCGGTATGAGCCTGACGACCGCGTCCATGACCATGAGCGCCGGAATTTCACCTCCGGAAAGCACCACATCGCCGACGGAAAGCTCCATGGTGACCAGTGTCCGGCGAATCCTTTCGTCCATGGCCTTGTAGTGGCCGCAGAGAATAATCAGATTCCCCTTTCGCGAAAGGCGATTAGCCCGCTTCTGGTCGAAAGCCTTCCCGTCCGGCGTCATGAAGATAACCTCGTCATAACTCCTTTCAGCCTGCAACTTCTCGATACATGCGAAAACCGGCTCCGGACGGATCACCATTCCCGCACCGCCTCCGAACGGCGCATCATCCACCTGCTGGTACCTGCCCAATCCATAATCATGCAGGTTGTGCACGTTGATTTCCGCAAGAGCTTTCCGCCTTGCGATGCCGAGCAATCCCTTTTCGAGGGGTGACGAAAAAAAATCCGGAATGACGGAAATGATATCTATCCGCATGGCGTCCACACCTCTGAGTCGTTGCCTAGACACCGTTTAGAGGTGTCCGCTTTATCAATCCTGTCAAGAACATCGCGCCTGAACTTCATCGAAGAAGTCGCGACGCGCTGACGTTACAAAAATTCCCTGAATCTGCGCAACGTCACGATCCCTTTTTTGAGATCCGTTTCAGTTATAAAATCTTCCACTGCCGGTACGAGAACTTTCCGCTCTCCGGTATCGACTTCATACACGTCGTGCGCAGGCATCTGCAACACATCGCTGATCTTGCCGACCCGCCCTTCCTCTTCGTCAAACGCCTCCAGACCGATCAGGTCGTGGATGTATGCCCGGTTATCCGGCAGAGGCTCCAGCGCTTCACCGGTCACGTACAAGCCAAAGCCCGCCAAGGCTTCGGCCTCCTCGCGTGTCCCGACGCCGTCGAGCATAAGCCAGGCAAAACCCTGTCGAAGCTTTACCGACAACACCTTGCGGGGCGCGGCATCATCCGGCGTTTTACCTACGTAATACTCCCGGCGTTTCAGGAAGCTCTCCGGAAAGTCGGTCACCGGCTTCACCTTGAGCTCGCCTTTCAAGCCTTTCGGCTTCAGGACGACGCCTGTCAGAAACAGTTCCACTCTGGCTCAGCCGGTTCGGAATTCCCTCTTCCTCAGCCTTCGGCGCCTTCAGCGGCCTTCTTGGCCTGGCGGCGACGCAGCTTGGCATTGAGACGCTTCTGACGGCGCTCGGTCTCTTTCTGCTGCCATGCCTCCATCTGGGCGGCGACATCGCTCTCGCTGAAACCACGGCGCTTCAGGTTCATTTCATGAAGCAGACCGGTGCCGCGAATGAGACTGTGAACGGTATCGGTAGGCTGTGCGCCAACGTTGAGCCAGTATGCCACGCGATCCTTCTCGATGGTCACCGTGTGCGGTTTGGCGGTCGGGTTGTAGTGGCCGACCACTTCGAGAAACTTGCCATCTCTCGGCGCGCGCCCGTCGGCGGCAACGATCTGGTAGAAAGGCATCTTTTTCCTTCCGGCTCTTTTCAATCTGATCTTAACCAATGCGTAAAGAGTTTAATTTATTGTAAGAGACATTGTTCATTTATCGTTTCAAAAACTTGTCGAGCGCCAGGTTCTCGGTGGTGATCTTCCGTCCGGACTTGGCCAGGCGGTTGACCGAGCGCATCATCTTCTTCATTTCGGAGAACTGCTTGAGCAGCATGTTGACCTCCTGCACTCTGGTGCCGCTGCCGTGCGCGATGCGCTGACGGCGGCTGCCGTTGATGATCTCCGGCTGCTTGCGCTCCAGCTTGGTCATCGAGGAGATCATCGCCTCGATGGGCTTGAAGTCGATGTTTTCGAGATCCTGCTTCGGCACCATCTTGTTCAGGCCGGGCACCATTTCGATGAGGCCCTGGATCGAACCCATCTTCTTGAGCTGCTGAAGCTGGTCGAAAAAGTCGTCGAGGTCGAACTCGTTCTTCATGAGCTTCGACTGCATCTGCATCGTCTTTTCGAGATCGAGCGTCTCCTGCGCCTTTTCGACGAAGCTGACGATGTCGCCCATGCCGAGAATCCTCTGGGCCATGCGGTCGGGATAGAACACGTCGAGATCATCGACCTTCTCGCCGACGCTCATGAACTTGATCGGCTTTTCGACCACCTGGCGGATCGAGAGCGCCGCGCCGCCGCGAGCGTCGCCGTCGAGCTTGGTGAGCACCACGCCGTCGAAATCGAGACGATCGTTGAATGCCTTGGCGGTGTTGACCGCCTCCTGGCCCATCATCGAATCGACGACGAAGAGCAGCTCGTCCGGGCTGAGACGGTTCTTGAGAGCCTCGGCCTCGGCCATCATCACCTCGTCGATCTGCAGGCGACCGGCGGTATCGACGATCACCACATCCTTAGCGCCGGATTTTGCGGCTTCAAGACCGCCGAGCGCGGCCTTCATGGCATCCGGCTCTTCGACGGAGAAAACGGGCACATCGATCTGCTCGCCGAGCGTCCGGAGCTGTTCGATTGCCGCCGGGCGGTAAACGTCAGCGGCGACAAGGATCGGATTCTTGCCGTTCTTTTTGAGGCGCTTGGCCAGCTTGGCGCAGAAGGTGGTTTTACCGGAACCCTGGAGGCCGGCAACCATCACGATGGCGGGAATTTTCTTTGGAGGCAGGTTCAGCGGCTGGTTCTCGCCGCCCATGATTTCGGTAAGCTCGTCGTTGACGATTTTGACGATCATCTGCGCCGGCGAGACGCTCTTGATGACCGATTCGCCGAGGGACTTTTCGCGGATATCCTCGACCAGCTTCTTGGCAACCTTGTAGTTGACGTCGGCGCTCAAGAGGGCGCGCTTGATGTCGCGCATGGCGATACCGATATTGACCTCGTTGATCGTCGCTTGCCCGGCGAGTTTTTTAAAGGTCAGCTCAAGTTTGTCACTGAGATTGTCGAACATGTTGAACCCGTCACATAAATTCTAAAAATGGATAGCTTTAAATATAAAAATATTCTGCTAAAATAAAACCAATCAATGAAACCATCACCGAACTATTTTCGATTATATTAGTTAGCAAATTTTCAAAGCACTGCCCATGACCCCGGAAGCTATCGAAAAAATATTCAGATCGTTCAGGGAAAAGAGAATCGCCGTTATAGGCGACGTAATGATCGACAAATATATCTTCGGCCACGTATCGAGAATTTCACCCGAATATCCGGTGCCGGTGGTCGATGTCACCAGAGAGAGCAGCCGCCTGGGCGGGGCGGCCAACGTGGCGGTCAATACCCAATCGCTCGGCGCTGAAACGCTGCTGATCGGCGTCACGGGCGACGACGCGGAGCGCCGGAACCTGACGAGCCTGATGCAGGAGCACGGCCTCGATCCGGAGATGCTCGTGGCCGACAGCACCCGCCCAACCACCTGCAAAACCCGCATCCTGTCGCAAAACCACCACATCACGCGGGTTGACTACGAAAGCCGCAAGCCGGTGGATGCAGAGCTGGAAGAGCGGCTGCTCGCGATGTTCAGGGAGATCGCGGGCACGGTCGATGCGGTGGTACTCGAAGATTACAACAAGGGAGTGCTGACGCCAACGCTGATCGCATCGGTAATCGCCATCTGCCGGGAGCGCGACACGCCGGTGCTGGTCGATCCGAAGCTGAAAGGCTTCTTCTCTTACTTCGGCTGCACGGTGTTCAAGCCCAACCTCTCCGAACTCGCGGCTGCACTCGGTGATCGTGTGGCGAACGCCGATAGCGCCGTCGAACAGGCGTGCCTCGCGCTCCGGGAAAAGCTCGATTTCGAGAGCATCGTGGTGACCAGAAGCGAAAAAGGCATGACCGCCTATGACGGTTCGTTCACCCACATTCCGGCCTTGTCGCTCGATGTCGCCGATGTCTCCGGCGCGGGAGATACAGTAATTGGTACGCTCGCGCTCGGGCTGGCCTCAGGCCTCGATCTGGTGACCAGCACCCGGATCGCCAACCTCGCGGCCAACACGGTGTGCCAGGAGGTCGGTGCGGTGCCGGTCAGGCCAGACAAGCTCTTCAATGCATGCCTGGCCCATCTTCGCTGATGGCGATGTGATTGTCAACGACCGACGGCCACGCCGGCTTGTATGACGGATCCTGCGCGAGATTCCGCATCTTGAGCAACGAGTAGTACGGCACCTCGAAGAGGGCCGCGTTGCTGATCGCAGCAGGAATGTCACTGCCGGGATCGAGATGCATCACGAAGGTCACATGCACCTTGCCGCCCTCTACCGGCATCAGTATCCAGACCCCCTTCGCATCGCGCACACGATGAACATCGGGCCGCGACGGAGCGTAATCGGGAATGCCGGTCATCGTCAGGGCCAGCGCCCCCCCCTCGGATGTGTGCAGCGCCGTGCGCACGATCATCTCTCTTTTCGGAATAGGCCAGGGAGTGTTGAGCACCTGACGGACGACATAGTCGAGTTCATCGCTCCGGTGCAGCACCTCCATTTCGGAGAGTTGATGCACCCATTTGCCGTAATTTCCGAAATCGTGAAACAGGCTGATGAGCTTTCTGAGCGACGCCTCGAAAACGGCCTCACCCTTGAAGCCCAGCACCTGGGAACCTCTGATCTTTGACGAAAAAATCTTGATGTCTTTGTGATCGACACGAAATTCCCAGTTACCCTCGAGGGCGTTTGCTACATCCATTGGCTTGGCGATTATGGTAGAGTGAGCGCGAGACCCGGCGGGTTACTCGACAATGAAATCGTTGTAATTCCTGATGATACCCTCCGTCGATTCCTTCAGGGGAGCACCGACGGGATTTCGGTATTTTTCACGCTTGACCATGTCGCGCATGTTGTTCAGCGTATGGTACGGCGTGTCGATGACGGCGATGTTGGCCAGCCATGACGGAATTTCGCCGGCAGGCTCGATGTGCAGCCGAAATACCACGCGGCACGAATTTTCCGAAAGCGGCAGGATGTTCCACGCCCCTTCGAGCTTTCGCACCCGCACACAATTGCTGGTCTCGGGAATGAAGTCGGGCAGACTTTCGATCTTAACGAACGCCTCCGAAGTTTCGGGATCGACATAGGCCGTCGAACGGGTGATGATGTCTCGATCCGAAACCGGCCACGGAGCGCTGACGACCTGATAGACCACCCGCCCCTCGTTGTCGTCGGCAAGCTCCTGGAGCACACGCATCTCCCGTGTTTTCCACACCCACTCGGTGGCCGACTCGATATCGTACAGGAGACCAAGCACGGAGTGCTGAGGCGCGTCGATCGTGGCCACGCCAACAAATGAGAGAAAATCGGATGAAGGCACCGGACAGGTGAATATCTTCAGCCAGTCGTTGCTGAACCTGAGCGCACAGGTGTTACTATTGATTTTTTCAAGTAATGACATGACAAACCTGTTTGTATGAATGAGTGGTGAACAGCCATCCCTGACGCCGGGAAGAAGTTCTTCCAAGGCGGCTCATGAAGCCTTTTTCTCGATGAAATGGCGAGCAACCTTCATGACGGGATCGCCTTCACGGACTAACACCCTGATCTGCTCTTCAGTTCCGAACAGATGCCTGGCAAT
Organism: Chlorobaculum thiosulfatiphilum; assembly: GCF_006265165.1. Classification (GTDB taxonomy): domain Bacteria; phylum Bacteroidota; class Chlorobiia; order Chlorobiales; family Chlorobiaceae; genus Chlorobaculum; species Chlorobaculum thiosulfatiphilum. The sequence continues at coordinate 45,162 of NZ_VDCH01000006.1, forward strand.
CCTTGCTTTGAGCGCGAGCGCTATCCTGGCCCGATCACGGCTGAACTCTGCAGGATCGTATGTAACCTTCGTATCCGCGCACCCTTTTCTAACGAGCGCTTCGAGGTTTTCTGGCACACGGTATCCATTGAGATACGAAGTCACCGAGCTCCGGTACTTCTGGACAGGATCGGAAGGATCGTCGATCAGCTTCAGGGCGATATCCTCGATCACGCCTTTGGCATAAAGCTCCTGGTACAGATTGGAGGTGGGCTTGCCAAAAACCCAGTAATCGGGCATGATGCCGCCCGCCTTGGCGAGAACGGCGCGGAGACTGTCCGCCGAGGCGCTTTTCAACAAATTTCCAGTGCTGTAAACCGATATATCCTGCCCCTCCCGGTACATAAGACCACCGTATTTTTTCATGAAGTTACCTGGCAGATTCCGGGTAAACATCTCCTTGTAATAGCGCTCGCGCCCCTGAAGGCCCTCGTCATACTCCCGCTGGATCTGCCGTCCGGACGGGGTAAAATATCGCGAAACCGTAAGCCTTACAACAGAGTCATCCGGAAGTTTGAACTGGCGCTGGACAAGCCCCTTGCCAAAGCTCAACTCACCAATGAGCAAGGCGCGATGGTTGTCTTGCAACGCCCCGGCAAGAATTTCAGCTGCCGAAGCACTCCCGCGGTCAACCAGAAGACAAAGCTGCCCCTTCTCGAAAATCCCGCCGGAGGTCGCGACGTATTTCATCTGGTCATCACCACCATGACGGCTTTTGGTATAGACAATAAGCTTTCCGGCGGGAAGCAACTCATCGGCAACGACGACAGCCTGATCGAGATAGCCGCCCGGATTGCCGCGCACGTCGATGACGAGCCGCTGCATTCCCATTTTGCGCAGCTTTTGCACGGCATTGTGAAACTCGCTTCCCGTGGTCTCGACAAACTGGCTGATCCGGATGTAACCGGTGCGAGCATCGTCGAGAAAAGCCGCGTCGATGCTCGATGTCGATATTTTTCCGCGAGTCACCAGAAAATCGATCGTCCGGCGGGTCAGGGGACGGTATACTTTGAGACTGACTCTGGTACCCCGCTCGCCCCTGAGTTTGCCGAGAACAGCCGAAGGTTTGATGCCAATGACATTCTTCGAGTCAATCGCAATGATCCGGTCTCCGGGCATGATGCCAGCCGACTCGCTTGGCCCTCCGGCAAGGGGCGTAACCACCAGAAGGGTATCGCGCACGACATCGAACTCAATGCCGATCCCCTCGAAATTGCCATTGAAGTTCGACTGGGTAATCGCAGCTTTTTCGGGTTCAAGATAGATGGAGTGGGGATCGAGCGATTGCAGCATGCCGCGAACACCCGCGCTTTGAAGACTATCTGCGTTGACCGGATCGACGTAATACGACCTGATCAGCTTGTAGGTATCGGCCATTTTTCCGCCAGCCCCGCTATTCATCCGCCATCCGATAAAATAACCGAATCCTCCGACGAGAATCATGAGAAGGACACTGAATATACGAGACATAGAGAAAGGTTCAGATTGACGGTGGAATTGGAACTTGCCGGGCTAGACGTCGTCACGGCAAACTCTTTATAACAGAATGATAACGAAACAGCGGAAGAAATTCATGAAATCCTGACCCGGAATTCCAGACCAAGATGCGGCACAGACACAGAACAATAAAAACAGATCAGTAGAAACCGACAGAAAAAGCATGTCAATCGACTCCATCTAATGGTACCGAAGAGAAGAGGAATTCGCAACTGTAACGATCACGACAAAAAGCCTCGACAGCCAAATCCCGCAGTATTGCCGTTCTCCGCCGTGAATTAATCGGATAGTTTACTCAGATAGAGAGATGTCTTTTATCAGAAAAAAAAACTTACATAAAATTATTTAATCTCAACTTTATTTGAACAAAAATACGAAATATAATAATTTTAATTAGAAAAAAACCTAACCGTTAACTAGAATTACAAAGATAAATAAAAGACAATAAAAAACGAAATTTTATGCACATACAGAACAATATTCAAAGGATTAAATTAAATTAAAATATTAATTTTTTAAAAAATAAACACTTAATAATATTTTTAATCTAAAATTATTAAGCGCTTTTAATTTAATATTTTAGATTAAAAATATTAAATTAATTTTTAAGTATTTATAAAAACATATATAAAGAGATTAAATAAATAAAAGAGACGTTTTATAATAAAATTATAAAAATAAAAACCTGCCATTAATCAAATCATAAATGATTATTTATGAAAATAAAAAAGCAGCTTTGACTCTAACATCAATCTGCTTTTAATTATTTATGACGAGAGTTAATACGCTACTTGATCTCATTTGATTGGACAATACGCAATCATCTCAATCTCGACGCTTGCATCGAGAGGAAGGGATGTAACGCCGACGACGCTCCGGACATGTTGACCTGATTCAGCGAAAATTTCACCGACAAGTTCCGAGGCTCCGTTGGCCACCTTGTGCTGATTGGTGAATCCTTCGGCGCTGGACACATAGACAGTTAACTTCACGATACCCGCCACGGCATCGAGGGATTCGGCAACGGAACGTAAAACAGCAACCGCATTGAGCGCCGCCGTTCTGGCGGCAACCGTCGCCTCTTGCTCTCTCGCCGCGCTGACGACTCCCCTGCCTCCAGGCTCCATCAGCTTGCCGCCGACCAGCGGCAATTGGCCCGAAGTGTAGATCAGATCGCCTACACGTATCGCTGGCTGGTAAAGTCCCGCTGGAGAGGGTAATTCAGGCAAGACGATGCCTGATCGTCTCAGATTTTCTTCATTTGAAGCCATGACTGTCATTATGTTTTGCTTGAAAAAAAGGCCGGAAAACAGGAGTTATACGAGACCTGATTCCGGCATTGGGATTCCTTTGAAAAATAGTTATCGTGCGTGAAATTGCTATCTATGACAGGAAAACGTCCCTCACTTCCCCGGCTGATGATTGTCAGCAGCGGCGGCGAACATCTCGCGCATCGCGGCCTTGCCCTGAAGCAGGCGCAGGCGCTCGCACGATCTGCGCCGGTGCTGTTTCAGCTCCGCGAAAAAGGCCTCGATGCTGCGTCGATCTGGCAACTCAGCCTCCAGATCGCGCCTATTCTCAAAGAGGCCGGATCGATCCTCGCCCTCAACGAGCGCTTCGACCTCGCTCTCGCCACTGGTGCTGGCGGCGTACACCTTCCCGAATCCTCATGCCCTGCCGATGCCGTGCGAAAGGCTGCGCGCGGCCTGCTTGCCGGGCAGAGCGTTCATAGCGAAACTGCTGCCCTCCAAGCCTCTTCGGCGGGTCTCGACTACCTGCTTTTCGGGCCGGTCTTCCATACGCCCTCGAAAGAGCCTTTCGGCCCGCCCCAAGGGCTGGAGCGACTCCGGGAAATCTGCGCAAAAGTACGCATTCCTGTGTTCGCCGTTGGCGGCGTCACGCCTGAAAAAGCCTTGGCCTGCCTCGAATGCGGAGCCTGGGGCGTCGCCGCGCTCACCCCGTTTCTCGATGCCGAAGCAATGCCAGAAACCATCAACCGTTTTTTCGCATTCATTCCCTCATGAACCTCCCTCGAAGACTCCTCTGCGTCATCACTGATGATAGCACCGATCCCGTTGAACTTGCCCGATTGGCCCTTGAAGGCGGAGCCGGAATGGTGCAATTGCGACGAAAAAAAGCTACAGGCCGCGAACTTTTTCAATGGGCTGTGCGAATTCAGGCTCTGTGCCGCGAGCAAGATGCGCTCTTCATCGTGAACGATCGGGTGGATATAGCCTTGGCCATGCATGCCGATGGCGTCCATCTCGGCCAGCAGGATATGCCCGCATCCGCCGCCCGATCCCTCTGCGGCCCCGACGCGATCATCGGCGTATCAGTCTCCTGTACCGACGAAGCCTTAAAAGCCGCTGCGGAAGGAGCGAGCTACATCGGCGTGGGGCATATCTTTCCGACGTTTTCCAAAGACAAACCGACCCCGCCGATCGGTACGGCAGCGATACGAACCATCCGGAATGCCGCGCAGTTGCCGGTCATCGCCATCGGCGGCATTGATCACGACAACGCCGCCGAGGTCATCCGCGCCGGAGCGTCGGGCATCGCAGTCATTTCGGCGATATCCGAAAGCGACGATCCGGCAGCGGCAACCCGTGAGCTGGTCAAGAGAATTCGGCAGTGACTATGATGCAGAATTACACCACCGTACTCACCATCGCCGGTTCGGACGGCAGCGGCGGAGCTGGCATCCAGGCCGACCTGAAAGCCATCGCCGCCAACAATTGCTACGGAGTGAGCGTCATCACCGCCGTAACGGCTCAAAACACCCTCGGCGTGGGATCGATTCATGAGATTCCGCCCGCATTCATCGCAGAGCAGTTCGAGACGATTACCGACGACATCCGCATCGACACGGTCAAGATCGGGATGCTCGGCTCGACGAAAGCGGCGGAAACGGTCGCTGAACTCATCGAATGCCTCGACGGCGTTCCGGTCGTTCTCGACACCGTTTTGCGCTCATCGAGCGGGAAATCGCTGTTCGAAGCAGAAAGTATGATGCCGATGCAGCGACTCTTTCGCCGCTCCAGCCTCATCACGCCAAACCTGCCGGAGGCGGCGTCACTGACGGGCCGCAACAAGGCCCCGGCAACGAGAGCCGGAATCGAAGCGATGGCGAAGGAATTGCAGCGGCAAGGGGCGCGTTCCGTGCTGATCAAGGGGGGGCATGGCGAGGGAGGAAACTGTGAGGACTGCCTACTGCACGAGGGCAGGTTCTTCTGGTACTCGAACCCGAAAATCGACACGGTCAACACGCACGGCACCGGCTGCACCCTCTCGTCGGCCATAGCATGCGGAGTTGCCAAAGGAGTGCCGATGGATGAAGCCGTGGCCTCGGCTATCGACTATACGAGAAAAGCGTTGCAGGCCGGGGCGTCGTGGAGACTGGGGCGCGGAAACGGCCCGCTGGAGCATTTTCCGGGCCGGAAGGTCAAGGCCAGACCGGGAATGAATCGATAAGGCAGTTCAGAGCACAAGACGGGGGCTGCGTCCGATCGAGTAGTAAGTATCTGAGTCGCGCCTGCGCCACCATGTCGGGGTTGTAAAGGTTCCTGCCGTCGAAGATCACCGGCTCTTTCAGCGATGTTGGCGATCTCGTTCATGAAGCTGATCTTGGTGGCAAGCGTCGCTTTTATCGCATACCGGGTCAGCTCCACCGAGCGGATGCCCATGGCGATGAATCGTTCGCGGCTGCGGTTGAACGGCGCGTAGAGGTTGCGCAGAAGCTCTTTGGTGCGCGGATTGTCCTCGCCGAAGACGATGCCGCTCGGGCTTCATGAAATCGTCCACGGCATCCCTCCCCTGGAGGAACCCGGGATTGGAAACGACGTCGAAATCGAGCGCCTTGCCCCGCTCTTCAAGCACAGACTTGATCGTTTCACGCACCAGATCGGCCGTACAAACCGGCACTGTCGATTTGTCGATCACGATACGGTAATCATCCATGTTGCGTCCGATACTTTCGGCGATGCTGAGCATTTGGCTCAGGTCAGCCGATCCATCCTCGTCGGGCGGTGTGCCGACGGCGATGAACTGGTAGAGGCTGAAATCGACCCCCTCTGTTGCCTCTTCACTACCGGATAACAAAGAGTATTCCTCGGCAAAAAGAATCGGCACAGAGGTTAACCCCCTCGAAATGCGCCAGCACTCACTCCACGACGATAATCAGGCATCGTGACTTTTTCCAGAACTCCGCCTCGTTCCTGATCAAAAGCAGTGCAGAGGTTTTGCCGCCAACGAGTGTATAAGAGCCTTTGGTATGAGGGGTTATGATATGCAGGCGGCTGACTGGCTTATCAAAATAAATGTCCCTGGTTTCGGTAATATCCACCATCCTGAACGGACGGATATCGAAATCGGCGGCCAGAACAGGCTGCGCGCCGAGAAAACGGGAAAAAGGAGCAGGCGGCAGCAAAATGCCCTTGGCGACAAGCTGATCGATGGTGCCGCTGATGTAATAGGCCTTGACCATCTGCGCCTCCTGATCATCGATAACCTCGTCCATGACATCGACCGTGTTGGTGAGCCTAGCGATGCTCCGGTTCAGCCTTGCAATCTCCCCTTTCATGGCTCCGACTTCCAGACTTTTCTTGTCCAGCTCGCCCTTGAGCTGACCGGTCATGCGGTCAAGCGCCGAGATACGGTATTGCGATTCGTGATTCTCCTTTTCAAGCGTCGTGACCAGGTTCCTGCTTGCCGAAAGCGTGGAGTCGATGAAGCGGATATTGCTGTTGATCTCCTTACCGATCTGCTCGGCGCTCTGAGGCTTGCGCCCTTCCACATCCGAGGAGAGCCGAACGACCACGGCCTCTTTCTGACGTATCCGTCCAAGATTCTTCTGTACCTGGACAAGAATGGTCATCATCGACTCGAGATGCTTTTGCTCCTCCTTTTTCCGTTCTTCCCGTGTGCAAGAAGAAACTGTGGCAATTATCGCTCCTGCCAGAAAGATAACGGCAAAGCGTCTCAATGGCTTCAAAGCCACTCTATCCATTGTTCAACTCCATCTTTGGTACCATACCACTTTGTATGCGGCGCAGGCAAATGTTCGCATTCGGGAATAGTAACATTTTCGGCGCCTTCAAGAAAACAGCATCTCGCCGGAACAACCCCGTCTCCGGCAAGATTTCCATCGTCGGTCACTCCCAGGTAAAACATATAGCACAGTTTTTCGATCATGCCGCCATCGAGCGAACCTTTATACCGGTCGCTAACGACCGAGACGACTTTATATTTACGGAAAAATTCGGAGCTGAGATGCTGAAAAATAAAATCGGTCTTGATTTTCGCGAAATGCTCGTGGGTATGAAATGGAGTTCCGAGCGCGACCAGTCTGCCGACCAGACCGTTCACGGCATAAACATCGCCCTGAAACGGACGTTCCAGGAGATAGACCATGGCTACCGTGCCGCCGCCGCTGTGCGCGACGATGGTGACCGGCTCGCCGGGAAAACGCGAGGCCATGGCGCGCACCGTCCGGTCAAGCACCGCCATGACGCGGTTGGTCGAACGCTCGGGCGATGGAGGAAACCCGATCCAGTCGAGAAGATTGACCGGAGCGATGGCGATCTTCTCAGCCGGAATCCAGGCGGAGAGCGCCTGGCGCATCACCTCGTAAAGGGAGTCCCAGAAAAGCACACCCGGAACGATCACCACCGGATTCTGCCTGACCACTGAAATAACTGGCAATTCCATGCTTTATGACGGCTTGGTTCCCGCGATACTCTGCTTACGACCAGCCCTTGAGCAGATCGAGCACGAGACGGACGCCAAAACCAGTCGCGCCGGGCGTCTTCGAGCCGCCTTTTGCCGGAAATGCCGGGCCTGCGATATCAATATGCGCCCAGCGCTTATGACCGTCGATGAACTTCTGGAGAAACTTCGCCGCCGTCACCGAACCCGCGCCGCGTCCGCCGGTGTTGTGCACGTCGGCCACGTCGGACTTGATCAGTTCGTCGTACTCGTCCCAGAGCGGCATTTTCCAAACCTTTTCGCCGGACGACTGGCCAGCCTCGAATATACTCTCGGCCAGTTTGTCGTCGTTGCTGAAAAGTCCGGCAACCGAGTTGCCAAGCGCCACGATGCAGGCGCCGGTGAGCGTAGCCAGATCGACGATCACGTCGGGATCGTACTCCTTTTTGGCGTAGGTCAGGGCATCGGCAAGGATCAGTCGTCCCTCGGCATCGGTGTTGCCGACCTCGACCGTAATGCCCGACATGGTCGTAATGACATCGCCCGGCTTCTGCGCCGATCCGCCCGGCATGTTGTCGGTGGCCGGAACAAGGCCGATCACCCGCAGCGGAAGTCCGAGGCCCGCGACAGCTTCGACCGTGGCGATCACCGCGGCGGCTCCGGACATGTCCGATTTCATCTCTTCCATCCCCTGGGCGGGCTTGAGCGAAATGCCGCCGGAATCGAAGGTCACGCCCTTGCCGACCAGCGCGATGGTCTTTTTCGACTTGCCCTTCGGCTTGTAGTCGAGAATGGTGAAGGTCGGCGGCTCCTCGCTCCCCTTGTTGACGGCCAGGAGACCGCCCATGCCAAGTTCGGTGATCTTCTTTTTATCGAACACCGTCACCTCGAAGCCGCCCCGTTTACCGGCCTCGATGGCCGCGTCGGCCAGCGCTTCGGCAGAGAGATGGTTGCCCGGCAGGTTGACGAGGTCTCGCGCCCGGTTCTGGCACTCGCCGACGATCATCCCCTTTCCAGCGCCTTTTTCGACAGCTTCGAGCCGGTCGCCGCATCCGGCAAGCACCAGTTCGTCGATGCCTTTCAGCTTGCCCGCCTTCTTCTCCTCCTTGTCGAGCTTGCCACTCTTGAGGCGGTCGAAACGATACGAGCCGTACAGTACGCCTTCGACGAGAATGGCGGCCAGCTCTTCCTGCTTGTGACCAGACTGTTTCGACCACTCATCGACAGGCGAGCAATCGATGGCCAGAACACCCAGATGCAGATCGACCGCCTTGCGGGCAACGGCATCGGCAGCTTTTCGAAAATCTTCGGTGGTTTTGCCTTCGCCGATACCGGCCAGAAGCACCCGCGAAGCCGACTTGCCCGAGATCTGGCGATAAAGCAGGGAGAGTTCGCCTGCGGCCGCCTTGAAATCGCCATCGGGACTCGCAATGATGCCAAGGCCCGCGAGAACCTTCGCGGCATCGCGCTTCATCTCTTTTTTGCTGAAGAACTGAACAAGAATATCGGCTTTGACCGACCCGCCATCCCTAACCGTAACAGTACATTTCATGCTTCCGCGTAAGTAGAAATAATTGAAAGAATTAACTATTGACCTGCTCGAGGGTGAACTTGCGAACATCCTCGAGAATCACGAGCTGGGCCTTCTCTGCGGACATCCGCAACAGGCAGCCCGCGGCGTTCATGTGGCCGCCGCCGCCATGATGCTTGGCCAGCTGGTTGACATAAATTTTCCCCCGCGACCTGAAGCTGACCTTGGCCCGGCCATCCTGCATCTCCACAAGCAGCACGGCCACCTTCACGGTCGGCACACTCAGAAGATAGCGAATGATGAGATCGGTGTCGAACAGCTTGCTGCCGGTCTGATTGAGCATATCCTGCGAAATGAAAAGCCAGGAGATCAGGCCATTCTCGATGATTTTTATGCTTGAAAGCGCCAGGCCGAGCAGCTTGAGCGCCTCCGGAGTCAGGGAGTTGTAGATGCGGTCATAGACCATTTCGGGATCGGCCCCCTTTTCGACCAGCATACCGGCAACATGATAGGTATAGGGAGTCGTTTTGGAAAACCTGAACGAGCCGGTATCGGTCATGATGGCCACATAGAGGGCCGAAGCCACCTCGGCGGTGAAAAGTTTCTGGCCGGTGCGCAGCTCCAGGGCGGCAATGAGATCGCAGACAAGCTCACCGGTCGAAGAGACGTAGGTCTCGCAGACCGTTATGTCCGCAAAATCTTCGGGTTCGAGATGATGGTCGATGCAAAGCACCCGGAGTCGGCTCATCTCTCTGGCAAACTCGACTTGCGGCCACAACCTGCCAATGCGGTCGTGCAGGTTGGCGTCGAGCACCACCAGAAGATCGGCGAGGAAAAACTCCTGCATGGACTCCTCGTCGCGATCGCGGAAGAGCCTGATGTCATGAAGCTCCTTCAGAAACAGGTAGTTCGGCGGCACTTCCGTGGGATTGAAGATCGCAACCTCCTTGCCAAGCGCCTTGAGCGCCAGAGCCAGCGCGACCTGGCTGCCAAGCCCGTCGCCATCGGAATTTTCGTGGGTAGTAAAAAGAATGTGCGAGGATACCAGCATCTCATCGATGACCGGCTTCCACTCTTCAGGGGTCAATGTCCGGCCATATTCAGGTATAATCATCAGCTCAGGAAATGGTTGGCAAAAAATCCTCAACGGAAACGAACGTTATAATACATAAATAACCGGACGCACGAAATCCGGTTATTTGAAGAACGGCAACAAAAAGCCAAACGTTCTGAATTCCTGAACTTAATCAAAAACAGAGATGATCAAGCGGTTTCCGCTTGCAACCCGGGCATATCGTCACAGAATTTTTCCACATTGCAGAGATAACGGGAAAATGCCTCCCGCCTTTTTTCAGTCACCCGGTAATTGCTCAGGGGCTTGCGGCTCTCGAAACTCTTGATACACTCCACATACCCTGCGGCTTCGAGCTTTCTGAGATGAATGCTGAGATTTCCGTCAGTAGCTCTGATACTGTCGCGAATCTCCACGAACGATGCTTCAGTTTCGCTCAACAGGTAAGCCAGCGCCGCAAAACGAATTCGCGCATGAATAACCTTGTCGAGAAGCTGATGATCGTAATCCTTTTTGTTTTTCATCGTTTCCAAAGTCATCCTATCTTTTAAAATTATTACAGCCGACTTCACTTTTCGATGCAAAAATTATATATGACCTATAAAATCTTAAAATATATAAGGTAAAGTACTTTTTTTATCGATAAATACAAAGTATAACGGACAAAATGACGATAAACAACCAACCAGAACGAAAAAAAATACAGCATGACGAGCGACCAAATATGAGGATGCTGACCAGAAAGGAGCTTGGGGAACACCTGGCGGCTCTCGGTGAACCCGCCTACCGCGCAACTCAACTGCACCGTTGGCTATATAGTAACCAGACCCTCGATTTTGAAGAGATGAGCACCTTCGGCAAGCAACTCCGCCAAAAACTCGCCTCGGCATGGAGCATACGTCCGGCTTCGATCGCCAGTTCCGAAAGCGAAGCTCGGGAGGCAGACGCTGCGATTGACATCCAGACAGCAAAATTTCTCATCCGGCTGGAGGACGGCGAGCTGGTCGAAAGCGTTCTGATCCCTTCCGAAGAGCGCATGACCGCCTGCATCTCCTCGCAAGTCGGCTGCCCGCTCCGCTGCGCCTTTTGCGCCACAGGCCAGATGGGTTTCAGAAGAAACCTCGCGACATCGGAAATCACCGATCAAGCCTTCCTGCTCGATGCCGAAGCCCTGAAACGCCACGGACGCGGCCTGAGCAATATCGTCTTCATGGGCATGGGCGAGCCATTGCTGAATCTCGACAATGTATTCGAGTCTATCGGCACACTCACCGAACAGGATTACCGCTTCAGCATCTCCGAAAAAAAAATTACGATCTCGACCGTCGGCCTGCCAGCGGAGATGGAGCGGATCGCCCGGTCGGGCCTCAAAACCAAACTCGCCGTGTCGCTGCACAGCGCCGATCAGAGCGTACGGGAGCGGATGATGCCGGTCGCCCTTGATGTCCCCCTCGACAAGCTTGCCAAAGCAATCAGCATCTGCAATACCATAACCGGCCAACCGGTGACGCTGGTTTACATGCTACTGGAAGGAGTCAATGACTCGCCCGAAGATGCCCGAAAACTGGCTCGTTTCGCGAAGAGCGTGTTGTGCAAAATTAATTTGATTGATTATAATTCTATCGTTACCTTGAAGTTCGAGTCGGGTTGCAGCAGCTCGAAAACCATGTTTATTCAAAGGTTGCTCGATGCTGGATTGCCCGTTACCGTCAGAAAAAGTCAGGGCGCAGCCATCAATGCAGCATGCGGACAACTGGCTACCCGGACTGTACGGAAATAACGGCTTGAAACCGAAGAAATCTTTAACCGGCCCATCTCATGGATCTATCCTCTTTCCTCCCCTTCAGAGACGAAATGGTCAAGGTCTATCACTGCTTGACCAATAATGCGACCCACACCTCCGAAAAACCGGTTTTCAGTGAACTCAAGGTTCGCCGCTACTCCTGCCCGATTGACGATGTTGCCGAATTTATCAACAACAAAATAGAAGGCTGGGTTGGCTGGGGTCTCAAAAACCAGAAAACGGCTGTCGGCGGCATGAAAACCATCCGTGCCGAAGTCTCCTCGTTCGCCCTGCTCGGCATGAAGATCGATGTCACTTTCGGACTGGTTGAAGAAACAGACATAAACGGCCGCAAAATCACCACGGTCAATGGCAAGGCGCACACCAGGATCGACTCTAAAGGCGACCTTGGCGAAAGCCGCAGGATGCTCAGAATGATGCTGGTCGCGCTCGATTTCGAGTTCAGGCCGCAGATCGTGCACGAAGATGAGTACGTTCATCGCTCCATCGATCCGAAAAACTCGAGCGCCGCATTCCAGGAGCTTTTCAATGAATCCACGCTCGAACACCGGCCAAGCTCACCGAAAGCCAAGCCCATCGAGCTGAAAAAACCCGCCAAACAGCAGATAGAGTTCAAGTCATCCAAAAGTAGTGGAGAAACCGTAAAAACCGCAGTTTCATCCCAAGCCATCCCGGTCGTCCAGAATGGCGCACAGTCGTCCGCCCCGGATCAGGATGTCGAAGAGGTGAAGAAACCTGCGAAACCGAAAATTACCGTCATCTCCCTGAAGAAAAATTCATAAAAGGACATCGTTTCATGAGAGTCATCCTGTTGGGCGCGCCGGGCGCCGGCAAAGGAACACAGGCACAATACATTTCAGAAGCTTTCGGCATACCCCAGATATCGACCGGCGACATGCTGCGCGCCGCCGTCAAAGCCGCCACGCCGCTCGGCCTTGCCGCTAAAAAGGTCATGGATGAAGGGGGGCTCGTACCGGACGACATTATCATTAGCCTTGTCAAAGAGCGCCTCGAACAGTCTGATTGCGTTAATGGCTGCCTCTTCGACGGATTCCCTCGCACCCTGGGCCAGGCCGAAGCATTGAGAGCCGAAGGCATCAACATCGACTACATCATCGAAATCGCTGTCCCCGACGAAGAGATCATCAAACGCATGAGCGGACGCCGCGTCCATCTCGCTTCGGGCCGCACCTACCACGTCGTGTTCAACCCGCCCGCCGTGCCAGACACGGACGACGTCACCGGCGAGCTGCTGGTGCAGCGTGACGACGATTGCGAACAGACCGTGCGCAAGCGCCTGAAAGCCTATCACGAACTGACCGAACCGCTCATCGGCTACTACCGGAACCTGTCGATGAACGGCTCGGCTGATGCTCCGAAATACTCAAGTATCACGGGGATCGGCGGAGTCGAACAGATCAAAAAAGAGGTCATCGCCGCCCTCAACAGTTGATGCGGGCGAGCACATAAACGCCGAAAATAACCAGCACACAAAAAAGCCAGCATACATTGCTGGCTTTTTTGAATTATGAGTGATGAATTTTGAATTATGAATTGAAGAAATGCCGCATCGTGATCACGTTGTCATTGCATTGTTTTCACCCTGTTGTCCTTGTTGCCCTTTTCATCCCTAAAGTCCTTACAGCCCTTTTTTTAGCCTTCTGACTGCCGATGCTTGCGATTGTCTATGTAGAGCGAATCTATCGTGACGAGCCGTTTCTTCTGACGGTGCCGGAGGGACTCGAGGCGACAATTCAGCCGGGTTGCCAGGCGCTGCTGAGCCTCGCCCGCCACAAGGCGTCCGCGTACGTCGGCTACGTCTGGTCGCTGGATGCGGCGGGCGACGGCGAGCCTGAAGGCGAAGTGCTCGACCTGCTCAACGGCGGTGTTCCGGTGCTGACGCCGGTATTGCTGAAACTCGCCCTCTGGATTTCGGACTACTACGCCGCCTTGCCCATCGACTGCCTCTCCACCGCCGTTCCGGCTCCGCTCAGAAGCGTCGTCGATGACGTGGTGGAGCTTGCCGGCTTCCAGCTCGAAAGCCCCGAAACGAGAATCAAAAGCACCGGTCTGCGCCGGAGCATTTTGAAGGCGCTGGCGACGGCAAAGCGGCTGACCGTGCGCCAGCTCCGCAAGCGACTGGGGCGCAAGGAGCTTTACAGCGCCATCGCCGAACTTGAACGCGCCGGGCTGGTCACGGTGCGCAAGAGCTTCGTGGAGACGAAGCCTCGCACCGTCACGGCGTGGCGGCTGGCGGCGGCGCTGCCCGAAGAGCCGGAAAACCTTCTCGCCCGCTCGCGCAGAAAACGGGAGGCGTTCGAGCTGCTTTCCTCGCGCCCGGAACAACGATTCCTGGCTGGTGAAGGCGGCATTTCGCGAGCGGTGTTCAACGGCCTCGTCGCGATGGGCCTCGTCGAGAAAACCGAAACCGCCGCGCCCGCCCGCGAAAGTCTGCGCTTCGACGAGCCGCAAAAAAAGATCACCTCGCTCGGCAAGCACCAGCAGATCGCACTCGACGCACTTGGCGAGGCGCTGCGCCAGAAGCGCTTCCAGACCTTTCTGTTGCACGGCGTGACCGGCAGCGGCAAGACGCTGGTCTATATCGAGCTGCTCCGGCGCGTACTCGCCGAGGGCAAGACCGCCATCGTGCTGGTGCCGGAAATCTCCCTCACGCCGCAGACCGCCGCCCGCTTCCGCCACTATTTCGGCGATGACATCCAGATCATGCACAGCGCCATGAGCGACCGTGAGAAGTACGACGCCTGGCAGCGGCTGCGGCAAGGCAAGGCCCGCATCGCCCTCGGCGCTCGCTCGACCATCTTCGCGCCGCTGGAGAATGTCGGGGCGATCATCGTGGACGAGGAGCACGACGCCGCCTACAAGCAGGATCGCACGCCGCGCTACCACGCCCGCGACACGGCGGTGATGCGGGCAAAATTCGAGAACGCCCTCTGTGTGCTCGGCTCGGCCACGCCGTCGTTCGAGTCGTACCGGAACGCGCTCGAGGGCAAGTACGCGCTGCTCGAACTGCCGGAGCGCGTGGACAACGCCCGGATGCCCTCGATCGAGCTGGTCTGGATGCCCGGCAGCCAGCGCGTCACGCCGTCGATCTCCGGCGCGCTCTACGACGCCATCCGCCTCCGGCTCCAACGCAACGAGCAGGTGATCCTGCTGCAAAACCGCCGGGGCTTCGCGGGCAGCATTCTCTGCTTCGACTGCGGCCACTCGCCGCAATGCCGCCACTGCAACATCCCGCTGGTCTATCACGCAAGCGACCAGAGCCTGCGATGCCACTACTGCGGCCACATCGAACCGTTCCGGCAAACGTGCCCGGCCTGCAAATCGGAAAACCTCTTCTACAAAAGCAGCGGCACCGAGCGCATCGAGGAGGAGCTGAACGAGCTCTTCCCCGGCGAGAGGATTCTGCGCATGGACATCGACACCACCTCGACCAAGGACGCCCACGCCTCGATGCTGACCGCCTTCCGCGAAAAGAGCGCCCGCATTCTGCTCGGCACACAAATGGTCGCCAAGGGGCTGGACTTCCCGGAGGTGACGCTCGTCGGTGTGCTGATGGCCGACATCGGCCTGAACCTCCCCGACTTCCGCGCCTCGGAGCGCATCTACTCGCTCCTGATGCAGGTGGCCGGACGGGCGGGACGCTCATCGATGCCCGGCGAGGTGCTGCTTCAGCTCTACAACCGCGACAACGAACTGTTCCAGCACGTCATCCGCGCCGACTATCGCCACTTTTTCGAGGCCGAGATGGCCTCCCGGCGAGAACTCGCCTACCCGCCATTCACCCGCCTCGTCAAGCTCGAGTGCTCCTCGCCCTCGGAGGCGGTGGCGGAAAAAGGGGCGCTGGCGCTGCGAGAGCATCTGCGCCCGCACCTGCCGGAAGCGTTCGGCGCGATCCTCGGCCCGGCCCCGGCAGGCATCAACAGAATAAAGAACCGTTACCGCTACCAGCTCATCCTCAAGCTCACCGGCATCAAGCTCTCCGCCACCCTGCTCCGGCAGGTGCAGTACGACACCCTCAACGCTTTTCGGGGAGAAAATCTCGTCATCACCGTTGACGTCGATCCCCAGCATCTGCTGTAAAGAGGTTTTTTTATCGTAAATTTGATGCGACTGGCGGCTGTCGCAAGCATGGACTACGACCCGCGAATTGCAACATTGAACCATTGTTCCGCAGGCCATGACCGATTTCGAGTGGAAACCCGGCTACCTGAAAACGCACAAGCTCAAGGCATCTGGCGTCATCGCCATCCTTGCGCTCCGGTACCTCTACACCTCGCTCTTCATCTACGGCTTCGTCCATAAAATCATGCGCGACTGGATGTGGAGCGACATACTGACGCAACACTTCAAGAAACGATTGCATGAGCTGCTCGCCACAAACGCCGCGCCCGGCTCCATCGAGGCGACCGTCGCCCTGTGGCAGGCGTCGTATCTGGAGCACTTCGCCCTGCCGCTGGTCGTGCCCATCGCCTGGATCGTCACCATCGGCGAACTCATCATCGGCGTCGCGCTGCTCCTTGGCGTCAGTACGCGCCTCAACGCGGCTTTCGGCCTCTTCATGCTGCTCAACTTCGCGGCTGGCGGTTACTACAACCTGACTATTCCGCCGCTGGTCACGATTTCGATTCTGCTCATCCTGCTGCCGACCGGCCACTGGCTCGGCCTCGACCGCCGTCTCAACAGAAAATATCCGGAGTCACCATGGTTCAAATAAAAGACGCGCCAATACCGCTTCGGGCAAAAAACCGTCGGCGAAAAACCGTGACCACACTTCTGGTGGCGCTGTTTTTCATGGCCTCACAACCGCTTGACGGAAATACGGCAAGCAAAGCTGGCGAAAACACTGCGCTCGACGCAGCCGATCAGGCATTCAAATCACTTCGCTACGAAAAAGCAGACTCACTCTACAATGTGGTGATCCAGGAGGGGAAAGAGTCGTCAGACCTGTACTGGAAGCTCGCCCGCCTGAACATCAGCATCGCCGAAGCGATACCTCCGTCCGAGCGGGAAAAACGGATGCTCTGGTACGCCAAGGCGGTCGAATACGGGCGAAAGGCGGTGCAGCTCGACGAAAACAACGCGAGCGCTCACACCTGGCTTGCCGCAGCGTTGGCCCTGAAGGCCGACAAGATCGGCTCGAAAGAGAAGTTGAACAAAGCTGCCGAGATCAAACGCGAACTCGACAAAGCGCTGGAGCTGAACCCGCACGACGACGTCGCATGGTCGATGCTTGGCTCATACAACTTCGAGGCATCGAAAATCGGATGGTTCAGCCGGTTCATGGGAAGCACCTTTGTCGGGCAAATGCCCAAAGGCAGCCGTGACGAGGCGGAAAAGAATTTCAAGAAGGCGATCAGCCTCAATCCGAGAGTCATCAGGCACTACCACGAACTGGCCCTGCTCTACCTCGAAGAGGACAGAAAACAGGAGGCGCTGAACACCTTGCGAATGGCTGCAACCAAACCGGTACTCATGAAAAGCGATGTGCGACGCCTCAAAAAGATCCGGCAGTTCATCGCCAGACTATCGAAAGAGCTGGAAGAAAAGTGAAGCGGTAAAGAGTTGGCGCTTGTTTTAATTGATCAGTCCGATCGGTCTGATCCGACTGATCTTCAATCTCGCAAAAGCAGCGCCCGCACACCGAGGTGGTAGCTCTCGACGCCGAAGCCGGCGATCACGCCGATGCAGACGGCGGAGAGCACCGAATGGTGGCGGAACTCCTCACGCTTGTGCACGTTGGAGAGGTGCACCTCGACCACCGGCGCCTTGATGGCGCTGATGGCGTCGCGCAGAGCGATCGAGTAGTGCGTGAAAGCGCCCGCGTTGAGCACCACCCCCGCGCAGCCTCCCCGCTCTTCGACCTCGAAGAGCTTTTCTATAAGCGCTCCCTCGTACTCCGACTGAAAAAACTCGAACGTCACCTCCGGAAACGCCCCGGCGATGCCGCGATTGATTTCGTCGAGGGTGAGGCTGCCGTAAACTTCAGGCTCGCGCTTGCCGAGTCGTGAAAGATTCGGCCCGTTCATGACCAGGATGGAGGTCGCGCTCATGGGTGCTCCGGTTTGGCTTAGAGGATATACTGGCTCAAATCCCTGTCGGCAACCACCTTGCCAAGCTTTTCACGCACCTGGTCGGCGTCGATGACCACCCTGTTTCCTGCAATTCTGCCGTCAGTGAGCATCTCCGGAACGCCGAACATCAGCTCTTCGAGCAGGTTGGTCAGAATCGTGTGCAGCCGCCGCGCGCCGATATTCTCGACGGTCTCGTTCACCTTTGCCGCCGTCCGGGCGATTTCGCGGATCGATTCATCGGTGAATTCGAGGTCGATCTGTTCGGTCCGGAGCATGGCGCGGTACTGCTTGATGAGCGCGTTGCGCGGCTGGGTGAGGATCAGGTAGAAATCCTCCTCGGTGAGGCTTTTCAGCTCGACCCGGATGGGGAAACGCCCCTGGAGTTCCGGAATGAGGTCGGAGGGACGGGCCACGTGGAACGCGCCGGAGGCGATGAAAAGCACGTGGTCGGTCTTGACGACGCCGTACTTGGTCGAAACCGCCGAGCCTTCGACGATGGGCAACAGGTCGCGCTGCACCCCTTCGCGGCTGACGTCCGGCCCCTTGCCGCCAGCGCCGGTGGTGGGCGCGGCGATCTTGTCGATCTCGTCGATGAAGACGATGCCCGACTCCTCGACCTTGCGGAGCGCCTCCTTGACGACGGCGTCCATGTCGATGAGCTTCTGCACCTCCTCCTGTTCGAGCAGCTTGCGGGCTTCGGCGATGGTCAGGCGGCGCTTTTTCTTCTTTTTCGGCATCCCGCTCATCAAGTCCTGCATAATGCCGCCGATCTCCTCCATCTGCCCGAGCGGGCCGAAAATCTGCATCATGCCGCCCGGCCCGTCGCCGCTGATTTCGAGTTCGATCTGGCGATCCTCCATCCTGCCGGCACGCAGCCGTTCGAGCATTTTCTGGCGGCTTTTGCGGTTGACTTCACGTTCGAGATTCTTCTCCTCGATGAGTTCCTCTTCACCCGAAACGACGAGCGCCTCCTCCTCTTCGCTGGCATGATCCAGCTCCTCGACGCCGCTGACGGGAGGCAGCAAGATGTCAAGCAGACGCTCCTCGACGAGCAGCGCCGCCTTTTCGCGAACCTCCTCCGATTTTTCGCTCCGCACCATCGCCACCGACTGCTCGACCAGGTCGCGGATCATCGACTCGACGTCGCGCCCCACGTAGCCGACCTCGGTGAACTTCGAGGCTTCGACCTTCACGAATGGCGCGCGGGCCAGCTTTGCCAGCCGCCGGGCGATCTCGGTCTTGCCGACGCCGGTCGGGCCGATCATAATGATGTTGTTCGGCATGATCTCGTCGCGCAGCTCCTCGCTCACGTTCTGGCGGCGAAGCCGGTTGCGCAGGGCGATGGCCACCGATTTCTTGGCATCTTTCTGGCCGATGATGTATTTGTCGAGCTGCTCGACGATCTGCGTCGGCGTGAGCTGCTCCTTGTCGATGAGTTTCACCGGAGAAGCCTGGGGTTCATCCGGCTGGGTCATATCCTGAATATCGTTGTTCATTGGTTTCGTTCGGGGGTTTCATAAAGGTGAACCCGAAGCACGGGGTCACAGGGTTTCGATGACAATGTGGTCGTTGGTGTAAATGCAAATTTCAGAGGCGGTTTGCAGGCTTTCGCGAACGATCTGTTCGGCGGAGAGCGAGGTGTGCTTCATGAGCGCCCGCGCTGCGGCCAAGGCGTACATGCTGCCGCTGCCGATAGCCACAATGCCGTCCTCCGGCTCGATGACGTCGCCCGTGCCGGAGATGATGAGCGCCTTGTCCTGGCTGACGACGGCCAGCATCGCTTCGAGACGGCGAAGGTATTTGTCGGTGCGCCAATCCTTTGCGAGTTCGACGGCGGCGCGTTCGAGCTTGCCGCTGTAGGCTTCGAGCTTCGCCTCGAACCGGTCGAGCAGAGTGAGCGCGTCGGCGGTGGCTCCGGCGAAACCGGTGATGAACTTGCCTTGATAGAGGCGGCGAATTTTGCGGGTGGAGTGCTTCATGACGGTGGCGCCGAGTGTCATCTGGCCGTCGCTGCCAAGCGCGGCTTTGCCATCTTTGATGATGCCGATGACCGTAGTCGATCGTATCTGCGGTTTTTCGTAGCCCATGGAATCGTAATCGAAATAATGATTAACCTATTTTTTTCCTTAATCTTGCAACTGGAATTTGCATTTGTTCACGGTATTTTGCAACCGTGCGCCGGGCGATTTTCACCCTTTTTTCGCCAAGCAGTTCCCCGAGGCGTTCGTCGCTGAGCGGCTCGGCAGAGTTCTCCGCTTCGATCAGCTCGCGAAGCTGCTGCTTGATAATCCTCGACGAGGTCTCTTCACCCTCGCCGGTCGATAACGCGCCGCTGAAAAAGTACTTCAGCTCGAACACACCAAAGCGGGTCTGCACGTATTTTCCGTTCACCGCGCGGCTGATGGTCGAAATATCGTAGCCGCTCTCTTCGGCGATCGTCTTCATCACGAGCGGCTGGAGGTAGCGCGGGCCGTCAATGAAAAACCTCGCCTGCGCCACCAGCAGCGCCTCCATCACCTTCAGCAGCGTCTGGCGGCGGATTTGCAGCGCGGCGGCGAACTCGCCTGCCCGCTGGAGCTTCTGGCGCATGAACTGCCGATCCTCCTTTGGCACCTTCCGCTTCGAGAGCACCTCGCGGTACTCGTCAGAGACTCTCACCGACAGGCTGCCCCGGTCGTTCAGGGAAGCGAAGAGCGCGCCGTTTTCGTAGGTGACGATGAAATCGGGCGAAATATAGTGCCCCCCTTCATCGAAAAACACGCCACACGGATGCGGATCGAGCGACGTAATCACGCCAATAGCCGCTTCGAGCTGGCGCTTCTCCAGGTTCAGCTTTTTCAGCAACCGGTCGAAGCGCTTGTTCATGAAGTCGTCGAACGCTTCCTGGAGGATCGTCCGCGCCACCGACACCGCATCGGCGTCGTGCTCGCGCTCATAGACCGAAAGCTCGACCAGAAGCCGCTGCCGAAGATCGGCGACCGCCACGCCGGGCGGATCGAGGTACCAGATTTTTTGCTGAATCTCGCGAACCTCCGCCAGTCTGGCCTCGATGCCAGACTGGCGCAAGCCGTCGATGATCACCTCCAGCTCCTCGGTCAGGTAGCCGTCGCTGTCGAGATTACCGAGAATTTCGGCGGCGATGAGAACCTCGCGCTCTTCGACGCCCTCCTGAAGCGAGAGGTCGCGCAGCAGTTGCTCGTGAAAGGTGTCGTGCTGCACCGCCTGGAAAAAGCGCTCCTCGCCGCCACTCGAAGCCCCGCCGCCGCCCGTTCTGCCGACGGAAACGGTCTCGCGATTCCCGCCGTCAGCCCGCACCTTCATCGACGAGCGCTCGAAACGGGCCACCGAATCGAACAGCTCCGCCGAATCGCCGGAAGCCGTCTGCGCCGCGCCAGCCGTTCCATCATCCTGACGCCGCTCCTCGACCAGTTCGAGCATGGGGTTATCCTGAACCTCGTCATAAATCCGCTGCTCGAGCCGGGTCAAAGGCAGTTGCAGTAACTGGCTGGTCATCACCTGCTGCGCCGACAACTGTGCCGTCTGGCGCTGCTGTAGTCTCATCTCCGCCATGATACTTCAAATAGATGCGGCAAATTCCTTCAGGCTCATGTACCAATCCTCTCCATACTTTTCCACAAGGGGCGCTTTGACGTAATCGATCAGCATGACATTCTGTTCGACCCCCTGCCGCCGAGCATCACGGCACATGGCGTGTTGCTCGTAAACAAGATAGTCCAATCCGAACTTTTTTCGCACCCGGATCGGGAAAAGCCGACACGACAAGGGTTTGGTCGCCCCAAGCAAGCCTTGCTTGTACGCCGTCTCGACCGCGCAAAGCGCCTTGCCGTTTTCGTGATAGACGAACACGCACTCTTGCCCGTCGATGGTTTTGGTATAGAGATTTCCCTGATAGACCTCCGTGCAGCCGTGCCGCCGGATGTAGCGGAGATTGCGCTCCGGCAGCAGCGGACGGAGTGGCTCGACGGTCGATTCGAGGTATTTCGCCTCCGCCGCGTCGATTGGCGCGCCAAGCTCGCCTTCGACGCAACAGGCCCCGTGGCACAGCTCGAGATTGCAACAGAACCGCGCTTTGAGAACAGCGCGGTCAACGAGAACTTCACCGATGGAGAGAACTGACATGCTCAGGATTGAATGAAGAAGAGAGAAGTGGACGTTCCGGTTTGGGCGGAAAAATCAGAGGGGAAATTATGAGTGCTCATTGAACGGCTCTTCACTATCTTTTTACCTTGAATGTTCATCGTGACCATACCCCGTCCCGAAAACCGAAACGGATGAACCGGAACCATCATCGTATATTCAACAGATCGCTTACCGCAGAAATCGCGCCACGACGAGCGCCCTTCTGCGTCACTGCACACTATGTAAACAATAAAGCCGAAAGTTGCAAAGCGATGCCACTGGCTTGAGCTTATCCGAATAACACACCGCTTCATGGCAAAAAACACTGTTCGCTATGTCTGCTCTGCTTGCGGGGCCGTTTCACTGAAATACCAGGGGCGCTGCTTCGAGTGCCAGAGCTGGGGTACGCTGGTTGAAACGCATGATGAGCAGCCCGACAGCAAAATCCGCAAGAAAACCCCGGCAGGTTCACTCCCCAAAGTGCAAAATCTCGACGACGACTTCCCGTCCGGCTTCCACCGCACGCTGACCGGCATCGGCGAACTCGACCGCGTGCTCGGCGGCGGGCTGATGGAGGCCTCGGCGATTCTGGTGGGCGGCGAGCCGGGCATCGGCAAATCGACGCTGATGATCCAGCTCGTGCCTCGCCTCGCCGGCAAAAAGGTGCTCTACGTTGCGGGCGAGGAGTCGCCGAACCAGATTCGCGAACGCGCCCGGCGGCTCTCGATCAAGGCCCCGAACCTGCGCCTCGTCTCCGAGGTGGCGCTCGAACGCATCCTCGACGCCATCGCAAGCGAGCAGCCGGAGCTGGTGATCGTCGATTCGATCCAGACGGTTTACTCGACCGATTACCAGAGTTCGGCGGGCACGATCACGCAGATTCGCGAGTGCGCCGCCTCGCTCATCCGCGCGGCCAAGGAGCAGAACTTCATTCTGCTCATCATCGGCCACATCACCAAGGAGGGGTCGCTGGCCGGGCCGAAGGCGCTGGAGCACATGGTCGATACGGTGTTGCAGTTCGAGGGCGAAAACTACCAGCGCTACCGCATCATCCGCTCGGTCAAGAACCGCTTCGGCCCGACCAACGAAATCGGCGTCTTCAAGATGGAGGAGGACGGCCTGACGGAGGTCTCCAACCCGTCGGAGTTCTTCATCTCCGACCGCCGGACGGACGTGCCGGGCACGGCGGTGCTGGCCGGAATCGAGGGATCGCGGGCGCTGATGGTGGAGGTGCAGGCGCTGGTGTCGCGCACCGGCTACTCGATGCCGCAGCGCATCAGCACGGGCTTCGATCCCAAGCGCATCGCCATCATTCTCGCCGTGCTCGAAAAACGCTTGCAGTTCCAGACCGCCGGGCAGGATGTGTTCGTGAAAATCGCGGGCGGCCTGAAGCTTGTCGAACCGGCGGCGGACCTCGCCATCGCCGCCGCCATCGCATCGGGCTTGCAGGACAAGCCGTGCAGCCCGACGGCCTGCTGCTGCGGCGAGATCGGCCTGTCGGGCGAGCTGCGGGCGATCAGCGACGGCGAGCGCCGCATCCGCGAGGCGGTGCACCTCGGCTTCAAGTCGATCGTGCTGCCCGAGTCGAACACGCGCGAGCTGAAGCCGTCGATCAAAAAGCTGCCGATCCAGATTCACGGCTGCCGCACCCTGCACGAAGCGCTCGAAGCGATGGGGGTGTAAAAACGGAAAGCCCGCTTCCATTGCCCGGATAAAAACAGGCTGGCATTCAGCCGGTCATGTCGCTTTGTTTTGCAAAGTCGCGGCAATCGTTATCAACCAGGTCTGATTGCCCTGGCTGATAACGAGATTCAGCGCCTGGATTTCGGCAGCAACATCGGATGCCGTGAAATTTTGCGCGACGGGATCGTAAGAGAGCCACTCCGGAAGAGTCGAGCCATCTTCACTGGTGATCGTAACCAGCTTGTCCGGATCGACAACTCCCGGCGGCAACGACAGCGTGAACCCGTCTCTCAACGCAAATCCGTTCCTGTCACGCTGCCCGCCGCGCCGAGTCTGGTGATGACGTAGTAATTCTTGACCGTCCCGTCACTGCCGAGTTTTGTGCTGAAGTTATTGCCTTCGGGAAGGTTGACGGGGGCGTTGATGCTGACGACGGCGGTGTTGCCAGCCGTTCATCTCACGGTTGACCATGATGTTACGATACGCATCGAGTGTCAGCGTGTTGGCGCTCCAGCTCACGGTGTCGTTGACGAAAATGTCGCCGTTGCCCGCTATCGCGCCGCTGCTGCTCTGGATCGTCACGTTCGTTGCGCTGAGGTTGCTGCCAAGCATCGCGCCCGAAATATCGCCGCCCGATGCCGCCACGGTGAAATCGGTCGGATCGATCAGCCACGTTCCCGTGCTGCCGTACGCGGCACGATGAGCGCCACCACGCCACCCGGCATGGCATGGATCACGCCCTCGCTGATGACCGCTCCGGCCTCCGCCCGGATTGGCAAAACGGTAACGGCCCGCCAGAAAATCGCTGTCGGCCATATCGAGACTCGTCGCGACGATGCCGCCAACATTGGCCTGCGCCGTCTTGCCGGCAAAAGGATTCCGCCGTTTTGAGAGTTACCGGAACCTGATTCTGTTTTACTGCGGAAAACTGAACACGGCTCTCGGATCATGACGTAACGGCTCTCGACCTTACCCACGATATTCTGCGAAGAGCCAAAAAAAGCAGGTTTCTGAAATAAGAGCGCTTGACGATAAGCTTTCATTGAAGCAGATTTCAAATGAACAGTATGTCAAAATGAAGCATGATGTTGAAGCTAGGTATTCTGGATCCAACTGATCTGTAACTGATGATAATACAATGAATAAAGAAGGGGGTAACAGCAGGCCCCCTTCTTTATTCTGTATGGATGATCGGATTGTAGCATCCCACACGGCAACCCTTGCTCGTGCTCCTCAGCGGTAGTTGGCTTTTTTGTACTCTTCGCGCATGTCCTTGATGCCGGTGGTGCGGTCGTTGCCGTCGCTGATGATGCCGAAGTATTCGAGGATGATTCTGAAGACGAGCCAGAGTCCGGCGAAAAGGAGTCGGATGCTTTCGGTGATGGAGGTGAAAAATTTCATGGACAGCGGTGTTGAGTGGGCGGCGAGTCCCGGTACGGAAAAACTGAATATAAAAAAGCCATTCATTGAATGGCTTTTTTTAATGTACAGAGACAAGAACCGGTTTACGTCCTCATCCGTTTCTCGGCTTCGATCCAATCCTCCTCGTCGCAGCCATCGCACATGCCGCGCTCGACCCAGCGGTAGTAAGCGGCGACGCGAATTTCCTCTTCTATCATCTCGGAGCTTGCGGCTGGGGCTTCGGTCGCGGCGGGTTCAGCGCTTGCTTTTTTGCGCGGCTTGGCGGTTTTTGCAGGCCTGGTCTCTTCGGATGCCGCTTTTTTCGCAGTTTTGGGTTTCTCGGTTTTCGGCTTGGCTTCCGCGCTCGCGGCAGCTTTTTTGGCCGTCTTCTTTTCGGGCGTTACTTCCAGAGTCTCTTTGTCGGTAGATTTTTTAGCCATGGGATTTTCAGGTCTTCTTCAATGAATTGCTTCGGTCAGTACAGGGCATTTCGAGAACGAAGAACGCCCGTTGCAGGTGGAAGATAAACAATTCATCATCTCGGAGAAAAGTGGATTCGCCATTATTTCACCACTTTGTAACGGAACGAGAGTCTGTCGAAAGCGGAGATGCGGGGGCGGACTTGGCTGTCCGCGCCGTCCTTTTTCTGAAAATCAATCCTCTTTTAACCAGCTTTTAAAAAGAGCGGGGAAGCTGATGATGGAGAGAATCGTGATGGCCTGCACCATCATGAAGATGTCTTTGGGGACGAGGGTGTTGACCGCGAGGCCGCCGTAGTCGAGCCAGGCGAAGAGCAGGGCGGCGACGATGATTCCGGCGGGGTTCGCTCCGGCCAGCAGGGCGACGGCGATGCCCATGAATCCGGCTCCGGTCGAGAGACCCGCCTCGAACCAGTGCTTGTAGCCGAGCACGAGGTTCGAGGCGGCCAGACCCGCCATCGCGCCGCCCATCGCCATTGCGCCGAGGCTGTGTCGATCAGTCGCGATTCCGGCGTGGCGGGCGGCCTCCGGGTTCAGCCCGGAGGCGATCATGCCGTAGCCGTAGCGCGAGCGGAAGAGCAGCACGGCGGCTCCGGCGGTGACGGCCAAGGCGACAAAAAGCGAGAGGTTGGCCGGGGAGTGCCAGCCGAGCCGGAAAAGCGTGTCGAAATCGGGCAGCCAGCCGCCGAGAGTGATCGCCGGAGTGTGGACGGTCGAGGGCACGGCGAAATGGTTGGTGAGCAGGTAGCCGGTGAGGGCGAGGGCGATGAAGTTGAGCATGATGGTCGAGATCACCTCGTTGACGCCGCGCCGCACCTTCAGCCACCCGGCGACGAGCGCCCAGCCTGCGCCGGCGGCGGCGGCCGCGAGCATCAGCGCGGGCGCAGCGACGAGCGCCGGAGTGCCCACCGGAAGCGCGATGCCGCAGAGCGCGGCGGCGAACGCGCCCATGAGAAGCTGCCCCTCACCGCCGATGTTGAAGAGCCGCACCCGGAACGGCAGCGCGACGGCGAGGCCCGTGAAGATCAGGGTCGTCGCCCGAAACAGCACCTGCCCAATGCCGTAACCGGAGGCGAAGGTCGAGCGGAGCATCTTTTGCCAGACCTCCAGCGGGTCGCTGCCGGTGGCCGCAATGATGAGGCTTCCCGCCGCGAGAGCGAACAAAAGCGAAAGAGCCGGGATGAAGGGTTTGACGCTGCGTTTCGACATCGAAAAAATTAGGGTTTCAGGTGATGTGCATGCCGATCTCTTGCTCGAAGCCCAACTCTGCCTCGCGCCCCCGTCGCACCTCCTCTTCGCTGAATTCGTGGCGTATCGCTCCTTTGTAGAGGCAGCCGATGCGCGTCGAAAGAGCGACGACCTCTTCGAGTTCCGACGAGATGAGCAGAATGGCCAGGCCGCGTTTGCGGGCGTCAATGATGCGCCGGTGAATCTGCTCGATGGCGCCAATATCGACGCCGCGTGTAGGCTGGGCGAGCACGAGGAGCTTCAGCAGGGGCCGCTCCATCTCCCGCGCCACCACGATCTTCTGCTGGTTGCCGCCGGAGAGCGAGGCGATTGGCGGATTGCTCTCCGCCGCGCACCGGACGTCGTAGCGCCCGATCATCGTCGCGGCGTTTTTGCGGAGCGCGTCACGATTGAAATCGATGCCTCGATGAAACGCTTTTTCGCGGTGTCTGCCGAGGATCAGGTTCTGTTCGATGCCGTATTCGGCAATCACCGCCGATTTGTGGCGATCTTCGGGAATCATCGAAACACCAAGCGCGGCGACCTCCGCCGGACTCATGCCGAGCGTCTGCCGCCCGTCGATGGCGATGGAGCCGCCGGTTTTGCCATCGCGGTCGAACGTCCCCCACAAAAGCGAGAGCAGCTCGCTCTGGCCGTTCCCCTCGACTCCGGCGATGCCGTAGATTTCGCCCGCCCGCACTTGCAGCGTCAGCTCACGGAGCTTTTCGATGCCATCGGGCGTCCGATAAACGAGCTTGTCAATCGAGAGCACCGACTTGCCCGATGCCTGCGGCGGGTTGGCGGTTCTGATCAGCACGTCGCGCCCGACCATCATCCGCGCCAGCTCATCCTTGCCGGTCGAGGCGGTCGGCAAGGTGCCGGCGAGCGCGCCTTTGCGCATGACGCTCACCGTGTCCGAAACGGCGAGCACCTCGTCGAGCTTGTGGGTGATGAGCAAAATGGTGTGTCCCTCGGCGGCGAGCGAGCGGAGCGTCACGAAGAGTCGCGCGGTTTCGGGCGGCGAGAGCACGGCGGTCGGCTCGTCGAGAATCAGAATCCGGGCGCGGCGGTAGAGCAGCTTGAGAATCTCGACACGCTGCTGCTCGCCGACCGAGAGCGTCGAGACGAGGGCGTCGGGATCGACTTCGAGGCCGTGATGCTGGGCGAGCTGTGCGATCTCCCTGCCGATGCGCCGCGCAGGTAGCGCGAAGCGGCTCTGCTCTTTGCCGAGGATGATGTTCTCCGTCACCGACAGCGTCGGCGCCAGCTTGAAGTGCTGATGCACCATACCGATTCCGGCTTCGATGGCCTGCCGCGCGGAGCTGAATTTCACCGCTTTGCCGTCGATCTCCATCACGCCGGAGTCAGGGTGCAACAGGCCGTAGATGATGTTCGACAGGGTGCTTTTGCCCGCGCCGTTTTCGCCGACGAGCGCGTGGATCGAACCCGCTTCGATCGACAGCGAGACGTTGTCGTTGGCCTTGAGGTTGCCGAAGGTTTTGGTGATTCCGGAGAGCTTTACTGCCGTCGCCATGAAGATACTCCGCGCCTAAATCCAGCTTATGACAGTCTTTATCGCCTCCTTGCTGTCCAGCGCGATGCGGTAGGCCAGTTCGTACTGGCTGACCGGGAAGACGTTGGTGAAGAACTTTTCGGTTTCGAGCACCTCGCGTTCGAGCAGCTCTTTGGCCTCGACAAGATGCCGCCGGTCGGTGACGCTCGAACAGACGATGACCGGCTCCTTGTGCTGGATCAAGCGGTAGTCGTAGCCGAGCACTTCGTAGCTGGCCATGAGCAGCACCTTGCCTTTCGGCTTCAAAAGGCGCATCACCTTTTCGACCATCAGGATGCGGCCCGTCGTCTCGATAACCAGATCGTAGCGGTCGTTGAAGTCGCCGGTGAAATCGACGATGTCGATGCCGATGTTTTCGGCGTGCGAGAGCTGGCCGCGAAGCGGGAAGACTTCCAGCGCATCGACGTGGCGGATGCCCCGGTAGTGCAGATATTCCGACACCATCAGCCCAACCGAGCCGAGACCGAGCAGCAGTACGCGCATGGAGGGATCGAGCGCGACCTTTTCCATGGCGCTGAGCACGTAGCCAACCAGGCCGGTCAACAAGTCGCGATGGATCGGTTCGCGGCCAAGCGCCAGCACGTTCTCTTCGGAGGTGGGCACCACCTCGGCGTGGCAGCCGTAGTAGGGGTCGATGCCGACCCAGCGGTCGCCCTTGAACGCATAGACGAAATCGCCCTTTTTGACGCTGGTGACTGCCGGGCCGGTGTGCATCACCTGGCCGATGGTTTCGCTGCCCGGCATCACCGGATAGACGAGCACCTTGTTCGACACCGGCTTGTTAGTCAGGAGCAGCCGGTCGAGGCCAGGCGTGATGGTGCTCGCGATGGTTCTGACGAGAATGTCTCGCGGCCCGTCAGCCGCATACTTCACGGTCTGAAGCTTGAGCTTGTTGGCTTTGAGGAGGACGAGGGCCTGTGCTTCTCCCTGCATGGTCAGTTGGTTGTCGATTGTCGTGAGTTTCAGATGTTCAGTACGGCGCTCATGAGCCAGGCGACCACGCTGATGCAGAGCGAGCCGAGCATGGCCCACCAGAAACTCTGCACGGCGAAGCCATCGACCAGCAACGAGGCGAGTTGCAGCATCAGGGCGTTGATGACCAGCATGAAGAGGCCGAGCGTGACGATAAGAAACGGAATCGAGAAGAACACCAGCACCGGCTTGATCAGGACATTGACGAGCCCGAGCACCAGCGCCACGATGAGCGCCGCGCCGAAGCTCCTGATGGCGATTCCCGGAAGCAAGTTGGCTGTCACATAAACCGCCGTGGCGCTGATGAGCCAGTGTATCAATAGCCTGAACATGGTGATCTCCGTTTTTGACATACCGTTCGTTCGGTGCTCTCCAAAGCTTTAATGTAAGACATTTCGCTAAAAGGGCGAAGGGGCGGGCTGTTCCGTCCCCGGAACTTGTCCACTCCGTCCACCCGCCTCCCTCTTGCACCCCCATCGCCTCGAACGCTTCGTGCAGTGTGCGGCAGCCGTCGCTCCCGGAAGATTCTTTTCGCTGCGGGTTCCCAGGGGGAGGGCAGGAGAAAAGACTCTTCGCAGAGTATAGTGGGTGGCATTAGGGATGCTTACAAGACCATTCCTGATGAACAGGTTTAACAGTCCAGCCAAAGAGATTTATAACTTACAATCAAATAAAGAGTTAAGGTGATTCAGTCTTTTACCGGACAGTCTTTTGCAGAGAGGAAAATGTGGATGATGCCCGGCATGGTCAAGTCCGATAAAAGAATATACTTTTCAGATTTTCAGACTTACCTATGCACAATTCAGCAAAACAATACGCTTATTTTACATAATCCTACCAAATACCAACACAAAACAGCTTGTTTATACTCGACTGTTAAATTACTTTTTTATAGAAAAATGGCTGCTAATGTTTTTTTATTTGCAAGGCATCTGATGAAATCACGAATCTTATGAGAACGCTGTCAGTCGGATCACGACCTGTCCCGGTTCTCGCCTTTCGCCTTTTTCAAGGCAGCACAAGTCCCACGAAACGGATGGCGCAAGAAAGCCAGCCCCCCTCACGGCCCCACTTAACACTGAACGACGGATATTCATCATGAACAGAAATTCAAAAAAATTTACAGAGGCGCAAAAAGAGCAAACCTACCGAAGCATTTTTAAAGATAGCTGCGATCCGAAATTCATCATCGACCAGCACGGAAATATCCTCGATGCCAATGATGCTTTTTGCGATCATATGGGCATAAAAGCGAGCGATTGCCTTAACATGAATATTTACAGCATCTTGCCGTACGATATTGCTACCAGAAGAAAAAAACATGCGGATGAAGTATTTCGGACAGGAAAAAGCAGCTATTTTGAAGATGAAAAAGATGGCGTTTATCTCAGGAACTCCGTCCATCCTGTATTTGGAGAGAATGGTGAAAAAGAAATGCTTTATATAGTAATTCAGGATATTACAACGTCAAAACTCGCAGAACTAAAAAGCAAAAAACACTCAGCCTTCAGCAACGAGGCGATGGAGGCATTTCCCGGTTCCTTCACTGTTCTTGATTCGACGGGAAAAATTGTTTCATGCAACTCATATTTCCGAAATCTCATTGCAAAAACAGAAGATGATGACCTTTCAGGCATCAACACCTTCGATCTTTTCCATCCCGATGATCATGCTTTAGCTTTTGAAAAACTACAAATCATCCTTCAGAACGGAACGGAAGAGGCTGGCGACCTGAGAGTCCGTCTGCACGGCGGGCCTGAATATCGATGGTTCAGAATATCGACCAAGCGCCTGATCGTCGATAACGAAATATTCCTTGTCAGTGCTGGAACAGACATCGAGAAGTACAAAAATACAGAAAAACAGCTCTCTATCAACAACGAACAGCTTCGCTTCATTCTCTCTCAATCGAAAACTGGCAGTTGGGAGTGGAATGTAAAAAACAATGTCAATAAATGGACCGATGAGATATGGGAGTTATATGGCCTCGACATGAATTCTTGCGAACCATCCTATGAAAACTGGAAAAATATAATCATTGCCGATGACCGTGAAAACGTTGAAAATACGGTGATCAATGCATCCAAAAAAGGCATCCCATTCAGGATTGAATGGCGAGTCCATCATTCCGATGGCTCTCTTCACTGGTTAATGTCACGGGGCATTCCTTTCAGGGACAGCGATGGCAATGTTTCCCGATATGTTGGCATTGTCATAGACATTACCGATTTGAAACAAACGGAAGAAAAACTGAAAGAGAGCGAAGAGCGGTTCAGAACATTCTTCGAACAGCACTCAGCCATCATGATGATCCTCGATCCCGAAACAGGAACAATCATTGACGTGAACGAGGCAGCCGCAGAGTTTTACGGATGGAGCCAAGAACAGTTACTCCAAATGAAGGTTATGGAGTTGAACATCGAAAACCCCAAAGTTTCCGTTAAACGCCTCGAAGGATGGAAAACCGCCAAAAAACGACAATTCATCGTCACACACCGGAAAGCCGACGGCGCGCTCTGCGATATCGAAGTGTTCGGCAAAAAAATTCACGTCAAAGATCGGCCCCTGGCGTTCCTGATTTTGCATGACATCACCGAGCGAAAGCAGTTCCAGCAGGCGCTCGTTGAAAGCAAAGAACGGATGCATTTCATCCTTCATGTCGCCAATGCCGGCATATGGGAGACCTCTGTAAAAACCGAAGAAAACAAATGGTCCGATGAAATCTGGCGACTTTTCGACATTGAACCAGGCAGTTGCACGCCATCAATGGAAAGCTGGCTGAACACTGTCATCCCGGAGGATCGGCCCTCGGTGGAACACGCTGCTGAAGAGGCGGTGCAAAACAATGCCGAGTTCAACGCCAACTGGAGGATCAGAACTGCCGATGGCTCTATTCGATGGCTCATGAGCAAAGGAAATCCGCTCAAGGATGCTGATGGCAAGGTTATTCGCTATGCAGGCATAACACTCGATATTACCGGACAGAAGCGGATTGAGGCAGAAAACGAGAAGCTCGAATCGCGCATCAGAAAGTCCGAACGGCTGGAAACGCTCGGAACCCTTGCTGGCGGCATCGCTCACGACTTCAACAACATTTTGACCCCAATCCTCAGCTATTCAGAATTGGGCATGATGCAATTGCCCGATAAGGAACCGTTACATGAATTTTTCAAACAGATCATGATCGCCGCCGAACGCGCCAAAAACCTGGTCAATCAGATACTCATGTTCAGCAAGGCGCGAGACACAGACTCCTCCTGCCTCACGGTCCAGTCCGTCATCGACGAGGCGATGCAGCTCCTCCGACCCTCGATTCCCTCGACCATAAAAATCGAACAGCGTATCAACCACTCCTGCCGGAATATCTTTGCCGATCCATCCAAAATCTATCAGGTCATCCTGAATCTCTGCACCAATGCCGCCCAGGCGATGGAAGATACCGGAGGAGTTTTGACGATAGAACTCGACGAAATCAATCCCGGCTCCAATCTGACAAAAAAGTTTCCGGAGCTGCAAGAACAGCCGTATGTGCGCCTTACCGTAGCCGATACCGGACATGGCATGGATAGCAAAACTCTCGACCGCATCTTCGAGCCATTCTTTACGACCAAGCCGGTCAACAAGGGAACCGGCCTCGGGCTTTCGGTTGTCCACGGCATCATTACCGGCTACAACGGCTTGATCGATGTTGAAAGCGCGCCGGAAAAAGGCACTGCCGTGCATATCTATCTGCCGGTCAACGACAAAGACGTTACAGGCAAAGAGCAGAAAGGCGCCATTTCAGATGGAACGGCCAGCATCCTGCTGGTTGACGACGAAAAAACGACGCTGGAGGTGATGAACATGATACTCACGCAACTTGGCCACCGGGTGCAGGCGGTCAACACTCCTTGCCAGGCGCTGGAGCTTTTCCGGAAGTCACCGCAAGCGTTCGATCTGGTGATTACCGATTTGACCATGCCGGAGATGACCGGAATCAGACTCGCCTCAGAAATTTACTTATCCCGGCCGGAACTGCCGGTTATTCTGATGACCGGATACGAAAAGAATATGGACTCGAAAGAGATAGAGAAAAGCAACATTGTCCGCATCCTGAAAAAGCCGGTAAGATTCAACACCATATCGTCCACCATCAACGAAGTGATTGGCGACAACAGAATATCCTGAAATCGATCCGGCAATGGCGGTCGTCATTGCCGGGGCGACAGCTATACCTCAAGCTTTCGATTGACGTTTCAAACGCATGACGGAAATATATTCCAAGCCGGCGCTCAGGATTTCGAAGGTAATAATAAAAGGGTGTTCAGGATATTACACTGAAGGGAAACAAATGTTTTGTAGAAGAGATTTTTTGCCCACACTACTTCATGCTCCGGAAAATGCTGCCACACAATCAGAATATTCGCGCATAAAGATCGACATTCCCTTGTCATAACTATTGAACAGAGCAAGGGAATGTGGCGTATCAATGCGTGTTCAGACAAACATTGCGACACTGGAGAGTCAGATAAATCCGGGACATGCGGCGTGTTTCGTTCGGGGCGTCACTGAAAACGAGCCTCGGAAAATTCAGCCGCGTTACAACTCCTCAGGCTCTTCGTCCTGCTGGCGGTCGCTGGGTTTGCCCATCTCCTGTTGCAGGAGGTCTCCTGCTCCCTTCACGTCGTTGATGACGCCATTGAGCAGGTTCAGGCCAACGGTTCCGACAAGCAGTCCGGCAACGCCGTGCGCGACGAGCGGCATTCCGAAAGGCGTTAACATAAGCGCCGTTCCAACAGCGCCAACAGTTTGTTTGATCATTTCCGTGCAGTTTGAGTTCGTTGGTGAGCAGCTATTGGCTATAAATCACAGACTTGCTTCTGGAGTAAAATATAACACAAAATAGAGCATCGATTGCAAGCGCGGCAAGTTACTTTTGCTCAACAATGGCTTTCAGCGCGAAGTTCGCCGCTTCGTAACTTGTGCGGATAACTCCTGAAAACAACGCGATAAACAGGGATGCGAGAACGCCGCTGAAGGTTTCGGCGTGAACGAATCGCGTCTTTCCGGCGTCGAGCGGATGCAGCTCGAACCAGTGCCGTCCCTCCAGAAGTCCGAAAAGAAATACAGCTCGCCAGCCGAGAAGTTCGTTTCGACGGAAACGGTCGATCCGCGCCCTGAACAGGATCGGCGGCAAGAATCCAAACCGGATGGCGATGCGAAGGCTCTGGCCCGGCCCCGCCTCTCCGTCGATCCTGCGCAAGCACGGGTTCCATGCGCCGTAGCTGCCGAAGTCGGCGAGCGCCGCCCAGACCCGCTCAGGCGGCGCGTCGATGACGAGTTCTGTCGCGACGCTCTTCATCGGGCCTCCCCCGCCCCGTTCACTCGCGCCAGCCGCCGCCGACCGCGCGATACAGGTCGGCAATCGCCGAAAGGCGGCTGCGCTGCACGTCGGCCAGTTCGAGTTCCGACTGGAGCAGCGAGCTGTCGGCGGCAATCACTTCGAGGTAGGTTGCCATGCCGCTCTGGAAGAGCAGGCGCGAATTACTCGCGGCCTTGCGCAGCGCCGCCACGCGGGCCTCGGCAAACGTCTCCTCTTCGCCGGTTTTATCGACCTGCGTGAGCGCGTTGGAGACCTCGCCCACGGCGACCAGCAGCGTTTTGCGGAAGGTCAGCTCGGCCTGGTCGCGGCGGATTTTCGACTGCTCGTACTGCGCCTTGAGCTGGCCGTGCCGGAAAATCGGCTGCGTGAGCGAACCCTGAAGCGCGTCGAACAGCGAGCCGGGCGTCGAGAACCACTTGCTCGACTCGATGGCGTTCAGCCCGCCCTGCGCCGTGACGGAGAGTGACGGATACATCAGCGCCTTTTTGACGCCGGTGAGCGCATGAGCCTCCATGAGCGACTCCTCGGCAGCGCGAACGTCGGGGCGATTGCGGAGCAGCGCGAGTGGTACGCCCGCGCCGAGCGAATCGGGCATCGCGAAGGGCTTGTAACCCTGGCTGCGCTTGACTGGTGTACCGGGCATCCGTCCGGCGAGGATCGAGAGCGCGTTCTCCTGCGCCGTGCGCGACGCTTCGAGCTTCGGCAGCGTGAGCCTGGCGGAGAGCAGTTGCGCATTCTGCTGATCGACGGCGAGGCTCGTGACGTTGCCCGCGTCGAACTGCAAGCGCATCATCGAGAGCGTCGTGTCGGCGAGCGCGATGTTGCGGTGGGCGATCTCGATCTGTGCGTCGAGCATCTTGAGATTCCAGTACCCCTGCGCGACGTCGGAGACGAGCGTCGTGCGCACGGCGCGAGCCGCGTCGGCGCTGCGCAGATACTCGGCGACGGCAGCTTTTTTGGCGTTGCGCAGCTTCGCCCAGATGTCCGCCTCCCACGACACGTTCAGTTGCGCCGTGTAGTTCCGGCTGGTGCGCTCCTGCCCTTTCGAGGCTGCCGAGCTGTTTTCCGACGCCCGCGAATAGCTCTCCGTCGCGCTGAAATCCACCGCTGGCAGGAACCACAACTTCGCCACGTCGAGCGACTTGCCCGCGTAGTCGATGTTCTTCATCGCGATCGAGAGGTCGTGGTTGTTCTCGACGGCGCTGTCGATAAGTTCGAGCAGATCGGGATCGACGAAGAACTTGCGGTAGGGCACGGCGGCCATCTCCTTGCCCGCCTCCGCCTGCCCCGGATACGCTGCGGGGAGTTGCGGATCGGGACGGCGATACTCCTTCACCGGGCTGCACGCCGACAGGCCGATGGTGGCGAAAAGCGTAATCGACGACAGTTGCAACGCGAGTTTCATGCCTTGATCGTGGTTTTTCATTCGTGCGACCCCTCCTTCTTCAACTGCTCTTCGAGCAAGGTTCCGGCTTCGACAATCTCCGCCGCAGAGCCGGTGAAACGCTCCTGCAACCCCTGGAAGGCGACGAAGAGCACCGGCACCACGAGGATGCCGAGCACCATGCCGACGAACATGCCGCCGATGGCCGACGCGCCGATGGAGTGGTTGCCCATCGCCGCCGGGCCGGTCACGAAGAGCAGCGGCAACAGCCCCGCCACGAAGGCGAGCGAAGTCATCAGAATCGGGCGCAACCTCGCCTTCGCCCCCGCCATCGCCGCCTCGACGAGCGACATCCCCGCCACGCGCCGCTGGAGCGCGAACTCCACGATCAGAATCGCGTTCTTCGCCAAGAGACCGATCAGCATGATGATCGCCACCTGCACGTAAATATTGTTCTCGATCCCCGCCAGCTTGATGCCCAGGAAGACGCCGAGCAACCCGGTCGGAATCGAGAACATCACTGCGAGCGGCAAGAGGTAGCTTTCGTAGAGCGCCGAGAGGAGGAAATAGACGAACACCACCGAGAGCAGGAAGATGAAGAACAGGCCGCCGGAGGACTCGATCTCCTCGCGGCTCTGGCCTTTCCAGTCGTAGGTGAAGCCCACCGGAAGGCTTGTGCGCGACACCTCGTCCACCGCCTGGATCGCCTGACCCGTGCTGTAGCCGGGAGCGGGCATTGCGTTTATCGAGATGGCGTTGAAGAGGTTGAAGTGATCGACCGCGTCCGGCCCATAGACTCGCTTGAGCGTGATGACCGCGCTGACCGGTACCATCTGGCCGCTCGTGCTCTTGACGAAGATGCCGTTGAGCGAATCGGGCGTCCGGCGGTCGCTCGGCTCGGCCTGCAAGACCACGCGGAAATACTTGCCGAAGCGGTTGAAGTCCGAGGCCTGCTGGCTGCCGTAATAGGCCTGGAGAACCGTCATCAGCTCCTTGACGTTCACGCCGAGATCGGCGGCCTTGACGTTGTCCACCTCAAGCTCGTACTGCGGATAGGTAGCCTTGAAGGTGGTGAAAGCCACGGCGATTTCGGGCCGCTGCATCAGGGCGCCGATAAAGCCCTTCGCCACATCCTCGAACTTGTGCAGGTCGCCGCCGCTGCGGTCTTGCAACACCATTTCGAGGCCGCTCACCGTTCCGAAGCCGGGCACGGTCGGCATGGAGAGCGCGAAGAAGTTGGCATCCTTGATCGGCGCGAGTTTCTGGTTGACCTCCGCCAGAATCGCCTTGATGTCGCGCACCTTGCCGCGCTCCT
The DNA here is from genome assembly GCF_006265165.1 of Chlorobaculum thiosulfatiphilum. Classification (GTDB taxonomy): domain Bacteria; phylum Bacteroidota; class Chlorobiia; order Chlorobiales; family Chlorobiaceae; genus Chlorobaculum; species Chlorobaculum thiosulfatiphilum. Next base: position 82,436 of record NZ_VDCH01000006.1, read on the forward strand.
CCAGATCGTTGAGCTGCATGAACATCAGGCCCGCCGAGGGCGATGAGCTGCGGGTGAGAATGTTGATACCGGTCACGGAGATCACCTTTTTGATGGCGGGAATGGTGCGCAGAACCTTGTCCGCGCGATCCATCACCTCTTGCGTACGAGCCATCGACGCGCCGGGCGGCGTGGAGACCGAGACGATCACGAAGCCGTTGTCCTCGTCGGGAATGAAGCCGGTCGGCGTGGTTCTGAACATCCAGATCGACACGGCGGCAACCAGCGCCAAACCGATGAACGCCACCATCCGGTGACGCATGAAGTAGTCGAGAATACCGCTGTAGCGCTGGCGAACCGCGTCGAATCCGGCGTTGAAGCCCTTGACGAACCGCCCGCCGATACCGCCAAAGCGCGAGTGCTTTTCCTTGGAGTGCTTGTGCAGGTCAGTCAGGAAAATCGCGCAGAGCGCCGGGCTGAGGGTCAGCGCGTTGACCGCGGAGATCAGAATCGCGATGGCGAGCGTGAAGGCGAACTGGCGGTAGAACACGCCGGTCGAGCCTTCGAGAAATCCCACCGGCAAAAACACCGAAGCCATGACCAGCGTGATGGTCACGATGGCCGTGGTGATTTCGCGCATGGCCGCCACGGTAGCGATTTTGGCCGGGTAGTGCTTCTCTTCGATCTTGGCGTGCACCGCCTCGACCACCACGATGGCGTCGTCAACGACGATGCCGATAGCCAGCACCAGCCCGAAGAGCGTCAGCACGTTGATCGAAAAGCCGAAAAGATTCATGAAGAAGAAAGTGCCGATAATCGCCACCGGCACGGCGATTGCCGGAATGAGCGTCGAGCGGAAGTCCTGCAAAAAGAGGAACACCACGAGGAACACCAGCAAGAACGCCTCGATGAGCGTGTGCTGCACCTGCTCGATCGATTCATCCACCACTTTCTTGGAGCTGAAGGGAATCGAATACTCGATGCCGGTCGGGAAGTTGCGCGACGCTTTTTCGAGCACCTCGCGAAGCTGCGTCTCGACCTCGTTGGCGTTGGATCCGGGCGCCTGATAGACCGCCATCACCACGCCCGGCTTGCCGTTGGCCTTGGCGTTGACCGTGTAGCTGTACGCGCCGAACTCGACGCGTGCGATGTCCTTGAGCCGAAGCAGCGAGCCGTCGGCGTTGGCGCGGATGACGATGTTCTCGTACTCCTCCGGCGTCTCGAACTTGCCGCGGTACTTCATGACGTACTGCATCGGCTCGCCGCTCATTTCGCCGAACGATCCCGGCGCGGCTTCGAGGTTCTGGCTCTGGATCGCCGCCGACACCTCCTGCGGCGACAGTCCGTACGCCGCCATCTGCCCAGGGCGCAGCCAGACGCGCATGGCGTAATCCATCTTGCCGTAAACCGCTACTTGGCCGACCCCCGGCACTCTGGAAAGCGCATCGACAATATTGATCTTGGCGTAGTTTTGCAAGAATGTCGCATCGAACGCCTTGACGTTGCTCGACAGGTTGATGAGCATGATCTGGCTGTTCTGGCGCTTGATGGTCGAAACGCCGATCTGGTTCACCTCGGTGGGCAACCGGCTGGTGGCCTGCGCCACGCGGTTCTGCACGTTCACCGCCGCCTGGTCGGCGTTGGTGCCCTGCTTGAAGAAGACGTTGATCGACAGCGAGCCGTCGTTGCTCGACGTGGAGGTCATGTAGGTCATGTTCTCGACGCCATTGATCGCCTCTTCGAGCGGCGGAGCCACCGTGCGGCCCACGGTTTCAGCGTTCGCTCCGGGATAGTTAGCCGTCACCGAAACGCTCGGCGGGGCGATATCAGGGAAACGGGTAATCGAAAGCTGGCTCATGCTGACCAGTCCGAGAATCACGAGAATAACCGAAATGACCGTCGCCAGAACAGGGCGGGAGATAAATCGTTCAAACATATGCCCTGCGGTTTAACGAACGTTCGGAGTCTGTGTCGGCGGCGCGGCGGGCATCGGCTTGATAACCATGCCGTCCTGCAACTTTTCGATACCGGCGGTCACGATCACGTCGCCCGCCTTGAGGCCGTCGCTGACGATGTAGTTCTGGCCGCTCCGGCCCGCAACAGTGATCACCTGCTTCATCACCTTGTTGCCCGCCGTCAGGAGCGTGACCATCACCTTGTCCTGAAGCTCGACCGTGGCCGCCTGCGGCACAACAATCACCTTGTCATACTTCGAGAAAAGACTCACCGTGCCGGAGTTGCCGCTGCGCAGAAAACCTTCGGGATTGGGAAAAGCAACCCGCAGGCCGATCGAGCCGGTCAAAGCGTCGAAGTCGCCGCTGATCGATTCGAGCTTGCCCTCATGCTGATAGACCGCGCCATCCGAAAGGGTCAACCTGACCGGCGGCACGGCATCGATTTTCTGTTGCAGCGTCTGGCCGGGATAGAGTTGTTTGAAGGTCGCGAAACCGGCTTCGCTGAGGCTGAAAACCGCGTACATGCGCTTCACGTCCGAGAGCGTGGTCAGCGCGGCGGCCTGATTTCTGGTGAGCAGATTGCCCTGGCGAAACGGGATGCGTCCGATATAACCGGCCACCGGGGCCTTGATCGTCGCATAACCGAGATCGATCGCCGCCGACCGGGCCGAAGCCGCCGCCTGCGCCGCCTGCGCACGGGCCGCAGCCGCCTGCGCCTTGGCCGTCGTGAGCTGCACCGGCGCGATCACCTTGTTCTCGACCAGCGGAACCAGCTTCTCGGCATTCACCTTCGCCACGGCAGCCTGCGCCTCGGCGGCGCGCTGGGCGGCCAGCGCCGTGTTGTACTGCTCGCGGTACATCGAGTCATCGATCCTGAAGAGCGGCTGCCCCTTTTTGACCAGGTCGCCCTCCTTGACCAGAATGGCCTGAAGCATTCCATCCACCTGCGGACGGATCTCCGCGTCGGCCAAACCTTCGAGCCGAACGGAGTAGTCGCTGGAAACAGAAGCCGGGGAGAGTTGAACCTTCATCACGGGCAGGGCGGGAGTCATCTGCTTTTGCTCGTCCTGCTTCTTGCCGCAACCCGGCAGAAGCAAAAACGAACCGAGAAGCGCGCCAACGACCAGCCGGGAGAAAGGGTTGCGAAGAGCGGGTATCGTGTTCATGGAGTTTTGAATGACTGAAAAATGCTTTTCAACGGTAACTGTTGAATCTATATAACGAAAAATCACAAGATGAATGAACACTCGTAAAAAAACCACGAAGATGTTTCTTCCTTGCAAAATCATGAATTTGACGTCACTTACCGGCAATTCCCGCACTCGAAATCGAGCAGCCGCCGTTTCATTTCCGTACCGCCCCGGTACCCGCCAATCCGCCCTCCGACCGCAACGACCCGATGGCACGGCACGATGATCGGCAGCGGATTCCGCGCGCACGCCGTCCCCACGGCCCGCGCCGCGCCCAGCGAGCCGATCGCCGCCGCCAGCTCGCCATACGACGCCGTCGCGCCATACGGAATGCGGAGCATCGCCTGCCGAACCCGCCGCTCGAATGCAGATCGTGGCTCGACCAGCGGCAGCGAAAACTCCCGCAACCGCCCCGCAAACCACGCATCGAGCTGCCCGAACGCCTCGTCGAGAAGCGGCGAACCGGGAGCACTGACGGCCGTGGCCGGTTCGTCGTGCATGAACAAAAGTTGAGTAAGCGCTCCCCCGTGCGCCCTGATGCCGATCAGCCCGACAGGCGTCCGGCGGCAGGAAAACGAGCTGTAATTGGATAGTATGGACTCAAACATGGATGGGTTATCTCAAAAAAATGGAACAGAACAGAGATTATGGAACTATCGTGCAGGCAACGCGCACTTTTTTATCAAGCTTTCTCGGCCAGTATTTCGACAAGTCACTGTTGATACAAATCTCAATCGCTTACTGAATCAACCAGTTCCGTTGATACCCCGCGCCCCTCAAAGCATCAGCAACCCGCCAGAGACCGGGATGTAGCAGCCGGTCACGAAACGGCTGTGGCTGGAGGCGACGGCGAGCACCACTCCGGCGATGTCTTCCGGGAGGGCGACGCGCCTGAGCGGGGCCATCTCGCCGATCATCGCTTTCTGCTCTTCCGGCAGCCAGGCCGTGGCGTCGGTGAGCGTCAGGCCGGGGGCGACCACGTTGACGCGAATGCCGAAGGGGCCAACCTCTTCGGCGAGTGAGCGGACGAAAGCGTCGAGGCCCGATTTCGCGGTGGAATGGACGATAAATCCCGGCGAGGAGTGGCGCGACAGGGTGCTCGAAATGGCGATGATGCTGCCCGATTTCCGCTCGATCATGCGCGGCAACACAGCCTGGCAGCAGAAAAAGATCGACTTCAGCTCGCCGGTAAGCTTGGCCTCGAACTCGTCCCAGGCAAATTGCGTGAATGGCTTGGCCGGGAAACCGATCGCGGCGTTGCCGACGAGTAGATCGACCGGGCCGAGGCGCTCTTCGACCTCCGCGACCATCGCCCGCACCTGCGCTTCGTCGCGAACGTCCGCCCGAACGGCCATCGCCCTGCCGCCAGCCTGCGTGATCTCATCGACGAGGGCGCGAGCCGCGCTTTCGCTCTGGAAGTAATTGACCGCCACCGCCGCCCCCTCGGCGGCAAGCAGCGTCGCCGTAGCCCGCCCAATCCCCCGGCTCGCGCCCGTTACCAATGCGACTTTGTTTTTCATATCCATGATTTTTGAGATTTCGTTGTACCATTGAAATATATCGAACAGAACATTGACGGGCTATGGTCTTTCATCCGTTAACCAATGAATAATTCAAAACTTCGCGGGCTGTTTCGGCTCCTCCGGTTTGAACTGTCGTTCGCGGCGGGGGCTTGCGTGGTGCTGGCCGAGGTGCTGGCGCTTGGTGGTTGGCCGACATTGCGCATGGGAATTTTCGGATTTCTCAGTGTTTTCAGCATCGCGGCGGCGGTGCTGGCGCTGAATGACCTGTTCGACATCGAGACCGACCGCATCAACGCGCCGTCGCGCCCGCTGCCTGCCGAGGTGGTGACAAAGCGCGAGGCGCTCGAGGTCGAGGGCGACTGCTTCGGCGCGGGCGTACTCTCCGCTGTTCCCGAATTTATGCGGAGTCCGAAAAAAGCGAAACCATCGACCGGAGAGCTGTTCGATTTCGAGAAAGACGGGTAACAACAAGAAAACAGCACTGGCTGGTCACGTTGAACGAAAACCCTCCTCTACCTCTTCTAATATTTTGAATATTCAACATATTAAGGTACTCTTAAAAATAGACCACTTATCATATAGCAGTCACAGTATATTCTGAGGGATCACCCCAAAATTGATACCCCTATGCTATTCAAATATCTGGATTTCGATCTGTTCAAAGACTTTCCCGAACCGATCTTTGTCATGGCCCAGGACGGCGCCATCCTCGCAGCCAACCACGTCTTCTCTTCGAGATTCGAGAGCATTTCTGAAAATATCATCGGACGTAATGTCTTCGAGCTGCTTGCCGAAATCAACGCGCCGCCTGAAGTCATCGCCAACCGGAAGAACAAAACCGAAGAGGTGCTTCGAACCGGCAAGCCTCTGGCCATCGATGAGCCGATGGATGGCCAGAGATGGAGAAGCTCGATCTATCCGGTTTCTGATGCCGACGGCAAAATCGAAAAACTGCTGGTATTGGTGCAAAACGTTACCGAGCAATCAACGACCGAAGCGGAAATGAAGGAGTTCCGGGCAAAGATGGATTTCGCACTTGAAAGCAGCCATGTCAGCGTCTGGTCGTTCGATGTTGACAATGATATTCTTCTGAGAACGGTGGAGCATGATCGCATTTTCGGCTATGATTCGCTCGTGCCAAACTGGAAGTTTGAACGGTTTCTGGGTCATATTCACCCCGATGATCTGCCGACGGTGATGGGGATTTACGAAAGTTCAATGGCGAACCGCTCGGATCTCAATCAGGAGTTCCGTATTCGACGAGTGGATGGAGAAGTCCGGTGGATCAATCTGATTGGCACCTTCCGCTTCGTCAAACAGGGCGAGTCCCGGCATATTGTAGGAATCATTCTCGATGTCACGGAGAAAAAACTTGCCGCCCTCGAGCTTGAAGAGTTGCAGACGCAGCTTCAGCACCTTCAGAAAATGGAGATGGTCGGCCAGCTCGCCGGCGGAATCGCCCATGACTTCAACAACGCGCTGACCGCCATTATCGGCAATATCGAACTGGCGCTCGCCAAAATCGAGCCGTCGCTTTCTGTGGCCAAAAACCTCCGGGATGCCCATCAATCGGCTGTGCGTTCAGCTCAACTGACCCGTCAGCTTCTGGGGTTCGCCCGCAAACAGATGCGTCTTCCGAAAGCGACCTCCCTGAATCAGGAAATGGAAAATCTCATTCCGATGCTCAGGCCCCTTATCAGCGAACAGATCGAGTGCGTCTGGATGCCGGGTGAGCATGTGCCGGACATTTTCATCGATCCGACCCAGCTCGATCAGTTATTAACCAATCTCTGCGTCAACGCCAAGGACGCGATTGAAGAAGCAGGAACCGGAACCATAACCATTTCGACGGCCACGGCGCATGTCGAAAAGAAGGATTGCGCCAACGGGCACCCCTGCCAGAGTCCCGGCGATTACGCTGTACTTTCGGTGACCGACACCGGAAGCGGCATCGACTGCGCGGTGATGCCCCATATTTTCGAGCCGTTCTTCACGACCAAGCCGGTAGGAAAAGGCACCGGACTCGGCCTTTCGACGGTCTATGGCATCGTCAGGCAAAACAACGGCTACATCGACTGCCAGAGCGCGGCGGGCAAGGGCGCGACATTCACCATCTTTCTCCCGAAGCATCAGGAAGGCGATGTGGACGCCCTGATCAAGGCCGCCATGCAAAGCCTCAAGCCCCAAAAAAAAACGGTGCTGCTGGTCGAAGACGAGCCAAACATTCTCGATATTCTCAAGCTGGCGCTCGAAGACAAGGGTTACAGGGTCATCGAAGCGCTCGATGCCGAAAGCGCCCTGCTCATCGCCGGGACGCGCAAAGAGAAGATCGATCTTCTGGCGACCGATATCGTGCTTCCTCGGATGAATGGCATCGAACTGAGCAAACAGTTGCAGGCCCGCTTTCCGGAGCTGCAATTGCTGTTCATGTCCGGGTTCGCTTTCGAGAATACCGGCAGTAACGGAAAAACGGCAAAACCCGTTAATTTTATCAGTAAACCGTTCACCATTCCCGACTTCATGAACATGGTTCGCCAGGTCATGCAGCCGAAGTAATTCCGCACAGCTCGCGCCATGAAGAAAAAATCGATGGAGCCGGTAACCGGCAAGGTGTTCGAGCGGATCGCTTCCGGCGACTTCGACACAAGCGCGGGCGTGTACGAAGGATGCCGCTTCGTGCAGTGCAACTTCGCGCAGGCCGGTTTTTCGGGCCTCGTGTTCCGGGAGTGCGCCTTCGAGCAGTGCGACCTGAGCATGGCCAGGCTTGCCGGAGCGTCGCTTCAGGAGGTGCGCTTCTCCGACTGCAAGCTGCTCGGTGTGCAGTTCGGCGAGTGCCGGAAGCTGCTGCTGGAGATGAGCTTCGAGCGCTGCATGATGAGGCTGGCTGTTTTTGTCGGCCTCGATCTGAAGAACACACGCTTCTCCGGCTGTGACTTGCAGGAGGCCGATTTCACCGACGCGAACCTCGTCGGCGCGCTCTTTGACGACTGCGACCTCCGGCTCGCGATCTTCTTTCACGCCAATCTCGAAAAGGCCGATTTCCGCACCGCCTTCAACTTCTCGATCCCGCCCGAATCGAACCGCCTGCGAAAAGCGAAGTTTTCGCTGCATGGCCTGCCCGGCCTGCTCGACGGCTACGGCATCGAGATCGAGTGACCGGCTGAGTGCGGGCTTGCAAATACAGAGGTTGTCATTCTGAGAGTTAAAATTCAAGAACCCTTTTTATATATTTCAACCAGAAAATCTTTACCGATTTTTTTCTGTTTTTACAGCGACAAAAAAGCTCATAACAGAGAACGCCCCTGATTCCCTGTACCATGAACAATCATCGACAAGAATATCCATCTGGTTGTTCAATCAACCGCATGAGGAAAAACAGTGTCCGGGTTTTCAGGAACCTGACTGAACAGCTCTCTCGATGCACAGAATCATTGCGGATTTCCGAGCGTATGGTTTTACTCTATCGTCACTATGGCTGGTTATCGTAAAGCAACATTGATACTTGTCGTGCTCTTGCAGGCCTTTGTCGCGTGGCGGAGCAGCGACGCTGATTTGCCCGGCGCGATGCATACCTGGAGCGCCGGAGAGCGGAATGTGCAGATGCAATGCGCCGATGACGACGTTACGCCTGAAGAGCGCGCCGGACATGCGAGCTACATGACTCCGAGCGAACTGGAGGTTATCGCGGAAATCAATCTGTTGAGAAGGGATCCGGCAGAATACGCCCGTCTTCGCCTCGCGCCGCTCAGAATCTATTACCACGGAAAACTCTTCTTTCATCCCGACAGAAGTCCGGTTGCCATACAGACCCACGAAGGAGTCGCCGCGCTTGACGAATGTATCCGCGATCTGGAAAACGCCAAGCCGTTGCCAACGGTCTTTCCATGCGAAGGACTGACGCTGGCCGCCCGCGAAATGACGCAAGACCAAGGAACGACGAAACGCACCGGTCATGTAGGCAGCGGCGGCACGAGGATGCCTGAGCGGATCGGACGTTATGGAGAATGGAACAGACTGATTGCGGAAAACATCTCTTACGGCTTCAGGAAACCGAAAGACATCATCGCCTTTCTGCTCATCGATGACGGCGTACCAGACCGTGGGCACAGGGTAACCCTGCTTGACCGGGAGCTGAATCGCGTCGGCGTTTCCATTGGTTCGCACCGGCGATACAAATACATGTGCGTCACGGATTTCGCCGCCGGATACAAGACAAACAAACCATAGCGCTCGCGCCCGCATCATCCTCGACCGCGTACATCGAAAAAACGCGAGCCTTCGCGAAAGTCGAGGTACGCAGATTCAAGCCTCGCCCTCCCCTGATCCGAACCCCGTGAAACGAAAAAAGCTCCCGGTGTTGCCGGAAGCTTTTTGTTCGTCGCGGAGAGGGAGGGATTGATTCGCTCCAGCCGACTTGTCGGCTGCCGCTCACCCCTGCGGGGGTTGCCTGCGGCATCGAACCTCGCCCGGCTTCGCCGGTCAAGGTTTCAAACCCTCTTTTCGGGTTCGACTCCCTCCCCTTCTCGATCCGCACCACCTGAAACGAAAAAAGCTCCCGGTGTTGCCGGAAGCTTTTTGTTCGTCGCGGAGAGGGAGGGATTCGAACCCTCGGTAGCTCTAATCGAACTACGTCGGTTTAGCAAACCGGTGCCTTCAGCCGCTCGGCCACCTCTCCTGAACTTTGGCGCGGAGGATGAGGGACTCGAACCCCCATGGGCGCAAACCCGGCAGTTTTCAAGACTGCTGCCTTACCAATTAGGCTAATCCTCCAACGTATGTAAAGAACGGATGTGAAGATAGCGATTTACCTGAAAATTGCCAGCAAAAAATCGCTTTCCCTGTTTTTCCTGGCGGAGAGGGAGGGATTCGAACCCTCGAGGGCTGTTACACCCTACCCGCTTTCCAGGCGAGCGCACTAGACCAACTATGCGACCTCTCCGTTTGTAACGGGTTGCAATGTACAACTCGTTTTCGTTTTTTAAAAACTCCCGTTCAACTTTTTGGACAAAGAAAAATCACCAACAGCGCGGCCCGGATGCTTCGCGTCGTTGTCATTCCGTGCTCACTTTCGTAAATTGGCGGATTCATTTTTGCCGCAATCTCTTAACCTTGCTCCCTATGGATAAAATTCTTTATGATGCGCTGACCTTCGATGACGTGTTGCTCGTTCCCGCATATTCCAACGTACTTCCCAAAGAGACCGTCGTCAAATCGCGGCTTACCCGGCAGATCGAACTCAACATCCCGCTGGTAAGCGCGGCCATGGACACCGTCACCGAAGCCGAGCTGGCCATCGCTCTCGCTCGCGCGGGAGGTATCGGCATCATCCACAAGAATCTCTCCATAGACGAACAGGCCCGGCAGGTCGCCAAAGTCAAGCGCTTCGAAAGCGGCATCATTCGCAATCCCATCCACCTGTTCGAGGACGCGACCATCCAGGATGCCATTGAGCTGATGATCCGCCACTCCATTTCGGGCATTCCGGTGGTAGAGCATCCGACCGCCGAAGGGTGTCTGTTGCTCAAGGGCATTGTCACCAACCGTGACCTGCGCATGACCGCGTCATCCAACAAGAAGATCACCACCATCATGACGACCACGCTCGTCACGGCCAAAGAGGACATCGACCTGTTGGCCGCCGAGGAGATTCTCATGCAGAACAAGATCGAAAAGCTCCTCGTCATCGACGACGACGGCTACCTCAAAGGCCTCATCACCTTCAAGGATATCCAGAAGCGCAAGCAGTGCCCGGACGCATGCAAGGACTCGCAGGGCCGGCTCCGGGCGGGCGCGGCGGTCGGCATCCGCGCCAACACGATATCGCGCGTCGATGCGCTGGTGGCGGCGGGCGTTGACGTCGTGGCGGTCGATACGGCGCACGGCCACAGCCAGGCGGTGCTCGACATGGTGGCCACCATCAAGCAGAAATATCCGGAATTGCAGGTGATCGCCGGTAACGTGGCGACGCCGGAAGCGGTCAGGGATCTGGTCAAGGCCGGAGCCGACGCCGTGAAGGTTGGCATCGGGCCGGGCAGCATCTGCACGACGCGCATCGTGGCGGGCGTCGGTATGCCGCAGCTCACCGCCGTCATGAATTGCGCCGAAGAGGCCAGGAAAACCGGCACGCCGGTCATCGCCGACGGCGGCATCAAATACAGCGGCGATATTTCCAAAGCGATCGCGGCGGGCGCCGATTCGGTGATGATGGGCAGCGTCTTCGCAGGCACCGACGAAAGCCCCGGCGAGACGATCCTCTACGAAGGCCGCCGCTTCAAGGCGTACCGCGGCATGGGCTCGCTCGGCGCGATGTCGGAGCCGGAGGGCAGCAGCGACCGCTACTTTCAGGACGCTTCGGCGGAGACGAAAAAGTACGTGCCCGAAGGCATCGAGGGTCGGATTCCGGCCAAGGGCAAGCTCGACGAGGTGGTCTATCAGCTCATCGGCGGCCTGAAATCCTCGATGGGCTACTGCGGCGTCAGAACCATCACGGAGCTGAAGGAGAACACTCGCTTCGTGCGAATCACCTCGGCTGGCCTCCGCGAAAGCCACCCGCACGACGTGATGATCACCAAGGAGGCACCGAACTACTCGACCTCTGCATAAAAAGTCCCGCACCACACCCGCTAAAACCCCGGATCGAACCCGGGGTTTTAGCGTTTTGCGAACTGATCCGCCTGATCAAACATATCTAAAACACAAACTTTTTCTCCCTGCTACGTTCATCAAACCCTATAAAACACTGCTCTGAAAATGCTTATTTTAGGATAAGCACAGCGCTCCCTCATCGGGATTGAATCACAACTTTCAGGCCTCACCAATTCTGCAAGCAATACGTACCATGCTTAAAGCGATCCGTTTCATTGTTCCCGCCCTGATTTTCACCCTCCTCCTCTCAGCTTGTTCAGGAATCCAGGATTCCGGCCTCTCGGAAAAGCAGATCGAAAAACTGGTGCGCGCATCGAGACCCGGCAACCCTTCTCCGGAAATATGGGCAAGGGCCATCAAGGAGAGCCTCGAAGAGCTGGGCCAGCCTGTTGACAAGGAGCATGTCAGCGCCGTGTGCGCCGTCATTTCGCAGGTCAGCGCCTTTTCGATTTCGCCGAAAAACTCGCGAATGGCGAGCATTCTGCGTAAAAAGATCGAGACTGCCGAGTCGAACGAGGTGCTGCGGCTCCTCATCGAAACCCGACTGGATCAGAGCGCCTCGAACGGCAGGAGCTTCCGCGAGAACATCGACTCGATCTCGAGCGAACTGGACTTCGAGAAGTGGTATGACGAATTCACCTCGGCGAGCATCACCAAGCCGATTCTGCTCGTCCTGAAAAAGGATGCAAGCGACCTGATTACCACCGCTGGTTCGATGCAGGTGTCGGTGAAGTTCGCCGAAGAGTACCCGAAAAAGCCCCGGAACGCCGGTGGCGGCAACGTGCGCGACATGCTCTACACCTGCAAGGGCGGCATCTTCTACGGAACGGCTTACCTGCTCGACTACAAGCACAACTACGACGACTGGAAGTATGTCTTCGCCGATTTCAACGCGGGCCACTACACCAGCCGCAATGCCGGATTCCAGAAGATGCTGGCGAGGCTGACGCGCAGGCAGGTTGACACGGACGGTGACCTGATGAACTACGAAAACGGCGATGCAGCCCCGTCGGTCACGTACGTGACCTTCCTCAATTTCCTGAAGAAAAAAGAGATCGAATTCGACGAAAAGCAGGTCATGAAGGATTTCTCGAAGGAGAAAAGCTACGAATTCGAGGAGACCTGGTCATACAAAACGCTCGCGGAACTGTACAAAAAGCGGTACGGTCGCCCGATCTACGCCGTACTGCCCGACATTCCGATCAACAGCCCGAAATTCGTCAGCAAGAACCTCAGCACGAAATGGTTCGCCAACCGCGTAAAAGAGCGTTACAACCGCTGCATGAGAACGAGAATTTGAGGGGTGGCGAGGGGCGAAGATCGGACGGATTGGGCGGATCTGACCGATTGGACCGATCGAATCATACAACAGGGCGGACACAAAGGTCCGCCCCTACAGGCGCAATTCGCGCGCCTCTTCAATTCATAATTCAGCATTCATAATTCATAATTCTCCTCACTCGTCCGCCATGCCTTCCAGCCTGTCCTCGAGGTCGGCGTAAATTTCCTGCAACTCGGCGATCATGTTCTGGTCGGCTTTCCACATGCCGCGTCCGTGAGCTTCGAGCATCCGGCCCACGATGTTCTTGATCGCCTGCGGGTTGAGCGTGGCGAGCCGTTCGCGCATTTCGGGGTCGAGCGCGTAGGTTTCGGCGGTCTTTTTATAGACCCAGTCGTCCACGCTCTTGGTCACGGCGTCCCAGCCGAGCATGTAGGTGACGCGGTTGCTGATCTCGCCCGCGCCGCTGTGGCCGTGCTTGAGCATCCCCTCGAACCACTTCGGGTTGAGCAGCTTGGAGCGATACTCCACACGCAGTGATTTGTCGGCCTCGTCGAGCTTGATGTCCGAGGTGAACGACTCGACGTAGTTGAGCTTGATGTCCGAGGTCTTTGTGTTGCGGCGTCGTGCGGCGAGCTGGAGCGAGCCGGAGGAGGAGAAGTAGTGGTCGATGTCGGAGATGCCGAACTCGGTGGAGTCAACCTGATGCACCACGCGGTCAACCGAGCCGAGCAGCTTCTGCAGAATCTCCGACTGCTTCTCGCCCTTGCGCCCGCCGCCGTAGGCGCTGCTGTTGCGGCGGATGAAAAGGTCGTCGAGGTCGCCCTCGTTCTCCCACGCCGAATCTTCGATCATGTCGTCCACGTACGTTCCGTAAGCGCCCGGCGCCTGCGTGAACTGGCGCGAGGTGGCCACCTCGAAATCCATCCCCTCGGCGAGCGCATCATCGACGTGTTTTTTGATGTAGTTCATTTCGTGCGGCTCGTCGGCCTTGGCTGCATCCTTGACGAGGCGGTCGAGCTGATCCATCAGAATGCCGAAGGCATCGCGGAAGATCGGGCTGAGCTGCATCAGCACGTCAACTCGCGGGCGTCCGAGCCTGTCGAGCGGCGTGAGGTTGTAGTGGCTGATCTTGCCGAAGGCGTCGTAGGCCGGTTCCGCCCCCATGAGCCGGATCACCACAGCCACCGCCTCGCCCTTGGTCTTGATGGTGTCCAGCCCCCAGATCACCTCGGCGATGGTTTCGGGATACTGGCCGTCGTTCTCGGCCACGTGCTTCGAGATCAGGCCGTCGGCGATGAGTGTGCCGCGCTTGAAGGCGGTCTCCGACGGGATGCGCCACGGGTCGATGGAGTGGATGTTGCGCCCCGATGGCAAGACGTTCATGCCGTCGCGCACCAGGTCGCCGCCGGGGCCGGAGGAGATGTAGCCGCCATCGAGCACCTTGACCAGCGCGTCCATCTCGCTCCGGTTGTCGCTGAGCGCCTGAATCATCATCGAGCCTTCCTGAATGATGCGCTGGATGAAGGGCTTGTCCCCGTCGGGCATCCGGCTGCCGCCGGTGACCGACTCGAACACCTGCACCGGATTTTTGCGGTCGAACATCGTCTGCTTGACGAACTCGCGGCAGGCATTCTCGGCCCACTCGCGGAGCTGGATGGCCGCCTCGTCGCCCTTGCGCGACAGGCTCGAAATCTCCTCGTAGCTGCCGTAGTGGCCGTTTTTGCCGGAGGTGTCGATGAAGATGTAGGGCAGCGAGCGGCCGTTTTCGCCGCGATTCTTGATGGTTTCGGTGATCGTGATGATCTGCGATTCGAGCGGCCCGGCCTCGCCAAAGACGTGCAGCGAGTTGGAGATGAGCCGGTTTTCGAGCTCGACAATGTAGATGTAGAGGCGGCTGACGAACTCGCTGAACGGCTCGTCGGCGCGACGCGGGCAGTCGTCGGTCAGGTTGAGCAGCTCGGCCTTCTGCATGATCGCCTCCTGCACCTGCTCGACATCCTCGTCTGCTCCCTGATGGCGCTCGCGGTAGTCGGCGAGCAAGTCCTTCAGCGCCGGAAGCTCCTTGTACAGCCCCGCGCGGGCCAGCGGAGGCACCACGTGCGAGACCATCGTGGCCAGCCCGCGGCGCTTGGCGATGGTCGATTCGCTCGGATTGTTGACCGGATAGATGTAAAAATGCGGCACCTCGCCGAGCAGCGCGTCGGGCCAGCACTCGCCGGTCAGGCCGGTCTGGAGGCCCGGCATCCACTCGACCGAGCCGTGCATTCCCACGTGCACGAGCGCATGCGCGTCGAAGTCGCGGCTGATCCAGCGGTAGAACGAAATGTACTGGTGGTGCGGCGTGTTGGCCTTGTCGAAGATCAGGCGCATCGGGTCGCCCTGCACGCCGAGGCGCGGCTGGACGCCGATGTAGATGTTGCCGAACCGCAGGCCGCCGATGAACACCTCCTCCGAGCCGACCGGCGCGATCTCGCCGGGGAAGGCCTGCCAGCGATCCTCGATGCGCTCGCGCTCGTGGTACGTGGCCAGCTCGTTGTACCGGTCGCGGCTCACCTTGATCGCGTCGGGCTTGTTCTGCATGAGCTGGTAATCGGTCGCCCGGTCGAGCAGCTCGAAGAGCTTTTCGGGAGTCTCCGGCAGCGTACCGACGTTGTAGCCCTCCTTCTTCAGCCGCTGGAGGATGCGATGCAGCGTGGTCGGTACGTCGAGCAAAGCAGCCGTGGCCTTCTTGCCGAGGCCGGGCGGATAGTCGTAAACCACCAGCGCCACGCGCTTGTCGCGATTCGAGGCAGCGCGAAGGCGCAACCATTTATTGGAAAGCATCGCCAGCCGGTCGAGCCGCTCCTGCACGGTTTCGACCTTGCCGTCCTGCAACGCGCCGAGAATCACCGGCGCGACCGCGCCATCCATCTCGGGAATCGAGTAGGTGAAGGTCACCTGCATCGGCGAGACGCCAAGCTCATGCCACGACTCGAAGTTCTGGATCAAGAGCGGCTGCGAAACGATATAGGGCACATCGAGACCCGTCAGAATTTCATGACGCGCATCCGCCGCTGTGCCGGGCTTGGTCGAACCCGCCGGGCCGCCAACCAGGCCGAAGCCCATCATGTTCACAAGCAGGTCGATCTTCTCCTTCATCAGCCAGTCGCGCACGAGCACGTGCCCCTCGACGCCCATCACGAAGGCCGGAAAGACGTTCACGCCATGCTTTTCGAGCGTGCGGATGGTGTTGTCGATATAGGTTTTTTCCTGCAACAGGTGCTTGCGGAAAAAGAGCAGGGCAATCTTCTGCGACTTGTCGAAGTTCACGCCGCGCTTTTTCGACCACCCTTTGTAGCTCTTGACATCCTTGAAATACTCATGCGAATCGGGATGGTACAGCCCCATGTTCGGCACATCGACAATCGGCTCGACCTTGACGCTGGAATCGAAATATTCGCGCAGAATCAGGCGGAACATGTTGACGATGTTCTCCGGCGTCGGCTGGAGCCAGTAGGAATAGACCATCAGCCAGTTCTTGAAATCCTTCGCCTTGTTGGGCACGAGCGGCAGGATGGTGCGCATGATCTTCATGAGCTTCATGTAGCCGTAGAGCGCATCCTCGTCGCGCCCCTTCACCAGCATCTTGGCGATTTTTTTCACCATGTCGGGCATCCCCGACTTGCCCTCGACGACCTGATAGCTGCCGACTTTGGTGAGCGCCATCGCCTCCGGCATCGACTCGAAGATGAAGATGGTCTTCTCGTTGGTCGCCTGATCGAGCTGCTCCTTGAACCAGTCGATCTGCTCCTTGAAGTTGATCATGCTCATGAACACGCAATCGGCCTCCCGGATGGCCGTCGCCGCCTCGGGATTCTGCTTTTCGAGATCGACGTCGCTCAACTGAATGAGTTCGGCATCCTTGTCGAGCATGTTCTTGATCTTCCTCCAGAGGCCGGCATTGTACTGCTCGAGACCCACAATCGCCGTGATTTTACGTCTTTGTGCCATGGCGGGATATGTCTGTACATATTAATATTGAGCGTGCGACCACAGGCAAACCCCTGCCCTGCCGACGCTCACTTAATGTATAAAAGAAGGAATTAAATCCTAAGCGCCGCCATCTATATTTCTTAGCGATGGAATACAGGAACGGCTGTAGATGGCGGCGGCAAAAAGCGGGACGACGACTGCGAGCGTCAGGGCTGATCGTTGCCGGAGGTGATGAGGCAGGTATATTCGCCGCTCCCCTCCTGCCGCTCGACGTGCTCGTGCAGCGCCTGAAGCAGCCGGTCGATCTCCGAGAGCAGGTTCCGGTGGTTGAAGGCGAGCGACACGAGGAAGAGCGGAAAGGAGATGTGCTCCCGCCGGAGCTTGCGGAGCACGTTGCCCATCGCGAGGGTCATGACGGGAAAGTGATGCCGCTTCGCTGGCGACCGCTCGCAAGAGGCCGCATCTCTGTCCGCCGCCCTCCGGTAACGGCACGAAAACACGAAATCCCCGTTCTCCCGCCACTCGACGTGAATGCTCGAAGGCTTTGGCCTGCCTGCTGATGAGTCCATAGTGCTTCCCGATGGTTGATCCGCCTGTCGGGATAGATAGCACCCCGGCAGCGCCAAAACCAGCCAAACCATGCAACTTTACGGTAAACTCGTTTCCCGGCAGGTTTCTACTCCTCCTCGCTTTCCGATGCCCCCGCCACCTCGTCGAACATCGCTTCGCACTCCGCCGCCGAACTGTTCAGCAAAACCGCGACCTTGTCAATAATCCCACGATCTTTGGTCGCCCGCCAGATACGGCCCAACAACCCAAGCGCAATCGCCAGGTTGTGCTGATCCTCAAACTCGACAAACAACTCCGCCGCCTCCAGCGCATAAGCTTTCGCTTCTTTCCACTGCTGCTGATCTTCGGCCAATCTGCCCAACTGGTGCAACGTAAGCGCCTGATCTAAGCGAGCATTATACTCGACAGATAACGCCAATGCATCTTTGTAATATTGCCTAGCCTCTTCATACTTCTTCTGTTCTTGAGCTACCAATCCCAATTGATGAAGCGGAGCCGCCTGTTCAAATCGCGTATTATACTCGATCATGATCGCAAGTGTTGCTTTGAAGTAACGCTCTGCCTCGGCATACTTCCGCTGATGCTGAGCCACAATGCCCAAATGGTGCAGCGCACCTGCTTGCCAAAATCTGTCATTGTACTCGATATAAATTCCCAGCGCCTCCTTGTAGTAACGCTCAGTCTCATCATACTTCCGCTGTTTCTGAACCACGGCACCAAGAGCGTGCAGCGTCTTCGCCTGCTCATACCGAGCGTTGTACTCGATCTTGATCGCAAGCGCCTCCTTGTAGTACCGTTCCGCCTCTTCATATTTCTGCTGAACCTGAGCCACCAAGCCCAACTGGTGCAGAATCGTTGCTCTTTGCTTCCCTTTATGTTCAGGCGACTGAATCATCATCCCATCCCAAAGTTCCAACGCCTTCGAGTATGCCTCTTCCGCCTCCTGAAACTGCTGCAACAGATAGAACTTTTTCCCAATACTGTCACAGAGCACACCGACAAACTCATAACCAGTCTGGCCTTGGATCAGCTCTTTCGGCCAGCGTTCAAAGGCTTGCATGACCTGCCTGCCAAGTTCAAGCCCTTGCGGGTGCTGCCGGGTTTTGTCGAGAAAATCAGAAAGCGGCTTAAGTACCGATAAAATAGACCGCTGCTGCCTCAGCGCGATCTGCAAAGCTGTGTAGAAATTTTCGTACTCCACGCCGATCAGCGCAAATCCAGCCTGCTGTTGACCGGCCTCTTTTGAATCCGTGAGTTCTCCTACAAATCTCCCGATCCCTTCGTAATGCTCACGAAATGCGGTTTCAATCGCCTCTTTGCGCTCCGCCTGAGCCGGTTCATTGAGTCGCGCCTTCAGGAAAAAGGGAAACACCGGCTGCAAGCTGAGGTAGCCATTTTCAGCAAGCCAATCATCCTCATGCGGCTTGAGCAATCCCATCTTCTCCGCCTCTTTCAGCACCTCATCCCACTTGTCGCACGGCAACCCGGCAAGCACAGGCTGGGCAAGCAGTCGCTCGCTGTACTGTTCAAGCCAATTCTTGTTCACCACGCCCTTGAACGGAGCAAGTGTAAGCAATAGCTGCTGGGCGGGTTCGGAGAGGTTGCTGTGGGAGTAGTCGATGCATTTGATGATGCTGTCGGTCTTTCCGGCGGTTGCCGACTGGTTGTCGAGATCGATGTCGGCGGCTTCGAGGCGAAGGAGCACCTCCGCGGGCGTCGAGCGGGCGAGGTTCGAGAGAACCACCTCCATCGCCAGCGGGTAGCCGCCAAGCAGCTTCATGAGCCGCTTGAAGTCGTCGCGGTGCTCCGGCTGACCGGGCCAGTTCGGCGCGCCAATGTCGCGGAGAATCTTGTCGGCAAGCTGGCTGCCTGACTCGCCGTCCAGGCCGGGCAGGTCGTAGATTCGATGCCCGTTGAGCGGCATCGGGTGCAGCCACGCTTCATCGCCGCGCGAGCCGAGCAGCATCAGCGTTCTGCCGACCTGCAACTCGTGCAGGAACCCTTTCAGCTCCAGCCGCTCCGCCTCGTTCAGCGTGTTGGGAATCGAAAGCCGCTCGCCGGTGATCGACTCCATGTTGTCGAGCATCAGCAAATGGCGAGTGTGTTTGAGGGCGCGGACGACCTCGGCGCGGTCATCCTGCATCCGCCCGCTCTGCGGCAAGCCGAGCTGCTCGCCGATATTATGGACGATCTCCGGCAAGCGCCACGCCTTGAGGTCGTAGCCGAAGTAAAAAACCTGCTCGACGAAGCGGGTTTTCTGCCACCACCAGCCGAGGTGATGCAACAGCGTGCTCTTGCCCGCGCCGCCCATCCCCTGCACGAGCAAGAGGTTGCCGCGCAAGAGCAGGCGGCGCTCGATTTCAAGCACGTCGAGGTCGCGTCCGAAAAATCCATACAGCGGCTTGGGATGCGAGTAGCGCGGCGTGGATGGCGCGGCTCCCGGCGCGGCGGCGGTAAACCGGAACCGAGGCGGAGCGTTCTGGTAGATCACCGGCAGCATCCAGTCTTCGAGATCGATCTCCTTGTTGTACGCCGCGCGGCGAGCTTTGTCGCGATGCAGCTCCAGACGGGCCGCGCGAATCGCGCTCGACGGTTCGCGCCCCGCGAGCAGCTCTTCGTAAAAACGGGTCATGAAGATTCGCGCCGCCGACACCGTGACCGAATAGCCCATCGCGATGACGAGCTGCGCCCCCGACGCCAGGAGGCGGCTGCCGAGGCTGGTTTCGGTCGCGGTGTTGCCAAGCTGCTTGCCCGACTGGCAGGCGTTCAGGGCGACAATCGGAATCTGGTGGATGCGCAACTGATCGGCGATGTTCTCCGCGCTCACCAGAAAGCCGCCGTTGCCGTCGCGCGAATCGTCGTTCTCGAACATCAGAAACGCCTGCTCGCCGTCGTACGGCTCGACTTCGCTGGCTCCATAACCCTTGAAAAGATGCGCGGATGAGGCCGCCGCTTTGCTCGCAACCAGTTGATACTCGTCTCAGCTCAGCACCGCGCCGTGCAGGTCGAGGTGCAGCATGTGGTAGTAGCCGCCGCCGTGGTCGAGCTGCGCTTTTTCGAGATGCTTCAGGAGCTCTTCGAAGGTGCCGGGGCGAACGATGTCGATGGTTGCTCGCAGCTTGCCGGTTTCGAGCGCGTCGATAAGCGGGCGCGAGATGGTGCGGTAGCCAACGTCGCGGCTGCCCGATGGCCGCGCGGTGACGAGCAGCACGCGCAGCTCCGGCACTTCGGGAAGCGTCGCGGAATTGGTGACGGCCTTCCGATTCTTGCGCACCACCGGCTGGCCAACCGCCAGCGGATGCGGCAGGTTCGGATCCTTGAGCGTCTCCCAGTGCAGCGCATGAAACTCCGGCGAACCGATGACCTGCAACAACACGCCGCCATCGCGCATCGCCGACTGATACGCCGCATACACATCGGGATCGCTCCGAAACACCTGCCTGAAAAGCGCTTCGCCATACACCCGGATGAAATCAGCAGCTCCTTGCGCCCGCGCCTTGTCGGTAAAAGGAAAGTTCAGCCACTCCTCGAAGTACCACTCAAGCTCGCGCTCCTGCTCCGGTTTCGCCGGATTGGCGACGGTCAGCGGCGGATAATCCGCGCCATATTCACCAAAGCGCACGGTTGCCTTGAAATTCTCGCCCTCGCGGGAGCGCTCTTTGATGAAAACCTGAATAGCCATGCTGTGAAATGGTTGGGGTTAAGGCTCTTGCTGTTCGATGCTTTTGCGGATGATGAACAGCGGCTCGCCGTCGGGCGTGGTGATGGTCGTTACCTCGACCACGGGCGGCTGCTTGCCGGAAAACTTCTGCTTGAGATAGTCACTGATGAAGGTCGCAATCACCGTCGCCGGAATGCTTGCCGCCGCCGACAGCAAAATCACCGTCATCTCCGTCATCGGAAACGACGAGACGGAAACGGGCTGGAGGCTGGCTACGGCTTGTCCGGCATAATCACAGTCATTCCATGCCGAGGCAAGCTCGGCGGCGGCGAGATCAAGCGAGGGATCGAAAGCAAGACGATAGTCCATAGCAATCAAGGGTTGAAGTGCAATTTCTTCGAAGTTAACCGATCACTACGGAATTTTCCGCGCGACGATCACAGAAAAGGGGGTGAGAAGCGGAAAATATTTTCCGTTAAATCCCCTTGAAAATATTTCTAAACTCTTTCAAAAATATGTAGATACCGTGGCGCTGAATGTTGGCGCTTTTGTTCACGACTGAATTTGCAAAGAGATGAAAGCATTGGTGCTGACCGGCAGGGAACGGTTCGAGCTGGCGGAGCGGGAGTTGGCGGTTCCGGGTGAGCATGAGGTAGCCGTGCGGGTTGCGGCGGCGGCGATTTGCCGCACCGATGCGAAAATGTGGCGGTCAGGCCATCGCGATCTGGTGATGCCGAGAGTGCTCGGCCACGAGGTGTGCGGCACTATTGATGAGGCTCCGGGACGGCTCTTCGCGGTGTGGCCGGGAAGCGCTTGCGGGTCGTGCAGCGCCTGCCGGAGCGGGCGGGAGAATCTCTGCCCGGAGATGCGGATCACCGGCTTCCACCGCGATGGCGGCTTCGCCGAGCGGCTGATCGCGCCGCGTTCGAGCCTCGTCGAAGTGCCGAAAGGGGTCGGCGCGACGCTCGCCGCCCTCGCCGAACCGCTCGCCTGCGCGATCCACGGCATAAAGCAGAGCTGCGCCCGCCGCGCCGACCGGGTGCTGATTTACGGCGCTGGCACGCTCGGCATCCTGCTCGCCGTGGCGGCGATCAACCGTGGCGCGAGCGTGACGATGAGCGATCCCGACGAAGCGAAGCTCGCAAGAAGCGCCGGGTTTCGAAGCCGCTACGCCATCGACGCCACAACGCCCGACTCGCGCGACAGATTCGACATCGTCTTCAACGCGACCTCGTCCGCAGAAACCCTTGAATCGGGCATCCGTCATCTCGCGCCGGGCGGCAGGTTCTGCCTCTTCAGCGGCCTCGGCAGCGTACCGGAGAGTCCCACCACAATCTTCAGCGAGTTGCACTACCGGGAACTCGAACTGGTCGGCTCCTACGGCTGCACCCGCCAGGACATGCGCGACGCCCTGAGCCTCTTCGCCCGCTACGGCCACGACCTCGGCTTCCTCCTCGAACGCACGATCCGCCTCGACGAAGCGCCCGCAGTCATGGAAACGGTGCTCGCAGGAACAGGCTTCAGGCAAGTGATCGTTGAAAGTTGAAATTCTTTTGCGTTTTGTAGGGTCGGTTTGCGAACCGCCCCTACGAAGAACGGTCAACTATAATCTTTATTTACTCATCTCTTCATCCTGCAAGTCCCAATTGTCCCATGCGTCCCAACAGTCCCAATCTCGAAAACCAAAAACCCGCCAACACGACCAACCAATGCCACACGAACAGGCACTTCGCGCTTTCGGCAGACTGATTTCGTCCATCGCTTCGGGCCACGTCATGAGCCGTGAGGAGTCGTACGAGGCTTACCGGCAAGTCATTCTCAACATCCAGCCGGAGCTTCAGCAGGGAGCGTTTCTGGCGGCGCACCTGATGCGCAAGCCAACAACCGGGGAGCTTTCGGGCGCGTGGGACGCGCTCGACCGGCACGATACGGCGAAGATCGACATCGATCTCGACGGGCCGGTGTGCGACATTGTCGGCACGGGGTCGGACAGGCTCAAGACGCTGAACTGCTCCAGCCCGGCGGCGTTGATCGCGGCTGCCTGCGGCCTGCCTGTCGCGAAGAAAGGTGCGCGGCTCGTAACCGGCGTGTCGGGCGCTTCGGACATTTTCGAGTCGATGGGCATCGACCTCGACCATCCGCTGGAACGCGCCGCGCTGAGCTTGCAAAACACCGGCATCTGCTACCTGCCCGGCGAGGCTTTCCTGAAGTCGGGCTGGGCGAGGCTGATCGGCTCCATGCGCTTCACCTCGGCCTTCAACATCCTCGGCCCGCTCACCCGCCCCTGCGCTCAGAACAACTGCGCGGTTATCGGCGCGTACGCCCCCGAAGTCTCGATGCAGATGATCGACATTCTCGCCGAAATCGGCATGTCCGCCGCCCTTTCGCCCTACGGTCTGGCGGATGGCTTCGACCAGTCGCTCGGCATGGACGAGTTCTCGCTTTGCGGCCCGACAAAGGTGGTCGAACTGCGTAGCGGAACCATCTCGGCCTACGAGGTGACGCCGGAAGATTTCGGACTGAAAACCGTGCCGTTCGATGCGATCGCAAGCATGAAGAGCGCCGGAGAAAATGCCGCCGTGGTCACGGAAGTCTTGCAAAGCAAGCGCGGCGGCGCAGCGGCGGAGTTCTTCTGCATGAACGCCGCCGCAGCCCTCTACATCTCCGGAATGGCCGCCAGCTACCGCGAAGGCGCACAGATGGCGCGGGAAGCCCTCGAAACGGGCGCGGCCTGGGAGAAGTTCGAAGCGATGCGCGAGTATCAGGGAATCGGCGCTGTCACGGAATGCCTCTGACCATTCCGCGCTGAAACCGGAGAGACGCGAAAACCGGGCGAGATGGGTGAACAATCTGACCTCTCCCGCCCGGCGCTTTCGACGCTTGTCTTCGCCGATAACGACAAGCAGCATGAGGCGAATAAAAAGGTAACGGCTTTAAAATAGCGCTCCGGAAACGTATATTTTTTCATTCACGACGCTTCGATAACCGAAGCGGGCTTGTCTGGCCGTTGCCGCGTAATCGCGACTTTACGTTCTGGCAAATTATTTCCCGTTTTGGGATTGCCTTGTGTTTCCCGTTTGTCATCAACCTCAAACATCCCCTTCATGGAAACCAGCAAACTGCTCATCATCAGCACCATCGGGCCCGAAAATCCCGAAAAGGCTTCGCTTCCTTTCGTGCTCGCCACGGCTTCGCAAGCCCTCGATATCGAGGTCACCATGTTTCTCCAGTCCTCGGCGGTCATTCTTGCCCGACAGGGAGAAGCGGAAAAGGTCAACGCGCCAGGGTTTCAGCCGCTCAAGGAGATGCTCGACACTTTCCTCGAAATGGGCGGCAAGCTCTACCTCTGCTCACCCTGCCTCGCCCAGCGAAACATCGGCCATGAGGAACTTATCGAAAAAGCGCAAATCGGCGCGGCCGGAACGCTTGTCGTGTCGGTGATGGGCGCATCGCAGGTGGTGACGTACTGAGGTGAACTCACAATAAACGCGCAATAGGTCGTACAGGACTTATACGACCTATTGGCGAGATTTGGGGAAAAAAATCACGCCTGCTTGAGATTCATCGTCGGCTTTTTGAAGAGCGCGAAAAGCAGCCATTGGTGGGCGAAGAGCATCAGCTCGGAGTCGTCGCTCCTGATTATTTCGAGACGCTCCTCTTCGATGTCGAAAACGTCGAGGAAGCGGCTCTCGAAGACGAAATCCCGGAAGGCGTCGAGGTCGTAGCTCGCCATGAAGAACATCTTGAGGCTCTTTTCGTCGGGTTCGAGTTCCGGGCTGTAGAGCTTCTTGTTGAGAATCACCTCCATCCAGACGCGATTCTTGTCGTCATATTCGTCAATTCCCTGGTTTTTGCGCCACTCGCCCACCGTCCATTCGCGTTGTTCGCCGAATCCCTTGCAGTGCTCCTCCTTGATAAGGAAATAGAAATCGTCTCCGGCCTCTTCGTTTTTGTAGATGCCAAAGCCAAGCGGATAGTAGCGGCACGCCGCCGGACGGTCGCCATAGACCGTGCACCCCTCGGCGGCGACGAACCGGCACTTGCCTTCCTCGCCGAGCTTGAGCTTCAGGAAGGGCAACTTCGACTCTTTCTGGATCACCGGCTCGGTGTACGCCGAAATGAATTCGGCGGACGAAAGGCCGAGGCGGTTTTTCATCCGCAGAATATCGTAGGGGGTGAGCACGATATCCAGATTGCTGCAACAGGTGTTGAAGCATGAAAGGCCGCTGTGGCAGTTGAAGCTGAACTTGCTGTCGCCGGTGAGGCGGGTCTCTGCGTTGAGTTCTATGCCGAGTTTTTCGAGAATGTTCTCCATCGTCTTGCTTGTTTGTTCTACCGCCCGCCCCGTCCGGAAACAGGGAAAAACAGCGGAATGTTCGTGATAAACTGTTGCAGAAACTCTCCGGATGGGTTATCATGACTGGATTCCGGGACAGGAGCAGAACGCTCCCGCTTCTTCGGAAAGCCCTCCAGGGTCGATGAACTTACCCAAATTTAGATTCAATCAGAAATAGCATGAAGATAACGGAAGCTCCCGAGTGCCCCCATTGCGGCGCGAAAATGAAAAAATGCGAACCGCCTCCGATCAACTATGGGGATGGTTTGGGCTGGTGTACTCCTTACATGTACATCTGCTTCAACGACGAGTGCAAACTCTACGTGAACGGCTGGGCCAACCTGAAAAACAACTACAACAAGACTGCCTCCTACCGCTGCATGTGCTATCCAGACAACGGCGTGTTCGACGCGATGTGCGTCTTCAGCCCCGACGGCATGACAGGCCAGATCATCGAAGAGTAAGCCCGCCGCCAGACAAAGCCTTCAAACAAACGGGGTCGCCTCTTCAACATGGCGACCCCTTTGCATTTCAACCTTCCTTCGCGCGGAAAAACCGCCTCGACGCTCATTACATTTCGACGTCCCGCTTCAGCATCTTCGTGTAGGTAATCGCCGCCGTCCGGTAAACGAAGTGGGCGAGCTTCGAGTACGGCAGGTAAACGATGATGTAGAACACCAGCACGAGGTGGATGAAGTAGGTGCCATAGGCCAGCGCCGCCGGGAAGTTCGTCACGCGCATCACCTGTGCGAGGAAACCGCTCACGCCAACCATCAGCACGATACCGGCAAAGAGCCAGTCGAACGACGATGTGGTAGTCTCGACGCTCCGCTCTTTGAGGTGATTGGTGATCACCAGCACACCGCCAACCAGAAGCATGAGCGCGCTGGCGTTGGCGAACAGCTTGAAGACGATTTTGTAGGCCCAGGCCAAGGCTGCGGAACCTCCGAAAATCGCGAGCGAATGCTCGTCAACCGCGTAGGGCAGCTCCCAATGCAGGACGTACAGGTTGAACACCGCCCACCCGGTGGTGATCGCCAGGCCGATAAAGCCGTAGAAAACCAGCGCATGCGAGACCGAACGATCCTTGTTTTCGTCGCACTTCCTGAACTTCGAGTGCGTCATGATCTCCTTGAGCGTCTCAATGAGACTCGGCATGAACTCGGCTTTCGGCGTCATCCCTGAAGCCTCGGTCATGTTCTTCCAGAAGCGCGAAATACTGACGGCGAACATGCCGACGGCCAGCGCCGAAAGCGGTACGAAGACGCCGTCGATGATTTCAACCGGGAAAAACTTCGAGAAAACCACTTGACCCTCAGGGATGTGCAGGTGCCCGGTCACACCGAGAATGACGAGGAACAGCACGATCGGAATGAGCAGCGCCTGCCAGATGTTGTTCGGGTCGCCGACGAGTTTTCCCATGAACCTCGGGAAGGCGTTTTCCTGAATGACCGTTTTGCGCAAAATCGCGAGTACGTCGCCCGGCCTGGCGCCGCGCGGGCAGTATTTGGAGCAGTCGTTGCAGTTGTGGCAGAGCCAGATGTCGGAGCTTTTGAGCAGCTCGTCCTTCAGGCCCCATTGCGCCATGAGCATCTCCTTTCTCGGAAAGGGCTTGTCGTCAGGAGCCAACGGGCACACCACGGAGCAGGTCGCGCATTGATAGCACTTTTTCAATGTATCGGCACCGGCCTTTTGCAGCTCCCTGACGAACTTTACGTCCGGTGTAAATACAGTCTCTTGAGCCATAGAAAACCTCCAGAATTAACAGCGGTATGAACCGGGACAACAAGGACGCCGCTTGACTTCCGATCGCTCGGGAAGCGGCGTTGTCCTGTTGCCCGCAGTGGTTGATTTAGAATCCCTTGTACGGATTGTCACCTATATCTTCGATCTTCTTCGAGAACTCCGCGAGAATGCCCGGCAGCTTGTCCCACTCGTTGATGGCGAGTTGCACCTGCTCGACGCGCTCGGATTCGAGCATGAGCCTGTCGAGCGTCTCCTGAACCTTGCCGAGGCGTTCGTTGGCCATCTGGCTGCCCTTGACGTAGTGGCACTGGTAGTCGTCGCCATATTTGCAACCAAGCAAAAGAATGCCGTCGATGCCGCGAGAGAGGGCGTCGGCGATCCACACCAGATTCAGACCGCCCAGGCAGCGCAGCGGAATGAACCGGAAATTGGTGTTCATGGCGATCCGGTTCAGACCCACCATGTCGAAGGCCGGATAGGCGTCGTTTTCGCAGACAAAGCCCAGAACGAAGGTTCCCTCGTCGGGCACCTCGATAGACTTGATCATCGCGGAAATCATATCGACGCTGTAGTCCCTGAACGAGATGACCCGCTGCGGACAGGCGCCCATGCAAACGCCGCAACGGCGGCAGCGTGACGGGAAATCGAGCGGCGTACCGTCCGACTTTTCGTTGTACGCGCCAAACGGGCATTCGACAGTGCAGCGGCGGCACTGGGTACAGCTCTCGAAGCGGATTTCCGGATAGGTTCTGTCCCAAGTTCTCGGATGCACCGCGCGCCCCTGCGCCGTCAGCTCCATGCACTGGATCGCCTTGAGGGCCGCGCCGGTGGCGTCGGCGGTTGCCTGCACGGCATCCATCGGATGACGCACCGCGCCGGCGGAGTAGATACCCGTTCTGCGCGTTTCGTAGGGGAAACAGATGAAGTGAGAATCGGGAAAACCCCATTTGAGATGCGGCATTTCCGGACCCTGGCGATACTTGAGGTTCAGGATGAGGCTCTCCGGTTCAAGCGCTTCGAGCACACCGTCCGAGGTCTCTCTCTGGACCATTTTGCCAATATACTCCGGAGTCAGGTTGTTGACCGACATTTCATCAGGCACCATGCTCGACACCATGCCGGTAGCGAGCACGAGTATGTCGGCCTTGATTTTCATCTTCCTGCCGAGAAGCTGGTTATCGATCTCGACAACCAGGCTGCCGTCGGACTCCTCCTTGAGGCCAAGAATCTCGCCCTTGGTGAGGAAAATGCCCTCGTCGTCCTGGGCGCTCTTGTAGAAATTCTCGTACAGGCCGACGGTGCGCATATCCTTATAGACGATAAAGGCCCCGGCATCGGGATCCGATTCACGCACATATTTGGCCTGCTTGAGGGAAACGTTGCAGCAGACGGTCGAGCAGTAAGGCACATGATCCTTGTCACGCTGACCGGCGCACTGGAGGAAAACGACATTTTTTGCCGGTTTGCCATCGGACGGGCGCGTCACCTTGCCGCCGGTTTTCGCGACGTTCTGCTCGAATTCGAGGTTGGTCACGACGTTGCGATGCTTGCCGTAGCCGAGATGGCCGAGTTTACTGGCGTTATAGGGCTTCCAGCCAGCAGCGAGCACGATTGAGCCGGCATCGAAGGTTTCCTGCAAGCCGTTCCTGTCGATCGTCACCTTGTACTCACCAGGGCCGCCATCGATGGATGCGATGGTGGTGCCGGTGTGCACGGTAATGTTGCCATCCTTTTTGACCGCGTCGATCTTCACGCCGATGGTCGGCTGTTCGATCTCGGCGAACGGCGGTTTGGTCGGGAAAACGCGGTACATTTTTTTGGCCCAGCCGCCAAGCTCCTGCGCTTTTTCGACCAGCACCACCTTGTAGCCCGCCTGCGACGATTCGAGCGCCGCGGTCAGGCCGGTCACGCCGCCACCGACAACCAGCACGGTGCGGTTCACGTCGGCAAGCTTCGGTATCGGCACCTCGGATTTCTGCACCCTGGTGATGCCCATCCGCAGATAGTCGGCGGCCATCAACTGGGTGCCCTCCTTGTCCTCGCCTTTCGGGGCCGTCCAGACCACCTGCTCACGCAGGTTTACCCTTTCGGTGACGTAAGTCAGCGGGTCGAAATTGAACACCTCGTTGTTCACCCTCTGCGAACAGGCGGCGATGACGATCTTGTTGACCTCTCCGTTGTTGAGGTCATCCTTGATGATCTGCACACCTTCGTTACTGCACAGGTTGGGATGCTGTTTGCAGACAGGAACCTTGAACTCTTTTTTGGCCACCGCTTCAAGTTCATCCACATTCAATGCCTCCCCGATGCCGCAGTCGGTACAGAGATATACTCCTATTTTTTTCTCATCAGCCATGGTTTAACTCCTCACGAGACTTTGAATGCTTTTCAATGCCATGCCGGTCGCATCCTGAATGGATGTGGTTACATCGGACGGCCTCTTGGCCACGCCGGTCGAGTAGATTCCGGCAGCTGTTCCGCCGTTGATGAAGCCGTTCTCCTCGAAGCTCAGCATGGAGTTGGTCTTGACGCAAGGCTCCATGCCGGTGGCGAGCACGGCCATGTCGGCGCGCTCATGGGTTTTACCGCCGCCCTCGACATCCTCGAATTCGACAATGACGCCGCCGGTGGACTTGTCCTCCTCGATCTTGGCGACCTTGCCCTTGACCAGTTTGACATTCTGGTCGGCCTGCACCTTGTTGAGGAACTCTTCATACTTGCCGGGCGCGCGAAGATCTATATAGGCGACAACCACCTGTGAATCCTTGACCTTTTCACGCACGTAGGTGGCCTGCTTGAGCGAAGCCATGCAGCAGATCGACGAGCAGTAGTTGAGATGATTCTGGTCCCTCGATCCGGCGCACTGCACAAAGACCACCTTCTTGACCTCTTTGTTGTCCGAAGGTCTCAAGAGTTTGCCGCCCGTCGGGCCGTTTGGCGCGGCCAGGCGCTCCATCATCATGTTGGTGATGACGTTCTTGACGCGACCATAGCCGAGATTGTCCATCCTCGACGCATCGTAAGGATTCCAGCCGGTGGCATAGACGATGCTGCCGACCTTCATCTCGATGGTCTGCGGCTTCATGTTCATATCTATGGCGTTGTATTTACACGCCTTGACGCACTTGTCGCAGGAGTTGTCCTTGCAGGCGTTTCTGTCTATGACATATCTCATGGGATAGGACATCACATGCGGAAGATAGGCCGCCTTGGTCTTGTCCATCCCGAAATTGAATTCGTTTGACCGTTCCGCAGGGCAGGCCTCCGCGCAGGCGTTGCAGGCCGTGCACTTTTCGTTCACGAACCTCGGGCTGACCTTGAGCCTGACGCTGTAATTTCCTTCCTGACCGCTCACCGACTCGACTTCAGTCATGGTGTAAACGGTGATTTTCGGATTGGGTTTGATGCGTCTGAAGTTCATCTCCAGACCGCAGTACGGGGGACACAGTTTGGGGAAATACTTGTTGAGCTGCGCAGCCCTCCCGCCAAGGTAGGGGTTCTTCTCGACAAGCACGGTATTGTAACCAACCTCCGCAGCCTCGACTGCCGTGGTGATTCCGCTGATGCCGCCGCCAACAATTAAAATGGTTTCAACTGACATGATTTTCCTCTGCGGATAAACTCTCAAAAATCAACACTCCTGAAAAACAGGTAACAAACCAGTGTTTACTTACGAAATCCAGGCGCCAATAAAGCAATCCCCGAGGTTCGACCTCGGGGATATGCCTGAACGATAAACCGGTTAGTCCGGAATAACCTGAACGTAGTCCCTCTTGGAGAGAGTCCACTCTTTGCTGTCCCTGTCATACTTCGAGATGGTGAAGCACTTCCAGTTCTCGTCATCGACGTAGAAGTGGTCGGCCCTGAAGTAGTAACCGGGGTAGCGGCTGTCTTCCCTGAAGAGAATGTGACGTGCATGGGCTTCGCCAGCCATCAGACGATGGTAGTTCTCCCAGGCGCGCATCAGCTCGTGCAGATCCTCGGCGGCCATCTTCTCGGCGTCCTCCTTGAGGAGCGACAGATGCTCGAGACCTTTTTCGAGCATGGTCTTGCTGGTGGTGTACCAGGTGGCGACACCGGCGACATACTCGTCCATGATCTTCTGGAGACGGGCCTGGAACATTTTCGGCCTGATGTAGTTCGGATTGACAAGCGGATCGGTGCTGTAATCCTTGTTCTTGGCGAAGGTCTCCATCGGAGCGTAGATCTCGGCGATCACTTCGTCAACGTCGCGGCCCAGTTCCGGCTTGTAGTCAGCATGGTCGAGGCAATAGGCGGTCATGTTCTTGCCGGCGATACGGCCTTCGGCGTGTGAACCGGAAGAGAACTTGTGACCCGAAGCGCCAACGCCGTCACCCGCGGTGAACAGACCATCGACGGTGGTCATCCTGTTGTAGCCCCAGCTCCATTCCGCCGGGATGCCTGCGATGTCGCCAGGGCCGCTGACCCAGATACCGGCGCAACCGGCGTGCGAGCCAAGCAGGTACGGCTCGGTCGGCATAAGCTCGGAAGGAGTCTTCTCCGGCTCGATGTTGTTACCGGCCCAGACAACAGCCTGACCGATGCACATGTCGAGGAAGTCTTCCCATGCCTCGGCTTCGAGGTGCTTGATCTGCTTGGGAGTCATGGTCTCGGCAAGCGCGGCCATCGCTTCGTGAGTCCTCATGAGGATCGGGCCTTTGCCGGCCTTCATGTCGATCATCATCATGTGGTTTCTCATGGCGGTGGTCAGCTTGTGCGGATCTTCGGCGTACTTGCCGAAATCCTTGTTGGCTGCCGCCAAGTTGGTTGCGCAGTAGTCCTCGCCAAGCGAGTTGGTTGCCTTGCACTTGAAGAACAGGAACCATGCGCCGACCGGGCCGTAGCCGTCCTTGAAGCGGGCGGGCACGAAACGGTTCTCCATGAGCACCAGTTCGCAACCGGCCTGGGCGGCAAGCGCGTAGGTGGTGCCGGCGTTCCAGATCGGGTACCATGCGCGGCCCTGACCTTCAGCGGTCGAGCGCGGACGATAGACGTTCACGGCGCCGCCGCAGGCGAGCAGCATGGTTTTGGCGGTGAAGACGTAAGCTTTGTGCTCACGGACGCTGAAGCCGATCGCGCCAGCGACCTTGCTCGGATCGTTCTTGTCGTGGATGAGTTCGCTGATGAAGACGCGCTCGAACAGGTTCTGCTCGACGCCGGTCTCCTTGCGGTTGTATTCGAGGGCTTTCTTGGCGGCCTCGGCGACGATGACCTTGTAGGATTCGCCGTTGATCATGATCTGCCACCTGCCGGAACGAACGGGCTTGCCACCTTCGGCGAGCTTCGGAGCCGGTTTCGAACCATCCATGGTCGAACCGTCTTCGTCGCGCTTCCATACCGGAAGACCCCACTCTTCGAAAAGATGAACCGAGTTGTCAACGTGACGGCCAAGGTCATAGACGAGGTCCTCACGGATGATGCCCATGAGGTCAGTTCTTACGTATTTTACGTAATCAGCCGGATCGTTCTCGCCGCAATAGGTATTGATAGCGGAAAGACCCATGGCGACAGCACCGCTTCTGTCAGCGGCAGCCTTGTCAACCATTGTGATCTTCAGACCTTTCGGGGTAGCCCACTTGGCCGCTTCGTACGCCGCGCCGCAGCAAGCCATGCCACCGCCGATCAGCAGAATATCCGTATCCACATAAACAACTTCGGGCTTCTTGCTAAACTTGAATTCGTTTTTTTCAACTCCCATGGATAATGCCTCCTTGAGTGATTTTTTTGCTTAGATGGTTGGATATTCAGTCATGTTGAAGAAGCCTGGCTTCTTGAGGTTCGCGTAATCGTGCTCAGGCTTGCCCGAATAGAGATCGATGGAGCCTTCGGAGGTGGTTCTGATCGGGAACTTGTAGCGCTTCAGAATACCGTTCCTGAACTTGATGGTCCACATGATGGCGTCGGTGCCCCTCAGCGGGATGACGTTGCCGCCCAGCGGCACGAAATCGGCGTATCCCCTGACCTCGATAGCCTGCTGCGGGCAGATCTTCACGCAGTTGTAGCACTCCCAGCACTGGTCGGGCTCCTGGTTCCAGGCCTTCATCCTTTCGACATCCAACTTCATCAGGTCGTTCGGACAGATGTACATACATGCTGTCCGTTCCTGCCCTTTGCAGCCGTCACATTTTTCTTTAATGACGAAACTTGGCATAATTTGTCCTCCTTTAACCGAAAATTTGCAGGCTGTGCCCGCGATTTACGAAGCCATTGGATATAAGTGAGATAAAAAAAACAGGGCATCCCGGTTTCCCGGAAAACCGTCATTTCCCGATCGCGTGGGAATGCATCTTGATGTCAACCTTCTCGGTAAGACCGGCATAGTAGCGCCTCAGAATCTCAAGCACCTCGGGACGGCTGAAGTGCTCGGGCACCTCTTCGCCTTCGGAGAGCATCTTTCTGAGCGCCGTTCCGCTCAGATTGAGTCTGTCGGCCGGTTCATGCGGGCAGGTTTTCATCGACGCCATGGCGTCACATTTGTAGCAGTAGAAGGTCCAGTCGATCTTCAGCGGCTTGGTTTCGAGCGCGTCGGCTGGAATCTGGTCGAAGATATGGTGTGCGTCGAAGGGGCCATAGTAGTCGCCGACGCCTGCGTGGTCGCGTCCGACGATCAGGTGACTGCACCCGAAGTTCTGGCGGAAAAGCGCATGGAGCAACGCCTCCCTCGGACCGGCATAGCGCATGTCGAGCGGATAGCCCGCCTGGATGGTGGTGCCCTTGACGAAGTAGTTTTCGGTCAGGACGTTGATGCAATCGCGCCTGACGTCTGCGGGAATATCGCCCG
This sequence comes from Chlorobaculum thiosulfatiphilum, assembly GCF_006265165.1. Classification (GTDB taxonomy): domain Bacteria; phylum Bacteroidota; class Chlorobiia; order Chlorobiales; family Chlorobiaceae; genus Chlorobaculum; species Chlorobaculum thiosulfatiphilum. The sequence continues at coordinate 116,097 of NZ_VDCH01000006.1, forward strand.
GTTTGAGTTTGCCGAGAAGCTGGTGGATGAGGACGCCATCGCAGATTTCGACGGCGATCTTGACGAGGTATTCGTGGGAGCGGTGCATGGGGTTGCGGGTCTGGAAGGCGGCAACCGTGCTCCAGCCGTTATCCTCGAACATTTTCCGGGTCTCTGCCGGAGTCATGTAGATGCCCTCGAACTCGGTCGGGAACGAACCTTCGCTGAAGACCTTGACCGGACCTGCGAGGTTGACGTCGCCCTGGCTCATGACCATCAATACACCGGGGTGAGCCGGATCGTCGGTCTTGAACACTTCACGGCACTCGTGAGCCTTGTCGATGGAGTATTTCTCCTCGATCTTCATGCTGCCCATCAGTTCGCCGGATTCGTCATCGACGAGCGCCACCTCTTCGCCGATGGCGATAGAATCGGCCTCATCCTTCGAGGTCGAAAGGGTGATCGGAATCGGCCAGAAGGTGCCGTCAGCCATCGTGCACGTTTCGACGCTTCCTTTCCAGTCTGCATGGCCCATGAAGCCGGTGAGCGGAGTAAAGCCTCCGATACCGAGCATGATGAGGTCGCCTGTCTCTCTCGAAGAGAGTCTGACCTGCTTCATGGATTTGGCTCGCTCTTTTTCGCTGACCAGTTCGTCACCGGTCAACAGAAGCGGCTTTAAAACCTTTTCCTTGCCATGTGGATTGACTAACGCCATGAGACTCCTTTTTAATGTGAGTTATTGAGGATCATGCAAGTGAATGTCGTCGGGCGGCTGAAGCTTTGCCTGAAGAGGCGGCGAAAAAGAAAATTCATGTTATTGAATCCCGATGGATTTACCAAACTCCGCAGCTAAAAAACGGCAGCCTGCATGAACATTCCGGTAGAGGGGCGCTTCCGGTTGTTGAGTATGTAATTATGCAAAATAATTTCCATAACCGGAAGCGCCTCTTTCCTTTCCAGCCATTTTTCGAGCTCAGATGAAAAGCGAAATGTTGGCGTCCGCCGCATATTCGAGGAACGATGCCGCGCCGCCGTAATCGACGCCTTCGATGAATTCAGACTTGTCGAATCCGAACACATCCATCGTCATCTGGCAGGCGATGAACCGGACGCCCGCCTCGATGCACATCTCGCGAAGCTGTTCAATGGTCGCCACGCCCTTTTTCTTGAAGGTCTCCTTCATCAGGCTGGTGGCCATTGTGTCGAATCCCGGCATGTTGCCTGAAATGAGATTCGGAATAGACCAGTTGATCGCCTGGAAATCCTTGCTGCCGAACGGCATCTTCATCGGCATGGCCGGATTGCCGACCGGCGTGACTTTGGCTTCGATCTCTTTTTTCAGCAGCGGAAGGCCGTAGAAGGTGAAAAAAACGACCGCTTCCATATCCATCGCGGCAGCCGTGGAGGCGAGGATGAAGGGAGGATAGGCCCAGTCCAGCGTCCCTTTGGACGCGATGATCGCAATTTTTTTGGTATCTGACATAAGACTGATTGATCGTTTTGAGATTCAGGTAAACGGAACGACATCGACAAGTTTTTCTCTGCCCGGATCAGTGCCCGCCGGAGATGATACCGGTAGCGGCAAAAATCAGTACCAGAAGCTGCACAAAAGAAATGACCGTATAAATCACATTCTTTTCCTTCAGAAACGCGAACCCTGCCGCCACAAGGCAAAACATGGTGACGGCCCCAAGGTAGAGGATGGAGATGTAGCTCAGCGCATCGCCTTTACCGAAGTCACTCAAGGCGTTCCATCCGAAAGGAGCATGGATATTCTGGTGGAATTCGGATGCTCGCAGGTGCCAGTTTTCCGACACCTGTTCTATCGGCACGGAAAGCGGCAGGAGTTGAAAGATATAAACGACGTAACCGAGAATCACGAACACGATGCTCAGTGTTGTCGCTTTTGAGAGAATCGCCGCATAAGCGAGCTGCACCTTGTCCGCGTGTACTGTTTCCTGTTTCATATTTTTTTCAGTTCCAAATTCCAAGTCCTTTGAGGAGCGCGCGCAGACCGGCAACTCCAAGAAGCGTGATGACCACCCTTCTGACCACGTTGGTATGTACTTTCGTCAGGAGCTTTGCGCCGATTTTCGTACCGAGCATCATGCCCGCCACCGATGGCACGGCGATGAGCGGCAAGACCGCCCCTTTGTGCAGATAGACCCAGGCCGCCGCCGTATCGTTGACCGAGAGCACGAAGACGCTGGTCGCGACGGAGACTCTCAGGGGAGCGCCAAGGACGAGATTGAACACCGGAACGTTCGCCCAGCCGGCGCCCAGCCCGAACATGCCCGCCATGAAACCGATCACGATGAAGAGCACCAGGCCAACAGGCGTCCGGTGTATCTGCCAGTTCACATCTTTTTTCAGATGCTCGTCGTAATAAATGCCATAGATCTGAAGAACCTGCGAAAGTGAATCGGGCTTCTCGATCTGAGGATAAGCTGAATTTTTTGAAAGAAACATGATGACCGTAATGCCAAGTATGGTCAGGCCCAGAGAGAGCTGAATGACATTTTCAGGCAAAGCGAGTCCCACCAGCGCTCCCGCTATGGAACTGATGGAGCCGATCAGCGACATGGAAAGAGCCAGTTTGAGGTTGGCAAGACCTTTTCTCAGAAGCGGAGCGCCAGCGGACAGTGCTCCGGCAAGCGCGACCAGCAGGCCGGTTCCTCTGACGAAATCGATATGAAAGGGAAAAAAGCTGCTGACAATCGGCACATAAAGCACTCCGCCGCCAACACCGGCGATGACGGCAACGATACCGAGCAAAAAGGTAAAAACAAACAGACCGAGCACCCACACCCACCATGCCGTGTCAGCGACCATTGCGGTTTCGGCAGCACAGGCAATCTCCGGCATTATCATGAACAACATGAGCAGAACACTTGGAACAATCCAGTCTCTGATGTTTTTCAAAACCATAGCAACAGGTTTGTATTTGTTGGTAAAAAGATCGCCAGACCGACCTTCCCGTGCGAAAATGACTTGAATTACAGGCAGGGATGAAGTAAAATCATTTAATATATGATTTATCCTGCAATAATCCCCCTCAAGGCAGGGAAATACGTTTGGGAAATCATTGAAAAGAACGCATTCCGAAACGAACACCACAGGTACTTTCGCCATGTGCCGTATAAGTTCAGCGCCGAAACCGCACTTGCACATCGCGCCACTTTAATGCCGGTTTGCCGACAGAAATAATATTCCGTCGGCGAACCGGTAAAACAGCGACATTCCGAAAAAATTACAGCCAGCTGCTGACCTGGTGCTCTTCGACCAGATCGACGAAACCGGCATAATCAACCGTCTTCACCCCCTCGGCGATAGCGGAAATACCGCGGGCGTCGAGATCGGGCTTGAGGGCATAGACCGGATTGTTTTTCTTCAGGACGGACTGTATCAGCGCCCCGAACCGGTTGCCTGCCTGCACGGCATAGACGCCATCCTCGATGAAGAGCACGGGGTCGCCCGGCTGGAGAAACCGGACACAGGTGGTGAAGGTGTTGTTCTCGAACGGAGATTTATTGATGGTATGCAACATGATGTGAGTTACCGTTTCAGTGTTCTTTGCTCGTTATTCAGCCCCGGAAATCGCGGGCCGGATCAATGGTGAATGACGACATCCTGTTCGTTCATCAGGCGTCCGATCTCCGAGGCGTCCATCACCTCGACATCGACCACCAGGTCATCTTCGGTCAAACCGCGCTCTTCGAGCGACTGCCTGTCCACATAGAGTTTTTCCACATCATAACCATCGAGAGCCATGAAGGTTTTGGAGAAACCCTTGATGCCGATTCCGGCAGTGTCCTGATCCTTTTTGAGCGCATAAATGCCGTCTCCGATGAAGGCAACGGAGAGATCCTGCTCGTAGGCCGCCATGATGAGGATCATTTCGAGTCCTTCATAGGTGTAGATCGAACCATGCGGCGCACGGCGCATCACGTGCATGATCTTCTTGATATCCTGTTCTTCACTCATGTTCAGTCTCCGAAGGTTAAAAGTCTGTCATTGCGGATAGCGATGTCGGTGAGCGTGCCGAGGCCGGTGATTTCACCGCCTTCGATCATCACCTCGTCGTTGATGCCGCGGCGCTTCGAGGCCGCGATGCAGGCGAGCACTTCGACGCCGTGCTTCAGGCTCAGCTCCGTCCAGCGGGCGGCGATATTGCGGTCGTCCTGGGGCGGATCGCCAAGTCTGGTCGCGTTGATGACGCCGTCATTGTACAGGAAAATGGCATCGACCTTATGACCTTTGGCTATGGCCGCCTCGGCGAACTTGAACGCCGTGTCAGCCGCCTGATGGTTGTAAGGTCCCTCCTTGAGCAGAATTCCTATGTTCATCGTCGGTTCTTTCTTGAGAGGTTAAAGAAAATCTGAATATACGATTATGCGCTGATTCAGCACCTCGTCCGCCGTTGCGATGAATCTTTCAGGCAACGGCGGACGGAATTTCGCCAACCGGCTTACAGTCCGTCGCCCATGCCCATCTGGATGTAGCCGCAGGGGCAGACCAGGGAGCAGAGGTGGCAGCCGACGCATTTCGAGTA
>NZ_VDCH01000070.1 GCF_006265165.1 Chlorobaculum thiosulfatiphilum
AGATATGGATATTTCAGTTAAATCGATAGATTTCAATACCTTATGTCAGTACTGACTTTTTAGAGATGCCCTAAATTGTAAGTCTCGCCGTTGGGCTTATGCAATATCCCTTCCGAGACGGCTTTCTGAATGACCAGATAAGACCTGTTGCAAGACTCAGGTGATCTGTGGGTGTGTTTTCGGTCTTGGTGTTTGGGTGGGGAAGCAGTTTCGTCGATGGGCTGTGAGCTGTGTTCTTATGGGCATCTCTAAAAAGTCTTATGAGGTAGCTGAATTAGTGAGAATTGCAGTGTGTAAGCGATTTTACAGATGT
>NZ_VDCH01000071.1 GCF_006265165.1 Chlorobaculum thiosulfatiphilum
GCGGCAAACTCAACATGGCTATCGAATCATGACGGAACAGCAGAAGCCCTTACCCACGATATTCTGCGAAGAACCATATTTTCAGGCAGTTTGCTCCAGCCTAACGGGAAAAATTGATGAAGTAACGAGAGTGCCTCTACTGGAGCCTCAAGGTTATGAAGAAACACGTCGCTCAAGTCCTTGATAAAGATATCGGCAGCTTCATTATAGGGCATCTCTAAAAAGAGCGATTTGAAATATTCTTCTGACCAGCGACATCGAAACAAGGCGATATTGCCCTGCAA
>NZ_VDCH01000072.1 GCF_006265165.1 Chlorobaculum thiosulfatiphilum
CTCCCTGGCTTCGTGACGACCAGCCTCTTCGGCTGCCGTGTGGCCAGCTATACGTCCGAACACAAGTATTTCAAGCAGAGAGTTACCACCCAGGCGGTTAGCACCGTGTACGGAGACACAGGCTGCTTCACCTGCGGCATAGACGCCGTCCATAGGAGTGCGACCAAAGATGTCGGTATCTATACCACCCATCGAATAGTGCGCGGTTGGCCTGATCGGGATCGGCTCTTCGATCGGATCCACACCCTCGAAGTACATCGACATTTCACGGATCTGGGG
>NZ_VDCH01000073.1 GCF_006265165.1 Chlorobaculum thiosulfatiphilum
ATGCTCAGGGGCGGCACCGCCTAGATGCGGTAGGAAACAAAGAGTGGTGTCTGGCACTGCTGGCAGAGGATTGCCTGTAATAACGCAGTTCCGGAGGTTGGGGCTGAACCCGAGTGAGCGTGCAAGATGCATAAGGAACCACGACAGCCCGAGACACGGATCCCCCCCGTCGGAAGTCATGAATTCTATGGCCTTAGCCAGGGCTCTGAAGAGCCTCTTGTCGTTATCTTCAGGGCTGGTTGTCTGCTTGAGGAGGTCGATCAGCTGGTACAGTGC
>NZ_VDCH01000074.1 GCF_006265165.1 Chlorobaculum thiosulfatiphilum
CCGCTCGTCAAGCTTGAAGCGCATATCGACTGGCAACTCTTCGCGCCCATTCTCGAAGTGGCTTTCAACAAGCCAGCCAACCGCAAACATATGGGCCGACCGCCGTTCGACCGGTTGATGATGTTCAAACTTCTCATTCTTCAGAGCCTGTACAACCTTTCCGACGATCAGACGGAGTACCAGATTACCGACCGGTTGAGCTTCAAGCGCTTTCTGGGACTGAAATCCAGCGACAAGGTTCCGGACAGCAAAACGATCTGGAAATTCCGGGAAAC
>NZ_VDCH01000075.1 GCF_006265165.1 Chlorobaculum thiosulfatiphilum
TCTGGAAGCGGCGGGAGTATTCCATGCTGGATATTGGCTGGAGCGAGCTTCTGGTCATCGCGATCGTGCTGATCGTGGTTGTCGGCCCCAAGGACCTGCCCCCGATGATCCGGGCATTCGGCAAGTTTACGGCCAACCTCAGAAAAATGCCCGGCGAGTATCGCACGCAGTTCGACGATGCGTTGCGTGAGGCGGACATGGACGATGTTCGCAAAACGATTGCCGACGCGCAGAACCTCAACCCTGCCAGCAGCCTGCGCGAGGCGCTGAATCC
>NZ_VDCH01000076.1 GCF_006265165.1 Chlorobaculum thiosulfatiphilum
CTGAGAAACCGCCCCCGCTGCTGCCGCCGGAAAAGCCGGTGCCGGACGAGGAAACGGGCTGCGGAATGGTCGATGCGATGGTCGAGGCCATCGACGAGGAAAAGCCGCCGATCCGGTCGGAGAAATTTCCGTAATTGCCGCCGTACCAAGCGGGGTGATAGCTCGCGGCGGCAGCACCCGCCGCAGCGGTCGCAAGCCATGTCTCGAAGGTGCGTGACCACGGCTTTTCCACGCCGAGCGCGACGGCATAGGGCAGAAGCTTCTCGAA
>NZ_VDCH01000077.1 GCF_006265165.1 Chlorobaculum thiosulfatiphilum
CTGCAGATGAGCTTATCGCTGCGTGGCAACAGGCAATGACCGGTGTACCGGGGTTCGAGAAGCTGGAATTCAGTAAATCAAGGCATGGGCAGGAAAGCGGCAGTCCGATAGAAATCCTGGTCCAGGGCAACAATGAAGAGATCCGGCGGGATGCCGCAGCATTCCTGGCCGGGCTGATGCAAAAAACATACGGACTCGTACATGTCGAAACTGACCAGCCGAAAATGATGACGGAATACCGGTTGACACTCAAAAGGAACATGAT
>NZ_VDCH01000078.1 GCF_006265165.1 Chlorobaculum thiosulfatiphilum
GCTCCGGCCTTCGGCCGGGCTGCCCACGCTGCAGTGGTCGCTGCTGCTGGCGCTGGCCGCGGCGGCGGGCCACCTGGTGCAGCGTTACAGCGGCCTGCCCAAGGTGGTGGGCTATTCGGTGGTGGGCACGTTTGCCGGCCTGGCCGGCTTCAGTGGCGCGGTCTGGCCGCTGCAGGGCATCGGGCTGTTTTTGCTGGAACTGGCGGTGGCGGTGGTGCTGTTCGAGGCCGGTGGCCGCATCCCCTTGCGCTGGTTCCGCCA
>NZ_VDCH01000079.1 GCF_006265165.1 Chlorobaculum thiosulfatiphilum
TCGCTATAGAGGTCATTCTGGGGGATTTCAGTGTGCGTACCTTCAGCCCGATCGTTATCGCTGCGGTTATTGGAACCGTTGTGTCCAGAAGCTATCTAGGGAATTCATCGACATTCCAGTTGCCTGATTATACGCTTGTTTCGAACTATGAGCTGGTGTTTTACTTTGCCCTTGGCGTGTTGGCAGGTCTTTCTGCTGTCATGTTCATCAAGGTGTACTACAGGATCGAGGAGTGGTTTACCGGTGTGCAGAAAGAACG
>NZ_VDCH01000007.1 GCF_006265165.1 Chlorobaculum thiosulfatiphilum
CCCGCCCATCGCCATCACCGCATCTTATTTCTCCTCTTTCCTTCCGCTTTTCTCAAGCGCTTTTTTCGAGATCGCCTCGTGGAGTTGGTTTATCTGCGCTACCCTTGGCTGTTCGTGGCAGGCGCGATCCGAAGTTTCAACTCGCCGGAGCAACAGGCGTAGCGCAGTCAATCCATATTGTCGAGCCACTCCTGCAATTTCCCGCGCAGCTCATCGCGCACCGCCCTGAAACCGGCAAGCTGCTCCTCTCTGGCGCCGCTCTGATCGGCAGGATCCGGCAAAGGCCAGAAAAAACGGCGTCCATCGAGAAGGCCCGGCCAGATTCTCGGGCAGCTTGCCTGGGCCTTGTCGCAGACAACGATGAGATAGTGCACGGGAACCCTGCCGAGATAGAGTTCGACCGGCTTGGGTTTCTGCGAGGCGATGTCGATGCCGACCTCCCGCATCACTTCAACCGCGAGCGGATGCACCTCCTCTCTTGGTTCCAGCCCGGCGCTCATAGCGACGAACCGGTCGCCGGCCATCTCCCTGAGCAGCCCTTCGGCCATCTGGCTCCGCGCCGAGTTTCCGGTGCAGAGAAAGAGCACATTCTGTTTCTTTTCCATCTTCGTACAGGTTTTTGTTTGAAGTCGAAGCAAAAATCCAGGCGTTGTCAGGCTTCGCTCACACCGCCGAACCACTTCTCCCTGAACCACAGCGAAACGTTCACCAGCGCGATGAGCGCGGGCACTTCCACCAGCGGACCGATGACGGCGGCGAAGGCTTCGCCGGAGTCGATGCCGAAGACCGCGACCGCGATCGCGATGGCCAGCTCGAAGTTGTTGCTCGCCGCCGTGAAGGAGAGCGTGGCGGTTTTGGAGTAGTCCGCGCCGATCTTGCGCCCCATCCAGAACGACACGAGGAACATGATGACAAAATAAAGTAGCAGCGGAATGGCGATACGCACCACATCCATCGGAATTTTCACAATGTATTCACCTTTGAGCGAGAACATGACGACAATCGTGAAGAGCAGCGCCACCAGAGTCAGCGGGCTGATGCGCGGCACGAAGACCGTTTCGTACCACTCGCGCCCCTTCAGCCGCAGCATGACGAAGCGCGTCAGGAATCCGGCGATGAAGGGAATGCCGAGGTAGATGAAGACCGACGAGGCGATTTCGGCGATGGTGATCTCGACGCGGAACGAACTCATGCCGAGCCAGCCGGGCAGCACCGTCAGAAACACCCAGGCGTAGACCGAAAAGAAGAGCACCTGAAACACCGAGTTGAAGGCCACCAGCCCGGCGGCGTACTCGGTGTCGCCTTTGGCCAGCTCGTTCCAGACGATCACCATCGCGATGCAGCGGGCCAGGCCGATCAGGATCAGCCCCGCCATGTAGTGCGGCATGTCGGCGAGAAGCAGCACGGCGAGCGTGAACATCAGCACCGGCCCGATCACCCAGTTCTGCACGAGCGACAGGCCGAGCACCTTCGTGTTGCGGAATACGTCGCCAAGCTCCTCGTACTTCACCTTCGCGAGCGGCGGATACATCATGACGATGAGGCCGATGGCGATGGGCACGTTGGTCGTGCCGGACTGGAAGCGGTTCCAGAATCCGGCGATCTGCGGATAGAGATAGCCGGAGAGCACCCCGACGCCCATCGCGAGGAAAATCCAGAGCGTCAGGTAGCGGTCGAGGAAAGAGAGCTGTTTTGTCGTGTTACTCATGATCAGGCTCCTGCAATGGTTTCGCGATAAAATTCGCCGAACCGCGCTTCGATTTCGTCGCGCACCCGGCGGAAGACAGCGAGCACCTCCTCAGCGCTGCCGGTGGCCGCCGCCGGATCGTCGAAGCCGATGTGCAGGCGGTGCTTCACCTCGCCGGTAAAGAGCGGGCAGCTCTCTTTGGCGCCGTCGCAGACCGTCACGACGTAATCGAACGGCCTGGAGAGAAATACGTCAACGCTTTTCGGCTGGTTTGCCGAAATATCGATGCCGACCTCCCGCATCACCTGAACCGCCAGCGGATGAACTTCGCCAGCCGGAATCGTGCCTGCGGAGAAGACTTCGAGTTCGTGGTCGAAGGAGCGCAGGAACCCTTCGGCCATCTGGCTCCGGCACGAGTTGCCGGTGCAGAGAATGAGTATCGATTGCTTCATGTCTTTTTCAGAATGTGAGTTATGCGATTCAGAAAACAGCGTTGAAAACGAAGCCGACCAGCATGATGCCCGTCGCCACGACTCCCGCGAAAATCGCGATGAGCTGCGGGCGGAGCACCTTGCGGAGGATAATCATCTCCGGAGCGGAGAGGGCGATGACGCTCATCATGAAGGCGAGCACCGTGCCGAGCGCCGCCCCCTTGCCCAGCAGCGCCTGCACGACCGGAATGATTCCGGCGGCGTTGGAGTACATCGGCACCCCGATCAGCACGGCGGCGGGCACCGACCACCACACCTCGTTGCCCATCAGCGAGGCCATGAAGTTCTCCGGCACGTAGCCGTGGATGCCCGCGCCGAGGCCCACGCCGAGCACAATGTAGAGCCACACCTTGCCGACGATCTGGCGCACGTGGCGCACACCTTCGCCCGCCCGCTCCGGCCAGCTCACGGCGTCAGCGGAAAATTCCGACGAAACCGCGCTGTTCTGGAGCTTTTGCACCCACTCTTCGAGAAATCGCTCCAGCCGGAGCTTGCCGATCACCATCCCCGAAATCACCGCAACGAGCAGGCCCATCGCGAGATAGAGCATGGCGACCTGCCAGCCGAACATGCCGAAAAGCAGCGCAAGCGCCACCTCGTTGACCATCGGCGCGGAGATGAGGAACGAGAAGGTGACGCCGAGTGGCACCCCCGCCTGCAAAAAGCCGATGAAAAGCGGCACGGCGGAGCAGGAGCAGAACGGCGTCACAATGCCGAGCGTGGCGGCCATCGCGTTGCCGACGCCCGTGCGCCTGCCGGAAAGCATGGCCCGCGTCCGCTCCGCCGAAATGAAGGTATGCACCACCCCCATCGCGAACACCACCGCCGTCAGCAGCAGGAGCACCTTCGGCGTTTCGTAGATAAAGAAGTGCAGCGCCTCGCCGAACGGGGTGGCGCGGCTCAAGCCGAGAGCGCCGACCAGCAAGCCAGCGCCCGCTTCGAGATTCAGGTAGAGCGCCGCCCAGAGCGCCGCCGCCGCAAGCGCCCCGGCGATCCACGCCGGGGTCGAAGCTCGTAGGCCGTTGGAGTTGCGCGAATCGTGCGTTTGCATCGTTTCAGCAGCAGGTTCCGTTCTGGCGGCCGATCCCTTTGGCGTGGTTGCCGCAGCAGCCGGAGGGCTTCGGAGCGGCGGTAAGGAACTGACGCAGCTCGTTGCTGGACGGTACGCGCCCGCTGCACACCACCTTGCCATCCACCACGAGGCCGGGCGTTGACATCACGCCATACGACACGATCTCCTGAATGTCTTCGACCTTCTGCACATCGGCCTCGATGTTTTCAGCGGCGACTACCGCTTTCACTGCGTCGGCGAGCTGGTTGCATTTGGCGCATCCCGATCCGAGAATCTTGATCTCTTTCATTGTTCTGTTTTTTTTTGAGTTTATCGCAAATGAACGATTTGTTAAAGAAGCTTTATCTTCGACGAATTTCGATCTCAACACCCGCATCCGCCGCTCTTTTCGGAGGCGAAAAACTCACCGAAGAGCGCTTGGGCCTTTGCCCAGTTTTCACGATGGATGCAGTACTTCACCTTTGGCGGATCGATCTCCCCCTGGATCAGCCCCGCCTCCTTGAGTGCCTTCAGGTGCTGCGAAATGGTCGATTGCGCCATCGGGATCAGCCCGGTCAGCTCCCCCGTAAAACAGCAAGTCTCCCCGGCCAGCAGCCGCAGGATTCTGATCCGCACCGGATGGCCCAGCGCCTTGGCCATCACCGCAAGCTCAATCTCGCTTGTGCTGTAGCCGATGTCGGAAAGGGTTCTCTGCATGAGTGTGTTTTTAATTCATCGTAAATATACGATGAATGTTGAAAGATGCAAGTCGAAAAGTGCGCGGGGGGTAAGAACGGCGTCGTTTTAAGGGACGGGGCGGATGGGTGGAGGATTGCGGCTCAGATGATTCTGGTTGTTTGGTGGATAATTTTGCGCTAATTTTTCAGGTGATTGATTTGCGGGTGTGTTCTCGGCTTCGGTTTTGGTGTGGGTCAGTCGATGGGCTGTGAGCCGTGTTCTTATGCCGATCCGTATAAGACGCAAAAATAAAACGCAATGTAAGGTTTAAGTGATTAAAAATCAGGTTATTAACAGTATTTGTAATGGCTTCTCGATTGCGTTTTATATGGGCTGTGATTCAAAAATCCGCAGTTTAGGCGGATCAGTATAAACAATGTTAAGCCTATACATATGCATAAATTCAATTTAATCGAAAATGCAAACGACTCTTTAGAGCATGCAATCAAACACATGGGGCCGGTCAATAAGAACGGCGTCGGTGACTGGAAACGGATAATTGTAGACTTCGCCCATGTGGTTGAATTGCTATTCAAAGAAAAGTTACGCCAGACACACTCTGCTTTTGTTTTCGACAATATTGACAAATATCCATCAAATGACGCATTCACAGTCGGAGCAGAAAAGGTATTCAAAAGGCTTCAAAAAATTTGCAATATTCAGTTTTCAAAAGAGGAAATAAGCGCCATCAATACGGCGAGAGAAAAAAGAAACGAAATCGAGCATTTTGAGTTTTCAATTACTGAACATGAAGCTAAAGCGCTTGTCGGTCAGGTGCTTTCGTTCATATTTAGCTTTGCCGATGAGCACTTGAATTTGGAGTGGAAAGCTTCTCATCTGAAAGACGGTAAATGGTTGATTCTTCGCCAGTACACGGAATTTTATGATGATTTACTTCGTAAAGCACAAGAAAAGATTGATGCAAATGAGATATATGTAATCAAATGCACCTCTTGCCACAACGAAACATTCGATGTGGACGAAGAAGCGTGCCTCGTCTGCGGGCACAGCGAAGAAGTTCTTGAGTGCAAATGGTGCAAAGAACCATATATATTTTCATCATGCGAGTACGGCGAAGAGGCACAACTTTGTCCGAGTTGCGAATGGAAAGATGGTTATGCTGCTGCTAATTTTGAAAAGTATTAAACACGGTTTAACCAGTCAATAAACCTGACCGGAAATAGCCGCATTCTTGAAAGGTGGGCAACCTTTCGGCCGGCAGGTTATTTCACCGTTAGACGATAAGAGTAGCTGTTGGATCCCGGGTTTTTATTTGTCAAAAACATCGACAACCTCAGGGGGGCTGACAGCTCTTTTACATCAGGTAAAAATATCGGCGAAAACGATGTAGATATTCTCGTCAGCTTTCATGATCTATTCAATTGACGGCGTCGCGGATAGATGTTTTGGAATAAACCCAGCCTGGCGCCAAAACCGTTTTTTACTTCCCACCTTTCTTTCCCCTGCTTTTTTCCAGCACCTTCTCCGAGATCGCGCCTTCGATGTCCGACGAAAGCGTGAGGCTTCTGAAGAGGTCGAGGTTGAAGGTTGAGGTTCTCCGGTCGGTTGTTCTGGAAGGGTTTAAGGGGGCTTGTGTTCATCATCAGCCCCCTATCGTAACATCTATCACACCGCCGCTCGCAACACCTCGACGATGTCCGCTTTCGTCATCATCGGTCTGCCGGGGAGCTGGCCTTCTGCGTTACCTGCGACGAGCAGGGTGTCTTCGGCGTAGCGGTCGAGGAGTTCGTCGCCGATGCCGCATTCCGACAGGCGCGTCGGGCAGCCAATGGAGCGCAGGAATGCCTCGAAGCGGTCGATGCCTTCCAGCGCGGCCTCCATGTCGTCAGACTTTGTAATGCCGAAAATGCGCCGGGCGAATTGCGCGAATCGCGCGGGCCGCGTCTTGGCGGCGAAGCGCATCCAGGCCGGGTTGACGACGGAGAGGCCCGCGCCGTGGGCGATGTCGTGCTGCGCCGAGAGCGTGTGCTCGATCATGTGCACCGGGAAGGGCGAGAGCGTTCCGGCCTGCACCCAGCCGTTCAGCGCAACTACCGAGGCCCACTGCGTCTGGGCGCGCGCATCGAGGTCGTTACCGTCGGCGACCGCTTTTGGCCCGTACTCCATCGCGGTGAGGATCACCCCTTCGGCGAAGCGATCCTGCACCGGCGTACCGTCAACGCCATTGAAGTACGCTTCGGTGATGTGTGTGATGAGGTCGCAGATGCCGTAGGCGGTCTGGTCGGGCGGAACGCTCACGGTCAGTTCGGGATCGACGATGGCCGCTTTCGGGTAGAGGCACTTCGCGCCGACGAACGATTTGATCATCGTTTTCTCGTCCGTGATGACCGCGCCGCTGTTCATTTCCGAGCCGGTTGCAGCAAGCGTCGGCACGGTGATGATCGGCAGCGCGCGGGTCGGAAGTCGCCGCGCCGCCTGGCCGTGCGGGAACATGTTCCACAGGTCGCCCTCGTAAAAGACCGCCGCCGCCATGACTTTCGCGGCGTCCATCACGCTGCCGCCGCCGAGCGCGATCACCACGTCGCAACTCTCCCGCCGGGCGATCTCGCCGCCCCGCGCCACCGACGAAAGGCGCGGGTTCGGCTCGACGCCGCTGCACTCCACCGCCGACACTCCAGCCTCGTCGAGGCTCGCGACCGCGCGGTCAAACGCGCCGTTGCGCTTGACGCTGCCGCCGCCGGTGACGATCATCGCTTTGTTGCCGTATTCGCGCGCTACTTCGCCGAGCCGCAAAAGCGTTCCGGCTCCAAAGATCATGCGCGTTGGATTTTGATACTCGAATTTCATATGGGTACTCCTGAAAATGTTGTCCGTTGTTTTCCTGTCCGCCAGACAGGAGTCGACTGCAATGTGCAAATCCGCGACCGAATTTTGCAAGCTTTTCGATGGCAAGCCGGAGGCTGCTTTGCGCGAGTTTGTCGGCAGGGCGGCTGGCGCGGAATACTCTGGTTTTATTGCTGTTTTTCAGGTTTTTCGACTCTCTTGCCGTTATAAATTTTATGGATGTGAAATTTTGTCTAAAAATTTAAGGCAAAATGTTCGATATAGTGCGAAATATTAAGACAAGTGTTCCGTCTGGTTCAGAGTTTGGCGGCGGCTGGGGTGGAACAGCTTTTTTTCGGTGCAAAACAGCGTGGCAGCATCGCCGCCGAATGTTATCCACTTTTTTTGTAACAGACGCTTTTCATTGACGTTACCTCTTGATTTCGCCCTTCTTGCCTGTTTTATCTCATCATTTTTCCAGCCTCAATCTCCTTTTCGCGCCAGTCTGGCACTCTTTTTGAATATCGATATGTAGTTCAGGGTATAACGGATTTACCGGAGCCTGAACCGGTTCAACAACCCTAATCAACGTATCGATATGAAAAAGATAGCCATTTACGGAAAGGGCGGTATCGGCAAGTCCACGACGCAGCAGAACACCGCGGCGGCCATGGCCTACTTTCACAACCAGAAAGTCTTCATCCACGGCTGCGATCCGAAAGCCGACTCGACCCGCATGATCCTCGGCGGCATGAACCAGGCGACGATTATGGACATGCTCCGGGATTCCGGTGCGGAGAAGATCTCCGACAAGATGGTCATGGCCGGTTTTCAGGGCATCCGCTGCGTCGAATCCGGCGGCCCGGAGCCGGGCGTCGGTTGCGCGGGGCGAGGCGTCATTACCGCCATCGACCTGATGGAGCAGAGTGGAGCCTACACCGAAGATCTCGATTACGTCTTTTACGACGTACTTGGTGACGTGGTGTGCGGCGGCTTCGCCATGCCGATTCGCGACGGCAAGGCGCAGGAGGTCTATATCGTGGCGTCTGGCGAGATGATGGCGGTCTATGCGGCTAACAACATCTGCAAGGGGCTGGTCAAATACGCCAAACAGAGCGGCGTACGCCTTGGCGGCATCATCTGCAACAGCAGAAAAGTCGATAAGGAGCGCGAGTTCGTCGAGGAGTTCGCCGCCGCGATTGGTACGCAGATGATCCACTTCGTTCCGCGTGACAACATCGTCCAGAAAGCGGAGTTCAACCGCAAGACGGTGATCGAGTTCGCGCCGGAATCAGACCAGGCAAAGGAGTATGGCGAACTGGCGCGCAAGATCATCGAAAACAAGATGCTGGTCATTCCGAAGCCGCTCAACATCGACGAGCTCGAATCGATGGTCATCAAGTACGGTCTGTGCGATTAATTCAATATCAAACAAGGAGATACGCGAATGAAAATGGTGAGGGCAATGTTGCGTCCCGAAATTGCGGATGCTGTGTCGGACGGGCTGGCCGAGGCGGGCTTCATCTCGATGACCAAGATGAACATTTTTGGCCGGGGCAAGCAGAAGGGCATCAAGATCGGCGATGTCCACTACGACGAGCTGCCGAAGGTGATGATGCTGCTCGTGGTCGATGACGAGGATGTCGAGGATGTGGTGGCCGTGATGAAGTCGAAAGCTTATACCGGCAACTTCGGCGACGGCAAGATTTTCATAACGCCCGTCGATGGCGCATTCACCGTGCGCACCGGCCAGGCAGGCTTATAAGGAGATACGGCTATGAAGGAAATACTGGCAGTGATTCGTCCCAAACAGGTCAAGAGGACGAAGGATGTTCTCGAACAGCTCGGCTTTCCGGCCTTCAGCGCGGTCGCCGTGCTTGGGCGGGGCAAGCAGAAAGGCATCGCCGGGGAGATCGCCTGCGAACTGCCGGAGGGGCTGGAGTCCACGCCGGGCAGCTCGAAGTACGTCCCCAAGCGCATGGTGTCGCTGATCGTGCCCGACGAGGACGCCGACCTGGTGGTCAAGGCGATCCTGAAGGTAAACCAGACGAAGCAGTACGGCGACGGCAAGGTGTTCGTCTGCCCGATCGACAACGTCGTGAGGATCAGGACGGACGAGGAAGGCGAGGCGGCAATCAAGTGAGATTTCTTACGAACAGTGACGAGTGTGTTTTTGTATTCTGCTATACGGTCTTGTTATAAAAGATTTTTATAAATTGCGTTGTTAATTAACAATGCCACTGCACTACTGCTTTATAGGTCATGAGTGAATTAATACAAATATCTGGTTGTGAGAATGTCAACCGTAAGGCGGATGTCATTTTTGTTCATGGCTTGGGTGGTGATGCCCGTGAGACATGGCGCTATGGAAAAGACGATTCGACTTCATGGCCGCATTGGCTTGGGGAGGATTTTCCTGAGATCGGAGTATGGTCACTAGACTATGAGGCAAGTCCGACGAAATCTAAGGTATTTTCAAAAATACTCGGTTTTGGTTCTAAGAACTCAGGGCACGCCCAGTCATTGCCAGACCGCGCGTGGGAGGTATTAACATATTTAACACAAAACGGTCTTGGCACACGTCCTCTTATGTTCATCTGCCATAGCATGGGAGGTCTTTTGGTTAAGCAGTTGCTTCGAAAAGCCAGCGACAAACCGGATGAACCGTGCATGCAAGACCTACTACACCAGACAAAAGTTATTTTTTTTCTTTCTACACCACATTCTGGAGCAGAACTCGCCTCATTTCTTGATGCTTTAAAAAAAATCTTCCGAACCACAAAAAGCATCAAGGATCTTCGAATGCACGATGCCCATCTTCGCGATTTGCTTGAATGGTATCGTGGCCAAGCCCAGCGTCTTGGAATAGAGACTCGAACATATTATGAAACAAAACCGGTTAATGGCTTTCTTTCCGTTGTTAACCCATCCTCAGCGCACCCTGGCGTTGGTTCTGCTCCTATAGCACTTGACGAAGACCATATTTCAATTTCCAGACCACTTAATCGAAATACGCATATTTACGGAGCGGCGAGTAATCTTCTGAAAAGCCATGTGCTTATCTCGATTACAGTTAATTCTTCAATTTCAACAAGTAACGCATCTAACGAATCAATAACGATTGCATCACCCCAAGCTGATCAACTCATAAGCGTTATCCAATCACAAGCAAATACGATCAATCGTCTCACATCACCACCCCCCCCCGGGGCACCGTATGAGGTTACAAAATATTTGGCAAAAGAGGCACAAGATTGGAATTATCAATTACCGTTTTTACAGAGGTCTCAACATGTATCAGGCATCGTTACCGAAGAGGTTTTCAAGAGTTCGGAAGATAGATTGTCACTTATAAATATTGACGATCTATTTGAAAAATATGAAACTGCAAAGGATATTGAAAATGAGATTCTATCTCAGCTATCATTATGGAATAATGATACGGCACTTAGTCTAGCAGGAAAACTTAAAGAGTATATAGAAAAAACAAATATCTCTGAAAGCAAACGCTTTCTTAATTACTTATTTTTGATAGCAAGAGTACATGTAAGTTGTGCTGAGAATAAAGATTCAGAGTCAGCAAAACATATCGAGAGAGCTAAAAAATTATTTAACAAGATAGACAAGTATTTGGCGGTTTCACCTCGACCAGAGCTTGCTGCAGATGTATTCGCACTAAGGGGTTCGATAGAAAAGATTAAAAATGGTGAAGATGCCGCACTTGAGTATTTAGCTGACCGTGAAGACCCATACGCTATTCGGATACGCCTTGCTATTTATTTAAGAAAAAATGATTTAGAGGCAGCAATAAGGCTAATTGATGTGCGCCCTCCACATTTGAAGTGGTGTGATCTTGGCGTTGCAGCATATGCCGGTGCTGGGCATCGAGCAAAAGCGCTGAAACTAGTTGACTGGGCCAATGCACAAGACAAAAAGAATAAATATCCCCAATGTGTTGTACTCCTTGCCGATGCGTCTTTAGTTCGGGCGTTGATCAACCAGGAACCGGGTCAAAATATCTTGCCGCAAAATCTTACTGAAACCGAGAAATCCGCCATCCAACAGGTTCTCAAAGATATTGACCCTGTGTTGTCTGTCATCATGAGTCGAGGTTCGATTGATTCGGAACTGGCCGCCTATGCAGTCAATATTGCCTGGAAAGCATATATTTTTCTTGGGAAACCAGAAGAAGTGGCAAAAATGACTCGGCTTATGTCAACTCGTACGCCCATTCAACTCGATGTTGCACGTAGCGTAATGAGCGGTTTTATCACTCCACCGCCAGACCTTCCTCAGCGATTGCGAAACGATTATCCTGATGATCTTAATGCGAACATTCTCGCAGCTGTCATTGAGTCAAAAATGGGGCAACCAGAAACTGCTTATGATTCGGCAAGGAAGCTCCTTGTACTCGCAGACACCAATGAAAAGAAGGATGAGCTTTTTAAGTTGTTTCAGCATTTGGTTCAAGAATTGGATGGTGATACTCTTGATGAGTGTGAGAAAATAGCTCGACCATTAGTTGATCACAACCCGCGAATGCAGGCGATGTTCGATGCTAATCAATTTCTCCGTAACGGTAAGCCGGATATGGCTCTTGATGTGCTTGACCGGTATCCAGCCATGGACGATGTTTTCTGGATGCAATTACGAGGTGAAGCATTGAGGCTAAATGGTCGTCTTCCTGAAGCAGTCGAGATGTTTAGGCTTGCATCTCTTCAGACAGGTTCCACAGAATTACTTCATCAAGCCGCTAACCTTGCTTTTCAGGCAGAAAAGGTAGTTGATGCTGTGAGACTTTATGAAGAGCTTATGGCGGCGCAACCTGACAACCATGCTGCTCGGAGTAGTCTTGCCTTTCTGTACGCCTTCAATTTACACGACATAGGCAAGGCCGCCATTCATTACCAGGCCCTGCATGATGCAGAGCCTAGTAATCATATATACACCATTAATTTGGCGGTTTGCTTTGCTCAACTTTATAGACCACATGAGAGCTTAGCGCTATATGATGAAGAATGCAAGGTTGAACAGCCAGAAATTAGAGCCGTATTAGGTCGTTCTGAACTCTATTTAAGTTTGGGGAAACCAGATGAGGCCTGCGACTCAATTAAGAATTTTCGTGATTGCTTCTGGGAAATCCCAGATTTTCTCCTTGCTTGTATGAATACCGCATATGCAGCAGGTGATGAGGAATTTGCACATGCGGCGCTAAGCAAGCTCAATGAACTCCGAGTTGCTAAAAAAGTTGATGAGCATTCGTTTCATCTGGTTCAGACAGACGAAGCAATCGAAATGTTTAAAGAGTCCTTCAAAGCTACAGAGGATAGAAAAAAACACATCCATACGGAAATACTGACGGGACGTATGCCATGGGTTTTGGTAGCGCAAGCTTTTGGTGATGCTGTTTACTGGTCTTGGCGATTGCGTACACAAGAACTGAAGTGGATTAACGACGACCAGATCAATCGGGCTTGTTATTCGATCTATTCGACAAACGGATTCCATGCTGGGCAAATGGATGACGGAAAACGAGCATTGCTTCCTTTAGAATGCCCAGTTTCAGGCACTACAATTGTTGCCGATTTATCAGCTCTGATTTCACTTCACAGACTTGACCTATTGGACAAAGCTGCCGATTATTTCGGCGAAATTCTTATCCCTGAGCAGTATTTAGCAACCGTGTTGGAGGATGGTAAGAAAATGGTGTTTCATCAACGCTCAAAGCAGCGAACAGCAGATGAGATCAATCGTTATGTAGCAGATGAAGTGATTACGATTGAGCAAAATGGCAGAAATGATCCGATTTTTATCGTGGACGAGTATAATGAAACAGACGGACACAGGTATCATCTTATCGATGTGATCGCTCCAATTTATGAGGCGGGGCTTGTTGATGAATTGACATACGAACGAGTAAAAAGAGTGTGTCTAAAACCATCCAGTGTAGATGGTGAACATCCTCCAATTGGACATTTCCAGAGCGTTCATATTGAACTGCTATCTCTTGAAACGCTAACCTCATTTGGGTTACTGGATCAGATCACTAAGTTCTACCGTGTGTACATTACAAGTGAGGCTCGTATTGAAGTAAGGCAGCGTCTTGATCTCTTATGTTTCCAGGAAGAAACAAGAGTTTGGCATTTTGATCTTTGGAATCGAATTCGTGATGACAAGAGATTCAGATTTGTTCGACAGCCTCTACCGCAAGGAGTGCAAATTAACATTCGTGATAACAAGAATGTAATTGCATTTTTTTCAAGCTTCATGGCTCAAGATCAGCGTCTACCTCTGCTGGCTGATGACCGAGTATGTCAGGCGATGACTCTTAATGTGCAGGATAATGCACCATATGGTTCTTTCGGATCAGATGCTGTAGTTCTTGCTTTGCATGAATCTGAGAGGTTAAATGATACAGAAGCTGCAGCGGCAATTCTGACAATGATGCGGTGGCGTTATCGGTTCATTGTTCCAACAGCAAAAATTTTAAAAACCTATGCAGCACAGTATCGTATGAATCCACCTGGACTTCCACTCCAAGAGGTGGCAGAATACGTTCACGATTGCATGCGGGATACCGGTCTATTTGGTGGATTAGAGAAAACGGATTTCACTCAATCTATGTCAATGCAACTCTACATGTCTTGGATGCAGATTCTGGCATCATGGATTGTAGATTTATGGTTAGATGACAAAATTTCGAAGGGTGCCGCTTCGCGGTTAACGGAATGGTGTGTTCAGGAGTTTCTTCCATCTCAGCCTCGTGTTGTTCCTGGTGCTATCAAGGGTAGGATGGGATCATTGGTCGAAAAAATTCTTATAACACATATGTTACTGAATTCAAATTCTATCGATGATGATGAGCGAGTATCTGATGCCTTGATGGCTGTTAAATCAGCTCTGAAGCTTTCACAAGAAGAATATCTATCAATAGTAACTGAAATCTTGAATGATACACAAAGAACAGATTCCGAGTCCTGATGATATAAAAAATGTTAAGCGATCAATACAGATGCGTATGGGAAAGATCGCTCTAAGCAACATTGAACACATGGAAGCAAGAGCATATCGTGCCTTACAGGATATTGGTCTGATAAGTGATGCAGCAGTTCCTCTTGGGACTAATATCGAGATCGAAGTCATACGTGATCATCAACACGCAAGAAGGCAAAAGCTTACAGAAGGTCCTTTATTTCTTTATAAATCAGAAGAAGATGATGATTCAAAATTAATACTCGAAGACCTTACCATTCTCATTCTCTCTGATTCTCGTGATGTTCGAATAGCAGTTATAGAATCCATTGAAAAAATGCTTTTAAAGAATCCTTTGATACTCACTTCGAAGAGTTTTGGATTATTGAAAGCATCTCGCAATGCAATATCATCACCGAATCCAGAAAATTGGAGGCCTAAAGCAATATTAGTATATGATACTTTAAACGATGATATTCTTTTTTCTTTATCAGGAATCCGTCAGAGCCTGCAAAATGAGCCTGTAATTCAAGATGCACTTAAATTTTATGCACCTAAGGTTATTCATCCCAGCGTTATTTCATGTGACTCGATTAGTCTTTCTATTGGGAACCCGGAACGAGATCATGGGACATTAAAAACACTGTTATCCGATATAGTTAACAGCTCTTCGAGTCTTACCGAATTATGCAGCAGCTATCTTGAAAAAATGGGATTTCTTCCTTTTGCACCATCATATAGTATGGCGACAGCTGTTAAAAATTTGGTCTCTTCTAAAAATTATAGTATTGATGTTTGGCAAGATGTGTGGAAATGGGTTGACTTTCAAAATACTTCTTTATCAAGATACCATGCTTGCTCAGTTTTCGTTCTTTTCCCCGAATTCATTCCTGATGGTAAATTACCGAATCTGTGGGAACAAATTCTCACAGTAGTGCAGAACTCAGACAAGAAAAATGAAAGCTCTCCAGAGTTTAGTCCATGGGCACTCCGTAGAGACCTTGCTCTTCATTACACATACCACCTTGAAGCACGTTTGCCAGAAAATGATGGTGGGAGTATTGGTTATTTTGCATGGTGGTTTTCGGAGCAGGTTGCAGCTCTTTTTCCACCTGACATTCTCTCAGCTAAGTTCTGCCGTGAAAAATGGGTCAAGCCTGCTTTAGAGTTTTCGTCTCTCTCATGGCTGGCTGCAAGTGCTCCCATTCAGCGCTCGTTTCTAAGACAAATCACTTTATGTGTTAATTCTCCATGGGCTGCATCACTATTGACAATGATGGGAGAGCACATGAATGAGCTTGTTCCTACTGATCTGGCAGAGGATAGCCGTAATAGATTCCAAGACGCATTGGTCTTCAACACGTTTTCTGTATTGCCTTTTTCAATCAAGATAACGGATGATCCGACTTTTGCGTTAGAAGGCTCACTTGCTGATACCATTCTTAAATGGGCTGAATATCAACCAGAGGAGCATAAAAAAGGATTGCAACAACTCGTAGAGATGAGCGATACACTTGGAAGCAGCGAAGGGTTATTGGATGCCATAAAAAAACTGGGTGAATTTGATCTACCAAAACAGGTTGTCGTGTGTTTCGCCTTAAAAAGAAAATTACTTATTGATCAGACACTTACAGAGGGAATTTGGGAAATTATTTCCGACTTTAAATGGAGAAAGAATGTACTTGGCAATATCGATTATCATATTCAAGCGTCACTCATTGATTCTTTGTGCACACTTTTAATTGAAAATGGTGACAAGTGGTACTCGTATTTGCCACATTTCATTGCAGAGCTATGTGAGAAGGAGGAAACTGATGAACACAGACGAGTTCTGTTTTTGTATGTAATCCATACAAGTCTTGCGTCTGATACGGTAAGCGCGGTACGTCGCCTTCTGAGGGGAGAACATAAGGCGAAGTTCATGGAGTACGTCAAAGAATATCAGGATCGAGTTGAAACTATTCGCTATGACTATCCTCCATGGGTTGCGGGGAAGCTGCGTGGTTTAATGGCGAGCTTACATGTTATATAATATTGAAAACATGCAGATTAAAACGTATAAAGAATAGAGAATGAAAGCGTCTTGCATGACAAGATGATCGATCTGTCATAACTGCGAGTTATGCTTCGATTGTTCCAACATGTAAGCATGAAGAGAACGTTGCCGAGGGAATCACCGGCAGAGTGGTCGAAACCGGCGAGCGCATCATCGTGCCGGTCATCGGCAACGAGCCGAACTTCCTGAACCGCACCGGCAGCCTCTCCTCCACCGAAGATCATTCGCTCTCCTTCGTCTGCATTCCGATCCAGCAGGGCAAAAAGGTGCTCGGGGCGATCAGCGTCGAGCGGCGCTGCGACGACCACGAGCTGCTCGGCTTCGACGTGGAGATTCTCGGTATCATCGCCTCGATGATCGCCCAGGCGGTCGAACTTTACCTGATCGAAAACGAGGACAAGCACAATCTCCGCATGGAGAACGAGCGGCTCCAGAAGGCTCTCCGGGAGAAGTTCCGCCCGTCGAACATCATCGGCAACTCCAAACCGATGCTGGAGGTCTATGCGCTGATCTCCAAAATCATCAAGACCCGCTCCACCGTGCTGATTCTCGGCGAGAGCGGCGTTGGCAAGGAGCTGGTGGCGAGCGCGATTCACTACAACAGCAACGAAGCGAGCAAGCCGTTCGTCACCTTCAACTGCGCCGCCTTGCCGGAGAGCGTCATCGAAAGCGAGCTGTTCGGCCACGAAAAGGGGGCCTTCACCGGAGCCGACAAACCGCGCAAGGGCCGATTCGAGGAGGCCGACGGCGGCACGATTTTTCTCGACGAAATCGGCGAACTTTCGCTGCCGATCCAGGCCAAGCTGCTTCGCGTGTTGCAGGAGCGCACCATCGAGCGGGTCGGCTCGAACCAGAAGATCAAAATCGACATCCGCGTCATCGCCGCCACGAACCGCGACCTCAAGCAGATGGCCGCCGCGGGCAAATTCCGCGAAGACCTCTACTACCGGCTCAACGTTTTTCCGATCGTCATTCCGCCGCTACGCGACCGCAATAGCGACATCATCGCCCTGGC
Source organism: Chlorobaculum thiosulfatiphilum (assembly GCF_006265165.1). Lineage (GTDB taxonomy): Bacteria > Bacteroidota > Chlorobiia > Chlorobiales > Chlorobiaceae > Chlorobaculum > Chlorobaculum thiosulfatiphilum. The sequence goes on from NZ_VDCH01000007.1 coordinate 16,795, forward strand.
GGAGTTTTTCGTATCGAGTTTCGCCCGGCAGTTCGGCAAGGAGATCACCGCTATTTCGCAGTCCGCGCAGGAGATGCTGCTTGCCTACCCGTGGCCGGGCAATGTGCGCGAGCTGGAAAACGTCATTGAGCGCGCGGTGATTCTGGTCGATGAAAACGTCATCGACGGCGACGACTTGCCGCTCTCGCTCCAGAGTTCGGTGGCTCCGGCGGCGACGGAGCAGGCGGGGCTGGTCGCCAAAGTGAACTCGGTCGAATACGGCATGATCGTTGAAGCGCTGACCGCGCATAAAGGCAACATCACCGCCGCCGCCGAATCCCTCGGCCTCACCCGCCGTACATTGAGCCTGAAAATGCAAAAGTTCGGCATGAACTATAAGCACTACCGGTGAGATGGGGGGGATTGTAAAGCGCTGAGATTGATGATTTTATCTGTTATTTTGGAACGGTGGTTAGAGGTGATTCGTGGGCGAATTGTACTATCAGATAATAGTGTCTCACTTTTAGCGTGTTCACAACTATGACCATTCATGACTCCATTATCGCCGCTGCTAAGATCAGGCTGGGGACAAACCTGGATGAAGAATTTCAACCTCAGGAGCTAAGGAAAATTTGTGGCGTTCCTGAAGGCAGCTTCTCGCCTATTTTCAAAGGTATGCGTACGGATCCTGGCTCAGCACCATCAGTGCCTGAACATGCTCGCGGCCTATTTTTACAAATTAGGCATGGGTGGTATCGGCTTTCAGAAAAGGGCAAGGCTAACATTGGCGCGTCAAGTATCATTCCGTTCGCGAGTGCTCAGGAAGTTCGTGTATCTGAATCACTCGAAAAGAGTGGGTACTGGTCAGTGAATGAGGAAATCGATAACCGTCAACGTACGCTTGTCGAAGTAGTGCAGCGCAAAGGTCAACCGTTGTTCCGTCAGGGTTTGTTATCTGCATATCATTATCGCTGTGCCATCTCCAACTGTGATGCAGTTCCAGCGCTGGAGGCAGCGCACATATCTCCATATTTGGGTGCTCAATCAAATGTCACGCGAAATGGTCTACTGCTGCGAGCCGATCTTCATACGCTATTTGACCTCAACTTGATTGCTATCGAGCCAACAACACTCATTGTTCAATTGTCTAAAAGTTTGATGAGGACAAGTTATGCGTCGTTTCATATGATGCCTTTAGCAAGTCCGGAAGCTCAGGAGGACTTTCCAGACCACGAAGCACTGGAACTTCGCTGGTCGGAGTTCATGCGTTCCGAAAAAGAAGCAGGCGGTGCGTGAGATTGACGAAGGTTCTGACTCCAAAGATGCATCAGGTTTTTCGTGACGCACTTGTTCGTGCTCGTGCATCTCCCGCGATCCCGGCTGTGAGGTCGGGATTCCTCTTTCTCCGCCCCTCGTCTGAATTGCGTATATTGCCCGTCGAAAAAGCTTTATCCATCAACCTTATCAGCGGAATCAATGAAGAGAGTGCTTGTGGCCGGGGCGACCGGTTACCTCGGCCGTTATGCGGTGCAGGAGTTCAAGAATCGCGGGTACTGGGTGCGCGCGCTGGTGCGCAATCCCGAAAAGTTCAAAAAGCCGGGGCCGTTTTTCGCGCCAGAGATCGACACCCTCGTCGATGACGTAGTTTTCGGCGACGCCACCATGCCGGAAACCATCGCCGGGCTGTGCGACGGCATCGACGTGGTCTTTTCGTCGCTCGGCATGATCAAGCCCGACTTCGAGCACGACAACTTCGACGTCGATTATCAGGGCAACATGAACATCCTTGCCGAGGCGCTCAAGGCTGGCGTAAAAAAATTCATCTATGTTTCGGTCTTCGACGCGCACCGCATGATGAACATCCCGAACGTGCAGGCGCACGAAAAGTTCGTCCGCGAGTTGCAGGCAGCGGAGATCGAAAGTACGATCATCCGCCCGAACGGCTTCTTCTCGGAGATCGGCCAGTTCGTCGCCCGCGCCCGCCGGGGCTTCATGCTGTGGATTGGCGATGGCTACAACCGCCAGAACCCGATCCACGGCGCTGACCTCGCCAAGGTCTGCGCCGATGCGGTTGACAGCAGCGAGCGCGAAGTCGAGGTCGGCGGCCCGGAGGTCTTCACTTACCGTGAAATGGTTGACCTGGCTATCGAAATCGCCGGTACGCAGCCCGCGTTGGTTCCGTTGCCTTTCTGGCTGGCTGACGGCATCGTCGGCGCGGTCGGCATTTTCAACCGCGACGTGCATGATGTTGCGCTGTTTGCCACCACGCTCAGCAAGTTGGATTTCGTTTCGCCGAAGTACGGCACCCATCGCCTGCGCGACTTCTTCAACGAGTGCAAGAATCTGCCGCTCTGAGGCGTGGTTTCGTCATAAAACCAGTGAAGCCGGATGTTCTCCGGCTTCATGCGTTTGTGCTGTGGCTCGATGCTTTTCGATGGTTCAAAAGAACTTGTTCACCATGTTCGACAGTCCGCCCAACCCGCCGATACTGCCGATGAGACCTTCGAGCAGCGAGCCGTTCGGGCTGGCCTTGTCCACCATCTCCGGCAAGGCGCTGGCGATTGCGTTTTTGGCGCTCTCCTCGGAAAGGCCGAAGCGGGAGGCGAAATCGGCGATTTTATCACTGCCGATCAAATCCGTCACCGCCCCGGGCGAGATCGGCGCGTTCGCGCCATTGCCGAGCCACGAGGCCGCGATGTCGCCGAGTCCGCTTTGCTGCATTTTGGAGAGGATAGCGCCGAGATTCAGGTTGCCGCCGCCCCCGCCCAACAGGCCTGACAGCGCTGAAACCAGCTCATTGCTGTCAAGGCCATTGGTCGCCTGATCACTGTTATGCAGAATGGCGGAAGCGCCAAGTTGAAGGAGATTTGATAAGTCCATGATCGTGTATGTTTAGATTTTAAAATCACTTCACGACAGGGGTATCTCAACGGGTTTTTGCGCGGATAGTAGTCGCGTTTTCGATGGCTGGCTTTGAAAACAGTTCCATTCAGCTCGCTATCCGACACGGTTCCGGGACTTTGGCGGTACTCTGAATTTGTTGAAGAAAGCCACCGAAACCATACCGTCATGTTACCGACAGGGCGCCCCGGCGTCAGGTCGAAGCGCCCATCAGCTTTCATCGATCGCTCAATGCGTCACCACTCTTGGAAGCGATTTGGCCTGTGTGATCCACTCCTCCAGCTCTGGTTCGGGGGGCAATCGTTTGACGAGATTTTTAGTGGCATTGACGTCAGCCATTTTGCAGTGCAGATTCTCGGCTTTTCGCTGCGCCAGTTCAGGCACCGAGTCCACGCCTGACGCCTCCAGCAGGTCGGCATACTCCTTTCCGATGCCCTTGATGCGGAACAGATCAGCCTGGTTCACCAGCCGGAGCACGAGCGCATGACTCATTCCGGTTGCATCGGCAATGGCTTTTCTTCCTGCCGGAGAAGCCCCTTTTTCAAGCAATACCTCAACAGTAGTGATTCCCATGCCGTGGAGTTTTTCCCCATGCACTTCGTCAATCCCTTCAATACCCGCGATTCTGGACATAATCTCCTCCTTGAATCATTCATGTTTTCTTCAGGATACCGTCGCTATACTTCTCTGTTCGATGATCTCGTTCGTCCGCAAGCTGTGGATCTACAGGTGTCGTTATCGTGGCCAAGACCCTTCTGGATGCATCGAGGGGAGGCTTTGCTGTCAGGCCGGGTCAGGGACGGCGCATATAAATTTTGTACCTGAAAGTCCGATATGCAGCGTCAGAGACTATCAGTTCAAGTTTAAGGAAGATTAGCTGAAATGACAACACATTGACATGCCGCCGGGTGGTTTCCGGAGTTGTCTTCAACCTGGCCAGATCGATCCTTACGGCAACATCCAGCCGCCTTATCAGTTTACGTAGAAACGAGTTATCAACCGGATTGCCTCGAAGACGATACCGGCAGGAGGGATAAAAGCAAGCGTACTGGTGTCAGAGAGTGTCTGGCAAAGTTGCAATCACTTCCCGATCTCTGAACTTTCGCTTTCGCGTTTTGTCCTAACCCAGGCGTCGCTTTTTTTGCGTATCGCCATGGCGAGGTAGAGGGGAATTTTCCAGAGGATGTAGAGGGGGGCGGCGACGAGGACGCGCCAGGTGTGGAGTCCAGCGTGGCGCTGGATTTGGCCCGATACCACGTAGAAGAAGAGTATGAGCCACCATGCGGCGACGGACAGCATCCATGCTCTGTCGAGAAAGATCAGCGACAAAAGCGAGGTTACGGCGAAAAGCAGCACCAGCAGCGTGAGCGGCGGGACGGCGAGTTCAGCGAAGGCGACGAGGTAGCGGATCTGGCCGGTGCTGAAGAACAGCCTGAGCAGCGGCAAAGCCATCTGGCTGACCAGCTTGAAGCGCCCGCTCTCCCAGCGGCTGCGCTGGCTCGAAGCGTTTGCGCCCGAAGTGACCATTTCGCTTCGCACGACGGCATCCGGATTGTAGTGTACGCTGATCTCGTTCATGAGTAACAGGAAGCTGAACTCCATGTCCTCCACAATCGAGTGGCAGGGCCAGCCGGTCTCCTCGATCAGGAATTTGTCGAACGCCATGCCGTTGCCCTTGAGCGCGCAGGTTCCGGAGAGCTGGAACGGCCCGGCCATGCGCAGGTGGTTGAAGACGTTGAAGGCCGCGTCGAGCAGTCCGGGCCGCCATCCCGCCTCCGGGTTGCTGACGCCGTTGTAGCCTTGCAGCGCCTGGATGCCCGGCTGGCTGAACGACAGGCTCACTTCTCGCAGGTAGTTCCGGTCGGCGCGGACGTCGGCGTCGATGATGGTGATGACGTCGAGGCCGTCGTACAGCGCCTTGTGCTGGCGGAGAAACCAGTCGAGCGCCTGCCCTTTTCCACGGTTTTCAAGATCGAATCGCGCCAAGACCGTCGCGCCCGCGTTTCGCGCCACCTCGGCGGTTTTGTCGTCGCAGTTGTCGGCGATGACGAAGATTTTGACGTTCTCCGCCGGGTAGTCGCTCGCATGGATGCTCTCGATGGTGTGAGCGATGCCCGCCTCCTCGTTGTGCGCCGGGATGAGCACGCCGATTTCGAGGATGCGGTTTGCCGCCAGCGCCTCTTTCCGGAAGAGGTATGCGGCGATGGTGACTATCACGAGGTAGAGCGCCGGAATCGAAAGCAGGATGACCAGCAGCTTGGCGATGGGTACGATGATGTGCATCAGGCGTCGTTCAGTTCATTCTTGAAGTGCTCGGCCAAGAGGTCGTTGTTCTTGTGCTGGTTGTACATCGCGATCACTTTTTGCCGTCCGGCCTGGCCGTAGCGTGTGCGCAGATCGGGGTTTTCGAGCAGCGTGCGGATTTGCCGCGCCAGATCTTCCGGATCGCTGGGCACGGCGAGCAGGCCGTCCTCTCCGTGTTCGATCAGCTCGGGAATGCCGGTGATGCGGGTCGAGATGACCGGAATCTCCTTGGCCATCGCCTCCATGAGCACCACCGGCACCCCCTCGGCGAAACTCGCCAGCACGAAAATGTCGGCGCGGTCGTAGTGCCCGCGCACCTTGTCCTGGCCGAGCGCGCCCGTGAAGGTGACTTTGCTGCCGAGCTTGTTCGTCCCGACGTAGCTTTTGAGTGACTCGCGGTCGGGGCCGTCGCCGACGAAGGTGAGGTGGAACGGCACGCCCTCGCGGTCGAGCATGGCGCACGCTTCGATGAGGATGTGCTGGCCCTTGGCGGGGGTCAGTCTGCCGACGCAGAGCAGCTCCGGCACGGCGTTGCCGGGTTCGGGGCGCGGCGCGTACAGCTCCGGATCGATGCCGCAGCGCACGATGTGGAAGCGATCCCAGCGCTCCACCTCGCTGATGCGCATGATCTGGCTGCGGCAGTAGTGGCTGATGCAGCGCACGAACGAGGCCTCGCGCACCTTGTCGGGCAGCATCGCCGAATCGACGGTGTAGAAGATGTCGGGGCCGTGCACCGAGATGCTGAAGGTGACGGTGCCGTAGCGCTTCATGAGCATCGCCACCAGCGCCGTCGGGTTGCCGAAGTGCTCGTGGATGTGCGTGATGCCGTGCCGGTGCGCCCAGCGCAGCAGAATGCCCGCTTCGGCGAAGTAGGCCGCCGCCTTGACGAGATTTTTCGGGCCGGTGAAGAGCAGCCGGAAGGCGTCCGCCGCCATCTTCAGGTAGCCGCCGGGGTTTTTGGCCAGGCAGTGCAGATGCGCTCCGATGATTGCCGCCGCCGGTTGCGAGAGCACCATAAGCGTGTTTGCGGCCTCCTCGCGCTCGGCGTGGGTCATGAGATCGAGCTTTTCCGGCCTGTGGATCGAGGCCGTATGGACGGTCATTCCGGCCTTGCGCAGCGACTCGATCTCGCGGTAGATGAAGGTGTGCGAAATAGCCGGGTACTCGCTGCACAGATAGGCGACAGTGTTCCGGGTCATGCTACTGAATTTGAAAGTCTGGTTTGAACGGGGGATCGTTTCAAGTGATGATTGCCGAAATTCAGGCCGTCTTTGCCGCGACGAGGTCGAGCGTTTTTTTGAGCGTGTCGAGCGGCAGGCGGAACCCGCCTTCGCACACCTCGCCGATCGTGAAGGCGTAGTGCATCTCCATGCAATCGGTCTGGCCTTTGAGCACGTTGTTGAAATGGAACGGCGGGAAAATGTTTATCAGTGTGCCTTTATCGGCCATCGTAAAAAGGCCGTGGGGAATCTGGCTTCCTTCGACGCCGATGATGATCTTCGAGCCGGAGGTTTTCTCGACGATTTCTCTGGCGCTCTGTTTCGTCGAATCGATGAGCTGGAAGCCGATCGATTGCAGGTAGTCGGCGATCTCCGCCTCGTTGACGAGTATGCGCCGGTTGCCTTGCGCGTCGGGCGTGACGACTCCGGATGTGCCGCGCAAGAGCAGCGCGCCGGGGTGAGCGGGTTTCGGCGCGACCTCCCGGAAGCGCGCCCGCATCGCCTGGTAACGATCCCGCTTGTAGTTGTTCTGCCCGTAATCTTCGAGCACGATGAGCTTTCCGATCTTTCCGGCGGTGAAGGGGTCGTAGCCAAGATTGAGCATCGAGAGATACTCCTTCTGATGGCCGGTGAGCGTCGCGGCATTGCGAATCGGCGGGCCGAGATCGCGGGCGGCCATGAGCAGCGGGAGGCCGTCGGTCATCCAGTGGCCGAAAAACTGAATGTCGGTCAGCCCGCACGCCAGCACCGCAACCTCTTTTCTGGCCGTCGGTTGGCGGTCGATGACGAGTCGCTCCTTCTGGATGCTCACCGGAATCTTGACGCCTTGCTTGTAGAGGTAGCCGTCAGAGAGCGTCACGTCTGCGAGCGCCCGCGCGATGGTGGCGGCGTGTTCCGTGCGTCCGCCCTTGATCCTCCGCATCTCCTGCTCCAGATTCGAGGAGGCCGACGACGCGGTGACGTTGTCGAGCGCGCCCGGAATGTACAAGGCTGGACGCGTACTGGTCACGCAGGCCGGGGCGACAGTCCACTCTTTTTCGCACAGCTCCGGCAAGGAGCCGTTGCCGAGCAGCCGCCAGAGCGAGCGGCGGAGATAGGGCAGGTTTATCGGCATGGGGCGAGGGGATGGTTATCTGAATCTTGTCGAATGCGGCGCTGGAGGTGTGGCCGGGCGTCAGGCTTCGGGATTGGAGAGTCCGGTTTTCAAAGCGCTTCGTTTGTTCCTCAGCGGACGTTTGGCGATTGCGCCCGCGTAGTATCGCACGACCCCCGCGAGCTGCGGGAGCACGACCGCCGAGCAGTGCCAGGCGTAGGTCTTTGCCTCGTTGCGGGTCAACTTGTTCTCCCGCATGAACTTGCCGACCTTGAAGAGCCTCGGCGAAAAAAGCAGCGGAACTCCCGCCAGGCACAACGTCGCCGTTGCCAGCATCGAAGCTGCGGAGGGGCGGGCGGAGAGGAGCGTCACCGTCGCCAGGCTCTCCGCGGCGATGAAGCCGCCGCCTTTGATGGCGATCTTGCGGAAATCCGCTTTCCAGAACGGGCTGCCGAGCCGGGCCTCCCGCGCTCGCACGGCGGCGAAGCCGTAGCCGGAGCGGTAGGCGCGTTTGAGGTACTGCTTCAGCGTCGTCATGGCCAGGTCGTGCCGCGTCATGACGGCGTCGATGCGCTCGATCTTCCATCCGGCGCGGATGACGCGGCGGCTCAGCTCCGGGTCTTCGCCGCCGACGAGCGTTTCGTCGTAGCCGCCGGTCGCTTCGAGCGCCTCGCGGCGCAGGAGCACGTCGCCGCCGAAGCAATCCGACTCGCCGACCGGGCCGTTCCATTCGAGGTCGCCGATCCAGTTATAGACCGAGCGCTCCGGGTGCAGCTCGCGCCGGAAGCCGATGAGCGCGCCGAAACGGGCGTCTCGCATACGGGCGACCGCTTTGCGGAACCACTCCGGATCGACGATGGTGTCCGAGTCGAGGAACTGCACCAGAGGCGCGGAGCCGCTTCGCCATCCGGCGTTCCGGCCAAGCCCAGGCGTCGGGTACTCCGGCGTCAGCGCGAGCACTCGCACGCCGTCGTAGCGCTTCGCCACCGCGATGCTTTCGTCGGTCGAGCCGCCGTCGGCATAGCAGATGCGCAGCTTTTCCGCCGGATAGCTGCCCGCGCGGATCGACTCGATGCAGCGTCCCAAAGTCTTCGCGCTGTTGACGCCGATCAGGACGCAGTCGATCTCCGGCAGGTCGCGGCCATTGCGGTACGCCGGGCTGTCGAGGTGCTTTTCGTTCATCGTGAGTTTACTTCGCGGCCTTGGTTTTCTGCCGGTTGAGGATGGTCAGCGCCTGGCTCGCCTTGTTGACGAGCGACTTCTGCGACAGGCAGGTGAGCAGGCAGAGCTTGTCGCACTTGATCGTCGCCTCGCGTATCTTCTTCGCTTTCGCGCCCGTCCATATCTCCCGTGCCGACTCCCTCGTGGTGTTGCCGATGGAGGGGAAGTGGAAGCAGAGCTTCACCTCGCCGTCGGGGCGGATGTAGAATTCGTGCAGCCCGATCCGGCAGGGGAGGTGTTCCGGCGAGGCTTTTTCCTCGCGGAAGCTCGCGGGCATGAGCCGCAGAATCTCCTCGCTGTTCATGATCGGCGACCCGGCGCGTTTCATCCCGATGAGCTGGTCGATCACCTTTTCGAATTCGGCCATCTCTTTCTCTTCGATCCACAGCTCGTCGTATGTTTCCGGCGTCCAGCGTCCAAGTGGCTGGAAGTTCACCGCCGTCGCGCCCATATTCTCCGCCCAGCGCACGATCTCCGGCAGCTCGCGGAAGTTCGCGGACATGACGGTCGGCTTGACGATAATCGGAAAGGTGACCCCCTGCTTCTGCTGTTCCGCCTTCAGCAGGCCGATGCCGCGCACGATCCGCTCAAACAGGCCGTTCATGCCGCGCACGTAGTCGTGCACCGCCGCCGTGGTCGAGTCCAGCGAAATGTTGAGGTTGAACGGACGCGCGGTGACGAGCGCCTGCACGTTCTTTTCGTTCAGCAACGCGCCGTTGGTCGTCACGCCCGCCAGAATGTCGTTGTCGCGGCAGAAGCGCAAGAGGTCGATAAACCCTTTTTTGATAAAGGGTTCGCCGCCGCTGAAGTTCACGGAGAATCGCCCGACGAACTCCTTGATGCTGAGCAGCGTTTTCTGCCACTCCTCGATCGACATCTCCGGAATGTACTCCGCCTGCCGCCAGTACTCGCAGTGGCGGCACTTGCAGTTGCAGCGCTCGTTGACCAGCGCGTGGAAGGTGACGGGGCGGGTGAAATCGACGCCGCTTTTGATGTAGAGCGACTCGGCAAGCGCGTTGCGGCTATGGTTCAAGCCCATGCGGGCCAGTTCGGTGACTTTCATCTTCGTAAAAATTTATGACTGACGTTTGCGCTGGTAGTGGCTTTTCAGGCGCAGGACGAATCCGGCGGCGATTCCGGCAAGGACGCCGAGGTTGTTGGCGAGAGCGTTGATGACGTTGAAGCTGCTGCCGGTCACCATCAGGTGGAGATTTTCGAGCAGATAGCCGAGCGGAGCCATCGAAATGGCGAGCAGAAAGGTGGTTTTCCGACATCTGAAGAGGATCATCGGAATGAACGCGAGTATCGCGAAAATCGCCAGGTGGATGAGGGTGTCGATCATGAAAAAGCCGTACTGGAACTCCGGCTTCGGCACGAACGCGCCCGCCAGCGCCAGGACGAACGCCGCGATCCACAAGGTTCCGAGTCTGGAGGGTGAGCAGTACCCGGACCCGGCATGTTCATTTGTTGCTGTACTCATGCCTCGAAGTTCTCAACTGATAAAGCGTGAAAAGCCCTGGAAGGAGGGCGAAGGAAGGAAGCGGGTCTTCGGCATGTCGAGCCGCGGCTCCTCGAACGAGCCGTTCGCCTGTTTCGCGCTGAACGCCGCTTCGCCCTTGAGCAACATGCTGACGATGCCGCCGCCGAAAACCATGTACACCGGATTGACCATGGCGTTCAGCAGGCTGTCGATCATGTAGAGTGACAGAAACACGATCATCACCGTGGGCGCGCCCCGGTTTTTCTCGCTCCAGCGCTCCGGATCGCTTCGCATGAGGTAGAAGATCACCGGCGTCTGCACGGCGAACATCAGGGCCATCAGGCCGAAGATGCCGTTCTGGCCGAGGGTGATGATCCAGAGTCCGTCGGTGATGCTGATGTCTTTGCCGTATTCGTCGTACACGCGCGAGCGGCCGTATCCGCCCCAGCCGAACACCGTGCCCTCCATCGCTTTCTTGATGAGAATCGCTTCGTTGTCGAAACGGAACTGGAGCGATTGGGCGCGTGTCGGGCTGAACTTTTCCGCCACGAAGCCGGACAGATTCGTGCCGTCCCAGATGCCGGTTGTGCGTGTATAGACGTACAGATGGGGCGCGGAGAGCAGCAAAATGACGAGCCAGATGTTCTTCATCTTGCTCGACAGAAAGACGAACATCAGCCCGAGAAAAATCAGGAAAATCGCTCCGTACGATTTCATCATGAGAAAGGTAACGCCAAGCCCGAGAAGCAGATAGAGCGACGGCAGCCGCAGGATTTTTTCTGGCAGCTCTTTGGTGTAGAAGAGCCATGCGCCGAGAAAGAGCGCGAGACCCATCCAGGTGGCGGTCATGAGGCCGTGATCCATATAGACCATCGGCCTGAATCCGCCGCCATCCCGGAGGGTCTGGAGGAAGTTGTGCTGGTGAAATCCGTAGGTCAGCCGGTGGAGCTGCGGACTCATGACGAGTTCGAACCAGCAGAAGGGGATGTAGATCACCGCGCCAATGAAAATTGCCGTGCCGAAGAGCTTCAGCCCGTCGGTGTCACTGAAAAATACTCTGCCGATGTAGTACGGTACGCCCCAGGTGATGCTCTGGTACATGGTTTGGGAGAGGCCGTCATAGACGCCGAGGTCGTTGAATGCCGAGGAGAAAAATGGCGCGATGCACCAGGCGAGCATCGGCAGATCGATCAGGCCGAAACTGAACTCCTGGAACCGCTCCTTGTCGAATTTCCACGCCCAGAACAGAATGACCATGCAGGTGGCGGTCAGCTTGCTGTAGGACGGAATGCCCTTGAGCTTGAATCCGGCGACAGGCAGGAACATCCAGCCGGCGACAAAGGCGATGGCGACGGCCGTCCGCGCGTCGAAGCGCTTGAAGATCGCCCTGACAATCGGAATCCAGCCGAACAGGGCGACGGCCACCATGATATTTCCTTCGCCTTCATGCATGAGGATGACGTCCGTTTTGCCGTTGTCCGGGAGCCGGGAGGGCGCTCGTCCACAATGTGTTTTTCTGCCGTTTCATGGCGTTGATGCTCCGGCGATCACTTCCACAACCTCAGTTCTTGTTCGGCGCAACGATCCGCGCCGGAATGCCGACGGCGGTGGCGTGCGCGGGCACGTCGCAGAGCACGACGGCGTTCGCGCCTATGAGGGCGTGGTCGCCGATCGTGACGCCGCCGAGAATCTTCGCGCCCGCGCCAATATCGACGTGACCGCCGATTTTCGGCGCGCCGGGCTTGCGTCCGCCCATGCCGATCGTCACCTGCTGGAAGAAGAGGCAGTTCGGGCCTATCCGCGCATCCGGGTGAACGACCACGCCGTTCGGGTGGGGCAGGAGCAGCCCGCCGCCAATCTTCGAGTCGAGCGGAATGTCCGCGCCGCTGACGGCGCTCCAGATGCGGTGCCGCAGCACCACGAACGGGCGCACGGCGCGAGCCGCGATGCCGCCCTTTGCCTTCAGCCGCTGATAGCGTCGGAGCGCCGCGAGCAGCTTTTTCGACGGTTCGTAGCGCCCCGGAATTGGCGCTTCGCGGCTCCAGTCCGGCTCGGTCGCCGAAATCGGCGCACTGTTTGGTTCCGGCTTCATCGTTGTGTGCAGCCGGTCGTCATTTCCAAAGCTCCGGGTAACGCGCTTCGAGCAGTCCGGCGCGGCGGGCTGCCACCTCCTTCCAGGTGAACTCCGCCGCACGCTGGCGGGCGTTGCGCCCCATCTCCGCTCTCTTCTCGCGATTTTCCGCCATCTCCGTCATCGCCGCCGCCCAGGCATCGACGTCGAAATCGGGTAGCACGACGCCATCGACGCCGTCCCGCACGATTGCGCCCGCGCCCATCGCCGTGACGAGCGGCGGAATGCCGTGCGCCATCGCTTCGTAAGTCACCATCGGCCCGCCCTCTTCGAGGCTCGGAAAGACGAAGAGATCGGCCCGGCGATAGACCTCGCCAATATCCTTCGTGTAGGCGATGTGCTCGATGTTGGGCGTGTCCCGATGCCGCTCCATCGCCGCTTCGATGTCCGAATAGACGCCGCCGCAGAGCAGCAGTTTGCCCCGGATTTTGGCTTTTTTCCACGCTTCGAGCAGCAGCAACACACCCTTGCGGATGCAGAGGGTTCCGGTGAAAAGGAAAACCGGCTCCGGGTTTTCCCTGCGTGGCGCGTCGATCGACGGAAAGCGTTCGGGCGCCCAGCCGTAGCTGGTTTGTATCAGCTTCCCGTCCGGCACGCCGTTGTCGAGCATCGATTTTCTCACCATCGGACTCGGGCAAAACACTGCGTCCGCGAGTTCGAGCTTGCGGTTCTCCTCGGCGATCTGGCTGTCCGAAAAGGTCTCCGGAACCGCTTCGTTCCAGTGCTCGCAGGCGGAGAGAATAATCCGGCGCGAGGTCGCCCGGTGGCAGTTGATTCGTTCGAGAACGATTTTCGCGCCGCGCTCACGGAAGCGCTCGAAGATGTCGAGCGACAGCCCGGCCCAGAGATAGACCGGCGACGAGGCGCTTTCCTTGCGGAAAAAGTGCGCTTCGGTCATCTGCTTCGGCTGCACCCGATCTCCCAGTTTATAGACGATTCCTTTCCTGATGCCTTTCAGGGCCGGATCGAGCCACGGAAACGCGAAGGCGTCGTCGGCGCTGGCCACGGTGAGCGTCGATTGCCGTCCCGATTCGTTCCAGTAGCGGCACAGCGAGAGCGGCACGTGGCTGTTGCCGAGGTTCGAGGCGTGGTAGCCGAACAGAACCGGCAGGTGTTTCATTGCGGTGTCACTGATTTGAGCGTTGTCTGTTGCCGGATGGCCCCGATTTGTTCGGCCTGGCCGCTTTTTTGACCAGCGAGAATGCGCTGTCGATGAGGTCGAACAGGCGGCGTCCCGACGGCAGATTCAGAATGATCGCTTCGAGCTTTTCGATGCCGATTTTGTCGAGGAACTCCGGAGGCTTTTCGAGCAGCTTGTCGATCTTCGAGCTTTTTGCCTGGCCGCCCCAGTTCAGGATCGGCATGATCGCCGGAACCTCCAGCCGCACGAACACCTCGGCGGCGGCCCGCAGGTCGCGGTACATCGTGCTTTCGCCAAGCGCGACGAGCGTGACGATATCGGCATGGAGCGCCAGATTTTCGGTCAGGTTGCTCTCCAGCACCGGGGGAGCGTCGATGCAGATAAAATCGTACTGTTCCCGGAGACCGGCGAGTATTCCGGGCAGGCGCTGTTGCGGCGTAAATCCTGCCACCGCATTTCCGTTGTAGAGCGTGTCGGGCGACCCTTCGCCGCCGCTGACGATCAGTTCTTCGGGCGATTTCGCACCCGCCAGCAGCTCCCGAACTCCAGCGGGTTCATTGCCGAGTCCGTCGAGTTCGGCAAGCGTCGGCGCATTGGCGGCGGCCTCGATCAGCAGCACCTTCGGCGCGAGCGAACTCAACGCCTGCGCGCAGTTCCCGGCGAGCGAGGTCACGCCGCTTTGCCGCTCGACGCCGCTGAAGAGAATGATCTTCGAGCCACTCTGCCGGTTTTCGTGAACGAGCTTCACCGCGAGGCTTCGTATCGCCTGCGCGGCGGGGTCGGTGGGCGCAAGTTCGAGAAGCTTGTGGAACGGCTTCTCTTCGGCGGATTCGGCAATTTCTTTTGCTGGAGGATAGCCAAGCGCCGCCTTTATATCTTCCTTTCGCCGGATACGGTTGTCGAGAAAATCGACCGCTGCGAACAGTACGCCGACCGAGCTGAACGAGAGGGCGAAAAAGACCAGCATCAGCTTTTTGGTATTGGAACCCGCCGGGCTTTCGGGTTCACGGGCAAGCGACTCGATGGCGACGTGCAGCGGCGCTTTGCCTTCGAGTTCGAGTTCGTGGATGCGGGTGTCGATCTGCTCGAGCAGGTCGCGCTTGTGCTTCAGCGACGATTTGAGCGCCTCGCCGAGGTGCAGGCCGAGCGAGATGCGCACCGACTCCTGCCGGGTCTTGTCCAGCTCGTCGAGCAGCTCTTCTTCGGTGCTTTTGGCTTTTTCCGCCTTGTTTTTGCTCAGGATCAGCTCCCGCTTCTGCTCGTAATCGCGCTTGCCATAGACGATCATTTTCGCGGAGTTGCGCACCTCGTTCTGCAACTTTTTCTCGTAGTCGCGCATGGCCTTCATGCGCTGCTCGACGTAGATGCGGTCGGGGTTGTTCTGCGTCAGGCCGTCGGTGGTGCTCCGGAGCTGCTGCTGCTGCTGGTAGGTCCACGAGCTGGTGGAGTGGAGGGATTGATCCCCCATCACCCGCTCCTCGACCATGGGATCGAGGCTCAGTTTTTTGAGTTGCTGGCTGTTTGTTTCGGTCTCTTTCAACTGGTTTTCCGAAGAGACTCTTTCCGTGAAGGCGTTGACCGCGGCCTGCTGAAGCTCGTCAGCCCTTTTGCTGGCCCTGTTGTTGTCTTCACCGAAATCAGCCGTCGAAATGTCCTTGGTGAGCAGGTTGAGTTTCTCCTCGATGCCAGCGATGTCGTTGGTCAGGGCCTGCTGTTCGTTTTTGAGATAGACCAGCCGCTCGTTATCCTGCATTTCGTTGCCTCGTCTCACCTTGTCGAGGTAAACGCGCATGAGTGTGTTGATGAGCGGCGCAAGCCCCTTTTTCTTCGGGCCGGAAACGCCGATGTCGATCAGGTGCGTGCCTGGCACTGGGTTGACCTTGATGATGATTCCGGCGATTTCAGCGCAGGTTGCCGAAGGAAGGTTCGGCGGAAAGATTGCGTTTCGCTGATCGGGAGTGAGTTTTTCGACCGTAGCTTTGAGCACATCGAAGCCCAGGATTCGCTTGGCCTGCGTGTTGGAGTAATCGGAGTAGTAGTTCATGATCGACGGGTCTTCGGACTTGGTGATGACCGAGGGGATGACCGGGTCGATTCTCATGAGGGAGTGAACCTCGTAATTGGGTTTGCTGATGAGCAGCACGAGCGGCACCGTGAGCGTGAACAGGAACGCGCCGATCACGAGCGCGAACAGGCCGTATCGCTTGATGAAGCCGACGATGTCGATCGGTTTGTTCGGTTTGCCGAACGGCAGCGCCTCTTTCGGTGCGTTTTCCTTGATCATGCCGATCCTTTTTTCAGTGGCAGCAGTTCGAACGCTTTGCTTTTTTCAGCCTCGTCGAGCACGAATTTCCACAACAGTCCGGCGCTCGACAGCACAAAGAACGTACCGCACGCGACAATCTGGAGCATCAGATTCAGCCGTCCGGTTTGCGGCCAGAGCGTGGAGATGGTGAAAATCAGCACTCCCGGAACAATCGGAATCAGGGCTGGCAGTACGCTGTGGGTAACAAATTCGCCCGTGCGGATGGCGAAGGTGCCGTTGCTGCGCCAGATGAGGAAGAGCGTGCTGGCCGACATGCTCGCGGCGATGGCCGCAGCGGCGCCGGTGAGTCCCCAGACGGTCGTTC
Organism: Chlorobaculum thiosulfatiphilum; assembly: GCF_006265165.1. GTDB lineage: Bacteria > Bacteroidota > Chlorobiia > Chlorobiales > Chlorobiaceae > Chlorobaculum > Chlorobaculum thiosulfatiphilum. Next base: position 32,895 of record NZ_VDCH01000007.1, read on the forward strand.
CGGCGGGAATCCAGAGCACCATGAGCAGCGTCTGCGCCAGCATGTATTCGAGCTCGCGCCCGTTGCGATCGATTCCCCTGAAGAGCAGCGTGACCGGGCCGGTGCAGAGCTGGATCGAGTAGGCGATGGAGAGAAAGATCATGACTTCGGCGGCGCCGGGATACTTCGTGCCGACCCAGACGTCGATGAGCGGGCGGGCCATGGCGATGAGAAAGCCGAACAAGAGCGAGTTGATGATATTGGTGAAGCGGATGCCGTCGAGGTAGAGTTTTTTCAGCTCGTCGCTATCGAGGCGGTTTTCGGTTTTGAACGAACGGTCGAGCATCGCGAGCAGCACCGCGCCCGCTCCGGCGGCGACAAGCGCGGCTATCCAGCTATTGACGGGCAACAAGGCGCGCACCCGGTCGAGAAAGGCTATCGGCGCGCTCGCCAGCGCAACGGAGGCCAGCGCGACCATGAGATAGGTGACGGCGCGCTCGGCGGGAGTTTTCCACTTGTCTCCCGTCCAGTTCCCTTCGAGATGCGCCGCCGTCGAGAGGAACGGCCCGAAGGCCGACGAGGAGATTCCGCCCGCCGCCGAAGGGAGCTTTCGCCCGATTTCGAACAAACCTCCGGCGGCAAGTCCCGAAATGGCGGTGATGAAGAGTCGGTCGATGGCGGTCAGGAAGATGCCGAGCATTCCGAGCACCTGCACCTTGCCGCCGAAGCCGAAAAAGTGCCGCAGGTGCTCGCGGCTGAAAAGCCGCAGCGAGACGCGCAGCGACGGCAGCAGCGATTTGGCGATGAACCAGCAGCCGAGCGTTTCGAGCACGAGCCGCAGCGCGTAGGCGTAGAGCAGTCCTTTCACTCCGGAGCCAAGCGCGAGAAAGCCGATGATCGCGCCGATTTCGATCAGTCCGGCGACCGTGGTGACCATTCTTTCCTTGGCGAATTCGTGCATTCCGTTGATGATGAAGCGGAAGCCGCCGAGGACGAGTTCGATGCTGAAGACGATCGCCGTGCCGAGAATCAGCGTCGTGGCCACCGCCCGCTGCGCCGCTTCGATGTTGAAGCGCACCATCAGGAATGGCATCGAGAAATAGAGGCCCGCGTAAAAGAGCGAGCAGAACAGAAACATGTAGGCCACGCCGGTCGAGAGCAGGCGGCTGATCTCCTGTTCCCGTCCCTCGGCCAGGTAACGCGCCGCATAGCGGATATAGGTGCTGTTGACGCCGAAACCGCCCATGCCCGCGTAGGAGAGGATGATGAAGCAGAGCGACCAGAGGCCGAACTCGCTCAAGGAGAGGTAGTGCAGGATGAAGGGCGTCAGCAGCAGTCGGCTGAGCATATAGACGAGGGTCGCCATGATGCCCGATACTGCATTGCTGACAAGCTTGTTCTGCGCGTTTTCCTTATGGATCATAGTGGGTAGTGGTGTGTCAAGGCAAAACAGGCGAATGATTGTGCCAGTCCAGTGTTTTTTGATTTCACCATGCCGGTCTGCACCTCCAGTGATGGAGACTCGTCATCGCGAGTCCCGACCTGTCGCGACGTGGCGATCCATCGTTTACAGCCTTCGCTGAATCCACATGGATCGCCACATCGCGATGCTCCTCGCAATGACGGTGGATTCAGAACTGTTTGCCATCGATACGAAAGCGGGATGGCTTTCGTGCGTCAACCGGCTTGTTTTTTCAGCACCTTCTTGATGGCTGCCTTGAAATTCTTCGGGATCATCGATTTCAACAGATGCAGCGGCCTCAAGTCGGAGTAGATGGCGCGCCGGTACGGCGTCATTTTCAGATACTTCCAGTAATAGCTTTTATACGGGTGTCTGTTTTTGAAGTGCCAGGGCTTCGAGCCGGAGCTGTAGTGAATGACGACCGGTTTCGTCCGGGCCTCCTGAAGCTCCTTCTTGCCGAAGCAGTCGAACCGGCTTTCGAAATCAGCGTCGAACAGCGATGAAAACTGGTTGAACTTCAGCGGCGCCTTTTTCCATCTGCCGTTGATGACCGAATTGAGGCCATCCTGATCGGGAAACCAGACGTCATCCGGGTGTTTTTCAATGAAGTCGATGATCTTTTTCTGGAGGTCGGTCTCTTTCCATTTTCTGAGATTGATGAGCATCATCCCGGAGTTGAAATAGACCGCCGACTTGTCCATGCGCAATTTGTCGTGGCGGTCGAAACCGGGGTCTTCGATCGCGCCGACATAAGCGTCGCCGAGATCGGTCTCGTACAGCTCACGGATCGAGCCGTTGACGACGATGTCCGAATCGAGGTAGAGCACCTTCTGTTCGTCGATGAGCGAGGGAATGAGCAGGCGGTAGTAGATGCCCTTCGGGTACATCGGGTGTTCGGTGGCCAGCGTGACGAAGAGGTCGTCCGAAACGGTGAGATGCCTGACCTCGCAGTCGTACCCTTTCACGATCTCGCCGATGTTGCGCCGGTCTTTCGCCGTCATGCCGCTGCTGATGATATTGACGGTGAACGCCAGTTCTCGGTTGTTTACGAGCAGCGAAATCAGCGCGACGGAGAGGTGCTGGATGTAGTTCCTGTCGGAAGCGAAGACGATGTTGAGCCTCTCGTTCATGTGCGTTTCCGTCCGTTGGTTATGGAAAGCAGGTGGTCGATCCGGTTTTTGTAGGTGGTTTCGAAATCGTGCTGGCGACCGAAGCCAGCGGCGTTTCTCGACTTTTCGGCTATCTCCTCGCGAGCGAGATCGAGCCGCAGAATCATCCACGAGACCGCGTCGATGTCATCGGGCCGGACTCCCCAGCCGACCTCGGCAAGATCGAGAATGCCGCTGAATGCCTGGTTGCGGTAGCCGACGATCGGTACGCCGCAGGAGAGGGTTTCGAGGTACGTGCACGATGGATCGCTCTGGCGGTGCAGGGCGACGAAAAGATCGACCTTCTCCTTGAGGTCGGGCAGCAGTTGCCGGTGGAAGTCCACCGCTCCCTCCATCGTTACCAGCTCGTTCAGGTCGTTCCTTTCGATAGAGCGTTTCATCTCCGCTTCCAGGTCGCCCGCCCCGTAGATGGAGAGGTGGAACGGGAGATTCAGCTTTTTGAGCTTCAGGGCGAGCTGGACGAGGTGATCCGCGCCCTTCATGGCCACGAGCCGCCCGGAGAAGGCCAGCCGAAGCGGCTTTTTCTCCCTGAGCGTACAGAGGCGCGCTTCGAGTTCGGCGTCGCCGATGAGCTGCTCTTTCGAGACCCGCGTGTCGAAGTAGAGCAACCGGTTCGGTGTCTTCCGGTACTCATGGTAGGCAGGAGCGCCGTTGCACTGAAGCCCGTCGCAGCGTTTAAATGCCTTGCGCCGTTTGCGTTCGCCGAGCCGGAGGTAGAGGTACTGGCGGAGCCGCAGAACCGGATTTCGGGAGCTGAGCGCGGCTATCTGGTAGCGGGTTTCGGGGATGTACTCGATGACATAGACGCATCTGACGCCCTTCTGTCGGCACAAGGCGGCGACATGGAGCTGGTCGTGGGCGTCGGCCGATGCCAGCACGACAGCGGCGTTGGCGATGTGTTCGCCACCGGCGATTTTGTTCTCCCTGAGCACGATGCAGGTAAATGGCATGTCGCCGGGCGTTGCCTCGACGACGCCGAAATCCGGGAGCGGAGAGCTGCTTTGCGACATCACGCAGGTGATCGGCCCCGGCCAGAGTTCGGCATAGAGCAAGAGGCCGTCGTAAAATTTGCGGTCGAACCGCAGGGTTTCGCCCTGTTTCCAGACCGGCACGGAAGGAATGATGGTTAACGGCGGTTTCTGCAATGTGCTTTTTATTAGTCTGATTACGGGCTTGTGGTGGTCGTGGTGGATGTGGCGCCGCTCGAACTGCTGTTGATGAAGCCGGACTGTCCCCAAATCTTCGAGCGCAATCGCTCCATGACGCCGAGCGACTCCAGGTCGCTGAAACCGAGGTTCAGCATCTGCAACGAAGGCATGATCTTTTCGATTGCATAGTTGAACTTTGTCATGCCGCCGGGGCTGACATACACGATGTCGTTGGCCATCAGCGAGAAGTTTTGGGTAAAATCGCCGGATTCGAGCAGCTTTTTCAGGTCAACCCTGATCACGTCCCCCTTGAGCGTCTGCTGCCGGACGACGAACACCTTTTCTGCGTTTGCATTCTTGTTCAGGCCGCCCGCCAGCATCACCGCCTTGAGCACCGTCATGCCGCTTCTGATCTGGATCGCGCCCGGCGTCTGCACCTCGCCGAGTACGTAAACCATTTCGTCCGAAGACTCCGGAATGTAGATCACGTCGTTGTTCCTGACCGGAGCGTTCAGCGCCATGTTGCCGTTCCGGAGCAGATCTTCGAGGTCGATCCAGATGATGGTGTCGTTGCCCCGGATGATGGCGCACTTGGTCAAGGAGGTATCCTTGTTCTGGTCGGGAATGCCGCCCGCCAGCGCGAGAGCTTCGAGCAGTGTGCCTTTGCCGGGGAAGTTGATGACGCCCGGTTTGCTCACCCGTCCGAGCACGAACGCCTTGTTGTTGTGGAACTCCTGGACGCGAATGGTCACTTCGGGTTCAATGTAAAAGAATTCGAGTTTCGAGGTGACCAGCGCTTTCACTTCGGCGACGCTCAAGCCGAGCACCTGAATGTTGCCGATTCTCGGCACGGTGAGGAAGCCGTCGGGCGAAACCAGAATGCCCTCCTGCGATAGTTCGGGCCGCCGCCACACCAGGATGCCGATCATGTCCCCCGGCCCCAGCCTGTACTCGAACGCCTCCTGCGTGTCGAGCGCCTTGAGCCGCTCGGGCGTGGCGAACGCCTGCACCTTTTTCGGCGGCTCCGACTTGAAGGTGCTTTCGCCTGTTTTGCTGACGGCGGTCTCCTTCGGAGAAATAGAGCTGCACGCCGAGAGCAAGAGCAACAGCAGCGAGCAGAGCAGGGAACTCGCTCGCCTGAATCGCTCGTCGCCGCGAGTCGCGCCGGGTTGTCGCCAGGCGTAGCGCGGGAAAAACAGTTCGGTTCGTCTCATGGAAACGTGGAATCGATCAAGACTTTTTCGGAATGATTCTGGCCGGAATGCCCACGGCAATGGAGTTCGCGGGTACCGAGGCGATGATTACCGCATTGGCTCCGACATCCACGTTGTCGCCGATGGTGATGTTGCCGAGCAGTTTGGCGCCCGCGCCGATGTTGACGTTGTTGCCGATCTTCGGGGCGGCTTTTTCCTCGATGTTCTTCAGCCCCACCGTGACGCCGTTGCGGATGATGCAGTTGTCGCCAAAGCTCGCGTAGCCGCTGATGACGATGTCACCGAAGTGGTCGATGCGGAAGTTCCTGCCGACCGGCACTTCACAGGGCAGCTCTATGCCGGTGAGAATCTGCGCGATTTTGTAGAGAAACCGGTAGAGCAGCGAAAAGGGCTTGCGCAGCAGCGGGTTTTTGATGCCGTAGCGCCATCGCCCGTAGCGATAGACCACCATCACCCAGAACCCCTGCTGGCTCCAGTGGCCGCCGTAGGTTTTCAGGTCGGCCTGTATGTTAGGGAAAAGGCTCATGCGAACTTACCAGGGAATTGGTGGCGAGAACTTGCCGAAGCGCGTGTCGGCGACCGAGCGAGTGACCTGGCTCATGGTCGAACGGGCCATCTCTTTTTTCCGCGCGGCGTCGCCAGACGGGAGCAAAAGGTTTTTCAGGTAGCGCATCGAGAACCACAGCAGCTCGATGCCAGCGCTCGCAAGCATCGTCGCAATTCCATAATTTTTGCGGTAGTAGAGCCACTCGCTGCGCATCCGGAAGGAGAGCACCTGCGAGGCGGCGCTGTCGAAGGTCTTGTCCTTGCGCGTCTTGCTGCTCGCGCCGCCGATATGCATCACCTCGGCGTCCGGGATGAAGAAGACTTTCCAGCCCGCTTTTTTGGCCCGCAGGCAGAGGTCGGTCTCTTCGTAATAAATAAAGAAGCGCTCGTCGAACGGGCCGATTTTGTCGAGCATCGCCTTGCGCACGATGGTGAAGGTGCCGGGCACCCAGTCCACCTCCATCGGGCGGTCGTGGGCGAAGTCGCCGAACTCGTGCCAGTTCAGCCAGCGCGATTTCGGAAACTTCGCGCGAAGGCCCGACAGCGTCAAGAGCTTGGTCAAAGGCGAAGGGAAGCGGCGCGCCGACGGTTCGAGGCGTCCCTCCGGCGAGATGATCTTGCCGCCGCACAGGCCGCACTCCGGGTGCTCGTCCATGAAGCGCACGGCGTTGGGAATCGACGACGGAAGGACGTAGGCGTCGGGATTGAGCAGCACGATGTACTCGCCGGAGGCTTGCCGGAACGCCTGATTATTCGCCGCCGCGAAGCCGAGGTTCTGTTTGTTGGCGATGAGCCGCGCCTCCGGAAAGCGCTCGGCGACCATCTCCGCCGACTGGTCGCGCGAGTCGTTGTCCACGACGAACACCTCCATCTCGCTGCCCATGCCGCTCTTGAAAAGCGCATCGAGGCAGTTCGCGAGAATCTCCCGCGTGTTGAAACTGACGATAACGACCGTGACCATCGGTTAGAGTGTTTTTGACATGGAGATGATATTGGAATTTCCTTCGCGCCGATAGGTGACGCTGTCCATCACCTTGCGGATGATCCAGAGGCCGTAGCCGTTTTCGGGATAGCTCTCGATGTCGGGCGCGGGCGTTTCAATGCTGAACGGCCCGTTGGCGTCAAGCAGGCTCACCGTGAGCCGCCGTTTTTCCAGCTCGAAGCTGAGCGTGACCGTCGGCGGAGTGTCGTGCTCTCCGGCGTACTTCACCGAGTTGGTAAAGGCTTCGCTGACGGCAAGCTCGAAGTCGTGGACGAATTGCGTCTCATCGGATGCGGAATGGTTCTCGCCGGTCAGGAGACTGGCCACCGAGGTTGTGGTTTGCCGGGCAACCTCAGTGAAGAGCGGGTCGCCCGGCAGGGTAAGCGTGATGATGCTGCTCATGTGCGGGCGATTTGCCGGGTTGCCGCGAAATCGACGGCAGCGGCGGTGTCGTCGAAAATATGGAAAAGTCTCTGGGCGTTGGTGGTCTCGAAGGTCCTACGCACCTTGTCGTTCATGCAGGAGAGCACGATGCCGCAAGCCGGATCGTCTTTCTCCCTGGCCGCGCCGACGATGGCTCCCAGGCCGCTGCTGTCCATGAAATCCACCTTTTCCAGATCGAGGACAATCGCCGTTTTCGGGTCGGCAACCGGAGGGCTGCCTCGGAGTTTCGGAGCCGAGAGCGCATCGAGGTTGCCCTCAAGGGCGACGATGACGATGCCGTTTGCCGATGTTTCGGTAATAATCATGCGCTGCTTTTTTCATGTGGGCGGTTGACGAAGGCTTTGACGACGAGGCCGATGTCCGAGATCGGGCCGCTGTGCACGAGGTGGTAGCGCTCGACGATGGCCGCGTCGTCGCCGGTGGCGGGCCACTGTTCGGCTTCGGCATAACTGAAGACGCCGGGCCGGTAGGCGAGCGCGTTTGCCGGAGCGTTCGGATGCTGCGCCTCAGCCGGAAGCGGTGTGCTGCCGATGAGCGCGAGCTCGGCGGTGAGCACCCGGAAGAGCCGGAAATAGTGATCCAGCGAAAGAGTGGAGGCTATCGCTCCCAGCGCGTTTGTGGCGTCGAGTTCGACCTTCCCGAGCGAGATGGTTTCGCCGGGATTTTCGGAATGGCAGTCGATTTGGGCCGATCTCCACCGTCCGCCAAGTTTGAGCAGTGGCCAGAGAAAAAGGAACGGAACAGCGAGCACGGCGATCATGACGAGCGCGGCGAGGGCGTGCGCGACTTTGCGCGGAAGGGCGCTCAGGGTTTGGCTCTTTTTGATGCTGCCGAGCAGGTGCGGATCTTCCATCGAGATCGACGCGCCGCTTCTCGGATCGTTGAGGCGGTTGCCCGAGGCGATGCGTCCGTTGACTTCGAGGTGTTCGCCGATGTAGGTGTTGTCGAGCACGATGCTCGATTCCACCGAGCTCTCACGGTCGATGATGACGTTGCTGCCGATGATGGCCGAGGGGCCGATGATCGTGTCGCCGAGAAGCTGGACGTTGTTGCCGATGCTCACCGGCTTGCGGATTTGCGCCGATTTGCTGATGACCACGTTCCTGCCGATGGCGCATCCCGGTTCACCGCCGTAGCCGGGCAGAACGTAGCGGTCGGCTCCGGTTTCGAGCGCCTCCATCGAAGCGCGGTAGTAGCTCGCCATGCCGTCGAGCGGCATGAGCGAAAGCGGCGCTGCTGCTCCGTCCGCCGGCGGCTTTTCCGGTGCGCCGGAGAGCGTGATGCTTCCGCCGGGGCAGGCGGCCCACTCGCCCTCGGGCAGCGAACTGGCGAGGCTTTTGTAATCGAGCCGCTTGTCGTAACGGATGAAAGAGAAGCCGCTGACGATCATGATGCGCTCTTCGCCGCAAAACTTGCGGTTCTTGCCGAGCAGTATCTGGGCGCTATCATCGGCATGAAGGCTTCCGTAGGAGAGCGCGATTCCCCAGCGGCTGCCATTCTCGCAGTAGCGCTCGATCGGGTTGATCCCGCCATCGCAAAGGATGCGAACGGCCGTGCTGCCGGTCAGAATCGCAAAATCGATCAGGAATTCGATGAAAGGCTTGTTGCACAGCGGCAGAAGCAGGGGATGGAGGCAGGAAAAAACCTCGTGACTCCACGCAAACTCCTCCTCCCTGAATGCGAGGATGGTTTTCATCGCCCTGTTCCTGAATCGGGTTTGGCGGCGAACGATGAAGCCGCCTCGCCCCGGTTGGCAAAGATCGAAAAGAGCCGTTTCGCCTGCGTCAGTTCGAAGACCATGCCTACCTTTTCGTTCAGTCCGGCAAGCCTCAGATCGCCCTCTTTTTCGAGCGCGTTGCGCAAACAGCCAACAATGGCTCCCAGCCCGCTGCTGTCGATAAAATCGAGCAGGCTGCAATCGAACACCACCAGCGGTGTCTTTTCCAGCCATTCGAGGAAGGTTTTCTGCAGCGGCTTGCTGTTGCGGGCGTCGAGCCGTCCCTCCAGCTCCGCGATGCCCACCAGTTGGCCGTCGATGTTGTCAAGCGTGAATTTCATGACGGGTTCCTTCAGTATGCGCCCTTGCCGCTGAGCACGGCAGGGATGGTTTTCAGAAGAAGGCGCAGGTCGTTGATGACGCCGGCGCTCTGGATATACTGCAAATCGAGCCGAACCTGATCGGTAAACGGAATGTCGCTCCTGCCGCTGACCTGCCACAGGCCGGTGATGCCGGGAATGGCGTGCAGCCGTTTGCGCTGTTCGAGGGTGTATTGCGCCACCTCCTTCGGAACCGGCGGGCGCGGGCCGACCAGGCTCATGTCGCCCTTGAGCACGTTGATGAGCTGGGGGAGCTCGTCGATGCTGAATTTGCGGATGACGCGGCCCGTGCGGGTGATGCGCGGGTCTTTTTTCATCTTGAAGATCACGCCATCCTTCGACTCGTTTCGGGCGGCGAGTTCGGTTTTGAGCTTTTCGGCGTTGACCACCATCGAGCGGAACTTGTAGAAGCGGAAGTGGCGGCCATTCCTGCCGACCCGCGTCTGCACGAAAAAGACCGGCCCCGGATTTTCAACCACGATCGAGAGCGCCGTGACCGCGAAAATTGGCAGCAGCGCGACGAGCGCAAGCGTCGAAACCACGATGTCGAGCAGACGCTTGGCAAGGTAGGAGAGGCGGATGGTGTTCTCCCAGGCGGCAACCTTCATTTTGCCCCGGAGCCGGAGCGATGGCCGGATGTTGTCACCGATTTTCCGGATCAGTTCTCGCCGGACGGTCGGGTCGAGTTCCATTGATTTCAGAGGTTCAGATTTCGGCCAAGCACTTTCCACTTCATCACCCGGTACAGAAACAGGGGATTGCCCACCACGTAGCGTTTCCACATCCTGCCAGGCTCCTGCAAAATCCGGTAAACCCACTCCAGCCCGATTTCGCGCATCCAGCGCGGCGCTCGCTGGATGTTGCCCGAAAAGAAATCGAACAGACCGCCGACGCCCATCAGAATGGCCGGGCGGAGGTCTTCGCGGTGACGTACGATCCACTGCTCCTGAAGCGGCGCGCCGAAGGCCACGAGCAGAATCGAGGCGTTCGAGCGGTTGATCTCTTCGATCACCCCGGCGCTCTCCGTTTTGTGGTCGAAGTAGCCGTGCATCACGCCCGCGATGGTGACGGCAAACTTTTGCGCGATGGCGTCGCCCGCCTTTTCGGCCACGCCGGGCTTGCCGCCGAGCAGGTAGATCGAGCGTTTTGCCTCGGCGGCCATCTCGCACAGAAACGGCAGCATGTCGGTGCCGTTGATGTTTTCGCGCAGCGGCGTGCCGAGCATCTTGCCCGCGATGACCAAGCCGATGCCATCGGGCAAAATGTGATCCGCCGCCACGAGCGCCTCGCGATACTCGCGGTCGGTGACGCTTTTGTTCATGCAGTCCGGATTGACGAAAAAGATGGCCGACTGCCGCCGCTCTTCGATCGTCTGCCGGATCATCTCGATCGCCTCGCGCATCGTGATGTTGTCGATCTTCAGGTCGAGCAGATTGAAGAGCGGTGACGGCGACGCCTCTTTTTCGGAAAAGAGCAGGGCCGGAAGGGCGCGCAGGATCAGCAGAAAGTCGTATGCCGGATGCTTGCTGAAGATGTACTCCCACTCGGTGGCCTCGCGCCCCTCGTGGGCGATCCGGCTGCTTTGCCGGACGCGCCAGAGCGAGACGATGCCCGGTTTCACCATGCTGATGTACCCCTGCTCCGGCGCGGGAGCGGTGGGCTGCCAGTCACGGATCGAGGTGCCCGCCAAAGCGAGCCGTCCGGTGAACAGCTCCAGAAACCACGGTAATGTGGCCATGCCGCCCGAAAGCCCGTCGAAGCTCAAAAGCGTCAGTGGCTTGCCCGAGCGGCCAAACACCGAGCGCTTCGAGAACACCGGCTTTCCGGCGGGCAGCCGGAGCGCGAGCCGCGCAAGCAGCACCGGAACGAAGGCGAAGAGCGTCACCGAGAGCGCCGCGCCAATCTCGATCAGCCGCACGATCAGCTCCGAGAGTGCCGTGCTCACGGCGAACGCCGCGCGCCGCCGCCAGCCGCGCCGCCCATTCGAGCGCCTGCCGAGCCGCTTTTCCAGCGCTCTGGCCTCTTGCGCCGATCTGTTGTCGGTCATTGACGGGGTTCGCTTTTCGGGGTTTGTCGATCGGGTTGTCATCGATGCATCGGCAAGGGTTCGATGCGCAGGTTCTCTTTGGCTTCGGACTTTAGCCGTTATCCGGCATTTTCGTGCTCCCGCTGATCCGGATCACGATGCAGGTGACGTCGTCCTCAAAATTGGTGCAGCCGCAGAACTCCATGAGCGCCGCCTCGATTTTTTCGACAATCGCTTCGGTCGGCAGCGCGGCGTGCTCTTCGAGGAGCGCACTGAAGCGCTCGATGCCGAAAAGCTCGTCACCGGGCGAACGGTTTTCGGTGATGCCGTCGGAGTAGAGCACGAGCAGGTCGTTCTCATCGACGGCGAACTCCGCCTGCCGATACTCCTCCTTTTCAATCATCCCCATGGGCAGATTGCCGCCCTTGACCAGACGGCAGCGTCCCGTCTTCGCCGGCAGGTGGATGAGCGGGTTGTGGCCGCAATCCACGAAGGAGGCCTGCCGGTTTTTCAGATCGAGCCGCACGAACAGAAGGGTGGCGAACATGCCGAGATCGATCAGCTCGTGAATGCACCGCTCGTGGATTTTTCCGACGATGCGCTCCAGCGGCGGCAGCGCTTCCGGGCTTTTGCGCTCTTCGGCGATGCTCTTCAGAAAGAGCGACTTCAGCCCCGCGCTCACCAGCGCCGACTGGATGCCGTGGCCCATCACGTCGCCGATGAGCAGGTCGGCCCGCAACGGATCGTACTCGATCAGCTCGGTGAAATCGCCGTCGAGATGGCCGGAGGAGTGCATCAGGTAGCTGATTTCGATGTGCCGGAGCGTGATGGGAGCCTGGCTCTGCAACAGCTTCTTCTCGATCTGCGACTCCAGCTCTTTTTGCATGGTTTCGTACTGTTTGCGGCTCTTCTCCTCCTCGATCCTCGTGCTGATGTCCCGCGCGATGAGCACACTGTGCGGGCCGCTTTCCAGATGCACGCACCCTCGCGAAATTTCGAGCGGCAGGCGAGAGCCATCCTTCCGGAGTCCCTCGATCTGGATGACGAGGTTCGCGCAGCTCCTGGCCAGAAGGGCGGAGTCGCAGGAGACCAGATCATTCAGCTCCAGCGCCGTCGAGGTCTCCGGAAAAATTTCGGAGACCGGCTGCGCGGGGTGCTCGCTTCTGCGGTAGCCGAACATCACTTCCGCCGCCGTGTTCCGGTAGCGGACCAGGCCGCTGCCGTCGAGCATGAAGACGGCGTCCTGCGCCGCGTCGTTCATCGATCGGAACTGCGCCTCGCTTCTTTTCAGATCGCCGGCGAGTTTTTCGAGCGTGGCGTTGGCGTCAGTCAGTTGCCCGTTTTTGAGTGAAATTTCGTCGAACAGCTCTTCGCGTTCGAGCTTCATGCAGTAGTAGTCGAGGGCGTCGTTCAGGATGTTTTTGAACGATTCAGGCTCGACAGGCTTGGGAATGAAACGGAAAATCTCGCCCTTGTTGACCGATTCGATGATCTGCTCGATGTCCTGCGAGCCGCTGACGATCATCCGCAGCGTACCGGGGTAGAGACGCTTGACCTCCTTGATGAGATCCAGACCGTTCATGCCCGGCATCCGAAGGTCGGAAACGACCAGATCGACAGGGGTTTTCGCCAGCAGTTCGAGCGCTTCGACGGCGTTGTCCACGAAGAATTTCCGGTACTCCTCCCGCCGCAGGAAGCGGTTGAGCGAGTGGAGAATGTCAGACTCGTCATCGACGAAAAGGATGGCGAGTTCGTCACGTTGTTTCATGATGGTGTCGATGCTTCGGCGGCTTTCAGCGGCAGCCGGATGGTGAAGACCGATCCCCCTTCCGGTGGGCAGGAGACGGTGAGGCTGCCGCCATGCTTGTTGGCGATGATGTCGTACGAAATGCTCAGGCCGAGGCCGGTGCCCTTGCCGGGATCCTTGGTAGTGAAGAACGGCTCGAAAATCCGGTTCCGGATCTCCGCCGGAATGCCTGGCCCGTCGTCGGCGATGGTGCACCATACCTGGCCGTCGCCGTCGCCAGTCTCGATGACGATCCGCCCTTTTTCGTGCCGCTTTTGCGAGGCGATGGCGTGGGCGCAGTTGACGACGATGTTCAGGAAAACCTGGTTGATCTGCTCCGGATTGCAGGGCGCGGGCGGCAGCTCGCCGAGGCGGGTCTCGACTTCGGCATAGTAGCGGTACTCGTTCTGCGCGATGATGAGCGTGTCGCGGATGCCCTGGTTGAGGTCGAACGGCACTCGCTGGTCGAGCGCGTGGCGGAACGAGAAGTTGCGCATACTGCTCAAAATGGTGCCGATCCGCTCGAAGCCCCGCCGCGATTCGTCGAACAGCTCCGGCAGCTCGTCGAGCACTTCATCCACCTTCAGTTTTTTCTCCAGAGCCTTGAGCCTTTCCATCGCTTCGGGGGCCGGGCCGGAGTGTTCGATCTCCTGGAAAACGGCCCGGTACTCCCTGATGAGACGGCCCAAATCGTTGACATCCTCCCGGAGCGTGGCGAAATTGATTCTGACGAAGTTGACCGGATTGTTGATTTCGTGCGCCAGACCGGCGGCGAGCTGGCCGATCGAGGCGAGCTTTTCCTGGAGAATCATCTGCTGGTGAGTCACTTCGAGTTCCCGCGTACGCTCATCGACCCGCTCTTCGAGCGTCTGGTTGAGTTCCCGCAATTTTTCCTCGTTGCGTTTCCGCTCGGAAATATCGAGGCACAGACCGCGAACGCCGACAGGTATGCCCCGCCGGATGATCGGTTCGCTGTAAATAAGAATGGGAAATGCGGCGCCATCTTTTTTCAGCGCTGTGTACTCGTGATTGTCAATGGCCGTTCCCTGGATTCTTGCCGCCATGTTCTGCAATACCCTCTGGCGATCAACCGGAGCAAACAGCCTGGTCGCTTCGAATTCCTGCTCTTCTATGTCGTTTCTGCTGTAGCCGAAAAGGTCGAGTCCGGCCTTGTTGGAAAAGACGATATTGCCTTTCAGATCGACCTCGAAGACCGGTTGCAACAGCAGATTGGCAAGTTCCTGAAAGCTTTGTTCGCTTTCGGCCAGCGCCTCCTGCTCCTTTTTGCGCTGGGTAATATCTTGCTTGATGCTGATGAAATGGATGATCTCCGCGTCCGGGCCGATGATCGGGCAGACGATGCAGTATTCGGTGTAATGTTCTCCGTTTTTTTTGCGGTTGACGATCTCTCCCTGCCAGATTTTACCGGCGTTGATGGTCTCCCAGAAGTTCCGGTAAAAGAGCTTCGAGTTCACGCCAGAGTTCAGGATGCTCATGGGCTGGCCTTTCGCCTCCGTCTCCGTGTAGCCTGAAAGCGCGGTGAATCCAGGATTGCTGTATTCGATAATGCCCTGATCACTGGTGATGACCACCGCCAGCGGAAGCTGCGTGATGGCCGCCGAGAAGAGCATCAGCTTGTTGCGAAGCTCGAACTCGGTCAGGGCGTTCCGGATGTTGATGCCAAGCCGGGTGATGTTGACCGGTTTGAGCAGATAGGCGTATGCGCCGAGGTTCATCGAGAAAATGACCTGCTCGATGTCGCTCGAACTCGAAACGATGATGACCGGAATCGATATGTTGTGCTCGCGCAGGTAGGTGAGCACTTTGTGACCGGTCTTTCTCGGTTCGTTGATGTCGAGCAGCAGCAGCTCGATCATGCAGGTGCCGAACAGCTCGATGCATGCCTCGTCGCTGTCGGCTGTCAGCGCCGTATAGCCGAGCTGCTCGACGATGGCGGCCGTATGGATTCGGGAATCGGGGTCGGCATCGACTATCAGTACTGTCGTGTACTTGTCGGGAGCATACGGTATGGTTCCCGGGCTGTCCTGAAAGGCGTTCATGAAAATCTGCCCGCGGCGTTCACTTGTTTAGCGCGCTTGCCGATCGCCGCCTTGACGCCCGAACCGGGATGCTGATAGACGTTTTGTACTGAAAAACCATCTGGCTGAATGAGGAGGTTGAGGCGCAAGTCATTATGGCCATGAGCTTTCGGCGGTGGTTGAGGTGAAAGCCGGCAGGCTTTCCGGCTGGTTGAATGAGCGCCGGTTTCAGGGTTGAACTCTACAGCTTCGCTGCCTTCAGGCACATCTGCATGAATAACCGGATGGTGACGTATGAACGGAAAACCCGGCTAAAATCGAGGCTCTCGGCATTCTGACTTGCCGGGCGGAGCGCCCTGTCTCCCTGCCTCCGCTTAACCCGCATTCATGTTTCATCTTTGCCGTTCCAGAGGCTCTCGGCGCATCGGAACTTTAAGGTTATCGCAAGCAAACTATGGTTGGTTGTTACCCAAAAAGGAGGTCTGCAAAGGATGTCCAGGGCGCTCTTCTCTCTGGTCAACCGTCAAACAAAAAAGAAAATTCGCAGGAGTATGCTGCATGAGTTGCCGAGCCTCTCTGAAAAACATTCTTTTCTCTCGTTAATTTAACATTACGTATAAATCAGATGCAACTGTGATTTTATAATCACAGTTTCTCTTTCTTGTTGTTTTTGAAGAATTTACAGCAGATTGACGAAATGCCGGACGACAAATTTTTATTAAGATAAAAAATATGATCACGCTCTTGGTATAATCGCTGAAGAACTTTCTAAATGTAAGAGCTTTTAACCGTTTTATCGATAACTCTTTTTAGTTGTCATATGCAATGCTTTCGTGATAAGGTATATGTTTTTTATATAAAACGGCTGCGCTTTTGATATAATCTTTTTTACGCAGCCTGATTAAAGCACACGTCCGAATATTTTTTCTTGTTTCAAACAAAGAAAGGAAACTCTCGCAGCATGGGGTTTGACTTGCGGAGGATAATTGCAAACGGTGGTTGCGCTCGATGATCAGTTGCGGTAGAGCTGTTCGAGCTATCGAATCTGTAAATGTGTAATGGCAAGAGAGAAAAGGCAGCGCGGATTGTGTTGACCGCTCCGGTTTCTGTGCTCCGTCCGCCTTGCACCGGGGTCGCTCATGACACTTTTTAGAGGGGGCCTTGTTTCTGGCCGTGCCCGACTTGTAGAAAAACTTTCCGCACGGTTTGCCAGCTCGCGTGTCAAGGCGTCCTTCCGAGGGCGCCAAACCCGTGCGCGTGGCGCTGCGGTTGTTTTTTTGACGGGTTATGGCGTATGTTTCCGTAACAAGAGATTCTGAACTCCTGAAAACGAAACTATCCGGAGTACCATGAAAAGCTTTGCAGCATCTATTCGTAACGGGGAGACGGGCTTCTCCGTCCATAATTCGGTGTTTCTGCCGTTTCACTGCGAAATTATCAGTATCTGGATTGGCAAGGAGATGTCGCTGCTCTCGGTGCCGGACGAGATCACCGATCTTCTCGATACCGAAGTGATCGGCATCAGGGAGGGGGAGTCCTATACCAACCTTGTGTTCAGGAAATGGGGCGATCTTGCCAGGGAACTGGGCAATCACAAAGGCCATATCATCCTTCACGCCGCCGAGAAGGGCGAGGATATTTTCAAAGACGAGAACCGTCAGTATATAAAAATCGGGTTTCATGACCATCGAAAGGAGCTCTCGTTCGAGATCGTCAACGATCCGTTCGAGTTGTAGGATGGTTCGCGGAAGTTTTTCGGAGCTTCCGTGCGTTTGTCTCTGTGCCGGGATGCTGTTCCGGCACGGCTTTGATCAACTATCCGCTCTGCCATGATCAGGTCTTTGCTGCGTATTTTCAGCCTGCGACAGGACGCCGAAGCGTTCGACGCGGTGCAAACGGCGGTCGAAGCCGATATCGTGTTTCGCGGCGCGCGAATCTGGGTGCTGATTTCGGCCATCATCCTCGCCTCGGTCGGCCTCAACATGAACTCCAATGCGGTCATCATCGGCGCGATGCTCATTTCGCCGATCATGGGGCCGATCAACGGCATGGGCTACAGCCTGGCCACCTACGATTTTCCGCTGCTCCGGCGTTCATTCAAGAACTTCTCGTTCGCGGTGGCGTCGAGCCTGCTCGCCTCGACTCTTTATTTCGCCATCACGCCCCTCTCCAGCGCGCACTCCGAGCTGCTGGCCCGCACGAGTCCCACCATCTACGACGTGCTGATCGCGCTCTTTGGCGGTCTGGCCGGATCGATCTCCCTGACCACCAAGCTCAAAGGCAACGTGGTGCCGGGCGTGGCGATCGCCACGGCGCTCATGCCGCCGCTCTGCACGGCGGGTTTTGGCATTGCGACCGGTCAGTTCACCTTTTTTTTCGGGGCGCTCTACCTTTTTACGATCAACAGCGTTTTCATCGGCTTGGCCAACGTCGGTTTTGCGCGCCTGATGCGCATTCCCTTGCGCTCTTCCCTCGATGCAGAGAAGCGAACCCGCATCAACCGTATGATAACGGCGGTCATCCTCGTCACGCTGATTCCGAGCGTTTATTTCGGTTACGTGCTTGTCGAGAAAGAGCATTTCATCGACACGGCCACGCGGTTCGTGCGAACCGTCAGCCTGTTCAAAGGGGATTTTCTGCTTCGATACGAGATCGATGGCGACACGCGCGTGATTACGATGGTGTATGGCGGTCATCCGCTGACCGCCGACGACAAGGCGGAATTGAGTCGGCGGGCCGAAACGTTCGGTCTCGAAAAAACGGTCCTGAAGTTCGAGCAGGGGCTGGTGATCACCAACGGCGAGGAGTATCTCGACAAACTGAACCAGATGGAGGAGACGGATCGCCAGAAGCTTGAAATCGCCCGCCTCAACGCGGCGCTGCAAACGAACATCCGCCAGCAGGACAGCCTGCGCCAGGTCAGTTATATCGGCCTGAAACTGCTCAGAGAGCTCAAGCCGCTTTTTCCCCAGATCACGAGCTGCCTCTACGCCGAACCCTGGCTCTTTTCGGACAGCACGGGAACCAGGCCGCTGCAACGGAGCTACGTACTGCTGTCATCGGCAAAACCCGTCGATCGGGCTGACCGCGCCAAGGTCGAGCGCTGGCTCAAGGCAAGGTTGCAGAACGACAGCCTGCGCGTGGTGTTTGAGTGAGCGTGAATGGATGTGGGGAGTATATTAGACCTGAATTTAGCGATTCTTAACCGCGCATAGGGCCTAAGTGTATATTTTTTAATATTTTATATCATTATTGAGTACTCGCTTGCTGCATGCGATTGCTTGTGATAAATATATTATTATATAATAATAAGTTATAGTCTTAAGATCAGCCGTTTTCTTACAGGAATCGCTCAACTTAGGTTAGACTTCAGCTTTATGGAGCCGCTAAAACGACATGTGGAATCTTCTGCTCGTTGGGACTGATAGTTTGAGCAAATCGAAATTTAGGTGCAGGAATGTCGTCAGAAAACTTGCGAAAAGCAGTATTGTAAAAGTTGCGAAGTATAAAACTGCCAAAAATAAGAGGGCTAACAGGGGAGCATACTGGAATTCTGCAATTCTCGTATTGTCCCAGCGTCAAATGAGAATATGGATGATCCACATCAATGTAGCGAGCCTCGTCAGCATTGAAATCAAAGCGTATTGGAAAAGGAACGATATTGTGTGCGACAATATCCGCATAAATGTCGTCTGAAAGGTAAATCTCTGGCTCGTTCTGAAATTGCTCTAAATCAGGCGATGGAAAATAACCGAGATTATGTTCAACCAATTTCCCCGCCTCAAATCGATATCGAAGACAAACCAAAGCACCATCAAGAAGCTTCATATTGAAGCAATTCGCATCAGATAGCGTACTATAAATATCTCGATACGAGACATTCCTTAATGCAACTGTGAGCGCACTTGCGTTCTTAACAGTAATCTCGAAATTGGATTTTGGATCGCCATGGGTTGAGGGGAAGTTCTGCTCGTTTGATAGACTCAGGCCAACTAAGTTGGCAGTAAGTGCCTCGATCTCAGAAAGTGTGTCAGTTGCTCTCATGGGATTGGCCTCACTTTCTTATGCTGTTCAAGAAATTCTGTAGCTTCTTGACGGTATCTTCCGGGTAATCCTCAATAAACGTTTCCCCCGATTCAAGGGACTCAAGCAAGTCCTGCAATGTATGTTGTTTCTGATCAAGTCGCTCCTTTTCAGTTTTTGACATGTCCCGATTGACGATAGTCATTTTTTGACGTTGACCCTCGGTCGGATAATCAAATGAGAGCTTAAAACCCGAATCTTTAACACTTTCAAATTCTTCTTTTAATGCCATCATATTAGGACCAACACCTAATACGCGGACCCAAGCTTTACTACGGGTGATCGCGGTGAAAAGGCGATTGCGAACACGGGCAAGATCACGTGGCAGAAAAGCTGAAAAACAGTCTTGCGCATTAATGATGTAAACCATTCCGGCTTCATTACCCTTAGCCCGAAAAATACCAGTGAATGTTACAGTTCCTGGTTCTGAAAAGATGTCTGCCGAGTTCGTCACACCAGCAAGATTGGAGTTGACCCCTTTCTGCAAGAGCGCTCGTCGCGCAGAGCCAACAGCCTCCTTGGTCGTTAATGGATTTGGATTAATGACGATAATGTCATCCGGTAGCAGCTCATCCTTGGTAAGGTTCTCAAGAACACCCTCAACTAACCGGTCAATTTGAGCCTCATTTGAGTCAAAAACCTCGAAAGAAATCAGATCCTCAATCGAGGAATGCTTTTCTAAAAATTCAGGGCTAGATTCCGAGGTTCTCTCAAGTGTAACCTTCTTCCCATCAACAAGTTCCCCTTTTGTTACTGAGTAGCCCACATCAAGCCAGAGATGACTGTTTTCGAAAATCTGAACCAATCCTTTTTGGCGATAGATTCCAAAGCCCAAGGCATGCGCCGACGTCAACACTGGGCGAGAGTTCCGATAACAAGTATCAAGAACAATGTCCTGTTTCGGTTTGCCTGGCTCTTTCGGATACAGAATCACACGGGGTGTTCCATCAGATTTTTTACCAAAGATATCCTCCATTGGAGGGAGTGAACGCATACCGAGATTCTGGAGCTCGTCATATGCGTAAACAAGGCGTTTTGGTTCTTTTAAAAGTTCATAACAAAGCAGCAAGAAGTTAGGAGCGAAATCTTGGGCTTCATCGACGAAAATCGCATCATACTTTGGGATAAATTGCTTAGCACTCTCCAGAGCAATGTCGCATGCGTCTTGAAACTCCTTATTTCTAGAGAACTTCGCAAGGGCACTCCGATAGTCGAAATACTCGACACCATGATCTCTGCAGAACTCGAAGTAAATTCCTGCTCTATCTTGCCCACCAGGTGCGCCCCAAGCATTTAGAATTCTAATCTTATCCCAATCCGGTACTGCATTAGCCTGTTCTTGAACAAATGTCGTGATCAGCGTCTCAAATTGCTTTTTGAGAGATCGGGTATTGAATGTGATCGCAATGTCCCAATCAGGATGCCTGGCGTGCAAATAGGCGACTTTCAGTGCTAAAACAATTGTTTTCCCAGAGCCAGCCAACCCGCGAATCCTTTGAACGCCCTCGAATGTTTCAACAACTGCTGCACTTTGCTGCATATCAAGGTTTGCAATTGAGTCTTCGAGTGCTTTGATTTTAGTGCCTTTAGAATTGGGGTCTTTTATGTCGCGTCTGCGGCGACCACGGCGAAGGGTTGAAATAGCCTGAATAACCGAAACCAACTGATTGAAAATTTCGTCATCTTGATTATCCAAGGTATCTATCGTGGCAATCAGATTATGTTTATTGCAAAGCGGATAGTCTTCTTTTGAGTAGGGGTCAAGATTGGCCACAATTGGTGCGAATGTCACAGTGTGGATTTCGACTCTGAGTTGCCGTTTCCGAATGAGTGTTTGGTGCTGCAGGAGTTTTGCCTGCATTTTATTGAATGCCTCATCCTGTTCATAATCGTATTCGCCAACTTCTCGCCCTTCAATAAGGTTGAATAAGATTAGCCCCTTCTGTGGCGATACCAAGAGGGCATCAATTGGAAATGATCCATCAGGTGTTCCTATGATCGGATATCCAATGTACAGCGTTCCATCAAGTTTCTGCTCAGAAGAGAGCGTTTCTGCCAACTGCTTACTGGAAACTGGTTTTACAGTGCTGCCCCAGACGGTATTGATCATAATTTTATCCTGTTGCTGATAACTGTTTTAGTCAGTCACATCTAAATCAATAATTAATACAATGTTTTTACGTTTCGGCTTTAATTTTGTGCTCGATTCAATGCGGTTTTGGGATGGGGAAACCTTTCAGTCAAGTAACGTTCATTTTTCAATGTAGATAATCGCCTGCTTTTATAAGCATTTCTGAAAGAAAAATTACGGAGGATGGGGGGCTTGGGGGACTCAGCGGGACGGCTTTTCCAAGTCGTCCCGCTTTGTTTGTTTCAGGATTTGGGGTGCAATGGCGTGAGGGTACTTTCCATCAACTCTGCCAGCATCCGGTACGCATCCAGCTTCGCGCCTGCTTGCAGGTCGGCGGTGAACTGCGGCGTCCAGCGGCTCATGTGCTGCTGCGTGAAGCGTTCCGAGGCTTTGCGGGCGTCCGCGCTGATGGCGTTGTCGAGCGACTCGGCGGAGGCGAGGAAGGCGAGGAATTCGAGTTCGGTGGCGAGGTGGTCGATCAGGCCCGGCTCGACTGACATCTCCCATTCGGCGTAGGCGGCGGCCACGGCTACGGCGGCGTCACCGTGCATCCGCTTTTCGAGATAGACCGACTCATACGGCGGGCAGACGGTGCGCGGGTAGCCGTTGAGAAAGAGGCGGGTATATTCGGCTTGCAGCGGCTCGGTCTCCTCCCGCTCGAAGGCGGCGACGAGGGCGAGCAGTTCGTCGCGATTTGCGTCGATCTTGCCGAGCGCTTCGTTCAGCGCGGGGATGAACGCCTCGTTCGGGAAGGCGAGGCATTGGCTCAGGAATTTGAAGCGGTGGGCTTTTTGGAGTGGCGTGGTCATGATTGGTCAAACGATGGACGCCCGGCGTTCCGTTGTTTCGGATGCCGGGCGTCGGGATTGTCGGGTTCTGGCGGGCTTACCAGGGAAACTGGAACATACCGGCCTTGAGCACGTAGATACGCAAAAGGTAGCCGCCGACGAGCACCAGCGAACTGGCGACCAGAATCGGCAGGGCGGACTTGCGGCCCTCGTTGCCGTGCCCTCTGAAGAAGATGCTGTAGGTCTCGATGGCCAGCGGCACGATCAGGCCGGCCACGAAGAAGCCGGCGATGAAGACCGGGCTGTGGAACAGGAACTCGGCGGAGGCTCGCGCGCCGGTGGGCAGGAACATCGCGAAGTTGAAGTACGCGCCGAGGATAATCAGCTCGGTGACGATCAGCACGGCGTCGAGCTGTTCGAGCCTGGATGCGATTTTGTGCGCCCCCTCGTTATCGGAGAAGGTGGAGAGCAGCAAGAGGAACGCCGCGCCGGTCGAAAATCCGGAGATAACGAAGAGCAGGGGCAGGGCGGGCGTGTTCCAGAAGTTGATGGCCGGGGCCGCCGAAATCAACAGGCCGGTGTAGATGGCCACCAGAAACCCCGCCGCCGAACCGCCGAGAGCGGCCAG
This sequence comes from Chlorobaculum thiosulfatiphilum, assembly GCF_006265165.1. Lineage (GTDB taxonomy): Bacteria > Bacteroidota > Chlorobiia > Chlorobiales > Chlorobiaceae > Chlorobaculum > Chlorobaculum thiosulfatiphilum. The sequence goes on from NZ_VDCH01000007.1 coordinate 55,417, forward strand.
GTTGTTGAAGCGCTCCAGAAGGCCGAGGATCGGTTCCGGAATTTTCCGGATGAACGGCTCAAGCTTCGGCCACGCTTCGAGCAGCGGTATCACATAGGTGATGGCCGCAATGAAGTAGAAGTTGATGAAGACCACGCCCCAGAAAATCCACGATTTTGGATTGGTCAGGGCATAGATCGCTTTCAGTGGCTGGAGCATGTCGGCGAGCAGGAAGACGGTGCCGATGACCAGAAACGCGATCGATGACATGACGGCCACGGAAACCATTTTGCGGTCGCACCCCTCGAAGAGGTGGATTATCGCGCTGATGGCGAAGGTGGCGCCTCCCAGACCTCCAAGAAACAGGTAGGTCGCGATTTGCCAGTGCCATACTTCCTGATGTACAAACGTCATAATGAGTGCCCTCCTTGCTATGATGGGATGTAGAATACTTTCGGAGAGGTGCCAAGGCCCTGGTTCAGCGGTTGAGCCTTGCCACTCCGGGCGAGCTTGTGCACCTCGCTCTTGCTGTCGTCCAGGTCGCCGAAGATTCTCGTGTGCGTCGGGCAGGTCGCCACGCAGGCAGGCTCCAGCTTCTCGGCCAGGCGCTGCACGCAGAAGGTGCACTTGTCAACGTGCGGCATTTCGTGCGAAACGTTCTCGCCGTACAGCTCGCGCTCCTTGTCAACATCCTTGCCGTCGTAGGCGTAGCGGGCGTCGTAGGGGCAGGCGATGCAGCAGGCGTAGCAGCCGATGCAGCGGTCGTAGTTGACCAGCACGATGCCGTTCTTGTCCATGTGCGTCGCTCCGGTTGGGCAAGCCGACAGGCACGGCGTGTTTTCGCAGTGCATACAGAGGCGCGGAAGCTGCACCCGGCGCACATCAGGGAAGACGCCCTGCTCCTTGTCTTCGACATGCGTCCGGAACTTCTCGCTCCAGAACGGCGTCTGGTTTTCGGTCGAACATGCCGCCATGCAGGCCTGACAGCCGACGCAGGTACGCATATCCATTACCATTCCATAACGGGCCATAGATACTTACTCCTCCAGTTAACTGTTTACAGGCTTGACGCTTACGGTGAACTCCTGCGACATGAACGACGCCGCGATCGGCTCGATGCTGTAGGGCATCAGTTCGTTCAGCGCGGTGCCCTTGCCTCCGGCGACGCTGAGCTTTTTGTTCCTGCTGCCGTAGGCCGAGGGCAAAAAGACCGTGTCGGGCCGGATCATTTCGGTGGTGAAGAGCGTGGCTTTCACCTTCGGGCCGTAGCGCAGGTTGGTGATTTCGACCTCCTGGCCGTTCGACAAGCCGAGCGTTTTGGCCTTCGTCGCGTTCATCCACAGCCCCATGAACTGGCCTTTTTTCGGTTCGGTGACCGCGGCGAGCAGCGCGTTGTTGTTGTTGGTCGAGGCGTGGGAGACCACCGGCACCTTGCCGTAGGTGAAGTAGAACTCGTCCGCGCCGAGATTGTTCTTGTCCCCCTTTTCGGTGAGCACGCGCGGCACGTAGCCGAGCACGGGATTGAAGATCGGCTGCGCTCCGGCTTTTGCGGTGAACGATTCGAGAATCGGGCTGAACAGCTCAAGCCTTCCCGACATGGTCGGCACGGGAATCTTGCGCGGCAGATTCATCTCTTCGACCACCTCGTCGGCGTTTTTGAGCAAGAGCAGGCCCTTGTCCCTGATGGTGGCCTCGACCTCTGCGCCGGTCATCTCCTTGCCGGTAAGCTTGCCGGAGAACTTGCCCATCGCTACGTAAGCTGTTTTGAGGAACGCCTCGTTGAGCGGCTTTTTGGCCTGTTGCGCGGCTTTCACTTCGCGCTTGAGCATGTCGGCGTCGAGACCCGCGTAGTTGGCGATGCCGTCGAGGTACGGCTCCAGCTTGCCCATGCGGCGCGTGATTTCGCAGAGCATGTCGGTGGTGTCGCGCGTGTCGTAGAGCGGCTCGATGGCCCGCAGGCGCGTCGTGTAGCCGATGCCGGTTTCGGGGCCGAGCGGATAGAGGAGCGGCTCGTTGCGCTCCAGATAGGTGTGGTTCGGCAGAATCACGTCCGCGTAGAGCGTCGTGTCGGACGGCAGCACATCGATGGCCACGACGAGGTCGAGATTCGGGCTGCTGAGAATCTCCTCCCAGCGCTTTGCCGGGAAGTAGTGGCGGATCGGGTTGGCCGCGTTCATGATAAGCGCCTTCATCCGGTAGGGTTCGCCGTTGAAGGTCAGTTCGCCCCTGACCGCTTCGTACAGGCCGGTGTCGGCCATCGCGGGCAGGAAGGCCGAGGGCTTGCCCTGCTTTTGCTGCTCCATCGCCCAGGCGAAGGACAATGCGGGCTTGCCATGCTCCCAGGCCGCCGGGTTGCCGAAGATGTCGAGCAGGCCGTGGGCGAAGCCCATGCCGGGGCGCTCGACCGGCGGCTCCTTGCTGTTGTCAACGCCGTGCTGAATGTTGTGCCACGCCTTTTCGGAGCGGTGGTGGTACTCGCCGCTCATCATCCAGCCGCCCGGCTTGTCGATGCCGCCGACCAGCGTCTGGATGATCGCCTGCAGGCGGCGCTGGCCGATGAGGTGGTGGTAGCGCGCGCCCATCCAGCCGGGATCGACCATCGCGGGCCGCGCCTGGCCGAACTCGATCGAGATGCGCCGGATCGTCGAGGCCGGAATGTCGGTGATGGCCGCCGCCCATTCGGGAGTGAAGGGTTCGGACTCCTCGACGAAGAGGTCGAACACCGTCGAGACCTTGCGGCCTTTCCAGGCGAGGCCTGCCGGAGCGTTGAGCGCGGGCTGGATGCGCGCGCCGCCCGCCGCTTTATCGTTGCTGTTTGTGTAAGCCGGAACCGCGCGAATGCCGCCGCCAATGGCGTCGTAAACGTAATAGTTTGAAGGCTTTCCATCCTTGCCCGCGTCGGCGGCGAGGTGCACCGAACCGTTCTCGTCCCTGAAAGCGAGGAACGGCGCGTTGGTGTGCTTCGAGACGAAGTCGGCGTCGTAGAGCTTTTCGCGCAGCAGCGTGTGCAGCATCGCCAAGAAGAAGGCGTGATCGGTGCCCGGCTTGACCGGAATCCACTCGTCGGCCTTCGAGGCCAGCTCGCCCATGCGCGGATCGAGGCAGACCACCTTCGCGCCGTTCTTCTTGGCCTCGCCGAAGCGCACGGCGCGGGCGGTCGAAATCGCCGCCACCGAGGCGTTGTTCAGGCTGAAGAGAATGTAGCGGGCGTTCTCGAAGTCGGCCAGAATCTCGTCGTGCACGTTGAAGTTGCCCGTGACGAGGTCGGTGCCGAGGTGTCCCGCCGTGACGCAGTGCTGCAACGGCGAAGCGATGATATTGGGAATCTGCATGGTCTGGCAGAAGGGGAGGCTGAAGTGCATGTACGACACGCAGGCCGTCCAGCCGCCAACGAGGCTCGTTTCCCACGGGTTGATTTTCTGCAAGCGGCTGACGATGTAGCTGTACGCCTCGTCCCAGGTGGCCGCGCGGAAGTTCCACTCGCCGCGCTTGCTGCCCGCGACGCGGATCAGCGGCTGCTTGAGCCGGTCGGGGTCGTAGGTCTGGTGGAGTCCGGCCTGGCCGCGAGCGCAGATGCGACCGCGATTCAGCGGGCTGTCCACGTTGCCGTCGATCTTGACGATCCGGCGTACGCCATCGCTCTCCTTGGTCTGCACCTTGATGTCGCAGAACGAAGAGCAGAAGTTGCAGATGCTCGGCACCCAGGTGCTCGCGCCGCTTGCCGCCGCCGCCTCTGCGTTTGCGCCCGTGGCCAGGCCCCAGATCGGACGAAGCAGGGACATGCCGCCAAGTACGCCCGCCGCCGCGAGAAACTGACGGCGTGAAATGATTTTTTTATGCATAAATCTTCCCTTCAGACAGGTGGTTAATGCCGTAATTCCCTCGCGGGAAACAAATGATAGCTGGATAAGGGATGTATATCCGCCGCATATACTTCAATGGCAGATGAGCAACCAATATAGCGTGACACGAAAAAGGTTGCAAAACTTATTTTTCCCGTAACTGGTTTGATAACAATTGTTTATTGTGTTTGCAGGTCACTATTGAAGTGTGCCGCGCCGTAGTTTTTTTATCAACAATCGTTATTGTTCCGGCGGGAAAAATGATATGATCGTTATATCTTTTTGTTGTGAACGCTGGCGTATAGCGCTATAAATAAAAACAGAATAGAGGGTGCGATTTTCATGCGTTCATTGAGATGCCGACGCGGGGATTTCAATGCTGGAATAACCGGAGAGCGCGGGCGGGGAAAAAGAGACTGTCCGGCAACAGGAGGGGAGCGCGAAGGGATTGCCCAAAGTGGTAATTACGTTGAAAACGGCATTCAGGTGTTCCTGTCGAGCCTGGCGCCGCCGCCGCCGTCAGCCTTCATTTCGTGAATGCCGAGACTTTTGCGAATCACGGGTAGAGTATTGCGTGGAGCAAGCTGGCCAGCAGGGCGAGCACGAAGAAAATGATCAGCCCGTAAAGAAGGTATCGGTAAACCTGAATCATCTCTTTGCCGGTTGTCCCTGTTTCTGAAAAATCTGAAGAGTGTCGATTATACCTCTGGCAGCGTGAAGTGAAACACCGAGCCTTTGCCGAGGGTGCTTTCGACGCCGACCGTGCCGCCATGCATGTGGACGATCTCCCGGACAATCGAGAGGCCAAGGCCGATGCCGGACTTTTCGTCCTGCCCCGGAACCCGGTAGAACTGGTCGAACAGATGCTTCAGGTGCTCCGGTTCGATGCCGCTGCCGGTGTCTTCAACCGAAAATCGCACTCCGGCAAGCTCCGCCTGCGCCCTGACGGTTATCGCGCCGCTGTTCGGCGTGAAGCGGATGGCGTTGGAGAGGAGATTGGCGAAGACGTGCCGGATGCTTGCCGCGTCGGCCTGCACTTCCGGAAGCGCCGTCGGAATGTCGAGCATCAGCCTGATGGCTTTTTCCTTCATGTCGCCGACGAAGGGCTCGACGCCCTCTTTCACGAGCGTTTCGGGCTTTTGCGGCGTCATGTTCAGCCGCGATTTTCCCGATTCGATTTTGTGCAGGTCGAGCAGATCGTCGAGAATCTCCGCCAGCCGGTCGCTCTCTTCGAGCGCGGAGTGAAGCAGCTCCGACTGTTTGTCGTTCAGCGGGCCAACCCGTTGTTCCACAAGCAGATGAATCGCCATTCGCAGCGCCGTCAGTGGGGTGCGGAGCTGGTGCGAAACGGTCGAAACCACGCCGCGCTTCAGCTCTTTCTGCTCCTGCGCCTGCGTCATATCGTGCAGGAGCAGCACGACGCCGCTGCTGCCGTTTCCGCCGGGGGCTCGAGGAATGGCGGTGGCCGCGGGCCTGAAGAAGAACTCGCGGTTTTCGATGAACTTCTGGATGTAGCCGTTGCCTGAAAGCTCCACCGTGCCGCCGGTTTCGACGGCTTGCCAGAGCAGGTCGGCCAGCCAGTCGTAGCCGAGCTGCGCTGCGCTCGTGCCCGGCTCAATGCCGAAATTGCGGATGGCGGAGTGCGTCGCGAAATCGACCCGCCCTTCGGGATCAAAGATCGCTATCGGCGCGGGCAGGATGTTCATCACCCGTTGCGTAGCCTTGCGCGAGCGCTCCAGTTTTTCGTCGTCGTCCCGGCGAACCTGACGCAGTTTCGTCGCCATCTGGTTGAATGCCTGGGAGAGTTGACCGATTTCGTCGTTTGACGTGGTTTCTATGACCAGGTCGAGGTTGCCGTTCCTGATTTCGTTGGCCGAGGCGATGAGGCGCGAGACCGGTTTGAGAATCCACCGGCGCGACTGGTAGCTGAAGATGAGCGCGACCGCGGCGCTGGCGGCGATGGCAAGCAGGATGCGGTTATGCGCCGATTCAGCCAGCCGCCGCGCGGCGTAGTTCGCCTCGTTCATGTTGGCCTGATTCATGTCGAGAATCTGCTGGGCGAGCGTCTTGATCTCCGCAAGCAGGGGGAGCGCCGTCATGAAATAGAGGTCGCGGCGCTTTTCGAGAGCCATCGAATCACTGCTGACGGCGTGAATCACCTTGATGTAATTGTCGAACAGCAATGCGATCCGGTCAGCTTTTTCTTTCTCGCCCGGCAGCGTGATGTTGCCAAGCTCAGTTTGCAGCGCCTGCCGGAAGCGCGTTTCGCTGCTCGCGATGGAGGCGGGGTTTGCAAGATGCTCGGCGGAGAACGATTGCAGCACGTCGATGTTCATCTTTTCGAGCGCCTCCTTCATCTCCTGGGCGGCGGCGACGCTCCGGTAGTTCTGCTTGAGGATGACGTCGATGGCGCTGCCAAGTTCGTCAACCTGGCGAATGGTCAGCAATCCGATGACCGCGATGATGGCGAGCAATCCGCCAAAGCCAAGCGCGAGCTTGTGTTTCAGGCTGACCACGGCGTTTCTCCGTCGTGTTGTCGCGGATGATCGTTTTTCATCGGTGACGTGTTTTTATACTCTGACCGGCAAAATGATGAACGGCACGCCCTGGCTGTAGAGATTTTTCTGCACCGTAAAAACCGTAAAATTGTGCAGCCAGCGATCCATCAGCGATTCGTTCGTGAAGACGAGCTGACCTCCGAAAAATACGATGTCTGGAAATCTTTTCGTGATTTCCGGCACCAGCTTGCTGATCTCCTCCACAATATCGGTGCCCATCGAGGTGAACGCCTCGGCGTAATAGCCGTGATCCATCATGTATTTGACGTATTTTTTGCTTTCGCTGGCGATGTATTCGTTCAGATGGCCGATCTCATCCGCGCCCTTGAAGTTTCCGGCGTCTATCGGGCCGATTTCCACGAAAACGAAATTTTTATAGATGCCGCTGAAGAGGCGCGAAACGCTGAAAAGGGTGTGCAGGCCGAGTCCGTTGAAGCCGTTGACGAGAATCGCGGCGGTTTTGCCTTTCGGGTCGTACGCCGGTTCGGGTCGCTGTTTGTCTCCGGGATGCTGTCCCGACACGGCGGCTGCTTCGACAATCACGTCGAGGCGCTTGAGCGTTTCAGAGGTTTTGACGTAGTGCTGCTTGATGAACATCGCGGCCACGACCAGCATTCCGGTGATGAGCAGCGTAATCCAGCCCCCTTCGTGGAATTTGAGGATCAGCACCGAGATGAGAATGAAGGTGGTCAGCACCAGCCCGATGCCGTTGATCGCCATTTTGCGCAGCCACCGCTTTTCCGCGTTGCGCTCCAGCCACCAGTGACGCACCATGCCGAGCTGCGACAGCGTAAAAGTGATAAAGACGTTGATGCTGTAAAGCACGATCAAAAAATCGACCGATCCGCGCGACGCGACCATCATCAGCAACGACGCGAAACCCATGACGAGAATGCCGCGTTCGGTGACGAGGCGGTCGCTGAGCATCGAGAATTTTTTCGGCATCCAGTTGTCGAGCGCCATGTTGGCCAGCACTCGTGGCCCGTCGAGAAAGCCGGACTGCGCGGCGATGAAGAGCAGAATCGCTTCGGAGAGCAGCGTGATCCAGACAAACGCCGAGCCGCTGTAGCCGCCCCACGAGGCGGTGATCGACTCGAAAAGCACCGCGTTCAGCGTCTTGCCGGGCGCGTCCTTGACGTCGAGAAAGATGTAGGCGGCCATGAGTCCGATGACGGTGATCGAGAGCGACCAGGCCATGTAGCGCATCGTTTTTTTCGCCGTCTGGATTTTCGGATCGCGCAGCACCGGCAGGCCGTTGCTGACCGCCTCGATGCCGGTGAAGGTTCCCGCGCCGAGGCTGTAGGCTTTCAGGATGATGAAGATCGTGCCGAAGAGTCCAAGCGAGTGAATCGAACCCGAAAGCTCGGCGCTGGTCTCGTGCAACACGTTGCCTGCATTGACGATATGGGAACCTATGCCAACCGCGATGGCCACAAGGTGCGTGACGACGAAGAGCAGAAAGACCGGTACCAGCGGCATCACTGCCTCCTTGATGCCACGCAGGTTCAGCACGAGCAGCATCAGCACCCCCGCGATGGCGAACCAGAGCTTGTACGGCAGCATCCATGCAGGCAGAAAGCTGAAGATGGCGTCCGCGCCGCTGGCCACCGAGATGGTGATGGTCAGCACGTAGTCGATCAGGAGCGCGCTGCCCGACACGATGCCAACTTCGGGCGAGAGCAGTTTGCTGGCCACCAGATAGCCGCCGCCGCCGGAGGGAAACAGCTCGATAATGTTGGAGTAGCTCGACGCGATGATGAGAATGGTGATGCCGGTGGCGATGGCTACGAAAATGCCGAGCGCCGGATGGTCCGCCAGCGCCTTGAACGCTTCGGCGGGGCCGTAACAGGAGGAGGAGAGTCCGTCGGAGCCGAGGCCGACCCACGCGAGGAAAGGCGTGAGCGAGATGGCGTGGAAGATGCGACTGTCCCGAAAGTCGCGCGAGCCGCCGATGAAGAAGGTTTTGGCTTTTCTGAGTCCGGTTTTGATGGTCATGTCCGTGAGATGATGGTGAAAAACTTCGGGAAGCGCGAAACGGCGGCGGCGATGTTTTCGCCATCTCCGTCCCGGCGGCACTCCCTTCAGCATCACCGTTCAATAATCGGGCCAATATTTTTGTGAAGCGCGAAGAGGCTTGATGGGCAAGGGTTTTGAGGGATCGATCCGTTTTGTCAGAATCGCGGATTCATTGCATTAAACAATGGTCGAATTATGTCGGCCTTGCAAAGTGCAAGGCGATGGTTCAGGGGATGCCGAGCTGTTTGCGTTTTCTCCAGAGCGTCGCCTGGTCGATGCCGAGGATGGTGGCGGCCTCCTGAAGCGAGGCGGTCTCGGCCAGCACCTTGCGGATGTGCTGCTCTTCGATGATGTCGAGGGTGACGGGATCGCCAAGTCTGAGCGACGTTTTTTTCGCTCGCAGTGACTCCGGCAGCAAATCGACGTCGATCAGGCTCGCGTTGCAGAGGATGACCGCGCGTTCGATGACGTTGCGCAGCTCCCGGATGTTGCCCGGCCAGGGGTAGCTTCTGAAGATGGCGAGCGCCTCGTCGGAAAATCCCAGGATGCTTTTGCGGTTTTCGGCGCTGAAGAAGGCGAGCAGGCTGAGGGCGAGCGGCTCGATGTCCGCCGGTCGTTCGGCGAGCGATGGCAGTTCGATCGGCACCACATTCAGCCGGTAGTAGAGGTCTTCCCGGAAACGCCCCTCCCTGACCGCCTCTTCGAGATCGGTGTTCGTGGCGGCGATGATGCGCACGTCGGCTTTGCGCGTATGCTGATCGCCCACGCGCTCGTACTCGCGCTCCTGGATGAAGCGCAAGAGCTTGGGTTGGATCGCGAGCGGCAAATCGCCAATCTCGTCGAAAAAGAGCGTGCCGCCTTCGCAGGCCGCGATTCTGCCGGGGTTGTCCCTGAGCGCTCCGGTGAAAGCTCCCTTGACGTGGCCGAACAGTTCGCTTTCGAGCAGCTCCCGGCTCAGCGTCGGGCAGGAGATGACGCCGAACGGCCCTTTCGCTCGTTTGCTCATCAGGTGAATCGAGCGGGCGAGCACGGTTTTGCCGGTGCCGCTCATGCCCCGGATCAGCACGACGGCCTCCGAGGCGGCGACCTGCCGCGCCAGCCCGAGAGCGCGTTGCATCGACGGTTCGCGGCTTTCGATCTCCAGCTCGGCGGTTTTGCGCTCGCCAGTTTTCGACGACGGCGTCAGCCGCTTCTCCATTTCGCAGAACGAGGCGATTCGCGCGATCATGTGGTCGAGCCGGTTGAAATCGAAAGGCTTGGTGATGTAATCGGTCGCGCCGCGCTTCATCGCCTCGACGGCGGTTTCGACGGTCGCGTAAGCGGTGATGACCACGAGCTTCATCCACGGAAAAGCGTTGGCCATCGACGGAATCAGGTCGAGGCCGCTCTCCGTGCCGAGCCGCAGATCGACGAGGGCGAGATCGAAGCGGTGCCGCGCCGCCTCCTCCATGGCGCTTTGCGCGTTGCTCGCGGTGCTGACCTTGTGGCCGCGCGACTCCATGAAGACGCCGAGCGTCTTGCGGATGTTGACCTCGTCGTCGATGATGAGAATATTGAGCGATGACATGCCGGTATGAATCGGAGCGTCCAGTTGAAAACAACGAGAGCAATATACTTATCCATCAACGTTTTGGATGCGCCATGGCGGATTTGCCGCTGTGACTCCAGGGCGACGTGAACTTGTGTTGTCAAAAGCGAGCTATCGTGCAAAGCAGGAGTGAACGGATTAAATTTTAATTTGTTTTGTGCAGTCATGCATAGTTCAAATGGTTAAAATCACTCAAGCTTGGTCGGAAAACCGAAAGGCGGTCTCCGGGCCGTGTCGCTGTTCGAGGCGGGAAAGGGGGTGCTGGTCTTCTCGCTGGCGCTGTTTCTGTCCACCTTCGTTTCGCGCGATCTTCCCGGCATCATCGCCGAGTTCAGAACGCACTGGAACGTCGATCCGTCGAGCCACATCCCGGCGCTTGCCAAAATGCTCATGCACGACCTGACCGGCTCGCGGCTTCATTTTCTCATTATGCTCGCCGCCATCTATGCGCTCATGCGCTTTGTCGAGGCGTATGGACTCTGGTTTGAAAAACGGTGGGCCGAGTGCTTCGCCCTGGTGAGCGGCGGCGTCTATCTGCCGGTCGAACTCTATGAACTCGCCAAGGGTTTCAGTTGGCTGAAGACAGGCGTACTGACGATCAACCTCGTCATCGTAGGCTATATGCTCATCCTGCTGATTCGCGGCAGGGCGGCAGCCGCCGGGGCAGAACGAGCCTGAGAAGGTTTAACGGCTTCATCGTTGAAATTCCCGCCGGACGTGTTTCGGTAAAGGTGCGATTACAAAGGGAAATTGCGTTGTGCGCCGTTGTTTATTTTGTAACCGGTTTGGCGTTTTCATGATTGTTTACAGACCGTTTGGCATGGAGAGGAGAAGCAAATTCATCGCGCTGATTCCCGGTATTCTGCTGCTGGCGGCGCTTGTGTATGTGGCGCTGAATTATGGCAAGCTTGCCCGGTTCGCGCAGCTTGTCGGCAATATCGATCCGTTCTGGATCGCCGTTGCCTGCCTGTTTCAGTTAGCTACTTACTTTTCGCTCGCGCTGGTATGGCATCGCGCATTTGCCGTTTATGGAATCGCTTATCCGCTCGGCCTTCTTTTTCCGCTGGCCTTTGCCAAGTTGTTTGCCGATCAGGCGTTACCTTCGGCGGGAATCAGCGGTATCGCTTTCGTCATCAATGCCTTCAGGCAACGCAGCGTTTCAGCTCCTGTCGGTATGGGGGTGATGCTGCTTACGCTTCTTTCTAACTATATAGCCTTCGCCATGGTCGCGGCGGCATCGTTTCTGGCCTTATGGCTGCATCACGATTTTCACCGCTGGACGGTCATCGTGGCCGGACTCTTTTTTGTTTTCGTTGTCACCGTGCCGGGGGCGATTCTTTTGCTGAAAAAACGGGGTATCGAAAACGGTTTGCCGTTGTGGCTGATGCGCCTGCCGGTGATCGCCGGGGTCGTCGCAACATTTGATGATGTTCCGGACGACATGCTTCGCAAACCGGGACTTTTTTTCGAGGCAACCCTCTATCAATTGGCGATTTTCGCGCTCGACGCCGCCACGCTCTGGGCGATGCTCTTCGCGCTTGGCGAGCCCGCGGGGTTTGCGGTGCCGTTCGCCGCATTTGTCGTGGCCACGATTGTCGCCACGCTCAGCCTGATTCCGCTGGGTCTCGGCTCCTTCGAGCTGACCTGCGCCGGATTGCTGGTGAGCCTCGGCGTGAAGCTCGAAACCGCGCTGACGGCGACCTTGCTTTTGCGCGGTTTCACCGTCTGGCTTCCGATGATTCCGGGGCTTCTGCTGACCCGACGCGAATTGCGGTGATGGTCGAAGCGAACCTGATGGCGCGCAAAAAGCTCGAAGGGAACAGGCAGACCAACGCAAAGAGATCATTGGCGATGCAGTGCGGATGCCTCGCGTAGATAATAAATGTATCGGAAAACGTTGCCGATTTATTAAATTCTAAGCCTGTTTTTCAATCCCGTTCCTGCTGGTCGAGGCAAAAGGCCGAGAGTTCCGGGCGACAATGCCGGGCAATATTTGTAACTTGCATTCATGTAAGCAGTACCGGCGCGATGGTGTTTCGTGTTCTGGATTGTGACGAACAGCCGAGTTATTCCCATGATAGAGTGAATATATTTGTACCAATCTTTCAATTGTAATTGAGTGGCAAGAGACCGTAAGACTACCAAAACACGTCCCCAGAAGAGAAAGAAAAACAGGTCCGGCAGGCCGGATGGCACGGAAAAGGTGCGGGCGAACGATCATATCCTGATCAACGAATTCCTCTTCAGGCGGGGCGAAACTTCGCTCGGCGCCGAAATCATTTCATTTTTGACCGACCACGAAGGCGAGCGCTACCGCTCGGTGGAGCTGGCCCGCAAGATGGGGTACGGCGAGTCCCGGCAGCTTCCGGGCTTCTGGTACGTGCTGCACAAGTTGCAGGAGGACGGCGTCATCGACAAGGACAGCGACCGCTGCTACGGCTGGGCTGGCCTCGAGGCCGACACCTACGAGGAGCACCTTATCGAGGGACCTCACTTCCCGCAGCCTGGCAAGGAGCGCTACAAGGTCGATCAGACCTACCAGGGCAAGCTGACGACCCATCCGAACGGCTACGGCTTTGTGGATGTCGAGGGCTTCGATGACGATATTTTCATTGGCGCCGACATGCTTGGCCAGGCGTTGCATCTCGACCAGATCGAGGTGCTCGTGACCAAGGTGCCCGAAACCTACGTGTCGCGCCAGTCGCCGCATCAGCGCTGCGAAGGCCTCGTCGTCAACGTGATCGAGCGCAGGCTCGCGACCGTGGTCGGCACGCTGCATCGCGAGAATCGCCGCATCTTGCTCAAGCCCGATCAGCGCAAGATTCTTCCCGAAATCCACATTCCGCTCAAGGCCTCCAAAAAGGCGAAGGCTGGCGACAAGGTGCTCGTCGGCGATCTCGAGTTCCTCAAGACGGGCGGGATTCAGGCAAAGGTCATCGAAATTCTCGGCGTGGCGGGCGAGTCGCAGGTTGAGGTGAGCGCCATCGCGCGCGGCCTCGGCATCGACGAAACCTTCGACACCGAGCTGCTGAACTTCGCCGAAAACATCCGCGAGGAGATTACCGACGCTGATCTCGACGATCGTCTCGACATTCGCGACAAGACGGTCTTCACCATCGATCCGGTCGATGCCAAGGATTTCGACGACGCGCTCTCCATCGAGCCGCTCTCGAAGGGCAATTACCGGATCGGCGTACATATCGCCGACGTGTCGCATTATGTGCCCGAAGGATCGGCGCTCGACAAGGAGGCGCACAAACGCGCCACCTCGGTTTACCTGGTTGACCGCGTGATTCCGATGCTGCCGTCGCGCCTCTCCGAAAAGGTGTGTAGCCTCAATCCCGGCGTGGATCGCATGGCCTTCTCGGTTTTCTTCAACATCACCGAAAGCGGCGAGGTTAAGAAGTCCGAGTTCCACAAAACGATCATTCACTCCAAGCGCCGCTTCACCTACGAGGATGTGCAGCAGATTCTCGATGCGGGCAAGGGCGACTACCTCGAAGAGCTGCAAGTGCTCGAAGGCCTCAGCAAGACGCTCCGCGCCCAGCGCATGGAGTCGGGCGGCCTGGATTTCGAGACCGAGGAGGTGCGCTTCAGGCTCGGCAGCAAGGGCGAGCCGATCGAGGTGATCAAGAAAGAGCGGCTCGACAGCCACCGCCTGATCGAAGAGTTCATGCTTTTGGCCAATCGCACGGTGGCGGCCTACCTGACTTCGAAGTTTGCCGAGAACGAAAAGAATCCCCATCCGGTGATCTACCGAGTGCACGGCGCGCCGCAGATGGAGCGGGTCACGGTGCTGGCAAACTTCGTGCGCAAGATCGGCTTCGACCTCAAGCTCGACCGCAAGGGCAAGGAGAGCGCCACGGTATCGGCCAAAGCGCTGCGCGAGTTGCTTCAGAAGGTGCATGGCACCAACGTGGAGTTCCTGGTCAACGAGCTGGTGCTGCGTTCCATGTCGAAGGCGGTCTATTCGCCGACCAACGACGGCCACTTCGGCCTCGGCTTCGAACACTACACTCATTTCACTTCACCCATCAGGCGCTACCCAGACCTTATCGTGCATCGCCTGCTCTTTGAGTACGAGGGTGCGAGGAAGAAGCGCAAGAAGATTTCGCCGGAGCGGATTTCGGCGATTACCGGAATGCTCGGTTCGGTCTGCCAGATTTCCAACGAGCGTGAGAAAATCGCCACCGAAGCGGAGCGCGAGTCGATCAAGCTGAAGCAGGTGGAGTACATGTCGGCCCATCTCGGCAACACTTACGCAGGCGTCATCACCGGCGCGACCGAGTACGGTATTTACGTGCGGATGGTTGATTTCGCCATCGAAGGGCTGGTGCACATGCGCAACCTCAAGGACGACTATTATGAATACGACGAGTCCACCTACTCGCTCGTCGGCAAACGCAAAAAACGGAAACTGCAAATCGGCCAGCGCTTGAAAGTGAAGGTGCACGAAGTCGATATGACCAGAAGAACCATCGACCTCACGCTGGAGTGAGGTTACGGGTTGAATGAGTTGGGATTGATGCGAAAGCCGGGCTGTGAAGTCCGGTTTTCTGCGTTATGGGAGGGGGGAGTCTCTATGCTATCATATAGCTTTCTGTAGTAAAAACTCTAAATATTGGCCCAACGAAAGTTCGCTATTTTCTACTTGAGCAGATAGATATACAACTTTACCGCCTTTTTCTGCGGCCATCTTTAATGGGCCAGTCTTTTGTGGATTTTCATTTGTTAATATGAATGCTCGAAATGAACGAACCGCTAAAGATGCATCAGTTTGATTGTCACTTAATCCAGACCCCTTTTTACTTTTACCAATTAGTTGTGCTTGTACCTCTGGAGAAGCATAATATTTCCGGTCTTCAGGGGATTGAAAGGTTCCTTGGTCAAAACCTCCGTACACTTGTACCTTAGATGGAGTACCATCGGGATCCATCGTTTGAAAGCCGAATACGGCAGTCGTCCGAATCGCAGCATTTCTGATATTTACTCGAATGTAATCTTTGAGGGCCTTTTTCTTTTCGTTGTCCGGAATGGCTTCAATTTCAATTTCAACTTCACGGGTTATGTATAGCTTATATTTGGATGGCGGCAGCTTTGCAAGCAAATCTATTGCATTTTCATGAAGGTAGTTCCAGGCACAACTATCGATGTAAACGGCGATGGGCATTATTGTTGATCCTGCATTATGAAATTTAGCGGCACTTTGTAAAGGATAAAAAATCAAGAATTAGCGTCCCTTTTTTATGGTAGCTTCTTATGACTTTTTCCAAATCCGGATAATTTGGGTGCAATGATTTTGCTTGTGAAAGCATACTCTCTAAAGATGTTGACTCATTCCAAAGAGAATGATTTTCATGCCAAGCAGCCAAGATAAAATTGTAGAACCGCCCCTCATCACAGGAATGTCCATGGTTCCATGTACCTAGCTGGAGCCAAGCTAACAGTGCATCAGTAGTGGTTTTATTAAACATAAATGCCTCTATTTTTGTTGAACTTCAAGTGACAAAAAAATAACAGCTTAAAATATCCAATTCTGCCAATGAAATTTTGGCTGTACCGGTCAACGGCGTTCGTCAGACGGCGCTTTGCTTCTACAGCCCACTTTTTGTCTATTTCTGAATCCGGCTGGTTCAGACTGCGCAGCAGCGAATCCACTACAAATGCACGTTCTTCAACGGGTAATGATACTGCTTCATCAATAAGCTGCTTTGTATTCATTTGCTCACCTTTCCCTCTAAAGCAAAAGATAGCGCAAAATATCCACTCCTGCCAGTCGTCTTCCTTACAGGCTGGCAGGAACTGGGCGTTGCTCAGAAGAGCATTGGTGGGGGCTGGGCTGTGACCGAGGCGATGTAGCGGTTCACGTCGAATTTCCGTGCGCAGCCGCTGGCGTTCATGTAGCGGATTTTGCCATACACCGGGCGCTCGCTCCAGGGGCGGTCGTGCAGGCCGCCAATCGACCAGGCCACGCCGGCGTAGCCGTTCGGATCGCGCCCGTCGAGAGAGTAACGGTCGTTGAGCATGATGGCGATGTCGAATGCCGCCGCCGGACTCGTGCTCCATTCGAGAATCTTTTTCGCCCAGTACATCCTCATGTAGCCGTGCATCACGCCCGTTTCGACAAGCGACCGTTGGGCGGCGTTCCAGAGCGGATCGTGGGTTTTGGCTTGTTCGAACTCCTCCGGCGAATAGCGATAATCGCGCTGATCAGCGGCGTGTTCCATCAGGGTCGCCTTCGCCCACTCAGGAAGGCTGTCAAATGCGTCATACTTTTCGTTGTAGAAGCAATAGTTTTCCGCCAGCTCGCGCCGGATGAACAGCTCTTCGATGAATGCATCCCGGTTTGTCTGAGACGCCAGGCTTCGCGACGCCTGAAGTGCGGCGTGCTGGGCGCTGATCTGGCCGAAATGCAGGTACGGCGACAGCCCCGATACCGCCTCCGCGTTCGGATCGTTACGCTTGTCGGCATAGCGGTCGATTTCATGGTTGAGAAACCTGCGCAAGCGCTGCTCCGCCGACGCTTCTCCCGGAATGATGTGCGTGACAGGCTTCAGTGACCGGTCAACATCGAGCATGTTCAGCAGCTCGTCCCAGTTGACCGGCGGACACGGCAAGTTGTCTGGCTGGCAGGGAGGCGTAAGCTGAGGGAAGGGGGTGAGAAACGATTTGCGCAGGGCGCTGAGCCTTGGTCTGATCGTCCGCGCGGCGTACTCCTGTTTGGGGGAGGCGAGCCAGCAGGGGACGATGTTGTGGGCATCGACCTCGTAGAAGGCGCACGGAATCGCGGCGGCGGCATGTTGTTTCCATTGCCGGACGGGAGTCAGCGGAGAAAAGTCGCTGATCACCGCTCCCGTCTGCCGCTTCTCGACCAAGGCGGCGACGGTTTCCCCAGGGTTGCCGAAAATCACGGTCATCGGAATTCCGGCGTTCCGCAGCGAGGCTTCCACCTCGGCCAAACCTTTGAACATAAAGTCGTAATGCCGCAACGGAGCGCCCAGAAACGAGGGCGCGAGGGTGAAGAGCACTTCGAGCGGCTGTTGCAATTGCCGGGATTTCTGGCAGGCGAAGAGCAGCGCCCAGTTGTTCTGGTAACGCTGGTCTCTGGACATCCAGTAAATGACAGGGCCTCTCTGGTCCTGTCTCGAGTTTAACCGACGCGCCCGGCGCTGGTCCATTTCCTGGCTGTTGTTCATCGATGGTGCATACGCTTAGGCTTTTAACAGGCCGGTCATTTCAAGGAAATTGAGCAGGATTGCCCGCCCGGTTTCGGCGTACTCCGTGCTGATGGCATCGAACTCCCCGAGCAGCTCCTTTTTGTTCATACGCTTCAGATCATGATCGAGATCGATCCAGCTCTCAAACATCGCCGGAGTCATTTCGAAATGGCATTGCAAACCCCATGCATTGCCGCCGACCCTCAGTACCTGGTTTCTGCATCCCCGGCCCGTGGCCAGCACGGTTATGCTTTCGAGCGGCGTGACCGTTTCTCCATGTAGTTGAAACACCCGGAGCCGCTCTGGCATTCCCCGGAAAAGAGCATCTTGCTTGCCCGCATCGGTCAGCTCGACCACAAATGGCTCGCCGTCAGGTTCGCGGAACCCGATCTCTTTCTGGTGGCATTTGAGTACGCCGCCGCCCGCCGCCTTGACGAGAAGCTGCAAACCGAGGCAGATGCCGAGGTACGGCACTCCGGCGTCGAGCGCATCGCGGATCGCCTTCAGCTCGCCGGTAATCTGCTCGCTCGCGTCGTTGGCGCTTTGCGGGCCGCCCAGCACCACCATGCCGGCAAAGCTCGATGGATCGGGGATCGATTCGCCTTTCGAAAGATCGTATCGCTCGAAAGCGATTTCATGTTCGTTCAGCAGCTCTTCAAGGATTCCCGGCCCCTCGTGGCTGATGTTCTGAACGATAAGCAGCGTACCGGTCATGGCTATTTGATTTTGCGATGCAACAAGATGCAAGGTACTTATCCCCAAAGATAACGGATGGCGTTCAATAGCCGCCACAATCTATTCCGAATCAGTACGCATGGAGCTACGGTTTTCTTTCGGAAAGAGGCCGGTTTTTGCCGGCCATTGCCTTGGCTGGCATGGTTACGGCGCAGAGAGATGTGTGTGGTTTTTGTGGAGAGCTGTGGAGAGAAGCGCCTGGAGCGGCGTCAGGGATGCGGGGTTTCTGAGATTCGATTTCTGCGAAAGGAGGCCGGGGAAAATCCTGAGGGATTTCATTTATGGAAATCGCCTCCCGGCGCCCGGCCTTTCTGTCGATAGGGAAGTGCTTCAGTCTTGCTTGCGGAACATTTTCATCAGCGAAGTCAGAGGGTTTTGCGCTGGCTGCTTTTTCACCGGCAGTCCGGCATGTTCCCAGCCCATGATGCCATGCTGAAGATTCACGACATTTTTATAACCTTTATTCATCAGCATGGACGCCGCCGAAGCGCTACGGTGACCGCTTCTGCACGCCAGGATAACCTTCTTTTTGGAGGGAATATCACTGAAGCTGCTGCTGAACCGGCTCAATGGCATCACCATGACGTCCGGCACATCGAATGACTTGCTTTCGACCTCCCGATGCTCGCGTACATCAACAATAAGAGCGCCTTTTTTTGTCAGGGTATAAGCATCGGCGGGGGAGATATTTTTAACTGCTGCCATAGTGTAAATGAATAGTATCGTTTGTTGTAAGAGTCATCTCGTCTAATCCTTATACCCATACCGGGTATAGGTACAAGGTACGCTATTCTCGTGTAAAGAGCAACAAACAAAAAAACCCTCGCGGTTGGCGAAGGTTCTTTGTTCAGCGGAGAGGGTGGGATTCGAACCCACGGTACACTTGCGCGCACAACGGTTTTCGAGACCGCCCGATTCAACCACTCTCGCACCTCTCCGTGTATTGTTCAATCAGGGACTGTGAATATAAGCGCCGGGAGCGGTTTTAGCAAGAATAATTTAGGTGAGGCGTGGGTTCACCGGAAAGGTATGTTCCAAGACTATTTTAGTGCATCGATCATTTCAAATATACGTTAAATCGTTGTTCTGTAGGTGGGTAACCCCTTCTTGCGAGCAAACGCCGGGCAAGGACGAGCTGGCCAGAAAGCCGCTGCGGGGGCTTGCCGACGAGTGGACGCGCTGGGGTTCTCGGTCTTGCACTGGCAGTTGAGACGCGAAGGTTATCAGATCAACCACAAACGAACGGAGCGACTGTACAGCGGAGAACGCCAGAAACTGCGGGTCAAACGGCATGGGAAGACGGTTGCCGTTTCCCTTTGCTGAACGTCATGGGCAGTTACCGTCGCGATTATCTCGGCTGTGAATAAATTGCCAGCAAACGGGCGCGCAGTGCTGCGAGATCGTCACCAACATGACGCAGTTGCCGCCGCCCCGCCAATTGCCGCGCCCGAACCGCCGAAGGTGGGCAAGATCAGGAAGGTCGTCGAAGCGCCGCCGGATCAGACGGTGTTCGACAAGGAAGCGATGCGCATCGCGATGGAGACGAAGTACACCGCAGGAGTGGAGAACGGCAGAAGGGTGAGGCGAATGATGAATGATGAGTTATGAATGATGAATTGAAGAGCGAGGGTTGACTTGTAGGGGCGGCTCTTGTGGCCGCCCTGATTTTTTTGAGATATTTCAAATTCATTGTTCAATAATTTTCCAGTAGCCGGTTTTGTCGCTTCCTGTACGTTCTATTATTCCTTTTTCTTTGAGTTCTTTAATTCTACGTTTAGCAGTGCTTAAACTTATATTCAATCGTTCACTGATTTCGGCAGTAGTTATTTTATTGTTCTCTTTTATCAAAGAAAATACAGTGTCATTCGGCATTTTTACAGTGTCACGTGCTGCCGGAATGTAATGGACATGCATTTCGCGGTTTTTCAGCGAATGATTTTTTTGATGAATCAAGTTTGAAAGAAAATTGACAAGATATTTATCGGTTTTGTGAATGCTTTTGGACAAATCTTCGTAATTGGCGCGAACCAGTGCATTGCGGAAATACCACGAATGCTCCGCAAACAAATCATTGTTTACCTCTTTAAAACCAAGTTTACGAAGATATTTTATCAAATAAATCGCAGTTGTTCTTGTGTTTCCTTCCCCAAAAATGTGGATTTGCCACAAGTAGGAAATAAATTGCGCTATGTGTTCGATAATCTCTTGCTGGTTTAAGCCGCTGTAGCTAAACTTTTTTTCCTGCTGAAAATCATACTCTAACGTTGCTTTCAAGCTTTCGGAGCTGGCATACAAAACCGTTTCTCCATTTAAAACCCACTCTTTTTTCGTGATGTTGTAATCGCGGATTTGTCCTACGTGAGCATAAATTCCATCAAACAATCTGCGATGAAGAGTAAGGTATTCGGCTGGTGAAAACGCAAATGTTTTTTCGCTCAAAATTTCTGTAATACGTGCAGAAACTTTATCAGCTTCTTCGGTACGGTCTTCGTCATTTTTTATGGGGTGCTGTTTGTAATAGCTGTCTATTTGCTGTTTTACTTCTTCAATGGTAATGTCGCCTTCAATATTTTGTCTGGCCGTTTCTATGAGGTAGTCAGACGGTGTTAGCCCGTCAACTTTTTGCAAGCCGATAGCAATTTTCCAATCTTTCGCTTTTTCTGCTTTGGTCGGCTCGCTCTGTCGTAAGTATTCTTCAAAATTATCCATTCTCTGAACTATGATTTACCTTTCAATTTCAGCTTGTCGTTTCTGCATACTACACTTTAAGATAACAAATTGTGGTAAGAAATCGTTTTTTGCCTCGTCCGACAACACAGCTCAAGCCTCACGCCCTGCCCGTCACGTAATATCCAAAAAGTCATAGTTTTAACTATTCTCTACTATTTTTATTTCTTCATGAGTTAAGCCATAAAGCTCATAGACCATTTGGTCTATTTTCCTGTCTATGCGATCTATTTCGGATTTTAGGGCGTTTGCCTCTGCTTTCTTTTTGTTGAAGTATTGCATCCACTCGGCTTCTTCTTCCAAGCTGAGTTTGACCTTAGCCTTTGTAAGCTCCGCCAAAAAGCCATTGAAATCCAACTCAGGCCAGTTCTGGATCTTCATGCTGGGTTTGTCGATGGAGAATTTTGATCTAAAATGTTCAATAAAGTTGGACCTAAGTTCTAAGTGAGTTAAAATTTGTTTTTCAATTTTTCGAACCAGGGGTACAAACGCCATTTGCTTATTCGAATCAATTTTCTTGATTGATGTGCTTTTAAGATTAGGTGCGGAAAACAATAGGTAGCCACCCGACATTCTCAAGCCATCAAACAGACATTCAAAAGTGTAGTTGTAGAGTTTAGAGTTTAACCAAGCCAACAAGTACTCAGGAACAAAGTCATCAGAAAAGCTATGAATGCAATTTGTATTAATTGATGCATATTCCCCATTTCGATCGTAAAATGCTTCACACCTCAGCCCAATCTTTGATATGATGATTTTCGGAGAGCTGTACAGGTTATGTCGATTAGCTGAAATAGTCTCAGAATCCTTTGGTAAATAAGGGAATAGGTGTTTAGCTCCCTTGTCCGTTAATTCTTCGCGACCCCAAGTAGTGAAATATGGATCTATCGTCCCAGTATTTATTAGCTTATATCCTGAGTTTTGGTTAATCAGAGTTGAATATTCATCCGCTTCACTAGCCGTTGAGGTTGCATTTATCACTCCGGCAACAGCTAATGTATCAGATTGATTGATTACTTTTTCTGTAATCGGAAGTTTATCATTTAACAAAAAACCAAGTATGCTTTTATCAATTATTTGCAATCGTTTTGACGGAAAAGGCTTTCCTTCGAATTCCTTTGTCAACTCGTTAAATTTACCAGAGTTAACATCATAATCCATTCCCGAGCGATTCGCCAAAACTGTGATAATGGGATAAGTACTTGCGTCGGGAAAAACCTTTTTATCTGAATAATTTACTATACTCTCAATTTCATAATTTGCAATTATATGCTCCCGTAATGCTGTTCCGTAACTTGCCGATAAAAATCGGTTTGGTGTAATGTAGGACAGATAGCCATTAGGGTGAAGAATGTTCATTCCGCGTTCAAAAAAGTATATGTATAAATCAACTGTTCCTTTGGCTGTTTCATAGTTTGACTTAAGGAAATTATATTGCTCTTTAGTAGAGAATTTCTTGACTTCATTGGCACTAACATAAGGCGGGTTCCCTATCACCACATCAAAGCCGCCTTTGTGCTCGGTGCGGAAGGCGTGTTCTACTGTGGTGGTAAAATTGTCTATTATTTTGACAAGAGATGATTTGGCAAGGTGGTGAACAAGGGGTTTAAACCCCTTGTTGAGATCATGGCTGGTACCCTTCCCTATATCGCTCCTCGAGTCGAGTCCCCTGTCGATCCCTGAGTCGATCCCTGTTGTCGAGTCGATGCCCTTGCCCTTGATGTTACTACTTCTCGCGTTCGGCGGCAGGTTGTGCTTTAGGCGGTTGTTGCGTATGTAGTCTATGGTATTGGCCAGTTGATTGTGGTCCTTTATTTCCTTACAGCCGAACTTCTGTGTCCAGAGCGGTACGCTTTTTTCTCCTTCTTTTTCGAAGAGGGATTTAACAAGGGGTTTAAACCCCTTGTTGAGATCATTGTCGAGATCGTTGTCAGGATCATTGCTGATACCCTTCTCCTTGTTCATCCCCTTGTTGTTGTACCTATGCAGTTCGCGGGAAGTTCTTCCCTTTACTTTCCTTACTATATCAGCTACTTCATCTTCTTCGCATACCAGAAGCATGTGCATATGGTCGCCACAGATGTTGAAGGCCAGCACATTCAGACCGCTTTCCTTTACTATTTCCGCAATAGTCTGTGTTATCAGTAATTCATCATCGGGTTCCAGCCAGATGGGTTGCGCATCGGGGCGTAGGCCGTTATCCCTTTTCTCACGAACTTTATATTCCGCCATGCGTTGAGATGTTCGACTATCGTGTGTGGCCGTGGTAATATGGTAGGCGCGTTTTTCCTTCTCCCGGAACACAGATGGAAACTGCTCCTGCCAGTTAAAGGCCAGTTTTCCTGATACTTCGGGGTCATCTATCAGGCTGTTGCCCACTTTAATGTTGCTGCTGAGCGAGGTGAGCTTGCGACCTTTTTTTGCGGTGCGGAGCCATAACGAGAGGCGGGCAATTTCCACGCTTTCCTCGTTGATGTCCACCCCATAGATGTTGCGTTCCAGAATGTGGTTCTCCACATCAGGGAATACAATCGGATAACCTAACAGTTGGCTTTCCAGCTCATCCAAATAACGGTGTTCGGCTATCAGAAACTCCAGGGCCTGGTTAAGAAAAGCACCCGAACCGCAGGCAGGGTCGCAGATGGTGAGTTGTAGCAGCCACTCGCGATATTCCTTCAGTAGGGCATCCAGCTTTTTAAGGGTCTCCTTTCTTCTGCCCTTTCGCTCTTTGGCAAACTCCTCTTCATTCATACCGAGTTCCTGCTTCTTCTCATCGCAGAGTTTGCCCACGGTATTGTCCACAATGTACTTGGTAATGTACTTTGGCGTGTAGAACACCCCATCTTTCTTTCGCCTGGTCTTGCTTTTGTCCAACTCCTCGCCCGCTAACTGAGCGCGTACATTCTCGATATCGTTGAGGCTATGCTCAAAGATGTGCCCAAGGATATTGGTGTCCACCTCGGTCTCGAAATCGTACTCGGTGAGTTTGAGCACGTGCTTTTCAAGCACTCCATCGGTAATGGTGAGGCCATCCAACAATGGGTCGGGTTTGAAGAGGCCTCCGTTGTAGGCGTGGATTATTTCCTTGCCTGGTACATTCCGCCCTTCATTCAAGTACTTGAAATAGAGCTTCACGCGGTCGTACAAAGGTGTGTATGCGTCAAGGTCTTTTAACTGCGACCAATGATTTACAATTTGCGTGATGCTGTTTGGCGGTAGCAATCCTTTGTCTTCGGCAAAGAAGATGAACAGGAAACGGTCGAGCAGTTTCTGGCTTTTTTTGTAGAGTTCCAGTTCATCGGCCTCAGGATTGTTCTGGCACATATCGCTCCAGAGGACGCTCTTAAAGGCCGAATAATCCTTGTATAGCCGCTTGGTGACTTTCTCTTCTTCCAGCAGGCTTTCTTCCTTGACCTTTTGCGGAATGCCGCCCAGCAGGTTTTCTTTCTGCAGGAACAGCCACAGCAGTTTGAACTGGTCGTAGGAAAGCGTAAACAGGTTGAACTCCACATGTTCCACCGCATTGTGGATGTAGAAACGCAGCTTTTCAAAGTTGCTGGTTATCACATAGACGCAATTGGGCTGATTGTTCTTGTAATTGAACGCCTGTTCGGTCACCTTCTCTAGGTCTTTGGTATCGGTGCCCTTGAGTTCTATTACGGCTAATGCGTTGCCATCTTTCAGAATAGCGCCATCGGTCTTCTTGGCATCTTTGCTGTTCTTGACCTCGGTCGTGAGGTTGAAATCAGGATTTGGGTTGATGGTGTAGCCGAGAATGTTGACGAACAGTTCGCGCAGAAATCCCTCTTGAAACTGTTCTTCCTTGCTATTGCGGATATTCTCCTGAACGGCACCATCCAGGAAATATTTGCCAAAGGCGACAAACGCTGCCTGAATCTGCGCTTCATCTTGCGCAGCTTGAAATTTTTTCAGTACAGAGGATTGGTAGATGCTCATGTATTTTTATTGCACTCAACTTGTTTATCTGTGCTACTTTGTCGGCCTTATTCAACACCTTATACGAAGGTAAATAATTTGTAATGCATGGCAAGCAAATATGCCGCAGCATTTCCTCATCCCCCCACACACAAAACGCGAAAAGCCGGGAATTTCCCGGCTTTTGCAAATAGTGTCGAATCTTCGTAATGGCTTCGTCAGACCTCCATGATCTCCTTTTCCTTCAGGGCGATCAGTTCGGTGATCTGCTTTTCGTACTTGTGCAGAAGATCGTCCGCGTCCTTTTTGCCGCGTTTGTACTCGTCCTCGCCGATCTGCTTCTCCTTTTCAAGCTTCTCGATCTCGTGGATCATGTCGCGGCGGAGATTGCGCAGCGAAACTTTGGAATCCTCGCCGAACTTTTTGGTGAGCTTTACGAACTCCTTGCGGCGCTCCTCGGTGAGCGGCGGAATGCTGACGCGGATGTTCTGGCCGTCCGATGAGGGATTGAGGCCAAGATTGGCGTCGCGGATCGCTCGTTCGGTGGGGCCGACCATCGACTTGTCCCAGACCTGCACCGTGAGCGTGTGGACATCGAGCACGCCAACGTTGCCGACCTGCTTGAGCGGCATCTGCGATCCGTAAGCCTCCACCTTGACCCGGTCGAGCAATGTCGTGGTGGCCTTGCCGGTGCGGATCGAGGCGATTTCGTGCTGGAATGCCTCGATGGTTTTCTTCATGCGAGGCTCGATTTTCTGGATAACGTCCCTTGCAGTCATGGCGGTATCTGGTTTGATTCAGGCGATCGCTTACTCGGCGCTGGCTTTCGGAGCAGCCTTCGCGAAGCGTTTCTTGAAGCGCTCGACGCGGCCAGCGGTATCGACGAGCACCTGCTTGCCGGTGTAGAACGGGTGGCAACTGCTGCAAATATCGACCTTGATGTTGTTCCTGGTGGAGCGGGTCTCAAAGGTGGCGCCGCAGTTCGCGCAGTTGACGGTAACTTTTGTATACTTTGGATGAATCTCTGATTTCATGACCTCTGGGATTACGTTGCCTGGATGACAATAAAAAAATGATCAGGAATTAACTCTTTTTTCTGCTAATAAGCAAGCTCGGACGCCAATTCGTCATGCCACCGTTTTTACCGTTACAAGGGATCAAGGGCGTCGGCCCCAAGCGCGCGGCGATCCTCGCCGAGGCGGGCATCCGCTCGATTGCCGACCTGTACGACTGCTTTCCGCGCCGCTACCTCGACCGCACCACGATCAAAAAAATCAGCGCGTTGCGCGACGGCGAGACCGTGACCGTCGTGGGCAGCGTCACCGGTACGCGGCTCGAAGGCAGCGGCGGGCGCGGTGGCTCGCGCTTCAAGGCGCAGGTCAGCGACGGCTCAGGTGTACTCGAACTGACCTGGTTTCGCGGCGTGCACTACTTCTCGAAAGCCATCCACGCTGGCGACCTGGTCGCGGCGCATGGGCGCGTCACCTTTTTCGGACGCACGCCCGGAATGCAGCATCCCGACTTCGACAAGCTCGGCGGTGACGGCGAGGCGTCCGACGACGGAGCGCGGGACGACGAGCTGTACAAGACCGGCGCGATCATTCCGATCTACCCCACCACCGAGGCGATGAAGCAGGCGGCCCTCAATTCGGCGGCCTTGCGGCGCATCGTGCATCGCGCCTTCCGCGACCAGCCGTTGCGAATCACGGAGTACCTCAGTCGGGAGATCGTCGAATCCTACGACCTGATGCCCATCGGCGAGGCGTACCGGCAGCTCCACTTTCCCGACTCCGCCGAGCAGCTCGACCGGGCGCGGTACCGGATGAAGTGGAGCGAGCTGTTTTTCGCGCAGCTCTTTTTCGCCCTGCGCCGCGCCGGAGAGCGGCGGAACATCGCCTCGGCGCGGTTCGAGCGCTCCGGCGCGATGACGGCGGGGCTGCACGAGCGCCTGCCGTTCACGATGACCGGCGCTCAGAAGCAGGCGGTACGCGAAATCTACCACGACCTGAAGAGCGGTCACCAGATGAATCGCCTGTTGCAGGGCGACGTGGGGTCGGGCAAGACGCTCGTGGCGCAGTTCGCCATGACCCTCGCCGTGGACAACGGCTTGCAGGCGGCCTTCATGGCGCCGACCGAAATTCTCGCCTTCCAGCACTACGCCGGATTGCGGCACACGCTCGAACCGCTCGGCATCCGCGTGGCGCTCATCACCGGTCGCCAGAAGAAAAAGCAGCGCGAGGATCAGCTCGCCCGCCTCGAACAGGGCGAGATCGACATCGCCGTCGGCACCCACGCCATCATCGAGGCGGGGGTGCAGTTCCATCGCCTCGGCCTCGTCATCATCGACGAGCAGCACCGCTTCGGCGTGTTGCAGCGCAAGGCGTTGCAGGAGAAGTCGGAGAACCCGCACGTGCTGCTCATGACCGCCACGCCGATTCCGCGAACGCTCACGATGGGCATCTACGGCGACCTCGACGTCTCCGTCATCGCCGAAATGCCCGCCGGGCGCAAGCCGATCCAGACGCGCCTCTGCCGCGACGAGCAGAAGCCGGAGCTGTACAAGCTGCTGCGCAAGCAGATCGCCGAGGGGCGGCAGGCGTACATCGTTTATCCGCTGGTCGAGGAGTCGGAGAAGATGGACCTGAAGGCGGCCACGGAGAGCTACGAGCAGCTCAGGCTGGAGGTGTTCCCGGAGCTGCGGCTGGGGCTGATTCACGGGCAGCTTCCAGCGGCAGAGAAGGAGGCGGTGATGGCGGAGTTCCGCGGCGGCGGCATCGATCTCCTCGTCGGCACGACGGTGATCGAGGTGGGCGTCGATGTGCCGAACGCGACGATCATGGTGATCGAACACGCCGAGCGCTTCGGCATTTCGCAGCTTCACCAGCTCCGGGGGCGCGTCGGGCGCGGCGAGCACGCCTCGTCGTGCTTCCTTGTCTATACGAAGCTGGCCGGTGACGCCAAGGAGCGGTTGCAGGCGCTCGCCTCGACTGGCGACGGATTCCGTCTCTCCGAGATCGATTTGCAGATTCGCGGCGCGGGCAACCTGCTGGGCCGGGAGCAGTCCGGCGCGGCGAGTGGCCTGAAGATCGCCGACCTCCTCACCGACGGCGAGATCATGCGCTCGGCGCGAGCGGCGGCCTTCGAGCTGATCCGCCGCGACGAAGCCCTCTCGCTCGCCGAAAACGCCCGGATTCGGGACTACTACGAGAACTATTTCCGAAAGCGAATCTCGCTGGCCGACGTCGGGTGAGGGAGAAAAGGGGATTCTTCTCGATCATCGAAACTGGTGACGCTGGAGGGGCAACCCTCGCGGTTGCCCTTTTTCGGAAGCTTCGGAAATGCCGTGGTGCACCAGGGCAGGCGCGAGGCCTGCCCCTACGGGGAATTGATAACAGGACCCGATTTCGACTGCCTCGCCCGCCGCAATTTCATTGCTGCAGGGGCAATCCCCCCGTAGTCGCCCTGTCACGAACGCATCGGAAAAATATCGGCACACGCGGCTGCATGGTGTGCGCCCGCTCGCTATCCGGGAAGGTCGATGTTTTTGCGGATGATTCTGATGGCCGTTTCGACCAGGCTTCGCAGGCCGGGGAAGAGGTTGTAGGCTTCGGCGATAAAGAGCATCAGCATGGCGCTGACGATGTCGAGCCGGTTCTGTGACGATTCGAGCAGCGCTTCGATTTTGCCGCGGATCATGGCCGTTTTATCGAACAGCACCACCACCGCCGGGGCGATGACCAGCGAGCCGAGAATATCCGACGGATAGTGCCAGCCGAGGGCGACCCGGCAAAGCCCGGCGCTGAGGAGCGACCAGACGAAAACCGCGATGCCCGCCCGCCGGTTCAGCAGAAAAATCGTCATTGAAAGCGCGAAGTAGAGCATGGCGGTGTCGCTCGGAAAAGAGCTGTCGTGATCCCATTGTTGTGTGGCCATATGCAGGGTGATGGTGGGGTCGAGCACGGGTCGCGTGTGCACCTGAAGCAGATATTGCATCGCAACCGAGAGGCCGACCGCCGCGCAGGTTGCCAGAAGACCGCTCAGAATCCGGCTGCGGCGTTCAGCGGAGGCGTTGCCGAACCAGAGCAGCAGCAATGGGAAAAAGACCGGGATTCCTCTCAGCAGAGGGTTTTCACCAACGTTATAGACCAGCAGCCTGAAAAGCCTGCTACCGTTACCGTCTCCGGCAAGAAACTCGCTGAGTCCTGTGACGATGGCGGTGTCGAGAGCGCTGATGTTCATTGCAGGGGTATGGTTGGATGTTGAATATTATATTCAGCGTAATATAGGAATAGGGTTAAATATATAACCTTTTGACTCGTCTCCCCGATTCTTATCACAATTCCTGGCGTTTCGTGGGGTTTCACGGCTTCCATTATGGTATCGGAAAAGCTTATATTCTATACTTTTTGCTCCTGCGTCTTTTTGGGGGAACAGGAAAAAGCCCGACTAACCGGGGATAATCACTTCAGACTTTTTTCATGAATGAAACGCTTTCGGGCGTGGTGACGCGAGTCACCGGCGCATCATATATCGTCGAGACCGGCGATGGCCTGAAGGTCAGGTGCAGAACCGTGCCCAGCACCGTGAGCGAAAACGAGGGGGCGAACCTCGTGGCGGTCGGCGACCGGGTGGAGTTTCGGCTGAAGGCCTCCGAGACCGACATGGCTGAAGGGGTGATCGTCCGCGTCGAAGAGCGGCGCACGTCGCTGGTGCGGCGGCGGGAGGTGCGGCGCAACCGGAGCAAGGAGAAGGAGCAGGTGATCGTCGCCAACATCGATCAGCTCGTGCTGATCACCTCGTTCGACGATCCGCCGTTCAACAGCCGCCTGGTGGATCGCTACCTCGTCTTTGCCGAGTCGGAGAAGTTGCCGCTGCTCATCGTGGTCAACAAGATCGATCTCGACGAGGAGGGGATGGTGGAGGATGATCTGGAGGTCTATCGAGAGCTTGGTTGCAACATCTGCCTTGTCAGCGCCGAGGATGGGCGTGGGATCGAGGAGTTGCGCGAGCTTTTGCGCGACCGGATGTCGGCCTTCAGCGGCCACTCCGGCGTGGGCAAATCGACGATCATCAACCTGCTTGTCGGGCGCGAGGAGCTGCGAACCGCCGAGACGAGCAACAAGACCGGCAAGGGGGTGCACACCACCACCAGTTCGGCGATGTTTCCGTTGCCGGGCGGCGGCTACGTGATCGACACGCCGGGCATTCGCGAGTTCAACCTCTCCGGCATCACCCGCGAGAACCTGCGGTTTTACTACACCGAGTTTCTGCGCTACATGCCGGAGTGCGCCTTTTCGTCGTGCTCGCACACAGTCGAGCCGGGATGCGCCGTGATCGCGGCGGTCGAGTCGGAGGCCATCGACGCCGGACGCTACGAGAGCTACCTCGCCCTGCTCGATTCGCTCGACGAGTGAGGTCACGGGGTGATTCGGACGGATCAGGCGGATAATCCTGTTTCGATCACGATTTCGATGGCACAAGAGAGCGTTGCCCTCAATCGTTATGCAACGGGTTGCCGTTGACGCGATACTGTTTTAATCCGAACAATAAAGAACTCACAGATATGATCGTTACCATCAATCCAGCGACCGGCGAAAAGATCGCCGAATATCCGGTGATGATTGCCGGGCAGCTCGATGGAGTGCTTCGCCAGGCCGAAGCGGATTTCCGCCGCTGGCGCTCGACCGGCTTCGCGGAGCGTAGCGCCTGCATGAAGCGGCTCGGCGAGCTGCTTCGCGCGGAGGCTGCCGAACACGGGCGGCTCGTCACGCTCGAAATGGGCAAACCGCTCGCGCAGGCGGTGGCCGAGGTGAACAAGTGCGCCTGGGTGTGCGACTACTTCGCCGACCACGCCGAGGAGTTTCTCCTCCCGGAGGAGAGCGCCATTGACGGCGCGACGGGCGTGGTGCGCTTCGAACCGCTTGGTGTGATTCTTGGCGTGATGCCGTGGAACTTCCCGTACTGGCAGGTGATCCGCTTCGCCGCGCCAGCCATGATGGCCGGAAATGGTATCGTGGTCAAGCACGCGCCGAACGTTACCGGCTGCTCCATCGCCATCGAGCAGCTTTTCCGCGACGCAGGGTTTCCGGAGCATCTCTACCGTGCGGTGCACATCGATCTCGACGAGGTTGACAGGCTGACCGGCTTCATGATCGACCATCCGGTCATCAAGGCGGTCTCCGTGACCGGCAGCACCGGCGCGGGTCGGGCGGTGGCGACCAAGGCGGGCCGGGCGCTCAAGCGCAGTGTGCTGGAGCTTGGCGGCAGCGATCCCTACATCGTGCTCGATGACGCCGATCTCCGCCAGGCGGTCGATGCCTGCGTCGCGGGCCGCCTGCTCAACGCCGGGCAGAGCTGCATTGCAGCCAAGCGCTTCATCGTGCAGTCGGGAGTGATCGGGGAGTTCACGCGGATGATCGTCGAAAAGATGCAGCGGGCGGTGATGGGCGATCCGTTCCGCGAAGGCACCGAGGTCGGCCCAATCGCCCGCGCCGACCTGCGCGATCTCGTCCATTCGCAGGTGCAGCGGAGCGTCGAGGCGGGCGCGGCGCTGCTCTGCGGCGGCCATGTGCCTAACGCGCCGGGCTGCTACTATCCGCCGACGGTGCTTTCCGGCGTCAAAAAGGGGATGGCCGCCTACGAGGAGGAGATCTTCGGCCCGGTCGCCACCATTATCGAGGTGGCTGACGATGACGAGGCGGTCGCCGTGGCCAACGACAGCGATTACGGCCTCGGCTCCGCTGTATTTTCGGGCAGCGCGGAGCGGGCGCTCGCCGTCGCCGAACAGCTCGAAACGGGTAACTGCTTCGTCAACGCGATGGTCAAGTCCGATCCGCGTCTCCCGTTTGGCGGCGTCAAGCACTCCGGCTACGGGCGTGAGCTGTCGCACCACGGCATCCGCGAGTTCGTCAACATCAAGACGCTGCTTCTGCCGGGCTGACCGGGCGCGGCGATGGCGTTCCGGGGATGGGAAAAGCTGCCGATCCGCATCGAGAGCGGCGAAACGGTCGAGGCGATTGCGCCGGTGATCGTGTCGGCCAGCCGCGCCACCGACATTCCGGCGTTTCACGCCGAATGGTTCATGGCGCGGCTCCGTGCGGGTTACGCGCCGTGGCGTAATCCCTTCAACGCCTGGCAAACGCAATACGTCTCGTTCCGTAAAACGCGAGCCGTGGTTTTCTGGAGCAAGAACCCCGCGCCGCTGCTGCCGCACCTGCCTGCAATCGATGCCCTCGGCATCAACTACTATTTCCAGTTCACGCTGAACGACTACGACGCCGACGCTCTCGAACCGGGCGTACCGCCGCTCGTCGCGAGGGTCGAGACCTTCCGGCGGCTCGCCGACCGCATCGGCCCCGAGCGCGTCGTCTGGCGTTTCGATCCGCTCGTGCTGACCGAACGGCTCACCGCCGAAGCGCTGCTCCGCCGGATCGAGCGCCTCGCCGAAGCGTTGCGCGGTTGCACCCGCAAGCTCGTCATCAGCTTCGCCGACATCGAGCGCTATCGGGCAGTTCAGCGGCGTCTGTCGCGCCATTCCGCCGGGGCGCGTGAGTTCACGCCGGAAGAGATGGCTTCGTTCGCCGTGCGGTTGGTCGAGCGCAACGAGCGCTGGGGGTTCGAGCTGGCGAGCTGCGCCGAGGAGATGGCGCTGGATGGCATCGCGCCGAATCGCTGTATCGACGACCGGCTGCTTGCCCGGTGTTTCGGCGACGATGCGGAGCTGATGGATTTTCTCGGAGTCGATCCTCTGTTTCCGGGCGAAGCGTCGAGCCGCGCTGCGTTGAAAGATCGCGGTCAGCGCAGGGCCTGCGGCTGCATCGTCAGCAAAGACATCGGCGAGTACGGTACTTGCGGGCACGGTTGCCTCTACTGCTACGCACAGCGGTAAAGGAGGCGTAGTGGCGGGGCGTAGTGGCGTAAAAAACAAACCGGGGCGTCGATGCGCCCCGGTAGAGTGAAGAATTTTGGTTCGTCGGCAATCAAACCATTTCCGCCGCGAGTTCGGACAGATAGGTCTTGATCGATTTGTGCTTGTCGAGATTGAGCTTGCGGTGCATCCGGTAGCGAATGCTCTCCATGCCTCTGGTCGAGATGCCGATCGATCGGGCGATCTCGCGCGTGTCGTAGTTGAGCTTGACCATCAGGCTCACCCTGAGTTCACGCTGGTTGAGGTTTGGGTGCTTTTTCTGGAGTTTCGAGAGGAACTCGGAGTCGCCGACCGTCAGCTCGGTTTTGAGGCGTTTTTCGGTCAGCTCCGTCTCGATCATGTTGTGGCACTGCTCGAGAATCTTCTGCTTGTCGGGCTGCTCGATGTCGAGGTTCCTGATCTGGTCGCAGATCATGTGCAGGGTCGAAGCCTTTTCGCCGACAGCGGTGGAAATTCGCGTCAACTCCATCTCCTGCGCGGCGATACGCGATTTCAGCGCGGCTTTCTCCTGCTCGAACCGCTGGATCTCCTTTTTGCCAAGCTCCACCTGGGCGTTGAGCTGGATGATCTTCTGGCTCAGCTTCTGGTCGCTTTCAGTTTTGAGATGCTGCATCTCCTTTTCATGACTTTCGTCTCTCGCCTTCAAATCCTCCTGCATGTGATCGATAGCCTTGAAATAGGGGTAAAAAGGATCTTCGACGGTCGGAAGGAAAATTTTCTGGTTGAGCATGTTGAGCCACGAAATCCTGGCGATGGTCGCGAGGAACTCGTTTTTCATCGTGTCCTCCTCATCGACCTCCTGTTCTGCCGGCATTTCGGGGGCCTTGCCCGACTGGTATTCGATGAGGGAGGTCATGGCATCGGCGTAGTCATCCCTGAGCAGCACGGTCATCGTGTTGGGCGCCATCGCGGCGAAGGTTTCGATGATGATCCGGCACGATTCGTCGATGTTGTAAAACACGACCACCTTGAAATCGAGGCCAGAACCGTAAACAATGTTGTTGATCCCTTGCTTGTACTGGTAGGAGATGTTACCGATGTTGTTCATGTCCCAGAGGAGGTAGAGCGGAGAGTCCTTGATGCCGCTCTCTTCGAGCACCTTGTTGACCAGGTCGATGCTCATGGAGTTCAGCGTAATCGGATGGTCCGATTCGACGTAGTGATGAAAAATGTTGTCGCCGATGAGGTCGAGACGCTTGACGTAATCTTCTCCGGCAGGAACGGATTTCCAGTTGTGCTTCGAGGTGATCGGAAGATTGGAGATTGGGCAGGTTTGCATAGGTGCTTCAATTAATGCGTTATGAAAGGCACCTGTCATGAAGTATAATGATACTGTTATGATGCAGGTGTTACAAACATTATACGACTTTTTCTGTGATTATTCCCAATAATTACTGAAAGCCAAGTAATATATGAGATGATTTTCTACTGAAATATGGGGCTGGCTGGCGTATTGTCTGGGTAGGATTCGGCGATGAGCGCAATTTTGATTTTTACAGCGCTCATCGCTGGTATTCATGCATCTTTCTGAGCCGGGTCAGTGCAAACCGGTTTTACGCCTGGCTTTGTGGTTCAGAGTGATTCTGCGGCAAGGTTCGCAAGGTAGGTTTTGAGGGAGTTGTGTTTGTCGAGACCGATTTTCTTGTGCAGACGGTAGCGTATGCTTTCAATGCCTCTGGTCGAAAGTCCGAGAGATCTTGCAATATCGCGTGAGTGGTAGTCCAGCTTGATCATCAGGCTGATCCGGAGCTCTCTCTGATTGAGATTCGGGTGTGTTTTCTGAAGTTTTGAGAGGAAAACGGAATCGGTTTCTGTCAGTTCCGTATTGACCAGGGCGGCTTTTTCGCTGGTTTCGAAGAGGGCGGCGCATTGGGTCGAAACTTTTTCTCTGGATGCCGGATCGAGATCAAGAGTTTCGATCATTTCGCACAAACTACGCAATGCGGCATTTTTTTCGGCATTCGCCGTTGAAATTCTCGTGGCTTCGATCTCCTGCGTGGCGATTCTTGAAAGCAATGCGGCCTCCTCTTCCCTGAATCGCTGTTCGCTCTTTTTACCCAGTTCGACCTGTTCGTCGAGCAAAGAGTTCTTGCTCGCCAGAAGCACCCGGAACTCCTGTTCTATCCTTTCGAGATTCTGCTGGTGCTCATCTTCCAGCGACTTCATGTCGCGGCGCATCATGTCGAGAATCTGGAAATAGGGATATGATGCATGATTTTCGGGAGGAACTTTTCCCTGTTCATCGAACTGCCCGAGCATGAGCATTCTTGATACTTCGCCCAGGAACGCATCCCGGAAAGCCTTGTCCGTTCCGGCCTCGGCTTTTGTTCCGGCAGATTTGCCCGATTTGAAGTCGAGAATCGAGTGTATGCCTTCTTCGTATGATCCGGAGAGTATGACCGGAAGCTTGTCTGTCGCCAGGCTCTGAAGCATTTCAAACTCAAGCCTGACGGAGGGCTGGATATTGTAGAGCACCATAAGCCTGAGGTCAAACTCCTGAGCGGTGAGCAGGTTGGTGAACTCTCTCTTGTACAAGAACTTGAGGGTGGCTACAGGCGCGCAGTCCATCAGCACAAATACCGGATTGCCGGTGAGGTTCTCCTCGGCGACCAGGGAGCTGAAATCAGCGGCATACAGATGCTCCGGAGCGATGCCATGGTCGGCAAGTTCCTGCACATGAATGATGTCGTTGCCAATCAGGCTATATTTTCTGGTATAGTTACCCTGGCGATGTTCGAAACTCCAATGATCTTTTTCGGTAACCGAAAGTCCTGAAGCGGGGCATTGGGTCATGATGATGGACTTTAGGAATTGAGAAGATGAAAACTACTTTTAACTATGCCAATTACTTAAATATCCGATATTGTCATTACTAAAAAAAACAATAACTATCTTTTTTTTCTGCGTTATAACGTCAACATCATAAGCGATTGCCGTGCTGTTTCACTTCAGATTATAAACCATGCCGGTAAAAATACTCTTTGTCTGCTACGAAAATATTTGTCGTTCTCCGATGGCGGAGGGGGCTTTCGGTCACGCGGCGTCGCTGCACGGCGCTGAGGCTTGCTTCGAGATCGAGTCCGCCGGCACGGTGTGCTACCAGTCCGGCTCTTCTCCCGACCACCGCGCCGTGCGGGCCGCCGGACGCCACGGCATCGACATCTCCGCGATTCGCGCCCGCTGCATCGACGACCTCGACCTCGCGTGCTTTGACCGGATTTTCGCGATGGATGCTGAAAATTATCGTGATATTCTCGACGCGCTCGACGGCCTTTCGGTGCCGGTGCACATGATGACCGATTTCGCCCACTCCGACGCGGGCGCTGAAATCGAAGATCCGTATTATGGCAGCGAGTCGGGTTTCGACCGTACGATGGAGCGGCTTCTGCACAGCGCCACGGGAATCGTGTCGGCCTTGCGGACGGCGTACAACCTGCCCGCCGACGCGACTGAAGCCGAGTCGATTTTTCAACACACCCAACGCGGCGATGAGCGGTAGCGTTACCTTTATTTTCAATCCGGCAGCCGACAAGGGGCGCGCCGCCTCGAAGGCCGTTCTCATCGAGCGCTCGCTCGCGCACTTCGAGGCGGCGTCGCTCGAAACGACGCGCTTTGCCGGACACGCCGCCGACATCGCCCGCGCCGCCGCTCGAGATGGCGCGACGCTCATCGCCTGCGGCGGCGATGGCACGCTCAACGAGGTGGTCAACGCCGTCGCGGGCCAGCCGGTGAAGATTGGCGTCCTTCCCGTCGGATCGGCCAACGATTTTCTCAAAACCTTCGACCCCTCGGCCAAAGAGCACGAGTCGCGCATCCGTGGATTCGCCGGAGCCGCGAGCCGCCGCGTCGATCTCGGCAAGGTCGAGTTCAGCGGCGGCGAGTCGCGCTACTTCGTCAACTCCATCGGCATCGGCTTTACCGGTCGGATCGCCAGCACGGTGAAGGCGACGCCGTGGCTGCGGGGAGAGCTGTCGTACGCCTGGGCGCTGGTGCGGGTGCTTTTGGGTTATAGTGCGGTAAAAATGCATATTACGCTCGATACTGTAGAGGGGACGGTCGAACTCGACGAGCCGGTGTTCGCCTTTTCGGTCTCAAACGGGAAGGTCGAGGGCGGCAAGTTCCGGATTTCGCCGGATGCCGACCAGTGCGACGGGCTTCTCGATGTGTGCATTCTCAAGGCGATCCCGAAATGGCGCTTGCCCGGATATGTGCTCAAATATCTGAAGGGCAGCCAGATTCACGATTCCAAAGTCATCTACTGCAAGGCCAGGTCGATCGCGGTGTTCCTCTCCGTGGACGAGGCCATGCACATGGATGGCGAGGTGATCGACCGGGCTGGCGGCGCAATCGGCATCACCGCCGAGCCGCTCGCGGTCGAGATGCTGTACGAGCCATAACGAAAAATCGATTTCCATGCAGGTCATCATTTTTGAAGACGAAAAAACGCCCAGCTTCTCGCCGCTCGCCGATCTGAAGCCGGTCTGCGACCTCGTGACCGGTTGCCATTCGCTCAGGGAGCGCTTCATCGCGGCCTTCGGCGGGCGGGCGGCGCTCACCTGGCACATGCGCCGCCACATTGCGCCGTGGTTCAGCGAGAACAACCCCGGTTCGGTGGTCAACAGCGTTCTGGAGGAGGAGGTGCTGCTGGTCAACGGTCGTCTCATCTGCGATGCGGCGGTGATGCAGTTCATCGACGCAGGCCGGATCGCGTCGGGCCAAGCCGTCATCCAGAACGGCAACCTTCTTTTCTGCCGAACCAAGGCCGAGCCGCTTCATTTTTCAGAAACGGTGTTTCCCGATACCATCGATGGCATGGTTGTGGCTGGTGCGCTTTCGTGCGTCGAGGTTTCCGGGTTCCGGCTGATCGAGAATCTCTGGGATTGCGTAGCGATGCATCCGGCGATGATGCGCGAGGACGGCGCGGCTCTCGCTCTCGGTCGCATCGAAGGCGAGGTGCATCCGTCGGCGATTCTGGTCAATCCGTCGGCGATCACCATCGAGCTTGGCGCAGAGGTGAAGGCTGGCGCGGTGCTCGACGCCTCGGACGGCTTTATCTCTATTGGCGCGGGCGCGGTGGTCGAGCCGATGGCTCTGCTGATGGAGAATGTCTATATCGCGCCGAACGCGAGGGTGAAGAGCGGGGCGCGGATTTACAGCAACGTCTTTGTCGGCGGCGGCGCGAAGGCGGGCGGCGAGATCGAGGATTCGATCATGGAGCCGTTCTCGAACAAGCAGCACGACGGCTTCCTCGGCCACTCCTACATTTCGAGCTGGTGCAACCTCGGCGCGGGCACCGACACCTCCGACCTCAAGAACAACTACAGCCAGGTCAGCATCGAGACCGCGCACGGCAAAATGGCCACCGGCCAGCAGTTCCTCGGCCTCCTGATGGGCGAGCACTCGAAATGCTCCATCGGCACCCGCTTCAACACCGGCACGGTCGTCGGAACCTCGTCAAACATCTTCGGCAACGGAATGCCAGCGAAATACATTCCCTCATTCTCCTGGGGCGACGGCCACACCGGCGCGGCACGGTACGAAGCCGACAAAGCTGTCGAGACCGCGAGAAAGGTGATGGCCCGCCGCAAGGTTGAGATGAGCGCGGCGTACGAGGTGATGTTGCGGGCGGTGGCGGGGGAGTGCTGTAACGGATAGAGAATATCTCAGGAGGAAAAACAATGGATGATCTGGAACGTGCAATCGAGAAACGCAAAAGCATTGATCCTGAATTTGCCGAGAATTTTGATAAAGGGTACGAGGAGTTCAAAACCGGAGTGCTTTTAAAAGAGGCGAGAAAAAACGCCGGGTTTTCTAACCCGACATTCGATAGCGAACAAGAAGGCCAGCCCTCATTTTGAGGTGGCTTTTTCTTCCATTGAGCATACCAATCATGTAGGGGCGCATGGCGTGCGCCCGCGTATGCCGGATCAATTCCAATCTGACGGAACATAAATACGCTGCGCTCTTGTTTGCTACGGGTTTTACGAATATCTTGCTTTTGCATTAAGTGTTGACTGGATTACAAGGTATCAACACCTTTCCATTTACAGAAAATGCCACACGTAAGCACCTCCATACGGATCACGCCCCTCGATACAGGGGGCGAAAAACAACAACGACCAAGCGCACGCTGGTGCCGCAATCGCAAATTTTTGCTTATTCGTGAATCGGATGGGGTGATCGATCTGACGCTCAGGCAGTGGTGTATGTTCAAGCACTATAACTCTTCGAAAGTTAAAATAAACATGATGCTTTTTGTTCTTATATTTCTGAGTTATGAGAAGTAAAATGCAATTAAGCGGTGATAGATAATCTGGTTGAAATAAGTATAATTTATTATATCATAAATTAAAATGAATATTGAGATGGGGTCTTATAAGAAGATGAATTTAAAAAAAGCAGAAGCTTTATCACAATTAACTAAAATTGATAAGCTTGCATTAGAGTTGAAAAAAAAATACGGTATTACCATTACTGGGCATCTCTAAAAAGAGCGATTTGAAATATTCTTCTGACCAGCGACATCGAAACAAGGCGATATTGCCCTGCAAAC
>NZ_VDCH01000080.1 GCF_006265165.1 Chlorobaculum thiosulfatiphilum
GGGCATCTCTAAAAAGTCAGTACTGACATAAGGTATTGAAATCTATCGATTTAACTGAAATATCCATATCTTGACGCAGTACCTATCAACACGACTGTACTGCCATGAAAAATATCAACCCTCTCGGTCTTTTCGACGAATATTTGCTGCTCGAACGCCTCACCAAACTCAAGGATCCGCTCGTCAAGCTTGAAGCGCATATCGACTGGCAACTCTTCGCGCCCATTCTCGAAGTGGCTTTCAACAAGCCAGC
>NZ_VDCH01000081.1 GCF_006265165.1 Chlorobaculum thiosulfatiphilum
GGCTTGACGTACGGAGGCGGATTGGACGGCAGTACTGATTATTCTGTCAGGCTTTATTGTGTCAGGAGTTATTATTGCGTAATATTGAAGGCCGTGAATAGTATAACCCTCCATAATATAGAGTCATGATGTTTTCAAGTCCGGAGCTGAAATATGCAGTCGAGGCAGTTATGAAAGCGGGACGGTCACTTCTGGAAGCATCCGGCAGCGATTCATTGCGTGTCAGTTCCTTCAGGCATGACGGTCTACC
>NZ_VDCH01000082.1 GCF_006265165.1 Chlorobaculum thiosulfatiphilum
GAATAAGCCGTGTCGGCTGATTTGTAGAAATACCCCATGACGCTCGGAGCGCCGAGGCCGAAAGCGGTGAGTGGAAGAATGACGGCGAGTATCTTTCCGCGAATGCGGACGTGCTGAAGAAATGACATGAACAACCCCATGGCAGCAAACGAACCGCGCTCTCCCGTGCCAGGCGCTCGGAACCGGTCATGATCATCGCACATGTGCCGCAGTCCGAACGCAGTAAAGCACGACCATGACAGGGT
>NZ_VDCH01000083.1 GCF_006265165.1 Chlorobaculum thiosulfatiphilum
TCGGAAGCCGCCAGTCGTTGACTCACGGCGAGCGACTCACGGAAAGCGTTGAGAGCGCCGTCGAGATCGCCCTGGTCACGGAGCACGTTGCCGATTTTTTCCTGGCTGACGCTGAGATCGCGCTGCCAACCGGCGTGTGAAGGATCGGAAGCCGCCAGTCGTTGACTCACGGCGAGCGACTCACGGAAAGCGTTGAGAGCGCCGTCGAGATCGCCCTGGTCGCGGAGCACGTCGCCTTGATC
>NZ_VDCH01000084.1 GCF_006265165.1 Chlorobaculum thiosulfatiphilum
TGTTCGACCCGGTCCATACCTGCGCATTCCCGTGCATGACCGCGGCAGGCCCACGGCATGCCCATACTCTCCCCCTCATCCCGGTTCTCCTGGTTCGCAGTCTTCTGGTCTCCCCTCCAGGCCCCGCACTCGATGTCACGAGTCGGTGACCACCGCTGCCCGCTCAGGCATCCACCATGTTGTTGTTCGGTTTTTTCGGGTTCTGCTCGGGTTCTGCTCGGGCATTCATGTCCCCGGGCC
>NZ_VDCH01000085.1 GCF_006265165.1 Chlorobaculum thiosulfatiphilum
TTCCAGACCTCCTTCTGCTCCACCTGACCGGCGGCGGCGATGACCCGCAGCTGCTGTTCCGACGGCATGTCGCCCAGCGCCATCTGTTCGAGCATCGCCGGCAGGACATTGGCGAGCAGACGCAGCTTTCGGATCTGGCGGACGGGAAGCGCAAGAGCGACCGCGATTGCTTCCTCGGTCCAGCCGAGAGCCACGAGACGCTCGATGCCCCGCCACTGATCGACCGGATTGAGC
>NZ_VDCH01000086.1 GCF_006265165.1 Chlorobaculum thiosulfatiphilum
CGACGGCACCAACGGCGGGCTTGTCGAGCTTGACCGGCAGTTTCAGCCAGGCGCGCGCCGCAGCCCCGCCAGTGACGATAGGAAGGCCGGCTTCGACCAGCACCCCACCGACGAAGGCACCGCACCATGCGGTTTCATCGTCCCGGAAGCTGGCCTTGATCGCCTGCCACCATTTGAGAATGCGGGGCTCGTGCTTGGCCCCCTTGATTTCGCGCGTGCCGATATAGCTC
>NZ_VDCH01000087.1 GCF_006265165.1 Chlorobaculum thiosulfatiphilum
ATATCACCCTCCCCTCCTCTATAGCCTTGACAATCGAGGCGAAGTTATCGTCTGTCAGTACCATGGTCGATGCTTCCCTGGCGACGTCGGTCCCGCCCTTGCCCATCGCCACACCGATATCAGCCTGCCTGAGAGCCGGGGCGTCGTTAACTCCATCGCCGGTCATGGCGACCACGTGCCCCTCCTGCTGGAATGCCTCAACGATACGGATTTTCTGCTCTGGACTGACC
>NZ_VDCH01000008.1 GCF_006265165.1 Chlorobaculum thiosulfatiphilum
TCGGAAGCCGCCAGTCGTTTCCTCACGGCGAGCGACTCACGGAAAGCGTTGAGAGCGCCGTCGAGATCGCCCTGGTCGCGGAGCACGTCGCCTTGATCAACGATAAGCCTACAATTGTGATGGAGCCAAAAAGGCATTTCCCTGTTTTCAGAAGGAAGCGTTTCAAGCCAGTCGGCGACGGAACTCAAAGCGCTGGATACAAGGTCAAGCCGTCCCAACTCCTCCAGCCGGTCGGCGATAGCGTAGAGGAGCGGGTTCGCCAGCGCCTCCCAGTGGTTGTGCTGGCGGTCGGCGCGGAGCAGCGCTCCGGCATGGTTCAGGAGAGCGGTGGCGTCACTGAGTTTGCTGTTGTTTTCGGAGGGGTTCAGCGCTTCGGCAAGCGCATCGCGCAGCCAGTGAGCGAGCCGGTCGCCCAGCGCGGCTTCAGGGCTTTGAGCATCGCGAGCGAAACGGTAGGCCAGCACATGGGTGAAGCGCCAGTGGCCGCTCTCCGCAAGGCGGAAGAGGCCGCGCTGGACAAGGCTTCGGAGGTGTTCGCGGAGGCGGTTTCTGCCGGCATCGCCGGATTCGGCAAGGCCGGTCGCCGCCGCCATCGCTTCGAGCAAAAAGGGGGTGGGGGCCAGCAGGCCCGCTGCGGCGAGCATGAGCTGGCCGGTCTCATCAAGGCCGCGAATGCTGCGCTCGTAGAGCCAGTGGAGTGTTCGTTCGGCCTGCCGGGGGTCACTGAGCAGCGGCAGCCCTTCGGCCTTCCAGCCGCGAATCAGTTCCGCAGGCTCTTCGTCATCGCGCACGAGGAGGTTGCCAGCCCAGTTGAGGGCAAGCGGGTGGCCTTCGAGCAGCTCCAGTACGCTTTGCCGGATTGCCGGGTCAAGAGGCCGACTCGCCGTGAGCGAGTCGAAGAGGCGGGCCGACTCGTCGGGTTGGAGCGCCTCCCTGAGTTCGATGCTCTCCGACGCCGCCGACTGGGTGCTCAGGCGGGTAAGCAGCAGGTGGCGGCACTCGTGGGAGAGCACGCCGAGCAGCTCCGGCATGGTTGTGCGCTCCTCCTCGCCGTCGGCCTCTTCGCCCCCTTCGATGACGAGCAGTACCCGGCGTACGCGGAAAGCTTCGGTGGCCCGGTCGCGTGCCGGAGCGTTGTTCATGAAATCGTAGCCTTGCAGGCGGTTGGCAAG
Source organism: Chlorobaculum thiosulfatiphilum (assembly GCF_006265165.1). Lineage (GTDB taxonomy): Bacteria > Bacteroidota > Chlorobiia > Chlorobiales > Chlorobiaceae > Chlorobaculum > Chlorobaculum thiosulfatiphilum. The sequence goes on from NZ_VDCH01000008.1 coordinate 1,173, forward strand.
GGCGTTCCATGCCGGTTCGGCACGACCGTGAAGGGCGTAGAGGTCGAGATAGAGAATGCCGTCAGGAAAGGGCGTTGCGTCGAGAGAAGCACGATTGGCGCCGACAATTTCCGCGAGAGCGCTCGCCGCAAGGGCGGTCTTGCCGAGGCCCGCAGGCCCGACGACGGCGGTGTTCAGCCCGGCGCGCAGGCGCTCGGTGAGCTGCTTCAGCTCTTTGTCGCGCCCCGTGAAGTGTTCAGCCAGGGGCGGGAGTTCGCAGGGGATTCGCATCTTTTTCTGCGCGCCAAACGAGCCGTGATCGATTCTGATGACGGTTTCATGCACGACCGGTAACGCTGCGGCAGCGCCCGACGAATTGCTCGTCAATGCGCCTGAAGCAGGAGAGCGGGCTGCGAGCACGTTGTTTATCAGGAGATTCCTTGCCGAATCACATACCTGCGCGCTACGGTCACGCGGTTTGGAGATGGAGAGGTGATCCTCGTCGAGCCCAACCGGTTCGGAGCCTGTGCCCGGATTGGCCGATGTGGGGTTCACAATGGGCAAAACTCCCCGGACGCTGCATAATTCGTAATAGGTGGCTGTTTTGATTCCGAGCGCTGGTGCATGGTTCTGGTACCAGCCATAGAGGTCGCGAAGGTGAGCATCATGCAGGCGAAGCTCTTCGATGCTGACGGTGCTGCCAAAAACCCCTCGAAATGTATCAACAAGCGTGGCAAGCTCAGCCCCGGCGTGAGGCGTGGCGAGGAATAGAACGGCTCTCGACTGTTCGGCAACCGCTTTCTTATGCGGATCAGGGGATTCGCTGGCTTTGCGAAGCAACTGTTTCACCAGCAGGCCGCCGAGGCTGTGGCCGATGAACATGAGAGGGCGTTGGCCGAGACCCTTCTGGGCCATGCGGTCGAGCACCTGAAGCGCCCGGTCGGGCAGGGCCATCGTGTGCCCGGAATCGTTAGAGCCGAGGCCAAACAGACGCTTGAATCGAGGCCACCGCGACGGACTGGCCGCATAATTGAGCGACCAGACACCAACCTGCGGAAACTCGTCGCCCAGCCAGTGCGGCCAGGAGGTCGAGTCATCCTTTCCGTAACGCCAAGCGCCAAAGGCGTCGTCACCCAAGCCGTGGACGAAGAGCACATCCGCCTTGCGGTTGGTCTTGTCACAGCCGGAAATTGGAATCAGCTCACTCATGGTTTATTATGCAGGTCAATGATCGGTGATTTATCGATGCTATGGGAGCCGTTGTTCGGCATTGTTGACCAACCTTTAGTATTCGCGTAGTGCCGCATTCTTTTGAACGTAATTTACTCAAGCGTCATGAGTGCGCAAAGCGGAGTATGTATTCCGCTGTTGCGTGAAACCTGAGAGCAACGAGGCATATCTGACAGATCCGTCCGATCAGTCAGCAAACAAAAAAAGCCGCCCTTTTTCAAGGCGGCTTTTTTTCGTCGATCCTTCGTAAAACCGGGGATCAGTAGCGGTAGTGTTCGGGCTTGTAGGGGCCTTCGACCGGGACGCTGATGTAGTCGGCCTGCTCCTGGGTGAGCGTGGTCAGCTTGACGCCGATCTGGCCGAGGTGCAGGCGGGCCACCTCTTCGTCGAGCTGCTTGGGCAGGCGATAGACATCGACCGCGTAGTCGTTCTTCCAGAGTTCGATCTGGGCGAGGGTCTGGTTGGTGAAGGAGTTGCTCATCACGAACGACGGGTGGCCGGTGGCGCAACCAAGGTTCACCAGACGGCCTTCGGCCAGCAGGTAGATGCAGCGGCCATCCTCGAAGACGTACTTGTCAACCTGCGGCTTGATGTTGATCTTCGTCGCGCCCTTGAAGTTGTTGAGCGCATCGACCTGGATTTCGTTGTCGAAGTGGCCGATGTTGCAGACAATCGCCTCGTCGGGCATCTGCTTCAAGTGTTCGAGGGTGATGACATCCTTGTTGCCGGTGGTGGTAACGTAGATGTTGCCCTCTTTGATGGCCTCTTCCATGGTGGTGACTTCAAAGCCCTCCATCGCCGCCTGCAATGCGCAGATCGGGTCGATCTCGGTGACGATCACGCGAGCGCCGTAGGAGCGCATCGAGTGGGCGCAGCCTTTGCCGACGTCGCCATAGCCGAGCACGACGGCCACTTTTCCGGCGATCATGACGTCCGTGGCGCGCTTGATGCCGTCAGCGAGCGACTCGCGGCAGCCGTAGAGGTTGTCGAACTTCGACTTGGTGACCGAGTCGTTGACGTTGATGGCCGGGAAGAGCAGTTCGCCCTTTTCCATCATCTGGTAGAGGCGATGCACGCCGGTGGTGGTCTCCTCGGAGACGCCCTTCATGTCGGCAGCAACCTTGTGCCAGCGCTGGGTGTCTTCGGCGAAGACGTCCTTGAGCTGCTGGTAGAGAGCCTTCTCTTCAGCGTTGCCGGGAACCTTGTCGAGCAGCGAAGGCTCGTTCTCGATCTTGTAGCCGAGGTGGATCATCAGTGTCGCGTCGCCACCGTCATCGACAATGAGGTTGGGGCCAAGGCCGCCTTCGAATTCGAGAATCTGGCGGGTGCACCACCAGTACTCGTCGAGGGTCTCGCCCTTCCAGGCGTACACCGGCACACCGGCGGCGGCGATGGCCGCGGCGGCGTGATCCTGCGTCGAGAAGATGTTGCAGCTCGCCCAGCGCACGTCCGCGCCGAGTTCGACGAGCGTCTCGATCAGGACGGCGGTCTGGATGGTCATGTGCAGGGAGCCAGCGATGCGGGCGCCCGCGAGCGGTTTCTTGCCTTCGTACTTCTTGCGCGTAGCCATCAGGCCCGGCATCTCTTTTTCAGCGATTTCGATCTCTTTGCGGCCCCATTCGGCGAGCGTTATATCGGCCACCTTGTATTGGAGCACTGCGGCTTCAGTTGTCATGATGTGTGTTTTTTGTCAGTTGGTTCGGAACAGGGGAAAGCCCCTGCAAAACGCGTTCGCAGAGGCTTTCAAAGGATTTATGGATCAGAGGCCGAAAGCGGCTTTCAGCTCGCCGACCTTCTCGGTCTTTTCCCACGGGAAGATGTCGCGGCCGAAGTGACCGTAAGCGGCGGAGTCGCGGTAGCACCAGCCGTGCGGGCGGTCGAGGTTGAAGCGGCGGATGATGGCCAGCGGGCGAAGATCGAAGATCGCCTCGGCTTTTTCCTGAATCTGCTCGTCGGACAGGCCGTGCTTGCCGGTGCCGTGGGTGTTGATGTAGATCGAGACCGGACGGGCCACGCCGATGGCGTAGGAGACCTGCACGGTGCACTTGTCGGCCAGATCAGCGGCAACGATGTTCTTGGCCACGTGGCGGGCTGCGTAAGCCGCGCTGCGGTCAACCTTCGACGGGTCTTTGCCGCTGAACGCGCCACCGCCGTGCGGAGCTGCGCCGCCGTAGGTGTCCACGATGATCTTGCGGCCGGTCAGACCGGTATCGCCGTGAGGGCCACCGATTTCGAAGCGGCCGGTCGGGTTGATGTGGAACTTGGTGTTCTCGTCGATCAGCTCGGCGGGGATCACCTTCCTGACGACGTTCTCGATGATGTCGTTCTTGATGACCGCCTGGAACTCGGCTTCGCTCATGCCTGCCGGCTCGGGATCGTGCTGGGTGGAAACAACCACGGCATCGACGCGGGCGACCTTCTCGTCAACGTACTCGAGCGTGACCTGGCTCTTGGAATCGGGGCGGAGGTAAGTCATGATCTGGCCAGCCTTGCGGATGTCGGCCAGAACCTTCACGAGCTGCTGGGCGAACTGGATGGCGGCAGGCATCAGCTCCGGGGTCTCGGTGCAGGCGTAGCCGAACATCATACCCTGGTCGCCGGCGCCGACGCGGTCGAACTCGTCAGCGATCTCTTCCTTGCGATCCACGCCACGGTTGATGTCGGGCGACTGCGAATGCAGGGCGGAGAGGACACCGCAGGAGTTTGCGTCGAACATGTATTCACCTTTGGTGTAACCAATCTCGGTGATGGTCTTGCGGGCGATAGTCTGAACATCCACAATGCCTTTGGTGGTGACTTCGCCGCCGACGATCACCTGTCCGGTGGTGACGAAGGTTTCGCAGGCGACGCGGGAGTTGGGATCCTGCTTGATGAATTCGTCGAGAATCGCATCGGAAATCTGGTCGGCTACCTTGTCCGGATGGCCTTCTGAAACTGATTCGGAGGTAAAGAAGTACCTTGATTGTGACATAGTTTCCCTTTCGGTTTTTTGTTAATCGAACGACAAGAACGGCAGGCGTCCGGCGGGTTGCCGAAGCGGTATTCTCGTGAAGGTGAATGTCGTGAAGGGACAGACGGGACACGGGAAGCCTTTCGGCAAGCTCCGGGGACGAATCCCGCAAGAGAGCTTTTGGCACCGTGTCCATAGGTAATGGGGATGCCGGAAAATCAGCAACAAATGTACGAATTGGCGTGATGCGATGCAAAAGTTTTGTGCTCTTTTGGGGAAAAGTAAACGGTGTGGACGAAGGGGACGATATGGACGGAAGAGGGGCGGAATTGTTAGCGGGGAGTTTACAATTCGGGGGCGGGCAATGGTTTATCTTTTCGGGTGAATTTGGCGTTTTGCAAAGCAACTGAAAGTTACCATGAGCATCGGTCGTTTGTTCGGGAAATCGGGCGCGGTTTTCGCGCTGTTCGTGCTGCTTCAGTTTCCGGCGGCGGCATGGGCGGAGCCGTGGAAGTTCGGCGTGATGGGCGACACGCAGTGGACATGCGCCGATCCGTCGGGGCAAAATCCGCGCACCGTGCCGGTTTCGATTATCGGGCAGGTGAACCGGCAGTTCATCGATGCTGGCGTGAAGTTCGTCATCCAGGTTGGCGACCTGAGCGACGACGGCAAGGAGGTGTCCGAGGAGGTTCGCGTCGCAGCGGCCCGGCCGCTCATCGATGCCGGGATCGGATTCTTCGCCTTCCGGGGCAACCACGAGGCTCAAAAGAAAAACGATAACGGCTACGGCGCACCCGGCTTCCGGCAGCGCTACCGGCAGACTCGCGATGGCGGTTTCAGAAAAACGGACGGCAATTCCTTTATCGTGGGTTCGAACTTCAGCAGCCCGGTCGAGGTGAGCCGCGATCTCGACGGCTTGAGCTACTCGTTCGATTGCGGCGACGGCGAGGAGCGCGCCCGTTTCGTCATCATCGACAACTGGCCGCTGCCGGGCCGCCTGGTCGCCAATTCGACGCACTACCCCTCCGGCTGCACCGTCGCCGACCAGCAGCCGTGGATCGGCGAGCGGCTCGACCGCCGGACACGCGGCGCGGCGCACACTTTTGTTCTGTCGCATCAGCCGCTCATCGGCGCGGGGCATCAGGACACGCTCTTCAGCGGATACGCCAACGAGCATCCGGAGTGGCAGAACGCATTTTTCGAGAGCCTGCAAGACAACGGCGTCCGCCTCTTCATCTGCGGTCACGACCACATCCACCAGCGCTCGCTCGTCACGAGTCCGGACGGCAAGTCGAAGGTCGAACAGCTCATCGCCCAGTCGGTCAGCACCAAATTCTACACGCCGAAAGTTCTCGACGACGCCAAATGGTTCGGTCAGAAAAGCCGCGAGATTTCGATTTCGCAGGAGCACGAGGCGGTCGGCTACTATATCTTTACCATCGACGGCCCGACGGTGACGGTCGATTACTGGGCCGACGAGGACGGCCACTGGCAATCCGACGCCGCCTATCCGCAAGGCGCGGGCCGTCCGGACACCGGCGTGACGCCGCAATTTCATTTCGTCAAAAAAGAGCACTGGAGCTACAGCCTGAACGGCAAGCAGTTCCTCGTTGCGCAGGGGGCGAGTTATACAGTGGTGCGCGATGGGCGCGATGGGCGCGACGGCAGCGAGGCCCGGGTTCTCGACGGTGTGAACGCGAGCGAGTCGCGGGACGCCAGCCTCGACACTGCTGGCGGCAAGGGACGGCCTCTGACCAAGGTGGTCAATACCGGCTGGATTGCCGCCGGGTCATCGAAGCACCGGAGCGGCAATCTGGCGACTCCCCTCTTTTTCATCAGCGGACTCGGCGAGCTTGGCGGCGACCGCGCCGACACATTCGTGCTGTCGATGAGCTACGATCCGGCGAAGATTCGTCCGGAAGCGATTGCCAGCGGGCGGTTCGGCCTCGTGACGCGGGACTCCGCCAGGCGGTGGATCAACGCGGTCGAGGCCAACAGCGGCGGAACGGCAACCTTTATCGACGGGCCGTGGAAGCGGGGTTACGCCCTCGGTTCGCACGGCATCGACCGCAAGCATCAGTGCGCCTGGGCGGTAATAAACCACGAGGGCGCTTTTGCCGTGGCGAATTTTTCTGCACATTGAAGCTCAAGCCCTGGCCGTCAATTCAAGAAAGGCTAACTGAAATGGAGGTCTGATAACCGGAATGTCCTGCAACCGGAGACAACCATGCTTCTGCAAAAATCCAAAGTTCTGGTGCTCAACGCGAGTTACGAACCGCTGAGCATCTGCGACGCCCGCAATGCCGTGCTGCTGCTCTTCTGCGGCAAGGCGATGATGGTCGCCAGCCATCCGGAACACCGCATCCACACGGTGACGAAGAGCTATCCGCTGCCGAGCATCGTGAGGCTGATGGTTTACGTGAGAATCGATTACCGGAGCGCTGTGCTGAACCGGAAAAACCTCTTCATGCGGGATGGATTCAGGTGTCAGTATTGCGGACGCAAGGATGAAACGCTGACGGTCGATCACGTGATTCCGAAATCACGCGGAGGCGAGGATGCCTGGGAGAATCTCACCACCGCCTGCAAGCCCTGCAATACGAAGAAGGGCAACCGCACACCAGCCGAGGCGGGGATGGCAATGCTGAAAAAGCCGTGCAGGCCGAGCAACATCACGCTCATGCGCCAGCACTACCTCTCGATCTCCGACGAGTGGAAGCCCTACCTTTTCATGAGCTGACCGGCCAGCCTTCGCCAGCCGGTCGCTTGCCATCCGTTCAGCCCATCCGTATTTCCGAATAGTCGCCAATGTTCAGCTCGTGCCCCATCGCCGAAACAAGGGCGTTGTTGCCGACGATCGACCGGTCGAGCATGATGTCGCTGACCTGCGATTTCTGGCCGATGATGGAGTTCATGATGATGGAGTCCTTGACGACGGCGTTCTCGGCGATAGTGGCGTTCGGGCCGATGATGGAGTTGGTGACGGTGGCGCTGTCGGCGATAAATACCGGAGGGTTGATAATGCAGCCGGGCAACGATTTTTCCTGATGATTTTTGTGCAGGAGCACCTCGTTGGTCGAGAGGAGCGTTTCGGATTTGCCGCAGTCGTACCACCCCTGCACCGGAAAGGTCGAGAAGGGTTCGCCAAGATCGATCATGTGCTGCAAGGCGTCGGTAAGCTGGAATTCGCCTTTGGTGCGGATGTTATTGGCGATGATGTGCTCGATGCTGCTGAAGAGCGTTCCGGCCCGATGGAGGAAATAGAGACCGACAAGGGCGAGATTGCTGACCGGCTCTTCCGGTTTTTCGACGAGCCTGACGATCCGGTCGCCCTCGGTGACCGCCACGCCGAAGCGGCGCGGATCTTCGACCTCCCTGACGCCGAGCGATGAAACGGAGCTGCCGAGCACAGGCATGAGATCGACATCGAAAATGGTGTCGCCGAGAATGATGAAGAGCGGTTCGTCATCCAGGACATTCGGCCTGCACATATGGACGGCATGGGCAAGACCGAGCTGCTCCGACTGGGTGACGAAGGTCAACTTGATCGAATAGTTCGAGGTGAGATACTCCTCGATCTTGCTGCCGAGATAACCGACGATGATCACCGCCTCATCGATTCCCGACTCAATGAGCTTGTCCATGATATGACCGATGATCGGCTTTCCGGCGACGTTGAGCAAAACCTTCGGCTGAGAGAAGGTATGAGGACGAAGCCGACTGCCGACTCCGGCAACAGGAATGATAGCTTTCATGCCAGGGGTTGTTTTGGTTGACTGTATATATTCGAGTGAATTTACTTTAATAACAGGAATTTATCATCATCCGGAAGTCCGGGAAACTTCGCCGTTCAACAGAGTCCGGCGAGTGCAATTCAAGCGAGCGAAGCGCTTGGGGCGCGGTTTTCAGGACGGAAAAGATCATTGTGACATGATGGTGAAATCATCATGGAAAAAAGCTGAAATGCTTTATCTTTTGCACTGGCCGGACTCATAACGATCGTTATTGAATAAGCGCCGGTCGATTCAACGATTCACCTCCGTCAGGCAATCATGGCAAATGAAACGCTCAAGATATCGGAACAGTCAGGCGTACTGCCAATTGCTGGCGACAGGATCGTGCTGATCACCGCCCGCGGCTCCGGACGCTGGATACTTCCCAAAGGATATATCGAGAAGGGCATGAGCCCCGCCGAATCCGCGGCCAAGGAGGCCTGGGAGGAGGCGGGCATTATCGGGAACGTCCAGCACGAACAGATCGGCGCCTACTCGTACCGCCGCCCGTCTGGCATCTTCTCGGTCAAGATATTTCCGTTCGAAGTCGAATCTCTGCTTGACCAGTGGGAAGAGATGCATGTGCGCCAGCGTCGCCTGGTCTCCCCCTCGGAAGCCATCAAGATGATCTGCCACAAGGAACTCAAGAGTCTCGTAAGTGATTATATTGTTAATCGTTTCGATCTTTGATCCATCGTTTTCCGTTCTTTTGGCGGAGATTTTTTCCATGAAGAAATTCTGATAATTTTGTTTGGTTATTTCTGCCTGTATCGTATATTATGAGCCTTCCGTTAAGACGGGGCATGGCGCAGCTGGTAGCGTGCCTGCTTTGGGAGCAGGAGGTCCCGAGTTCGAGTCTCGGTGCCCCGACCATGGAGAGCTGCGACAGGATTATGTGCCCGTAGCTCAATGGATAGAGCATCAGCCTTCTAAGCTGAGGGTTACAGGTTCGAGTCCTGTCGGGCATACAGGAAGAGGATTTTTCGCTTTTCATGGTGATTGTAGCTCAGGTGGTTAGAGCGCCAGGTTGTGGCCCTGGAGGTCGGGGGTTCGAGTCCCCTCATTCACCCCGGTTCTGAATGGGCTTCCGCAACTTTCGGGAAGCATTCTTTTTTTGATTGATTGGCCCCATCGACTAGTGGTTAGGTCATCACCCTTTCAAGGTGGTAGCACGGGTTCGAATCCCGTTGGGGTCACAACATAGCTCCGATAAACTTCGCGGTTTTGAGTTGAGTTCAATATATACGCTGGTTTTCAAGCTCTGTGCTGTTGCAGGTTCAGAGCTTTTTTTATTAGGTTGCGGCATCTCTGAACATCGCTGGCACTATCGATAACGCGGTACTGGCTGGCGCTCCATCGAATCGGCATCGCATCGTTCCCGGCGATTTTCCGAGATGCTTTTCATGAAATGCATTGCATAATACCCGCCCATGAAAATCTCCGTCAACTGGCTCAAGGAGTTCATCCCCTCGCTTTCATCCGATAGTTCCGGACTTGTCGATCACCTGACCTTTCTCGGCCTCGAAGTCGAAGAGGTCGTCGAGCAGAAGCTGCCCGACGAGAAGGTGCTCGTAGGCAAGGTCGCCGAGGTCAGGCCCCACCCTAACGCCGACCGGCTGCGCATCTGCATGGTCGATACCGGCGAGGGCGAACTGCGGCAGATCGTCTGCGGCGCACCGAACGTCGAGGCTGGCATGATGGTGCCGGTCGCCACCATCGGCGCCGAGCTGACGACCGTTTCCGGCGAAAGCTTCACCATCAAGCCTGCGAAAATTCGCGGCGAGCACTCGTCCGGCATGATCTGCGCTGCTGACGAGCTTGGCTTGTCCGACAATCACGACGGCGTGATGGTGCTCGACGAGGGGTGCCAGGTGGGCCAACCGCTTGCCAGCTACCTCGAAACCGACACGGTGCTCGACATCGCCGTGACACCGAATCGCCCCGACGCGCTTTCGCATCTCGGCGTGGCGCGCGAGCTGGCCGACTGCCACGAAATTGTCTATCCGCAAGCGCCGGTGATCGAGTTCACGCGCGGCGGCGGCCTCGTCGAGGTACGGGACGAGGAGGCTTGTCCCTACTACACGGCCACGATCATTCGCGGCGTGACGGTCGCCCCGTCGCCTCGCTGGCTGGCCCGCCGTCTCGAACAGATCGGCCTGCGTCCGAAGAACAACATCGTCGATATCACCAACTACATCCTGCACTCGTTCGGCCAGCCGCTGCACGCTTTCGACTATCACCTGCTCGCCGGCAGCCGCATTATCGTGCGTAGCGACGCCAGCGCCCCCTTCATGGCGCTCAACAATGTCGAGTACCAGCTCCAGCCAGGCATGGCGGCCGTTTGCGATTCGCGGGATCCGGTGGCCATCGGCGGGGTCATGGGCGGCCTCCACTCGGCGGTCACCGAAAAGACGACCGACATTCTGCTCGAATCTGCGTACTTCAACCCGGCATCGATCCGGAAAACCGCCAGGCAGCTCCAGCTCTCTTCCGATTCATCCTACCGTTTCGAGCGCGGCGTCGATCCGTGTAACGTGAAACGGGCCGCAGAATACGCCATCGCCCTGATTCTTGAAATCGCGGGTGGCAAGGTCGATTCCGCCGAGGCGTGGGGCAGCATGCCGACCACGCCGAGGATCGTGACGCTCAGGCCCAGGCGCGCCAACGCGGTGCTCGGCAGTTCGATCAGTGCATCCGAAATGGTGCGACTGCTCGAAAAAATCTGCATCAAGGCGGTTTCGCAGGGCTCGGTTTCATCCGACGCCGACCAGATCGCCTTTTCGGCGCCATCGTTCCGGGTCGATATCGAACAGGAGATCGACCTGATCGAGGAGGTCGCCCGCCTCTACGGCTACAACAATCTGGAGCCAGCATCCGCGATGGTTTCGAGCTATCCGGTCAGCCGAAAGACACCCGAATATTTTCCCGATTACCTGCGCGACATCATGATCGGCCTCGACTTCCGGGAGGCGCTCACCAACCCCCTGATCCGGAAAACCGAGGCTGAGTGCTTCAGCTCAATGGCGGTCAGCGCGCTCAATCCGATCAGCGAAGAGCTGGAAGTGCTCCGCCCGAACCTCGCCCCCTCGCTGCTCAAAGTCACCGGGCACAACATGCGGCACGGCAATCGCGACCTTCGGCTCTTCGAGGTGGCGCACGGTTTCGAGAAGCTGCCGGAGAGCGAGCGCCGGGGAGAGGGGCCGCTGTCGGCATTCCTTGAAAAGGAGCTGCTCGCGATGGTGATAACCGGACGGCGTGAACCAAGAAGCTGGAACCGTCAGGATGAGAACGTCGATTTTTACGATCTCAGGGGTGCGGTGGAGATGTTGCTTGAGAAGCTAAATTTACTTGAAAAATCAGCATTCAATATTTATAATGAGCGGACGATTGGTATTGAAATCACCTCGACGCAAAACGGGAAAACTTCCGTTCTGAAGGCGGGCTCGGTTCAAGAGGTCAGCAGGGAGACGCTCGATGCTTTCGGTCTCGATCAGGATGTGTATCTGGCCGAGCTGGATGTCGCGGTACTGGAGCGTTGTTTCGAATCAGGCGTGGTCTATGAACCGCCGTCGAAATTCCCCGTGGTCGAAAGAGACCTCTCATTTGTGCTCCCCCGTCACATACCGGCCCGTCGCCTGATCGATCTCGCCAGAGCGAGCGATCCCTTGGTCAGATCGGTTCGGATTTTCGATGTTTTCGATCGGGTCGAAGCCGAGGGAGAATCCCCGACGCGAAGCGTGGCAATATCGCTGGAGCTTGCCGACAGGTCGGGAACGATGAACGAAGAGGCAATCAGCGCGGTCATCTCGAAGGTGAGTGACAATGCCAAAAGTGAACTTGGTGCGGTAATTCGGCAAGTTTGATTCAGTCCGGTTTTATGGATGCAGCAAACGAGCATAATGATCAGCAGTTGCTTGCGGGCCTCGAAGAGAATGTCGCGAGGCTTGTGGAGCAGCTCTCCGAATGCCGGAAAGAAAATGAGTTGTTGAAATCTGAGGTTTCGAGCCTCCAGAACATATTGCGGTCATTCAAGCTGCCAGGCACCGAAGGGCCGGAGGTACAGGTGGCAGTCACTTCAGGCGATGGATTCTCCTACGCCGAAAAGCTTCAGATCAAACAGAAGCTGGTGATGGTCCTGCAAAAGATCGAGAGGGAACTGAGGGGAGAGAAAGCCGGATTTTGATGTCCATGGAAAAGATCAACGTCAATGTATATGGCGACAACTACCCGCTGAGGGTAGAGAACAGCGAACTGACCGGAAAGGCGGCCAAAGATGTCGATGGCGTCATGAGACGCTTCGCGGCCAAAGCTCCGGATCTGGAAGCCAAAAAGCTGGCTGTACTGGCCGCGGTCCAGTTTGCTGAAAAAAAGAACGAACTGGAGGAGGAGTTGTCGCAACTCAGGCAGAAAATGGCTCATATCAATGATTTTATCGAGCAAAATTTGCGTTAAAGGGTTACATTGAAGTCAGACGAAATATCCGCACCACTGCGAGAGGTGTTTTGTAAGTAAAAGAACTAACAGGACAGAACAGGGAACCGAACTCTTCTTTTTGATTGCAGGCCTTGCTGTCTGGCGGCGACGAGCTGCTGGCATCGGCGTTTTTCGAGGCGCCGCATTGGAAGCAAAAAATCTGAAGGTGGCCCCCACCGTGATTGAACGGGTTCTTGAATCTTACACATCTCTTGCGGGTGCGGGTTTTTTTTGTTCAATTTTGAAAGACCGGCCTCGTTTTGGCCGGTTGAAAAAGGAGGTTAGTTAATGGGGATCGTCATAAACCTGTTTCTCATTATTGCGGCATCCGTCATCTTTTTTGCGGTTGGATTCTACATCGGCCGGATTTTTCTTGAACGTATCGGCACCACCAAGGTGCTCGAAGCCGAGGAACGCGCCGTTCAGGTCGTCCAGGAGGCCCAGAAGGAGGCCAACGATTACAAGGAGCTGAAGGTCAACGAGGTGAACCAGGAGTGGAAAAAGCGCAAGCGTGAATTCGACAGCGAAGTAACCATCAAGAACAACAAGTTCGCCCAACTGCAGAAGCAGATCCGCCAGAAAGAGGTGACTCTGAACAATCAGATGCGGGATGTGAAGGAGACCGAAAAGAAGCTCCAGGATCAGAAAGAGGAACTAAAGCATCTGACCGACAACGTGCAGAATCGCTCCGCCGAGCTTGAAAAAATCATCTTCGAGCAGAACCAGCGCCTTGAGAGCATCTCGAACCTGACCGCCGAAGAGGCCCGCCAGATGCTCATCGACAACATGATCACGAAGGCCCGGGAGGAGGCGACCGAAACAGTCCACCAGATTCACGAAGAGGCCACGCAGAAGGCCGACCGGATCGCCGAGAAAATCATGCTCACGGCCATCCAGCGCATCTCCTTCGAGCAGGCTACCGAAAGCGCCCTGTCGGTGGTGCACATCCAGAGCGACGAACTGAAGGGCCGCATCATCGGGCGTGAAGGCCGCAACATCAAAGCTTTCGAGAACGCAACCGGCGTGGACATCATCGTTGACGACACTCCCGAGGTAGTCATTCTCTCCTGCTTCGATCCGCTCCGCCGCGAAATGGCGAAGTTGACGTTGCAAAAGCTTCTCGTTGACGGCATCATCCATCCGGTTGCTATCGAAAAGGCTTATCAGGACGCGAAGAAAGAGATCGAAGATGTCATCATCTCCTCCGGCGAAGAGGCGATCTCGTCGCTTCAGATTCCCGACATGCCTGCCGAGATTGTCGGCATGATCGGCAAGATGCGATTCCATACCGTTTACGGCCAGAACCTGTTGCAGCATAGCCGCGAAGTAGCCATGCTGGCCGGTCTGATGGCCGCCGAGCTGAAGCTTGACGCCAAGCAAGCCAAGCGCGCCGGTCTGTTGCACGACATCGGACTGGTGCTTCCTGAAACCGATATACCTCACGCCTTGGCCGGCATGGAGTTCCTCAAGAAATTCAACATGTCACCGGTGGTGCTCAACGCGATTGGCGCCCATCACGGCGAGGTCGAGAAGGCATCGCCCATTGCCGACCTGGTCGATGCGGCCAACGTCGTTTCGCTCTCGAGGCCGGGCGCTCGCGGCGCGGTCACGGCGGAAGGCAACGTCAAGCGCCTCGAAAGCCTCGAGGAGATCGCCAAAACCTTCCCCGGCGTTCTCAAGACCTACGCCCTGCAGGCAGGCCGCGAGATCAGGGTGATCGTTGAAGGCGACAACGTCAGCGACTCCCAAGCCGACGTCCTTGCCCACGACATCGCCAGCAAGATCGAGTCGGAAGCGCAATACCCCGGCCAGATCAAGGTGACCATCCTGCGCGAAAAACGCTCGGTCGCCTTCGCGAAGTAGAAGATGAGGCTGCCTCGACAGCAAAGACGAGGCAGCCTCTGCCGTTTCCCCCAATCAAGCCTCCCCCACCAGTAATTTCCACACGGGCAACAAAGTGGGTTTTTACCCCGCCTGCCTGACTATGTTGCGGGTCATTGCTCCAAGCCACATCCCGATTTCCACTTTTTGCAGTCCTCGCAACCGGAATCACCTGAATTTTCAACCTCTTTTGGAAGAACAGCTCGTATAGGTCGTATAGGACTTATACGACCTATAGGAAGGAATACAGCAAAGAGGATTTTACTCGCTTGCAACCGCTCTCTCCGCGACCGCCTTCAGCAGCGCTTCGTACCGGTCGATGAGCGCCAGCGGAGCGGTGTCGGCGGCGGCGGGGTGCTGGAAGACAAGCTTCATCTTTTTTTCGTGCCTGAACTGCGGGTGGTACTCTTTGAGCGCACCGTCCTGCAATGCTACGATCAGGTTCTTGAAAAAGGCGCTGTCGTAGAACTCCTTGTCGTCGTCCGACGGCAGGAAGATGGTGGCGACCGATGGCTGGAGGTCGATCTTTTCGAGACCGAGCGACGAACCAAAGTGCTTCAGACGGGCCAGGGCGAGCAGGTTCCGCACCTCCTCCGGCATCGCGCCGAAGCGATCTTCCAGCTCCCTGGCGATGTTCCGGAGCGCCGCGTCGTCAGCGGCTTTGGAAATCCGGTCGTAGCACGAGAATCGCTCCTGCGTGGCGGTGATGTAATAATCGGGAAGGAGCGCGTCGAAGAAAAAGATCATGTCGCACGGCCTCTGCGGTTTGAGCGCGGCCTTTTCGCTGTCGCTGAAGATGTGGCTGAATTCGGTGAGCTTGAGTTCGGCCACGGTCTCCTCGATCATCTTCTGGTAGAGGTCGAAGCCGATTTCGTGGATGAAGCCCGACTGCTCCGCGCCGAGCAGGTTGCCCGCGCCGCGAATATCGAGGTCGCGTAGCGCGACGTTAATGCCGGAGCCAAGCTCCGTGAAGCTCTCGATCACTGCGATGCGCTGGATCGCCTCGCGCTTGAGCGTGTGCAAGGGCGGCGTGACGAGGTAGCAGTACGCCTTGCGCTCGCTGCGGCCCACGCGCCCCCGGAGCTGGTACAAATCCGACAGGCCGAACATGTCGGCGCGGTTGATGATGATCGTGTTGGCGTTGGAAATGTCCAGCCCGGAGCCGATGATGGAGGTCGAAATGAGCACGTCGAGTTCCTGCTGCATGAAATCCATCATGACGTTTTCCAGCTCCTTTGCGGGCATCTGTCCGTGCGCCGAGGCCATGCGGGCGTAGGGCACGAGTTCGCGCAACTTGCGCTCGGTCTCTTCGAGGCTGGCGACGCGGTTGTGCAGAAAGAATATCTGCCCCTCGCGCTGGATTTCGCGGCGGATGGCTGACTGGATCGCCGCTGAATCGTACTCGGTGATGATCGTCTCGACCGGCTGGCGGTTCTTTGGCGGCGTCGAAACAATGGAGATGTCGCGCGCACCGAGCATCGAGAACTGCATGGTGCGCGGAATCGGCGTGGCCGACATGGTGAGCGTATCGACGCCGGGGAACTGGTGGCGTAGTTTCTCCTTGACCTCCACGCCGAAGTGCTGCTCCTCGTCGATGACGAGCAGGCCCAAATCCTTGAACACCACGTCCTTCGAGACCAGGCGGTGTGTGCCGATGACGATGTCCACCGCTCCGGAGGCGATGCGCTCGATGATCTCCTTCTGCTGCTTTCGCGGCACGAAGCGGCTCAGTACGGCGATGTTCACCGGAAAGTTCTCGAAGCGCCGGGCGAACGACTCGCCGTGCTGGTGGGTCAAAATGGTGGTCGGCGTGAGGATCGCCACCTGCTTTTTGCCCTCGACCGCCTTGAAAGCCGCGCGCATGGCGATTTCGGTCTTGCCGAATCCGGCGTCGCCGCAGATGAGCCGATCCATCGGCGACGGCGATTGCATGTCTTTCTTCACCTCCTGGATCGCCTTGAGCTGGTCGGGGGTCTCCTCGAACATGAAGGACGCCTCGAACTCGCGCTGGAAGATCGAGTCCGGCCCAAAGGCGAAGCCGGGCGTCATCTTGCGCTCGGCGTAAACGCGGATCAGTTTGGCGGCAATGTCACGCAATTTCTTGCGCACCTTCTCCTTTTTGGCGCTCCACTTCGAACTGCCGAGCTTCGAGAGGCTGGGCAACGAACCCTCCGACGCGGTGTACTTCGAGAGCAGATTGATGTTCTGCACGTTGACGAAGAGCTGGTCGCCGCCCTCGTACTCCACCAGCACACACTCCTGCTCCGAATCGCCCACCTGGATCGTTTCGAGCGACCGGAACACGCCGACGCCGTAATCTTCGTGCACAACGTAATCGCCCACTTTGAGGCGCTGAAGCTCCTTGAGCGAAATGCCCCGAACCTTGCGCTTGCGGTGCGTTTTGTGGGTGTGGAACTTGCCAAAAATGTCGGACTCGGTGTAGAGATTCAGCTCACCGAACGCGAAGCCGGAGTGCAGGTTGGCCGGAATCCACTCGATGGCGTCCGGCGATTTGTCGGCGTTCTCGTCGGCGATGAACTCCGCCAGCTCCTCGATTTCGCGGCGCGACGCGCAGGCGAAGAGCGGCTTCAGCCCTCGCTCGGCCTCCTCCCGCAGGCGTCCCGCAAGCAGCCGGAAGTTACCTTGCAGCCGCTGCTGTTCGCTCGAACCAAAGTCGAGGCCCTGCTTGTCGATCCGGTGGATCACCACGTGCCGGAAGCGCGGAAGCGCGGCTTCAAGCATGGCGCGGCTCGTGGCGCTCTGCATCGCGGTGGCGTCGTCGATGACGATGATCGCCGACTCCGGCAGGTAGTCGAGAATGCCGGAGTGGCTGGCCGCCGTTGCGCCATCCTGCGTGAAGCTGCCGAACAGATCGACCGACTCGATCTTCGAGGTGGAGAGCTGGCTGTCGGTGTCGAAATTCCTGAGCGAGCTGACCGTGTCGCCGAAAAACTCGATGCGCACCGGCTCGAGTCCGCCATAGCAGAAGACATCGATGATCGAACCGCGCACCGAAAACTCGCCTTCGTTCTCGACGAACTCCCGTTTCTCGAAGCCGTTGTTTTTGAGGAATTGCATCAGCGCGTCGTACCCGGCGGTGCTTCCGGCGGCGAGCGAAAAGACTCTGTCATTCGACGACTCCGCGCTGCAAACCTCGACGCCGAGATCCTCGAATGCCGCCAGCACCACCACCGGTTCGTTGCGCGACAGCTTGCCGAGCGCAGGCGAAAGCTCGTCGGCGGTGTTGCAGAGCGCCCTGCCTTCGAGCAAGAGCGGCAGGTCGTTGTCGTACACCTCCTCCGCCTCCGGGCTGCACAACAGCAGCACCGGCGCATCGAAATCCCCCGCCAGCCCGGCGGCGATGAAGGGCGCGAGCGAACCCCGGACGCCGCAGATGCTCGCCGGCCGGTGCTCTCCGCCCGCCACCGGAGTGGCGAGCGCCTCGCGCAGGGCGCGATACGTAGCCGATGCGGCGAGACTGTCGAGAACGAGGTCAACCGGCTTTTTGACGATAGTGGCGAACTGGGCTGCGGAATCGGCGGGAGCTTTCATGGAACGGCGTCAATACGGATTTTCAGGCAAACGGATAACCCTCCACGGGCAATCCGTGAAGCATACACACGAACCGCCCGGCGGCGGCATGAGTAACTGTACCTGTTCAGATTTGTACAACGCTTAATATAATAAACAGCCTTTATTCAGGAAGCAATCGCAGTGATGACGAGTAACGAGAGGCGGCAGAAATTACGCGAGAATTGTCAGCAGATGATTTCGCTCCCGTGACCGTTGCGCCCGTTACCGCGTTTCTGGACAATCGAGGCATGTTTCGGATAGCTGAGGTACTCGTCCATTTCTGCGTCAAGCACCTGTTCGATCAAAATGCTTTTTGAGCTGGTCAAAAAACCGTCCTTGTCGAACAAGGCTCACTGGCCGCCACGTTCACGCAGAAGCTGTCCGATCAACGCCTTTTGGGTATCGGATTTTTGCTCTTTCTTTTTGAGCATGGTTGTTCCTCTTTTTCCATGATAGAAAACTATTGCTGCGTCAATGGTAAACAGTTCTGAATCCTCGGTCATCGCGAGGCCGAATCTTCGTCATTTTTATTTTGGCACACCACTATAACCGGTTACACACTTTATCTTACAGACTCGTTTCGGAGCAGCATGGTCCATTTCTTGAAGAGAGATTTTTCAAAACAACGAAGGCCCGGTACTTTCCGGTTTTTCGTTATTTTGAGCTGAGTGCTGTGCAAAAAGCAATAAATTTTTCTATATGTCTGCTATTAATTTCTATAGAAATTATATTTGACACCTATGATTTGTTTTTTTTACAGGAATGAGAACATAATTTCATCTCTTCAAATCATGAAAAAAATCACCTCTCTTTTTGTCATTCTGCTGTTCGCTATCATTGCCGGATGTTCTCATCAAGCATCGAATGAGCCGGATGGCGGTGTTGCTGCGATGGTCAATGGCGTTGAAATCACCAAGCGACAGGTCGAGTATCTCTATCAGCGCTCCGCCATGCCAGGCATGAGCGAGGAACAGTCGGCCAACATGAAAAGACGCATTCTCGCCGACCTGATTCGCGTCGAACTGCTTGCCGGAAAAGGACGGGAGATGAAGCTCGACAACACGCCGGACTACAGCATGGCGCTCTATACCGCGCAGAAAAACGTGCTGGCCGGTTTTGCCGAGAAAAAGATTGCGGGTAATCAGTCATCGATTTCTGCCGATCAAGCAGAATCGGTCGTTCTGAATACGCCACAACTGTTTGCCGGGCGTAAACTGTTTGTTTACGACGAGGTGATCTTTCCCGGCGTCGATATGGCGCTACTGGAATCGCTCGATGAAATGGCGAGCGATGGAGCGCCACTCAGCCGCCTCCTCGATGAACTGAAGACAAAAAAAATCCCCTTCAACAAAACACTCATAGCCCTGACTTCTGAAAAGATTCCGTCGCAAATTCTCTCCATTCTTAACCAGATCAAGCCAAACATACCCCAGATCGTCGCGCGTAATGGCAGCAAAACATCAATGATTTTGCTGTTGCGTGATACATATCCTGCGCCTGTCGAAGGCGATCCGGCAAAAAGAGCAGCAATGTCGATGATCGCCGCAAATCAGAGAAATTTTGCGTTATCGAAAACAATGAGCGAACTGCTCGACAATGCCAAAATCACCTATTATGACGAGTATGCACAAACAGCCGAAGGCAATAAAAAGCTCTCGCCACTTCCTCACCCTGACACTAAAAAAGCAGCAAAAAAAATCCATAATAAAATATTGCTCGCTTCCGGCTTGTCTGCGTCGTTCATCCTTGCCGTCATGATGGTAACGGCAGTCATGCGAACCTTTTACAGCATGTCATGGCTTCCGAAGCTCTGGCTTGGCGCTACGACATCTTCGGATCAGGCGCAGCATTATGATATTCGCCACACAACCTCATTGCCACGTCGCCTCTATCTTTTTGGCGTGATATTGCTGATCGCCGCCGTATTGATACTCGAAGTCCTGTTCCTCTGGAACAAGCTGCCCATCCTGGCGATTCTCGCTTGCTTCGCTGGCGGAATTATCGCGGAAGTTATTGCAAGCCGCTTGCTGAATGTCGGCATCGTTCGTGGATGGTCAAGAAAAACCTACACGATCATTGCCTCGCTTCTCGCATTGATGACTCTTGTTGACGCTTTGGCGACCATCAAAATGAGTTCTCTCTGAATCGTCGGGCAGTCACCACGGCAAAGCCTCACCCCGTTTGCCAGATTCAGGGTTCAACCACGAGAAAAAAGCTGCGCTCATGGCTGAACCCTGATGGAGACAGACGAGCCTCACTCCTTGCTGCTATACGTCCGAATGCTCGCGATCGAATCGATGTCGTAATAGGTGTTGACCGACAAGCCATCGGAGTCTTCGGTCACTCTCAGAAACAGGTCGCTGATGAAAAGAACGGCGTCTTCGTACACCTTCCCCTCGTTGATCTGAAGCTTGACCCCTTTCCTGATTTTTCTCGACATGGTGCCATGCAGTGGAACTGAAGCATATTCGAGAACCTTCTCCCATGTCTGTAATGCGCTGACTGCCATAAAAGCCTCCGTAATTTTCTACAATTATGAAATTAATGCCTTTATTTATTTAGGCATAGTAGTATATTTAGCTTATTTTTTAACAATTATCAACTTTCAGCAACGAACAAGGAGACCCGATGACCCACGCCAAACCGGCAGCTCTTGCGAGGTCTTCTTTCTAAACGGAGAGTATTGAATCATGGAAACAGCATTACGCCCGCTGGGAACCGTCATGACGCTGATCGAAAAACTCGGCCATGAGGTCACTTACGCCTACGAAGACCTGGTCTTTATCAATCACAACGACTTTTTGCTGCAATTCGACGCCGCCGATCCCAATGCGCTCGACCTGTTTTTCAACACCGAGTGCGACGCCAAAGAGGCCGATGAAGTCGCCGGGCGCATGATTCCGGAAGGAATTCAACAGGGGCTGCTCATCCGCAGAAAAGGAACCTACACCATGACGGAAGCCGAGAACAACAACCTGCAAATCACCTTCAATCCCTGACGGCGACTTCGGTTATCGGAACCATTTGCGGCTGCGTTGCATTCTTCGGACAAAAAGGAGAGTGAACCATGCAAAGCTGGTATGACGGGCTCAACAAACCCAAACTGACACCGCCCAACAAGGTGTTCTGGCCGGTATGGTCAATGCTTTATGTGCTGATCGCTATAGCGCTGATCGTCTATTTCAGGACTCCCGTCAAACCCTATTCCACGACGGTGCTTTTGTTTTTGGCGGCGCACTTCCTGGCAGGATTTTCCTGGACTTCGATCTTTTTCGGAAAAAAGAAAATCCTGGCCGCCCTCATCGACCTGCTCTTCATGGATGTGACGCTCCTGGCCATCATCTTCTTCTTTGCCAACACCAACCCGCTGGCGGCAGCGCTGCTCGCGCCTTACGCTCTCTGGAGCCTTCTGGCGACCTGGCTGAACTTTGGCATCTGGCGGCTCAATCCCGACAAGCGATGAGACGATTGCCGCCCTATTGCCGGAAGCAGCCGAATCGCTACCTTACAAAAAAACCGGCGGCAGCAGGCTCAATTTTCTGAATTCACAAACCATGAAATATTCGGAAGCACAACAAGGAAGGGTCTTCATCATCCGGCTTGAGGATGGCGACATCTTTCACGAACAGATCGAACGATTTGCGAAGGAAAAAGGAATCGAGCGGGCCTGGCTGAACGTGGTCGGCGGAGCCGACAAGGAGAGCCGACTGGTCGTCGGCCCGGAAGAGAGCCGGGCGTTCCCGGTCAATCCGATGGTGCACGAACTGTACGATGCGCATGAAATCGTCGGCGCGGGTACCCTGTTCCCCGACGACACCGGCGCGCCGGTCGTGCACCTGCACATGGCCTGCGGTCGCGAAGAGAACACCGTCACCGGCTGCGTACGCAACGGCGTCAAAGTCTGGCACGTCATGGAGGTCATACTGGTAGAGCTTCTCGGCTCGGAAGCCCGCAGAATGCCCGACAAGGCAACAGGCTTCAAGTTGCTCGTACCGTGAGAGGAAAAATTATGAATGCTGAATTATGAATTGAAGAAATAATTCAACTCTTCTCCTGTTCGACCTATAAGTCCTATATGACTTATACGACCTATTCAAAAGAACTTACGGATCCCCTCAACACTCACGCGAACGGATTCCCCCCGCACTCCATTCCCAGCGAGGTGGCTACCGCCGCCTGCGTGACTTTGCCGTTCCAAACGTTCAGGCCGCCCGCGAGGCCGGGCATCACCACCATCGCGCTCTCCAGCCCAAGATCGGCGAGCCGCCGAACGTAGGGCAGCGTCACGCCCGTGAGCGCCTCGGTGGCGGTGGCGGGATAGGCGGCGGGCATGTTGGTCACGCAGTAATGCACGACACCAGCGTCGATAAAGACCGGATCGAGATGCGAGGTCGGGCGCGAGGTCTCGACGCAGCCGCCCTGATCGATGGCGATATCGACGATCACCGCCCCCGGCTTCATCGACTGCACCATGCCGCGCGTGACCAGCTTCGGCGCGCTCGCGCCGGGGAGCAGCACCGCGCCAACGAGGAGGTCGGTTCCCGGCAGCAGCTCTTCGAGGTGCTGCTCGTTCGAGTAGATCGTGTGCACCTCCGCCGGAAGCAGCGCCTCCAGCTCGCGCATCCGCTCGTGGTCGGTCTCCATCACCGTCACCTCCGCGCCGAGACCCGCGGCGATCCGCGCGGCGCTCATCCCGGCAACGCCACCGCCAAGCACGAGCACCCTGCCGGGCAGCACACCGGGCACGCCGCAGAGCAACTTGCCCTCGCCACCGTTATGCTTCGAGAGGTAGTAACCGCCCATGAGCACGCTCATCTTTCCGGCGACCTCGCTCATCGGCGCGAGCAGCGGCAAGCGCCCGCCGACCTCGACCGTTTCGTAACCGATGGCCGTAACGCCCGATTCCACAAGCGCTTGCGCGAGACCCGGCACACCGGCCAGATGCAGATAGGTGAACAGAATCATCTCTTTCCGGAAAAAAGCGTACTCCTCGGCGAGCGGCTCCTTGACCTTGACCACCAGCTCGCACCGCCACGCCTCCGCCGCCGAATCGGCGAGCACCGCCCCGGCCAGCCGGTACTTCTCGTCGCCGAACCCGCTCGACTCGCCCGCGCCACGCTCGACAACCACGCGATGCCCCGCGCCGACAAGCTGCCGCACCCCCGCCGGAGTACAGGCCACCCTGGTCTCGCGGGTCTTGATTTCCCTCGGAATTCCTATATTCATGGCAGAAAAATGATTAGGGTTATCCGCCGCTTCGTGGTGCCAAAAGTCCAATGATCCCGACAAATCACGACGGAACCATACGCTCTCAAGAAGTCCACTTTTCAATGTAACGTTTCGGCAAACTCTCCGGAACAGCCTGAATGATGAATATTCCGCAAGAACCAGCATACTGGCTCCTTTCGGCGGGCTGCCTCTGCGTCGCCTCGCTGCCCGCCCTGATGCGCAAAATCACCAAGGCGCGAGCCATCGCCATCGCGGCGCTCTGGCTCGCCCTCTGCGCCGCGACCATCTGGCAGTCCGGCCTCTTGCCGGGCTTGGCGACGACCCTCGTCTCCGGACTCTGGGGGGTGATTCTGCTTGCCGCGTCGCTCATCTTTTCGGGCATCCGGTCGATGCCGAACCAGCGCTTCGAAGAGCGCTAAATCAGTCGTCCGCGATCAACGATTGCTCGAAAACCACGCGGGCACGAAGCGCCACGCATGTTTCATCTCGCGATCATGAACGGCGTAATCGGGATCGTACCGCGCGACCGCCTCCCAGTAGCGGGCGGAGTGATCCATGTGCAGCGTGTGGCACAGCTCGTGAATCATGATGTAGCGCACCAGCTCCGGCGGCAGAAAAATCAGCTTCAGATTGAGATTGATGTTGCCCCGCGACGAGCAACTCCCCCACCGGCTCTTCTGCTTTTTGACCGAAACTCCCGAAATTTTGAACCCATTGATCGCGGCAAGCCTCGTGAGTTGAGACCCAAGCTTCAGCTTTGCGCGATGTTTCAACCACTGTTCAAGCGCCTCGAAGCACCACGCCCGGTTATCCACTCCGCCGGAAAGATCGAGCACATTGCCATCGAGTTCCCTGATGAAAATGCCCGGACGAAGCGGGTCGTACCGGTACTCGACCCGCCACGACTCGCCGACACCGGCAAGCTCGATCGCCTCCGGCAGCGCCGTTTCGGCCTGCGCGGGTTCGGCGGCGCGATGCTTGTCGAAGTTGCCCTGCACCTTCATGATCCACTCCATCTTGCTCTCGACCAGCGCGGACACCCGCTTCGGGTCGAACCCGACCGGCAAAACCACCGTCAGCCCCTCCTCCGGCGACATTTTCAAACGGGCATGACGCGCCCGGCGACTGACCTTGACGGTGTATGCAATGCCGGATGAATTGCCTCGGAAGGATAGAGCGGACATGCTGGTCGGGATGCGATGAACGTTGCCGAAATGCTCCCGAAGTATAGCCAGCGAGTGCAGATAAAAAAAGCGGATACCCCCTTCCCGGCGCTCCGCCTGCACCTGTCGGGCAGGAAAAAGACCGGGAATCCTGCATTGCACAGGAAAAGGATGAAACGGGGATATCCGGGAAACAGGAAAAATCAGGCGAGCGCCTGGCGAAGATCGGCGACGAGATCGTCCGGGTCTTCGATGCCGACCGAGAGGCGAATGACCGAATCGGTGATGCCCGCCGCCAGCCGGTGCTCGCTGGTCATCGAGGCGTGGCTCATCGTCGCCGGATGCTCGATGAGCGACTCGACGCCGCCGAGGCTTTCGGCCAGCGCGAAAATCCGCGTGCCGCGCAGCACCCGCTCGACCTCCGCCTGCCCGCCCGCCAGCTCGAACGACACCATGCCGCCAAAACCTCGCTGCTGGCGCTTTGCCAACTCATGCTGCGGATGGCTTTCGAGGCCGGGATAAAACACGCGCGTCACCTTCGGATGGCCATCGAGAAACTCCGCGACGATCCGCGCATTGCGCTCGTGCTCCTTCATGCGCGGCACGAGCGTCTTGATGCCACGCAGCACCAGCCAGCAATCGAACGGCTGGGCGCAGGTGCCGAGCGAGTTGACGAGGAACTTCAGCTTCTCGTCGAGGTCGGGCCTGTTGGAAAGAATCGCGCCACCGACCACATCGGAGTGACCGTTGAGATACTTCGTGGTCGAGTGAACGACGATGTCCGCCCCAAGCCTGAACGGCTGCTGGAGATAGGGCGAGAGAAACGTGTTATCGACGATGGACAACAGGCCGCGCTCCCTGGCGATAGCCGTCACCGCCGCGATGTCGATGAGATTCAGGAGCGGATTGGAGGGCGTTTCGATCCAGACCGCTTTCGTTTTGTCGTTGATATGCGCCCGGATCGCTTCGGGATCGCGCAGGCTGATGAAGCGGATGCGGACGTCGAAATGCTCCTCTATGGTGCGCAGCAGCCGCGCCGTGCCGCCGTAGCAGTCGTCAGTGCAGATGATCTCGTCGCCGTTACTGAAAAGATGCATCACGGAGGCGATTGCCGCCATGCCGGTGGTCACGGCCACGGCGAACGAGCACCCTTCGAGCGCCGCGAGGCTGTCTTCGAGCGCCTTGCGAGTCGGGTTGCCGCTGCGCGTGTAATCGAAGCCGCGAGTCTTGCCAATATCCTCGAAAACAAAGGTCGAACTCTGGTAGATCGGCGTCATGATCGCGCCGTAAGCCTTGTCCGGAGCCACTCCGGCGTGGATGGTGTCGGTCTGAAAACTCATAAAAGGGGATTTTTTCTGATGATTGTCGATTGGCTTCTCGCCGCCGCGCAACTCTGGTGACAACGGCGGACATTTGGAAATCTAATTAACGATTGTTAATTTCAAAACAGAAAACACGGCATTTGACACTCATCGTTCAGACGCTGCTCCATGAACACAATCCCCCGATACGCATGTCATTCCATCCAGCAACCAACGGCATTCCGATGCCCATCGTCACCCTCAACCGGAGCGTGCTCCTCACCGGCATCGCGCTCGGCTATATCTTCCAGCAGCCGCTCGTCACCACTGCGCTGTTTCTCATCGTGCTCCCGGCGGTGCTCTGGGGCCAGAAAGCGAGCCTCATCTACTTCGCCGGTTCGCGCCTTTTCCGAGAGTTGAACCGGAACGCGGAGACCGAAAGCCCGCTCCTGATGCGCTTCAACAACGCGATAGCCGTCATCATGCTCGGCGCGGCGCAACTCGCGTTCCTCTTCGGCGCAACGCAGGCCGGATGGATCATCTCCGGCATGGTAGCCCTCGCCGCGCTGATAGCCCTCTGCGGCTTCTGCTTCGGCTGCTACCTCTACTTCCAGTTCAACATGCAGCGGTACAAACTGTTCGGAAAGAAGAATACATCCGGCGCAGAGGCGTTGCAGGTCGAATAAGAAGCTAACTCACTTCCCAGCCTTCAAATCCCGTAGAAGCCGATCGAAAGATTTTTTGTAAGCATCGTGATCTTTCCACAGGGTGAAGTCTCCGATGTGTCGCTGACGCTTAACGTTTCCCGCCCAGCCTGTCGTGCTGTCCATAACGGCTTCATCCAGACGAACGGGAAAGAGAATATTTTTTTTCTCGATCCTCTCGCGGTCAAGAGCATGTTCAACCTCATGTTCTACCCAATCGCTCTGAACGGAATGCTCTGATAAAATCAAGAGAAGCTTGTCGTGAATCCGGATTGACTCGTCGATGGTTGGACGGATTTTGTCACCAATCTTCATATCTTCAGATGCCAGCCAGCAACGGACGTTGTTTGCTTGTAACCCTTCCCAAAGACGTTTAGCAAACTCCTCATCATTGTGGCTATAGCTGATAAAACAAGAATAATATTGAAATGGAGTGGCCGTCAAGGAACGAGTGTACTCAATCATTTGGTCAGGGACACCGCAGCCACGGAGGAATGCTTCGGGTATTTTGCCTTTGGATAGGTAAAGTGTATCAATGCCGATAGCTGAGGAACTGTGGTGTTGAACTGTTTCAAGACCTCGGACAGTACTGAGATCGAGTTCTGCAAAAATTGTTGCACTGGCATATATACCGCTGAAATCAGCCCCAAAAACACTAGCAAACAACAAATTGGTTCCACTCAGATCGGCCCCACTTAGATTGGCGTTATTCAGACCAGCCCGTTCCAGCTTGGCTCCATTCAGTTTGGCTTCACGCAGATCAGCCCAACTTAACTCTGCATCACTAAGGTTAGCTTCACTAAGATTGGCCCGCCTCAGATTGGCCCATTCCAGTTTGGCTCCATTCAGTTTGGTTTCACGCAAATTAGCTTCTTCCAGGTTGGCTCCGTGTAGATCAGCTTTATTCAGATTAGCCCATTCCAGTTTGGCTCCATTCAGTTTGGCATCACGCAAATTAGCTTCACTAAGTTGAGCTCTTCTCAGATTGGTTTGCTCCAGTTTTGCCCTATCCAGTTTGGATTCACTCAATAAAGCTTCACTAAGATCGGCTCCACTCAAATCGGCATCACTCAGATCAGCTTCACTAAGATTAGCTCTCCACAGACTAAGGCCCCTAAGATTAGCTCCATTCAAATCCGGCTCAAACGCTAAAAACTCCTCCCTCCAGCTATTCCAAGCCTCAGCGCCCTGCCTCAAAATCGCCAGATGTTTCGAATTTGCCATAGTGGTTTATCGATGAGTGAACGATGCTGCCGGGGTGCGTCGGATGGGGGCGACTACGGAAAAGATACCGAAACAGTGCGCGTTCAGCAACAAGCTGAATCGAAGTCCAGAGCAGACACACAGGTCTGCCCCTACGGAATATATTGTCCTTAACTCACCACGACTGACAGATTCAGGCGTCGGCGGGTTTCTTTTTCGGCTCCAGCCTGATCACCAATTCACACCCGACCGCCTCGGCGTATTTTCTCAGCGTAGCAATGGAGGGCGAATGTTGACTGCCGCCCTCCAGCCGGGAGATGGCGCTTTTGGTCGTGCCGATCTTGCTGGCAACCGCCTCCTGCGTCATGCCGGAGTTCTTCCGCGCTTCAAGCAGCTCCCGGATCAGCGCGTACTTCGGTTCAAGCGCTTCGCATTCCCTGCGAAACTCCTCGTTTTCCATCTCTTTCCGCAAGAACTCTTTAGGGTCATACTTGACCGGCTGATACGGCAGATCATCCATTGGTTACCTCCTTCATTCGCTTGAGTGCTATCATCAGTTCTTTTTGAGGCGTTGCTTGTGGCAAAAGTTAGCAAACGTGCAAACCATTTAAAAAAAAGTCCCGGAGAAAAAGAAAAGTCAGAGGCTGTCTCAAAAGTGATTCACAACGGCATTTTAAGCCTGCATTTGATTGTCATTCTGAGTCCGACGCAGTCGGGCGAAGAATCCAGAAAAATCTCGTTAAACCCTTATAATTAGTCACTTATTCGGTTTTTCCGAGAAAAATGGATTCTTCACTTCGTTCAGAATGACAGAGGGAAATATGATAATCCTTAAAAAACAGAGCCTTGGATAACCTTTTAAACAGGCGCCTACGAGAATACCATCGTCTCCGGGTCACAGACGTATCACGATTTCGATTTCACTTGAGCAACCACACCAATCCGCCTTCCCCGCAAAATCGCTCGGCGGAAACTGTTTGTTTGGAAAAATGGCCGATAAATCGTAACAATCGTTAACAGCGAGATTGCGACAGCGTCAAGCCCGGTTTTTGGCGGAAGGTGTTTCGGGAAAAGGAGGAACCGTGAATTCTGCTTACCTTGTCTGTACATCCGCAAACACGAACGAGCATTACAGCATATGCACTTTGAAACCATCGCCATCCATGACGGAAATACGCCGGAAAGCTGCGCCGGATCGGTGACGCCGCCGGTGTACCAGACTTCGACCTTTGCCCGCCCCAGCCTCGACGAGCGGGGCGAATTCTTCTATTCGCGCATCGGCAACCCGACGCGCTCGGCGCTCGAAACGACCCTCGCGCTGCTTGAAAACGGCAAGCACGCCACAACCTTCGCTTCCGGCGTGGCGGCGATGGTGGCCGCGATGCAGGTGCTCAAACCGGGCGACCACGTCGTCTCCAGCCTTGATGTGTACGGCGGCAGCTACCGCATTTTCGAGCAGCTCATGCACCCGTGGGGGGTCGAAACCTCCTACGCGGCGAGCGAGGCGACGGAGAGCTATCGGGAGTACATCCGCCCGGAAACCCGCATGATCTGGGTCGAAACGCCCTCCAATCCGCTTTTGCAGATTTGCGACATCCGCGCCCTCGCCGCCATCGCCAACGAGCGCGGCATCGTGCTCGCCGTGGACAACACCTTCGCCAGCCCGTACTTCCAGAGGCCGCTCGACCTCGGGGCGCACCTCGTCATCCACTCGACCACCAAGTACCTCGGCGGCCACAGCGACGTCATCGGCGGCGCGGTCGTCGTGTCGGACGACCGGCTGCACCTCGCCGTCCGCAACTACCAGGGCGCGGCAGGGGCGATTCCCGGCCCGTGGGATTGCTGGCTGGTCTCGCGTGGCCTCAAGACGCTGAAAATCCGCATGGAGGAGCACCAGAAAAACGCGCTGCATCTGGCGCGAGCGCTCGAAAAGCATCCAGTGGTGAGCCGGGTCATCTACCCCGGACTGGAGTCACACCCGCAACACGAGCTGGCGAAAAGCCAGATGAGCGGCTTCGGCGGAATGCTCACCATCGCGCTGAAAGGCGGACTTCCGGCAGCGCGGAAGATGATCGACAGCCTGCGACTTTTCGCCATCGCCGACAGCCTCGGCGGCGTGGAGTCGCTCGTCGCCTCGCCCGCGCTGATGACCCTCGGCCCGCTATCGCAACAGGAACGCGACCGCCGCGCCTGCACCGACGACCTGGTGCGGCTCTCGGTCGGCCTCGAAAACGCGGAGGATCTCGAAGCGGACCTCCTGCAAGCCCTTGCAACCATCTAAATTTCAACGACATGGCCATCATCGCAAATATCACGAGCACCATCGGATGTACGCCGTTGGTGCGGCTCAACAAGCTCGCAGAGGGGCTCGACGCCGACATTCTCCTCAAGCTCGAATACTTCAATCCGCTCGGCAGCGTCAAGGATCGCATCGGGCGGGCGATGATCGAGGCAGCCGAAGCCGAGGGAAAGATCGACGCGAAAACGCTCATCGTGGAGCCAACCAGCGGCAACACCGGCATCGCGCTCGCCTTCGTCTGCGCCCAGCGCGGCTACCGGCTGCTGCTCACGATGCCCGAAACGATGAGCATCGAGCGCCGTAAACTGCTGCGCTACCTCGGCGCGGAGCTGGTGCTCACCCCCGGCTCGCTGGGGATGAAGGGGGCCATCGAAGAAGCGGCGCGGATCGTCGAGGCCGAAAAGAACAGCTTCAACCCCGGCCAGTTCCAGAACCCGGCCAATCCCCGTATTCACCAGGCCACGACCGGCCCCGAAATCTGGAACGACACCGAGGGTCGGGTTGACATGCTCGTGTCGGGCGTCGGCACGGGCGGAACCATCACCGGAACCTCGCGCTTCATCAAGGCGCTCAAGCCTGGCTTCAAAAGCATCGCTGTCGAGCCGAAAGATTCGCCGGTGCTCTCCGGCGGCCAACCGGGGCCGCACAAAATCCAGGGCATCGGCGCGGGCTTCGTGCCCGAGGCGCTCGATGTGTCGCTGCTCGACGAGGTGGTAACGGTGAGCAACGAGGACGCCATCTCGACCGCGCGAGCGCTCGCCTCGCAGGAGGGCATCCTCTGCGGCATCTCCTCCGGCGCAGCGGTTCACGCGGCCCTCGAAGTGGCTCGGCGCTCCTCCTCGGCAGGCAAAACCATCGTCGCCATCATCCCGAGCACCGGCGAACGCTACCTCAGCACCGCGCTCTTCGAGGGCATCGAGGGGTAAGTGGAACGCTCCTGCATTCAGGAGGGTTTTAACCCGACGGACACTTGAAACTCTTACATTCACATTGCCCCGGCTTTCAAGCCGGGGTTCGAGAGAATAGTGAACACCCTTCTTCTGGTTTCGATCTGTAATTATGACTCCGGCAACAAAAAATCGCAATCGACGCTGTAGTAAGATATTGGGCTAAAGCCCTGATTCATTTTATCTTATCCGCATACCCCGGACTGAAGTCCGGGGTATGCGGATAAGAGTTTTAATGGCCGGAGCAATAACTCTCGTACGTACATTTCATTTTGAGGCCAACGCGGAACATGTATATTTGTCGTCAGGCACGAAACAAACCGGTTATCACTATCCATTTCCCATGTCCACAATCGGCATCATCCTGAATGGCGAGCGCAGGGAAATTCCTGCGGGCGCGACGGTCGCCGACCTTCTCTGCATCGCGGACGCTGGCCGTCAGCCGGTGGCTGTGGTGGTCAACGAAAATATCGTGCGTCCCGACCAGCGAGACTCGTGTATCTTGCAGGACGAGGATCAGGTCGAAATTCTTGTTTTCGCTGGCGGAGGCTGATCGCCGCCAGATCAAAGTCTGTTACTGTAACTCCATGGATTTACTTCGCTTAGGCACATATACCTTCTCATCCCGCCTGATTCTCGGCACCGGCAAATTCAGCAGCACCTCGGCGATGATCGAGGCCGTCCGCGCGTCGGGAACGCAGCTTGTCACGGTCGCCCTGCGGCGCTTCAATCGTGAACAGGCCGAGGACGATCTGTTCGGCCCGCTGTCCGAAATCGAGGGCCTCACGCTGATGCCCAACACCTCCGGCGCGGCCACGGCCAGCGAGGCGGTCAAGGCGGCGCATATTTCGCGTGAACTCTCCGGCAGCCCCTTCATCAAGGTGGAGATTCACCCGAACCCGCACCACTTGATGCCCGACCCCATCGAGACCTACGAAGCGTGCAAAATTCTCGCCGCCGAAGGGTTCATCGTCATGCCCTACATCCCGGCTGACCCGGTGCTGGCCAAGCGGCTCGAAGAGGTGGGGTGCAGCTCGGTGATGCCGCTCGGCTCGGCCATCGGCAGCGGGCAGGGGCTTTCGACCGCCGAGATGGTGAAAATCATCATCCGCGAGAGCAACATTCCGGTCATCGTGGACGCCGGGCTGCGCTCGCCGTCGGAGGCTTGCGCGGCGATGGAAATGGGGTGCGAAGCGGTGCTGGTCAACAGCGCCGTGGCGGTGGCCCGCGATCCGGCGGCGATGGCGAGCGCTTTCGCCAAAGCGGTCGAGGCGGGATTCGAGGCGCGCAACGCAGGCCTGATGCCACGCTCGAGCGCGGCAGTGGCGACGAGTCCGCTCACCTCGTTCCTCGGAGGGGCTTCATGAGCGCGTTGCCCGCATGGCTGACGGACAAGCGGCTCTCGGCGGAGATCGAACCGCTGTTGCGGCAAACGGACGACGAGTCGCTCGAACGGCTCGCCGCCGAGGCGCAGGCGATCACGCTGCGGCGCTTCGGGCGCATCATTTCGCTCTACGCGCCGCTCTACCTCTCCAACTTCTGTTCGAGCGGCTGCGTCTATTGCGGCTTCGCCTCGGACAGAACGTCGCCGCGCCGCAAGCTCGATACCGGCGAAATCGAAAAGGAGTTGCTGGCGATGAAGGCGCTCGGCATCGGCGACGTGCTGCTGCTTACCGGCGAGCGCACTGCGGCGGTGGGCTTCGACTATCTGCGCCGCGCCGTGGAGATCGCCGCCCGGCACATGCCCCGCGTCGTCGTCGAGGCGTTCCCGATGAGCGTCGCCGAGTATCGCGGCCTCGCCGAATGCGGCTGCACCGGCATCACGATTTACCAGGAGACTTACGACCCGGACAACTACCGCGACCTGCACCGCTGGGGGCCGAAGCAGGATTTCCTCGAACGGCTCGAAACGCCGGAACGCGCCATCACTGGCGGCATCCGGAGCGTCGGCATCGGAGCGCTGCTCGGCCTGTCGGAGCCGGTCGGCGAAGCGCTCGCCCTGTTGCGCCACGCGAAGTATTTATGTAAGACATACTGGAAAGCGGGCATCTCGGTCTCCTTTCCGCGCATCCGCCCGCAGGAGGGCGGCTTCCAGCCCAACTTCACGGTCTCGGATCGCTTCCTCGCACGGATGATCTTCGCCTTCCGCATCGGGTTGCCGGATGTCGATCTGGTGCTCTCGACCCGCGAAAGCTCGGCCTTCCGCGACGGCATGGCCGGACTCGGCATCACCCGCATGAGCATCGCCAGCCGCACGACCGTGGGCGGCTACGTCGAGTCGGACGCCGCGAGCGCGAGCCAGTTCGAGGTATGCGACGACCGAAGCGCCGAGGCGTTCTGCGCCGCCCTTCGCGCAAAAAATCTGGAACCGGTGTTCAAGAACTGGGACGCGGCCTACAACAACCCGCTGCCCTCAGAGGAGCGGGCGTGAGTTTGACTGACGAGCAACGCCAGCGCTACGCCCGCCACCTCGCGCTGCCGGAAGTCGGCGAGGCGGGGCAGGAGAAGCTGCTCGGCTCGAAGGTGCTGGTGATTGGCGCGGGCGGCCTCGGCTCCCCTGCCGCATTCTACCTCGCGGCGGCGGGCGTCGGCACCATCGGCCTCATGGACGGCGACACGGTCGATCTCTCCAACCTGCAACGCCAGATTCTGCACACGACCGCATCGGTCGGCACGAACAAAACGGAGTCAGCGCGAGACAGAATCGCAGCCCTCGACCCCGCCATCACCGTCGAATGCCACCCCTTCCGGCTCAGTGCGGACAACGCGCCGGAGATTCTCGCCGGATACGACTTCGTCATCGACGCCACGGACAATTTCGACTCGAAATTCCTCATCGCCCGCGCCTGCCACGAGGCGTCGAAACCGTGGTCTCACGGCGGAATCGGCAACTTCCACGGCCAGACCATGACCATCATTCCAGGCCAAACCGCCTGCTACCGCTGCATCTTCCACGAAGACGGCGCAACGAAGGAGGCCATTCCGCAAGGCCCCATCGGCGCCCTACCCGGCATCATCGGCTCCATCCAAGCGATCGAAGCGATCAAATATTTGCTCGGCATCGGTGAGTTGCTGACGGATGCGCTGCTGATGTTCGACGCGCTGGCGATGAGTTTTCGGAAGGTGACGGTGCGGCGGAATGCGGGATGTGGGGTGTGCGGGTGAGGAAAGATTGTGGCGACAAATTTCCTTACATGTTGATTTTTTATAAACGCCTAACGCCCCCGTTAGGACGCCTCCCGATCGTCACCAATGTCCATGAGTCGGGCACCCTGGCGAAGATTGCCCTCGGCACTAACCAGCCGGAGTAGCGCGTTGGCTTTATGAAATCGATGCCAGCTTTCCCGTTGCGCCTCGTCCATGAATGTATCCACAGCCTTCTGGTCCCCGGTGTGGTCGATCTCTACATCTTGGGCCGTCCATTGATTCTCCGCCAACCACTCGTTGACTAATGATTTAAGTGTGTGAGGCGGTTCGTGATCTACATGGGCTTCATCCCGAGTGAAGTCGTTTCCAGAAATTGGACATGTACGGGCTTCGGTATCACGTGTCGGCCACTGCGAATCTTTGTATGCGAGTTTTTGGTCGTTAATGGCATTCCGGCATGCCATGCGGAGACGCGTTATAGGGGTGGACGGCGTTAACGCCTCCTTCCATGAAATATCAGTCTCCGTTCCATCCACCCGCCGTACATAGAAGCAACGGGTATTGAACTCGGGCGCTTGGGCAACGAAGAATCCTGCCACTCCAGCACCGGCCTTTTCTTCCCGCTGCGGATGATTGGCTACGAGACCAAGAAGTACATCCACCGCATTGTCCTCGAGTATTGGAACCCGGTCTTCGTACCGATCACGGATTTCTCGAATGGCCTTGTCCGCAGCCGTCTTTGAGGGGAACGTATATGAACCAAGTGTAACCGGAATGGACCTTCCCATCATCAACTTTACTCCTCCGCATCGGGCATCCTAACATTGTTTATACTGATCCGCCTAAACCGCGGATTTCTAAATCACAGTCCATATAAGACGCAATCGAGAAGCCATTGAAAATACCGCTAATAACTTTATTTTTAGTCACTTAAGCCTTACGTTGCTTTTTATTTCTGCTTCTTATACGGGTCGGCATAAGAACACTGCTCACAGCCCGTCAACAGGGCTTCGAACACCAGACGGCCCGCGATTCAAGACATGCGTATAGATCATGGTGGTGCGTACATCATTATGCCATTGAACAATCTCTTTAAAAGGTAAATAACAACATCCTGTCTAAAAATTTATTTTTTACACTGAAAACTCATTGACAGGTTCATAGCCATCTGGCCAAGGCAAAAGCAATCACCCACCCACAAACTCCCCAATCACCCGCAAAAACGGCTCGGCATACCGCTCCAGCTTCACCTCGCCAATCCCCGATACGGCAAGCATTTCATCGCGTGTCGTGGGTTTGAGGAGACTCAGTTCGACGAGAGTCTTATCCGAGAACACTACATATGGCGGCACGCCCTGCTCGTCGGCGAGACGCTTGCGTAGCATCCGGAGCTGCTCGAAGAGCTGCTTTGCATCCGGCGGCAGGGCGTCGAGACCGGCGCTTTTGCGGGTTGCCGCGCTCTTCTTCTCCGTGATCCGCACCAACTCGACCCGCTCCTCGCCCCTGAGAATTTTCGCGCCGCCTTCGAGCAGGTAGAGCATCGGGTACAATCCCTCCGAGCGGCCAACGGCTTTTCGGGAGATGAGGTCGTCGATGAGCCGTCGCCAGAACTTCTTGTCGTGCTCCTTGCCGATGCCATAGACCTTCAGCCGGTCGTGGCCGAAATCCTTGATCTTCTGGTTCTTGCTGCCGACGAGGATGTCGATCAGGTGCGCCGCGCCGAAGCGCGAGTCGGTGCGCACGATGACCGAGAGCAGCATCTGCGCCTCTCGCGTGCAGTCGGTCAGTTCGTGCAGGCCGAGGCAGACATCGCACGAGGCGCAGTTGTCGCGGGGATAGGTTTCGCCGAAATAGTCGAGCAGCATCCGGCGGCGGCATGCGGTCGAGGAGGCGAAGGAGATGACCTTCGAGAGCGAGTCGAGCGCCCGCTGCCGCTCCGGTTCGTCCGTCATCGCGTCGATGAAAAAGCGCACCTTCGGAATATCGGCCTGTGAAAAAAGCAGGATGCAGCGGGCCGCCTCGCCGTCGCGTCCGGCGCGGCCGGTCTCTTGGTAGTAGCTCTCGATGCTCTTGGGCAGGTCGGCGTGGATGACGAAGCGCACATTGGACTTGTCGATCCCCATACCGAAGGCCACGGTCGCCACGATCACATCGACTTCGTCGCGGATAAAAGCCTCCTGATTGTCGCGCCGCTCCTGGTCGCCGAGACCGGCATGGTAGGGCAGGGCGCGAAAGCCGCGCTTTTGCAGCATCTTCGCCGTGTCGTTGACGCTCTTGCGGCTGGTGCGATAGACTATGCCCGACCGGCCTGTGAACTCTTTCAGGATCGAGACGAGCTGCCCCTCCCCTGCCTCCTTGAAGCGCACCTCATAGGTGAGGTTCGGGCGGTCGAACGACGCTCGCAAGACGAACGGATCGCGCAGGCGGAGTTTCCGGGCGATGTCGTGCTGCACCCGCTCCGTCGCGGTGGCGGTGAAGGCAGCGACCGGAATGCCGGGCAAAACTTCGGGAATCGAGGAGAGGGCGAGGTAGTCGGGGCGGAAGTCGTGGCCCCACTCGGAGATGCAGTGCGCCTCGTCGATCACCGCCATGCTGATCTGGCAGCTCGCGAGCAGCTCGCGGAAATGGTCGAGGGCGAAGCGTTCGGGAGCGACGTAGAGCAGGTCGAGCTCTTCGGACTGGAGCGAGCGGAGCACGGCGGACTGTTCGGCGAAGTCGAGCGAGCTGTTCAGGAACGCCGCCCGGATGCCGTTGGCGCGAGCACCATCGACCTGATCCTTCATGAGCGAAATGAGCGGGCTGACCACCAGCGCCGCGCCGGGCATGAGCACCGCCGGAAGCTGGTAACAGAGCGACTTGCCGCCGCCGGTCGGCATGACGGCAAAGACATCGCGCCCACCCATCAGCGCCCGGACGATCTCTTCCTGATTTGGCCTGAAGGAGCTGAATCCGAAAACCCGGCGAAGCGGATGATCGAGCGATCCAGCGCCGGATGAGGGGTTCGGGGCGCTCATGCTCGCGGCTCAGGAGTGAGCCATGTGCCTGATGGCTGACTCGACCTCATGGCCACCGGTTTTGCTCGCGTCGAGCGACTGCGCCGAAGCTCCCTTTTCAATCGGGGCAAGCAGTTCCGGCGCGATCGTGATCTCCACGCCCTGCATGATGCTGTCGAAATAGACCACGAGCCGCTCTTCGCGGCCCTCTTTTCTGACCACGCCCTCCATGTCCTTGAACGGCCCGGCCAGTACGCGCACTTTCTTGCCGACGGGAATCGAAATGACGGTCTCGCCAATCGAGTCGGGTTCGTGAGCGAGGCGCTTCAGCCAGTCGATATCCCGCTCGGAAATCACCGACGGCGTCTTGCCGATACCGATGAACTTCACCACGCCATCGGTTTCGAGCACATGCACATGCTCTTTGTGATAGTCGATCCTGACGAAAACGTAACCTCTGATAAGCGGCTCTTCGACCCTCTTTTTCCGGTCACTCCACTGCCTGACCGTCTCGATCAGAGGCAGAAAGCTTGACAATCCCTTTTCAAGCAGGTACTGGTGCACTTTTTTCTCGTAGCGAGAACAAACATAAACAGCGTACCAGCATTCGTTTTGTTTAGACTCATTAATCATCGCTAAAAAGGTCAACTGGTTGCATTCACCTGAAATATATGCGCTCACAGAGCCTGTCCCATATTTCGGCGACACAAACATATACAAATATTATACTTCTATACTTGATGGACTCAATATATAAAACTTTGATAATAAAAAGCGGTTGCCAACAGATGCATAAATTGCCGCCACCATCTTAGCGGAATAATGACGGGCAGCTCAACACAACTGATCTTTCTACCATCACTTGTCGGGCATCATAACGCGCAGGGCGAAACGGTAAACGGTTCGTCCGATCATCTCCCGCAATGCCATTGCGGAGGCATCCAGCCCGTTGGCATCGGGCAGAAAATCGAGCATCGTCGTTTGGCGCATCTGGTCGGTCGCCCTGAAATCGACCGCAAAGGGCTCGACCTCGAAACCTGCGGCCCTGAACAGCATGAGCGCTCGGGACATGTGAAACGTGCTGGTCACCAGAATGATCCGCTTCGGCTTGCCATGCGCCACGCCGAGTAACGCCGCCGTGGCGACCGCCTCTCCGGCGGTATTGGCAACCGTCGAAGTCAGCCGGATGCTTCCGGCAGGCACGCCGCGCAATCGCGCCCTTGCGGCCAGCAGCTCCCCCTCGGGAGCGGCATCGGGCTGCCACGGCATCTGGCCGCCCGTGAAAACGAGCACCGGAGCCTTGCCCGCCCTGAAGAGATCTACCCCGCCCTCAAAACGATCCGCCGCCTCCCCGAACTCGCCGAGAGGCGCTCCGTCGAGTTGCCGGAGCATCCCGCTCAAAACGACAATGGCATCCGCTCGCCGGACGCTCTCCACCGGAATGCGATGGTACGGCATCTCGATACGGCGCATCAAGGCATCGCCGACAACCGGCAGGCTCAACGCCCATAGCAGCGCGAGAGCAATCCAGACGAGGTATCGGCGCTTGAACAAGAGGCCCGCGATGGCAAGCAACAGGCAGATGCCCGGAGGCAGCACGAACAGCGGCAGAAGTTTGCTCAGTATCAGCATGGAGGAGCGTTGTATTTAACAAAAAATCACTCGCACATGTATTAACTATCGTGAAGATACCAGAAACAGGCAAAGGTTTGCAAGAAAGATCTGCGGCGCTCACAACTATCGCTGAAGCTTTCGGGGATATGCGGCAACAGTTTTCTGCCGGTACTCTGCAAGAACGGGAAGATCCGCCTCCGGAAAATCGAAATCGCCTGCCTCGCCGATTTCGATCCATCGCAGCTCTTCATGCTCACCGGAATCCGGCTCACCGCTGACGATGCGGCAACGAAAAGCGATCAGCCGGAGCGAGCGGTCGGAGTAGCTGTGCTCGACCGGCGTGAGGCGCTCGACGATCTCCACCCTGACGCCAAGCTCCTCCATCAGCTCCCGGTCGAGCGCCTCGGCCTCCGACTCGCCAACCTCGACCTTGCCTCCCGGAAACTCCCACTTGCGAGCCAGATGGCGTCCGGCGGATCTTCTGGCAATCAGGAACCTGCCATCACGTTCGATGATGGCGCAAACGACGTCGCCGATAAACAATTGAAGTGATTTGATATTTGACAATGACGAAAACGATGTCATGGCAACCTGAGCGGATGCCGTTGACCTGAACGCGAGAATTTACAACTCTGTCAACAATATCCTGTATCCCCGGCTTTCAAACATGGAGAAGCGGACTTAAAGAGCCATGCAGGAATGGAAGACGGCATCAAGATGTTGAGCGCAATTTTATTATAAACTGAATTACTCTTATTTTCTTCAATACTGTTAAAAATGCCGCCGTCCCCACCCCATCGAGGAGATCACCACATGAAAAATCGTTTTGCCCGCCTGAAAAGCCTGACGCTGCTTTTCCTGCTCTCCCAACTGTTTGCCACCTGCACCACCGAGCAAAGCATGGTAGATCAGAACGCGCTGAAGCAGCGATACCGCGCGGCGGTCGCCGATGCAGCCGTTGCCGAGCCGTCGGAAATATCGAGAAATCTTGTAGCCATCCTGCCGTCGAACGAGCGGCTCGTCTGGAAAAACCGCAACGACTCGCTGAATACGCGAGTGCTGGTCGTAACCTGGACGAACTATAATGGCTATGATGGCAAGATCGGCCAACCGGTTATGGTGTCGAGAGAAATCTGGGTGACGACGGTGCCGGAGGTGAAAAATTTCTGTAAACAGCAGAAAGTTCAAGGCGCATTGCGGCTCGAACAGCTTCTCGGCCTGCCACCAAACAACGGAAAAACGAAATTCGTCGAAATGTGGGTCAAACCATCCGATCTGTACCGGCCAAGCGCGGATCCTGAAATAACTGACCGCGAAGCAGAAACCGGGTTCCATACCACCAATGGCTATATCAAGGTAACTGACGAGTTCAAAAAGTGGTACAACGACCTGAAAGCGCAATCCTACGGAGACAACGGCTACCCGTGGACCAGGCTCGGCTACACATACGACTGGGGAAAAGAGAAGAACCACATCGGCATGAGCGAATTTGTCATCCTCACCGGCGCCACCGTCGAGATCAATTCGATTTCAACGACTGAGGAGTATGAAGGCGGAAAAAAGAGAAGAGCTGATTGCCAATGATTGTCACACACAAGGCAAAAATCTTGAAAAAGCCCGGTAAGCCTTCACGGAGATCGAGAGGCAATGGGCAGCCAGAGAGTGGCCGCATCCCGGACAAATGGTCGCTGAATCTCCGAAATAGCGGTCTCACCAGACGTTACCCATGTAGCAATGTATCGACAGGATGAGGAGTTACTGAATATCGTGGAACAGACAGAGATTTTGTTCCTGAAAACGCTTCGCGCCAATAATTTCACCGCGCATAATTGTTTCAAATAAAAGGGTGTCTCTAAAAAGTGTGATGAGCGGTTCGAGTGCAAGGCGAACGGAGCGCAGAAACTGTAATGTACACGCAGTACATGAGGATTTCGAGCACCGCCCAACGCTAGCAATCGAAAAGCGCAATATGTTTTTAGAGATGCCCAAAAGCCCCGAGATTACACAGACATAATACGTCACAACCAGGCAATCAGCCAGAATTTTGAGCGCTTACACCGCCGAAAACTCTCATGAACGAACTGCCGGAAAGCACGCGCGCGAAGCGATGAAATCTTTTTTTATTTGCAGACCTTTTACTAACTTAACTGTAATAAAGGTTTACACCACCACGAGGTGCCCAGTCAGCCAATCAAACCGAGCAGAACCATGCAGCCTCAGCTAAGCCGTCCGCAAACCGCGACCAACCAGGTTCGCAACTCTGTTTCTGGCCCCTGGTCAGGAAATGCGGCACACAAAGCCGAAAAGTATTTCATCACATCAGCAAAACGCGATCGCAACGACAAGCTCCAGATCGAGATTATGCCTTCATCTGGCCGTCGGAAGCTGTCGCCAACCCCGGAGATGATCCGCAAGCTCATCGACGGCGAGATCGAAATTTACGTTCTCACCACCCAGCCTGACATCGCCATCGATCTTGGCAAGCAGGTGATCGACATGGAAAACCGCTACGTCATCGATTTCGACAAGCGCGGCGTCAAGTGGACGATGAGGGATATTCCCGTGTTCTACCGCGAAGGCAAGGGCCTGTGCGTTGAACTCGACAACAGGATTTACACCCTCAACGAATTCTTCAAATAAACAGGCTTGTTTCAGCACCTCTCTCAGGCAAATCTGTTCAGAAAGAGCCATGCTCCAGCGTGGCTCTTTTTTTGTGCATAAAAAAGCCCGGATCATCGCCGGGCTTTTCAGAGTACTGATTATTTCTTTTCGAGACTCTTTTGGGCGAGTTTCGCTTCCGGAGATTGCGGATAGAGATTGACGACATCTTTGAACCGCGCT
Source organism: Chlorobaculum thiosulfatiphilum (assembly GCF_006265165.1). Lineage (GTDB taxonomy): Bacteria > Bacteroidota > Chlorobiia > Chlorobiales > Chlorobiaceae > Chlorobaculum > Chlorobaculum thiosulfatiphilum. The sequence continues at coordinate 42,473 of NZ_VDCH01000008.1, forward strand.
TTCGCGTTGGCTTCGTCTCCGATCCTGGTGAATGAAAGTCCCTGCTTGTACAGCGCGGCAGGCCGTTTGAGACTCTTGGTGTATCTGGCGATCACGACCTGATATTCGAGGATAGCCTTCTCGTACCACTTTTCATTGTAATAGGTCTCGGCGAGATAGAACTGCGCGTCGGCCACTTTCGGCGATTTGGGATTGCCGGTCATGAATGCAGTGAAATTGTCACGCGCGCCCGCAAAATCGAGCTTTTTCATCTTGATCAGCCCCTCGTTGATCAATGCCTCGCCGGTTGCCGGTGAATTCGCCCCTTGCATTGCACCTGAAGACGGGCCTTTCGGCTGATCAGCAGCATTCCCGGGTGCACTGCCTGACGTTGAGGATGCCGGTGGCGGCGGCATAACCCTCGGCGGCAAGGACTTGCCGGTTCCGTCGCTTTCAATGCCGAGATACTGCTCTATCCTTGCAATCCGGCTCTCGAAATCATTGGTTTTCCTGACCAGCAGGGAATCCTCCATATCCAGCCTCTTCATAGAAGCCCGATAATCATATTGCAGTTGATCGACGGTACCGCGAAGTGAAGCGACCTCTTCACGGTACTGGGTTATTTCGGAATAGGAACCCGCTGACTGCTGTTTTATAACCTGCGACTCCTGCTTGAGCTGTGAAACTTCTCCCTGAACATAGCTCATATCGTTCTGCGACGCACATGCGGAAAGAAGAATCACTGGAATAAATAAAAAGCGCCTGGTTTTCATCATGAATCGATAATTGGTTCATTAATGACAAAACCGGAGACCGGACATAACCCGGCCTCCGGCATCATGCTAATTCGATCGGAAGGCTTACTTCGTAACAAAGTGATCTCTTCTGTTCTTCGCCCAAGCCTCTTCGTTGTTACCGGTGTCGAATGGCTTCTCTTCGCCGTAGCTGACAGTCGAAAGTCGATTGTTGCTGACGCCAAGGTTGATCAGATAGTTCTGAGCTGCTTCGGCGCGGCGCTCCCCGAGCGCAATGTTGTACTCGTCAGTACCACGCTCGTCGCAATGGCCCTCGATAGTCACCGAAGTATAGGAATTCTTCTGCATCCAGGCGGCATTCTGTTTCAACTGCTCCTGCGCTTCGGGACTCAAGGCAGAACTGTCGAAATCGAAGAAAACGTCACCGATGACAGTACCACGACCTCCTCTTTGGTCAAGGTTTTCCACATCCACTCCAGAGCCGCCGCCTTTGCCCGATCCGTAACCAGATCCTGCGGCGTCACTCGTCGATGCTGCTTTCTTTGAAGAACAACCGCCGGCCAGAATGATGATGGCAGCTCCAATAACTCCTGCTAACGTGTGTCTCATGAGGTTTCTCCCCTTTCGTTGATGTAATCAAAACAGACTGGCGGGCCGGAAAGCCCTTCGTATTATCAATAATATTTACTGCTCCACAAAATGCGCTCTTCTGTTCTGAGCCCATCCTGCTTCGTCATGACCAGTATCGAACGGCTTTTCTTCGCCGTAACTGATCGCGGTCATACGGGCCTGATCGGCCCCGAGACCCACCATGGCGTCCATGGCCGAATCGGCTCGACGCTGGCCAAGAGCCATGTTGTACTCCGAAGTGCCCCGTTCATCGCAATGGCCTTCAATGACGACACTCTTGGCCGTGTTGGCGACCATCCATCCGGCATTCTGTTTAAGTTGCGCCTCGCCTTCGGGAGTAATGCCGGAACGGTCGAAATCAAAGAAAATATCGCCAAGAGGCGCGACTGGCGCAGGAGGCGGCGGTGGTGGTACGGGTTCTGGTTGTCTGGTGGTGCAGCATGCGCCAAGAAGCAGCAGTGCCGGAACATACAACGCCCTCTTGGTGATTTTTTTTACGCTTGTCATATTTCCATCACTGTTTAAAGGGTTGACAAAAAAAACAGTTACTTGTTGACAGACCATGATGGCTGCTGCTGCTCACCTTCCATGCGAAGCAACGGCTTCTGGTTTGTACCGTCCGCATTCATGACATACAGCTTTCTTTTCCCGTCACGGGTCGATGAAAAAACAATCATGCTACCATCGGGCGACCAGGATGGGTACTCGTTATTCCGCGACCCGCTGGTCAACTGGAGCAGACCTGACCCATCGGCGCCTATTGAAAATATATTGATTTCACCACTCTTTTGCATTGAGGAATACAATATTTTATCACCATTTGGAGACCATGACGGCTGGGTATTGTAGGTGCCGCTGTAGGTCAGACGCCGAACCTGGCCGCTGTTCATATCCTGAATGAAAACATGGGGACCGCCCTGCCTGGTCGAGACAAAAGCCATCTTTGAGCCGTCAGGAGAAAAGGAGGGTGATACATCGATGCCGCCGCCTTTGGTCAACCGGCGCTCGACCGTGCCGTCTGCCCTGATGAGATAAAGATCCTGATCGCCCTGATAGGAGAGCGTCGTGACGAGCGTGTTGGTGCCTGGCCGCCAGGCTGGGCTGATGCACACGCCGTGCTTGTTGACCGAGACTTTCGCGCCGGTTGCAAGATTTTTGATATAAAGATTGGGCCTGCCGCTCGTATAATCCATCCATGCAAGATAGTTGCCGTCGGAAGAAACGGTAGGCGTCAGAGAGATCGACCTCGAATTGGTGAGCTGCACGACATTCTCTCCGTCGAAATCGCACATGTAAACCTCTTTATTGCCGGTGCGATTGGAGATGAAAACGATTTTGGTGCCGAACACGGAGCGCTTGCCGGTGAGCAGTTCGACAAGATCGGCGCAGAAACGCAACCCGATTGCCCGAAGCTGGCTCTCCTCGCCGGAATAGTTGCGACGGAGCAACGACTTGCCGGAAGCATCGAAAACCTGCATTTCAAGAACAGGCTTGCCCGATTTCTTCGTAACGCTTCCCCCCGCATAAATATCGCCGCCAACAGATGCGATTGAGGCAAGATTGAGCGTACCGTCCTGAGAATTTCTGATGTTGAGCGGAGCGGACATCAGATTGAACAAGCCGGTGAAATCGAGCCCTCCCTTGATAGTGGCGTTGAGACTGTTGGCCCATGCAGACTCCTTGTCCCCTTTGGCGGCTGTTTTATCGAGAACGATGGCGATCCTGCTGGCCCCCGTTTTCCGGATAGCGATGTATTCGCCAACCTCTTCGGCTTTGAGCGTCAACGGCATGAGCAGCAAACCGAACAGCACGAGGCAGAGGGAGACGAACGTATTTCTGGTGCTTCTCATATCAGGCGGAAATGAATTGATGTTTAACAAGGATACCCCGTTTTCAGCACGAGGCTCCAGGCCTCATTTGGCAGACCGACGGGCACAAAGCCCCAGTCCATACTCTTCAGGAGATGATTATTCAGATTATACAACAACTTTGCAAAACAAAACAACCTTCCGAGCGACTCAAGGCTTGATCCCTTCCGGTGTGAAGACAAACCCCACCCACCTACCTTTGCTACCTCCTGCCCTGGGTGGTGCCGGAAAAGGGGTCGATTTGGCGAGGGCGACCTTGACGGAATTGTTGAGATATTCGCTCGATGATTTCCGGTCATAGCGTATCTGGCTGACCGAGCCATCCGGCAGAATCAGCAAGGAGACATAGACCTCCATTCCCGTGGTGCTTCGAATCATCAGGCTTGAAAACTCCCAGTTGTTCTGGATGATTCCGGCGATTTGCGCCATGTAGGGATCGAACGCTCCCCCGCCACCGGCGCCGTAACGGCCGCCACCCGCCCCCGAGCCGGAACCGAAGCTGGCGGGACCGCCGCCACCGGCCACTTTTTTCTGAAGACCGGCCAGCGTACTGCTGAGATTGCTCGGAGCCGATGCCGAAGTTTTGCCCGTCTCGGTTTTCCGCGCGGCGGTATTTGTCTTGAGCCGTTCGAGCGCCGCCTGAAGATTTTTGCGTTCGTCAGCCGCGCTCTGCTTCTTCGGAGTCGGCTCGGGGGTCTTGACCGGAGCCTTGAGTGGAGGCTTTTCTGGAATTTTCTTGACCGCCGCCGGTTCGGGAATCTTTTTGGCAGGTTGAGGCGGTGCCGACTCGGCAACCTTTTTGGCGGGTTGAGGCGCTGGCGGCTCGGCAACCTTTTTGGCGCCCGCCGGTTCGGATGCCTCCGGCTGCTTTTCGACGTCAGCAACAGGCGCTTCGACGCTTTTCGGCCCGCCAGCGGGACCGGGAAGGCCAGGCATCTGCATCAGCGATACGCTGACGATCTTCAGCGGAGGATGCATACGGACGTAAAGGAGCTGAAGCACAACGACAGCGGCAATGACCGCCACATGCGCCGCCGCGGCAATGCCAATCCAGCTGTAAAGCCGCCTCTCGTCCTGCTTCAGTTCATCCCTGCTCTGCATACCTTGCCTGTCGAATCAACGGTTCTGGCTATCCGGCACCGACGGTTCGGTGACCATGCCAATCTTTTCCACCCCGGCCTCCCTGATCGATGCCATGACCGACATAACAAAACCGTACGGCAGCGTTCTGTCAGCCTTCAGATAAACCTCTTCGGCATTCATCGATTCGAGAATTTTCGGCAGCCTGTCGGCGATTTGCGAGGCATCGAGCTGATAATCGTTGATCATGATCCTCCTCGACGCATCGACGGTCACCACAAGTCCCTTGGAGTCGATATCCATCCGCTCGTGCGTCGTCTGCGGCACATCGACCTTCATGCCGCTGGTCATCATGGGCGCGGTCACCATGAAGATGACGAGCAGCACCAGCATGACATCCACGAATGGCGTCACGTTGATGTCGCTCATAAGCCTGGTTTTCTGTCCGGTCGTCATCGCCATCTTCTCCGTTTACTGATTGAGCAATGAATCGACGAAGTCCGGAGCGAAGTCTTCCATGTCGCGCTCGATCTGACCGATCTGCTGAGTGAAGTAGTTGTACCCCATGACGGCGGGAATCGCCGCGACCAGACCCGTCGCCGTGGCAATGAGCGCTTCGGAGATGCCGGGAGCGACCGCGGCGAGCGAAGCTGACTTCATGAGACCGATATTCTGAAAGGAGCTCATGATGCCCCAGACGGTGCCGAACAGGCCGATGAAGGGGGCGGTGTTGCCCACGGTCGCCAGAAACGGCACCATGCGGGTCAAGCGCTTGCTCTCGGCATTGACTTCGCGCTTGACGGCGAGCATGATGCGTTCGCGCAGTTTTGACGCGGAGCGGTCGCGCATCGCGCTGTACTCGATGTACCCGGCGCGGAACACCTTCGGCAGCGAGCCGTTGCGGTAGCTTTCGCTCGCCGCGAAGAGCTTGTCTGCATGCTGCAAGTCGAAAAACGAGTCCAGAAAATCCTGCGACTCCCGCATCGACTTCCTCACGAATCCGAACTTCCAGGCGATGATCGCCCAGGAAACGATCGAAAACGCAAGCAGCACGAGCAGCACTATCACCACCACCGGCCCGGATCCGGCAATCAGCGAAACAATTCCACCATTGGCATGTTCAGACATGTTCGATTCCCTCTGATAGGTTCACATTATAAAGAGACCAGATTCCGTACAACCATATATGCAACGGCAGAACCCGATATAGCACACAATGTATTGACCAGATCGTTGTTTACAAAATGATACCCCTTGAGCAGCTCGTTCGACACGCAACTGCCATCGGGCGCGACGCTGTGCGTCCGTTCCGTCACCTTCTGGCGGATGGGGTCATAATATTGCGCCTGCACCGTCGCCCCGAAAAAGCTGTCCACAAGAGCGGCGATAAGACCGGAAAAGCCGATGACCAGAAGCGATTGCACAATGCCAACCTGCCCGATCCACGAAACGTTCAGGAGCACGGCGCTCGAACAGATGAGCAGGGAACCGATGAACGACGCCGAGGTGCCGGGTATGGAAACGCCGCCGGAAGTTCCGACCGGCACATCCTTGAAGGTGGTAATGAGCCGCGCTTTGGCGTTGGGCCACATGGTGCCGATTTCGGTCGCCCAGGTGTCGGCCTGCACGGCGGCCAGTGTGCCGAGATAAGCAAAAAATATATATGGGTCGCCGGTCAGCGAGTAGATCACCATCATGATCCAGGCCACGCCACCGTTGGCATAGACCTGGCCGGCATCGCGCTGGGAACCCTTTTCGAACACCAGGTCGAACTTCGCCTTGCGTTTGTGGCCAAGCTTGGAGAGAATGGAGGAGAGGAGATAAAAGGTCAGCATCGGCACGGTCCAAATGAGACCACCGATACCGAAAATGGTCGTCCCGAGCAGGAAGGTCGCCGTCGCGCCGCTGTTGTCGAGAAACTTGACCTTGATCGAAAAGATCGCCATGAACAGCGCGAAAAGTCCGCCGAGCAGAAAGCCGTCGATCGTCACCATGCTGTTGACGTCGAGCACGTAGAGCACGTAGGCGATGGCAAGCGGAATGAAAAGATTGTCGAAGCCCCAGGAGAGCAGCGCCTCGACCGCCGTGGCGAGCAGCGCCAGAAGCAGCGCAAGGGCGAGAAGCATCCAGACCGGCTGGCCGATGAGGCCGCCCGTAAAGGCATCCCGGAAAACAAAGAGAGAGACCGAAAGAATGACGAGGCTGGAGATGAACATCGCCATCGAACCTTCGACGCTCTTCCTGCTCTTGGTCAGATTCTCGATATGACGTCCACCGGCTGACACGCCTACCAACGCGGCCAGCGCGTCGCTGACGCCAAGCACCAGCATCGAGGTCTGGAGAATCCAGACATGCTCGCCCCAGAGAAACAGTGCTTGCAGCGCAAAGGCCAGGGGGAAAAGCACCGGCCCGTAACTGACGACCGTCTCGCCCTCTTGCGTTATGACAGGCTCGCCGTGCAGCGACCTCAGAAATCCCGCCTTGAAGCTCACCAGCCCGACAAGAGCGTAAAGCAAAGCCGCGAGCAAAGGCAAGGTGTTGGAGACGAAGTACGATGGAATGAAGAACATCACGACCCCCATGCCGAGATGAATCACCTTCCTGACGACAAGCGGATTGACACTGAATTTCCTGGTCAAAAGCTCACCAAGCACCAGAAAAAAGCTTACAAGAGTCAAAAGCAGAAAAAAAGAAGGCATATCCTGAGGAGAGGGAGGCTGGATATTCACCATGGTACTGACTTTTTTTTATGATAGGTGGAACATAAACAGAACCCTTAGGTCAAGATACAATTTTTAAGTTTTTACACCACTTCGAACAAATGAAATAATTGTGGTTTTTTGTGTACAAGAAGAATCGGACACTTGATTTAATAACCGGGAAAATGTAAATTGATTCCGATTTTTCTCATGAACAGGCGCGATAACCGAACCATTGCAATGCCGTTTCCGACCAAACATCGTTCCATGACCGCAGCCTCAGGGCGCACGGAGGCCTCACGCCCCGAAGCCCCCGCAGCAAGCAGCTTTACCGCACACCACTCCTCTCTCCTCTCCGGCATTCTCCTTACCGTATCGGTACCGCTCGTACACGTACGAATTATCGTAGCCTGACCCGCCGTCAGCCCGTTCCCAGGTCCAGCGTATATTCCATCAATACCATCAGACTCAACGGCTTCGGGACAGGCAGGCCCGGACTGTTGCTTTTTCAATTGCTAACCATTGTCATATATATCAATGAGATCCGACACCATAAAAAAAGGATTTGACAAGGCTCCGCACCGCAGTCTCCTTAAAGCGACCGGATGCGTTTCGTCGAGAGACGATTTCTCGAAACCGTTCATCGGCATCTGCAACTCCTTCAACGAGCTGATTCCCGGCCACGCGCACTTGCAGGAGCTGGGCCGCATCGCCAAAGAAGCCGTGCGCGAGGCTGGCGGTGTGCCGTTCGAGTTCAACACCATCGGCGTCTGCGACGGCATCGCGATGGGCCACGTCGGTATGCGCTACTCGCTGGCCAGCCGCGAGCTGATCGCCGACTCGGTCGAGACCGTCGTCGAGGCGCACCGGCTGGACGGGCTGGTCTGCATTCCGAACTGCGACAAGATCACTCCCGGCATGATGATGGGTGCGCTGAGAACCAACGTGCCGGTCATCTTCGTCTCGGGCGGGCCTATGAAGGCGGGCCACACGCCGTCGGGCCAAACGGTCGATCTCATTTCGGTCTTCGAGGCGGTCGGCAAGTGCAGCACCGGCGAAATCACGGAGGATGAACTCCAGACCATCGAGGAGTGCGGCTGCCCCGGTTGCGGCTCCTGCTCCGGCATGTTTACGGCCAACTCGATGAACTGCCTCTGCGAGGCGCTCGGCTTCGCCCTGCCCGGCAACGGCACGATTCTGGCCGCCGATCCGCGCCGCAACGAGCTGGTCAAAGCAGCCGCCGGACGCATCGTCGATCTGGTGAAGGAGGATGTTCGTCCGCGCACCATTCTGACCCGCGCGGCGATGCTCAACGCCTTCGCACTCGATTTGGCGATGGGCGGCAGCACTAACACGATCCTGCACACGCTGGCCATCGCCAGCGAAGCCGAACTCGATTTCGACTTCGCGGAGCTGAACGACCTGTCGGCAAAGACGCCTTACATCTGCAAGGTCAGCCCGGCAACCACCGAGGTGCACATCGAGGACGTGGATCGCGCGGGCGGCATCTCCGCGATTCTGAAGGAGCTGTCGAAGGTCGAGGGGCTGCTCGATCTCTCCGCCCCGACCGTCACCGGCAAGACGCTCGGCGAAAATATCGCGAATGCCGAGGTGCTCGACCGCAAGGTGATCCGCTCGGTCGAGGATCCCTACTCGGCCACCGGAGGACTCGCGGTGCTCTACGGGAACCTTGCGCCGAATGGCGCGGTTGTCAAAACCGGCGCGGTCAGCCCGTCGATGATGAAGCACACCGGCCCGGCCAGGGTCTATGACTGCCAGGACGACGCCATCGCGGGCATCATGCAGGGCGACGTGAAGTCCGGCGACGTGGTGGTGATCCGCTACGAAGGCCCGCGCGGCGGCCCCGGAATGCCGGAGATGCTCTCGCCGACCAGCGCCATCATGGGGCGCGGCCTCGGCGACTCGGTGGCGCTCATCACCGACGGGCGCTTCTCCGGCGGATCGCGCGGAGCCTGCATCGGCCACGTATCGCCCGAAGCCGCCGATCGCGGCCCGATCGCGGCGGTCCGTACCGGCGACCTGATCACCATCGACATTCCGCAGCGCTCGATGACGGTCGCGCTCGATGACGAGACCATGCGCCAGCGCATCGAGGCGTTGCCGGAGTTCGAGCCGAAAATCAAAAAAGGGTACCTAGCGCGATACGCGCGAATGGTCACCTCGGCCAACACAGGCGCAGTGCTGAAAACAGATTTTTAACAGAAATGAAACAGGGCGAGTCGATCGCGCTTCAGGATGACTCGCCTTTCCATCGATCAACAGGATTGAACCATGCATAACAACGGAGAGAAACTGATCGGATCCGAAATATTTTTCGAGTGTCTGAGGCGTGAAAACGTCGAGTACATCTTCGGCTACCCCGGCGGGGCGTTGCTGAAGGTCTATGAAACCCTGCACGATGTCGAGGACATCAAACATATTCTGGTGCGCCACGAACAGGGCGCGACCCACATGGCCGAGGGGTACGCCCGCGCCACCGGCAGGCCCGGCGTGGTGCTCGTCACCTCCGGCCCCGGCGCGACCAACACCGTCACCGGCATCACCAACGCCTACATGGACTCCACGCCGCTGGTGGTCTTCACCGGCCAGGTGCCGAGTTCGCTGATCGGCAACGACGCCTTCCAGGAGGCGGACATCGTCGGCATCACGCGCCCAATCACCAAGCACAACTTCCTGGTCAAGGATGTGAAGGAGCTGGCCACAACCATCAGCAAGGCGTTTTACCTCGCCACCAACGGACGGCCCGGCCCGGTGCTGGTCGATATGCCGAAGGATGTGCTCAACGCCGAGTGCGTGTTCGAGTGGCCGGAGAGCGTCGAAATCCGGGGCTTCAAGCCGACCATCAAGTGCCACGCCAACCAGGTGCAGAAAGCGGCGAAAATGATCGCCAAGGCCAAGCGTCCGCTTTTCTACATCGGCGGCGGCGTCATCAGCGCCGAAGCTTCGGAGGAGCTGCGCAAGCTGGCCATCGACCAGCAGATTCCGGTCACCATGACCCTGCAGGGGCTTGGCGCGTTCCCCGGCGACCATCCGCTCTCGATGGGAATGCTCGGCATGCACGGCACCTACTGGGCCAACCAGGCGGTGAGCAACTGCGACCTGTTGATCGCCGTCGGCGCGCGCTTCGACGACCGCGTCACCGGCAAGGTCGATACCTTCGCCACGCAGGCCTACAAGATTCACAACGACATCGACCCGACCAACGTGGACAAGAACATCAAGGTCGATCTGCCGGTGGTCGGCGACTCGAAGGACTTCCTCGCCTCGCTGATCGAAGCGATGCCGAAAACGAAGGAGGATCGCAGCTCGTGGCTCTCGGAAATCGAGGCGTGGCGCAAGCAGTGCCCGCTCGACTACGCCGTCGAGCAAGACTCGCTCAAGACCGAGTTCGTCATCGACGAGGTCTCGAAGCAGACCAGGGGCCACGCGGTGGTCGTCACCGACGTCGGCCAGCACCAGATGTGGACTTCGCAATACTACAAGTTCACCGAACCGCGCTCGATCATCACCAGCGGCGGCCTCGGCACGATGGGTTTCGGCCTGCCGTCGGCCATCGGCGCGGCCTTCGGCGTCACCGACCGGCCGGTGGTGCTCTTCAGCGGCGACGGCGGCCTGATGATGAACATCCAAGAGCTGGTCACGGCGGTCTATAACAAGCTGCCGGTCAAGATATTCCTCATCAACAACAGTTATCTCGGCATGGTGCGCCAGTGGCAGGAGTTGTTCCACCAGGAGAAGTACTCCTTCACCGACCTGGCCGCGAGCAACCCCGATTTCGTCAAGGTCGCCGAAGCGTTTGGCTGCAAGGCGATGTCGGCAAGCAATCCCGAATCGGCGCGAAACGCCATCACCGAAGCGCTCGCGTACAACGACGGGCCGGTACTGGTTGACTTCAGGGTCGTCCGCAAGGACATGGTTTTTCCAATGGTGCCTGCTGGCGGGTCGATTTCCGACATGCTGCTGGCCCGGCTGAATCCGAAAACAATGGTTTAAGTTACTTCTATGAAACATCTTATATCCGTTCTGGTCGAGAACAAGTTCGGCACGCTGAACCGGGTTGCAGCCATGTTCAGCGCACGCGGCTTCAATCTCGAAAGCATCTCCATCGGCGAGACCGAAGACCCCGAAATTTCGCGCATGACCATCGTGACACGGGGCGAAGACCGCATCATCAGCCAGGTACTGAAACAGCTCAACCGGCTGGTCGATACCATCAAGGTGACCGATCTGACCCATCAGCCGCACGTGGAGCGCGAACTGCTGCTTCTGAGCCTGAAACTCAGCAAATCCACCCAGCACGAGATTTTCGAGCTGGCCAATGTTTTTAAGGGAAAAGTCGTGGATATAAAGCAAAAATCCATTACTATTGAGTTCGTCGGTTCACCCGACAAAATCAACACGGCTATCGATCTATTCAAGCCTTTTGGCATACGGGAACTCGCCCGCTCCGGCGCGGTGGCCATCCATCGCGGCGAGAGCTGAATTTTTTTATGTACGTCCAAATCAAGTCAACACGAATATGTCAATGAATGTCTATTACGAGCAGGATGCCGATCTCGCGGTACTGCAGAACAAGAATATCGCCATTCTCGGCTACGGCAGCCAGGGCCACGCCCATGCGCTGAACCTGAAGGACAGCGGCATGAACGTCTGCGTCGGCCTTCGCACCGATAGCGCCTCCTGCGACAAAGCCCGCGAGGCCGGTCTCAGGGTGGATACCGTCGCCGAAGCGGTCAAATGGGCCGATATTATCATGGTGCTCCTGCCGGATCAGACCCAGAAAAGCGTTTACGACAATGAGATCGCGCCGAACATGAAATCGGGCGCGACGCTCGCTTTCGGCCACGGCTTCAATATTCACTACAACCAGATCGTGCCTCCGGCTGACGTGAACGTCATCATGATCGCCCCGAAAAGCCCCGGCCACCTCGTTCGCCGCACCTACACCGAAGGCAACGGCGTACCCTGCCTCATCGCGGTGCACCAGGACGCCACCGGCGAGGCCAAGGCGCTCGCGCTCGCATGGGCGCGCGGCATCGGCGGCACCAAGGCTGGCGTCATCGAGACCAACTTTAAGGACGAGACCGAGACCGATCTGTTCGGCGAGCAGGCCGTCCTGTGCGGCGGTTCGGCTGAACTCATCAAGGCCGGATTCGAGACCCTGACGGAAGCCGGATACCCGGCAGAGCTGGCCTACTTCGAGTGCATGCACGAGCTGAAGCTCATCGTCGATCTCTATTACGAAGGCGGCCTGTCGCGCATGAACTACTCGGTCAGCGACACCGCCGAGTACGGTGGCATGACCCGCGGCCCGCGTGTTGTCGCTTCCGCCGCGAAAGCCGAGATGAAGAAAATTCTCGAAGAGATCCAGGATGGCCGTTTCGCCAAAGAGTTCATCGACGAGTGCAACTCCGGCTACAAGAAGATGAACGAGCTGCGCGAGAGCAACCGCAACCACCCCATCGAAGTCGTCGGCGCGAAGCTGCGCGGCATGATGAGCTGGCTGAAAAAGAAATGAGCGGGAGGATGATGTACAAAATAGTCTCCATACCCGGCGACGGCATCGGCCCCGAAGTGGTAGCCGGTGCGCTCGAAGTGCTGAACGCCATCGCGAAAAAGCACGATTTTGAAGTCACGGTCGAGGAGCACCTCTTCGGCGGCGCTTCGTATGACGTGCACGGCTCCATGCTGACCGACGAGACGCTCGAAGCGTGCAAGAACTGCGATGCCGTGCTGCTTGGCGCGGTCGGCGGCTACAAGTGGGAGAACCTGCCGCACGAGCAAAAGCCCGAAGCGGCGCTGCTGAGAATCCGCAAAGAGCTCGGCCTGTTCGCCAACCTGCGCCCGGCAAAGGTTTACGACGCGCTGGTGGCCTCATCGACGCTGAAGACCGAAGTGGTGCAGGGCACTGATTTCATGGTCTTCCGCGAGCTGACCGGCGGCATCTACTTTGGCCAGCCAAGAGGCTACGACGAAACGCGCGGCTGGAACACGATGGTCTATGAGCGTTACGAGGTCGAGCGCATCGCCCGGCTTGCGTTCGAGTACGCCCGGAAGCGCGGCAACGCCAAAGTGACCTCCATCGACAAGGCAAACGTGCTCGAAGTCTCGCAGTTCTGGCGCAACATCGTGCACGAAGTGCATCAGGATTTTCCGGAAATCGAGCTGGTGGACATGTACGTGGACAACGCCGCCATGCAGGTGGTGCGCAACCCGAAGCAGTTCGAGGTGATCGTGACGAGTAACCTCTTCGGCGACATCCTGAGCGATATCTCAGGCATGATCACCGGCAGCCTCGGCATGTTGCCTTCGGCCAGCATCGGCTCGGAGCATGCGCTCTACGAACCGATCCACGGCAGTGCTCCAGACATCGCGGGCCAAAATAAGGCCAACCCGATTGCGACCATCGCGTCGGTGGCCATGATGTTCGAGAACAGCTTCGACAGGCCAGAAGTGGCGGGCGAGATCTACGCCGCCATTGAAGACGCGCTTGCCGCCGGCTTCCGCACGGGCGACATTGCCGCGCCGGGCGAGGCGACCTGTTCGACAACCGAAATGACGGCAGCCATCGTCGCCCGAATTTGACGGCGAGCAACGCGAAGAAAACGACAGAGCACATGCGGCGGTGAGCCGCGACGAGAAAAGCCGGAGCTCTGCAAGCATCCGGCTTTTCAGCTTATGAAGAGGCCATCCAGCCCGGACAAGAAAAAATTCAGACAGGTTTATATCCGATAACGGAATCTTTGAAACCATGGCACAAACGATAACCCAGAAAATTTTCGCCAGGGCCGCGAACCGCAAGTTCGTCGATCCCGGCCAGAGCGTGTGGCTCAATGTCGATGTTCTCTTGACGCACGACGTCTGCGGGCCGCCGACCTTCGATATCTTCAAGCAGGAGTTCGGCCCGAACGCCAAAGTGTGGGATCCGTCGAAAGTGGTGGTGCTTCCCGACCACTACATCTTCACGGCCAACGAGCACGCGCACCGCAACATCGACCTGCTGAGGCAGTTCGCCGCCGAGCAGGGTCTGCCGAACTACTATGATGTAGGCACCGACCGTTACCGCGGCGTCTGCCACGTCGCGCTCGCCGAAGAGGGATTCAATCTCCCCGGCACCGTCTTGTTCGGTACCGACTCGCACACCTGCACCTCCGGCGCGTTCGGCATGTTCGGCTCCGGCATTGGCAACACCGACGCGGCCTTCATCCTCGGCACCGGCAAGCTCTGGGAGAAGGTGCCCGATTCGATGAAGTTCACCTTCGAGGGTCAGATGCCCGACTATCTGACAGCCAAAGACCTGATCCTCCAGATCCTCGGCGACATCACCACCGACGGCGCGACCTACCGCGCGATGGAGTTCGACGGCGAAGCGGTCTATTCGCTGCCGATCGACGAGCGCATGACGCTCTGCAACATGGCCATCGAGGCCGGTGGCATGAACGGCATCATCGCCGCCGATGCGGTCACCGAAGCCTTCGTAAAGACGCGCACCAGCAAGCCGTACGAGATTTTCCACAGCGACCCGGACGCGCAGTACCACAGCATGTACCGCTACAACGTCGAGCAGATGGAGCCGGTCGTGGCGCAGCCGCACAGCCCGGACAACCGCGCCACCGTGCGCAGCGTCGCCGGAACGCCGATCACCAAGTCGTACATCGGTTCCTGCACCGGCGGCAAGCTGACCGACTTCAGGCTCGCGGCGAAAATCCTCAAGGGCAAAAAAGTGTCGGTCACGACCAACATCGTCCCGGCGACCGTGCTCGTGGCGTCGCAGCTCGAAACCGAGATGTATGACGGCCAGACGCTGCGCCATATTTTCGAGGAGGCCGGTTGCAGCATCGCCCTGCCGTCGTGCGCGGCGTGCCTCGGCGGCCCTTCGGACACGGTCGGACGTTCGGTCGATAACGACGTTGTCGTTTCGACGACCAACCGCAACTTCCCCGGACGCATGGGCAGCAAGTTCGCGGGCGTCTATCTGGCCTCTCCGCTGACCGCGGCGGCCTCCGCCGTGACCGGCAAACTCACCGATCCGAGAGATTTCCTCTGATCGAACGAAGCAACTGACAAGGAAAACACAGCATCATGGACACCATCATACAGGGTAAAGCCTACGTTCTCGGCAAGAATATCGACACCGACCAGATCATTCCCGCCGAGCACCTGGTCTATAGCCTCTCCGATCCGGAAGAGGTGAAGATGTACGGTAAATACGCGCTCTCCGGCGTTCCGATCGACCAGGCCGGTCTGCCGGAGGGCGGCGTTCCGTTCGTCGAGGAGGGAGATTTCGCCTCGCCCTACTCGATCATCGTGGCCGGGCCGAACTTCGGTTGCGGCTCGTCGAGGGAGCACGCGCCCTTCGCCTTGAAGGTCGCGGGCGCAAAGGCGATCATCGCCGAATCCTACGCAAGGATTTTCTACCGCAACTGCGTGGACGGCGGCTTTGTCATTCCCTTCGAGACGCCGCAGCCGCTCAACAAATCGATCATGACGGGCGACGAGCTTTCGCTCGACATGGAAAACAACAGACTGACCAACCTCACGCAGAACATCACCTACGAGCTGCGGCCTCTGGGCGACGTCGTCAACATCGTGCAGGCGGGCGGCATCTTTGAATACGCAAGGAAAAACGACCTCATGGCTTCGAGCGAGGCATAAAACAGCATGGTAATTGAACTGTATGACACCACCCTGCGCGACGGTACGCAGGGTGAACACATCAATCTGTCGGTCCAGGACAAGCTTCTGATCGCCGAACGGCTCGACGAGTTTGGCGTCGATTTCATCGAAGGCGGCTGGCCGAGCAGCAATCCCAAGGACGAGGAGTTCTTCCTCAAGGCCAAAAAGCTCGACCTGAAGTACGCCCGGCTGACTGCGTTCGGCTCGACGGCGCGTTCGCTGGATAACATCGAGGGCGACCCCAACCTGGTCGGCTTGGTCAGATGCGAGGCTCCGGTGCTCACCATTTTCGGAAAAACCTGGAAAGCCCACTCCGTCAAGAGCCTGGGCATTTCGGATGACGAGAATGCCGAACTGATCCGCCATTCGGTGCGCTTCCTCGTCGAGTCGGGCCGCGAGGTCTTCTTCGACGCCGAGCACTTTTTCGACGGCTGGAAGGACAACGCTGAGTTCGCCGAACGGATGATCGCCTCTGCGGTCGATGGCGGCGCAAGTCGAGTCGTGCTCTGCGACACCAACGGCGGCTCGCTGCCGCACGAGATCGCCGAGATCGTCAAGCGGGTGCGCCAGCTCGTTGCCGTGCCGGTGGGCATTCACGCGCACAACGACGGCGACCTGGCCGTGGCCAACTCTGTCGAGGCGGTCAGGGCCGGAGCCACGCAGGTGCAGGGTACGATGAACGGCATCGGCGAGCGCTGCGGCAACGCCAACCTGATCAGCATCATTCCGAACCTCATGCTCAAGCTCGGCGAAGAGTTCAGTCATGTCAAAGACTTGAAAGCGTTGACCTCGATGTCCAAATTCGTCTTCGAGATTCTGAACCTCCCGTCGGACACCAAGGCACCGTTCGTGGGCAAATCGGCCTTTGCGCACAAAGGCGGCATCCACGTCAGCGCGGTGATGAAGGAGAGTTCGCTCTACGAGCACATCGATCCGGCGCTGGTCGGCAACCGCCAGCGGGTGCTGGTCTCGGAGCTGGCCGGGCAGAGCAACATCCGCTACAAGGCGCAGGAGCTTGGCATTTCGCTGCCGGAAAAGGGCGAGGTGTTCAAAAATCTGGTGAATCACGTCAAAAAGCTCGAACACCATGGCTACCAGTTCGACGGGGCCGAAGCCTCCTTCGAGCTGATTCTGCGCCGCGAACTGGGCCAGTTCAAGCCCTATTTCGAAGTGCTCGAATCGAAGGTGGTCATCCAGAACGGGCAGGAGATCAAATCGGTCGATCAGGCCGTGATGAAGGTGGTTGTGGGCGACGAAACCGAGCAGACCGTCGCGGACGGCGACGGCCCGGTCAACGCGCTCGACAAGGCGCTGCGCAAGGCGTTGCTGCACTTCTATCCGGATATTCGCGCCATCAGGCTGATAGACTACAAAGTGCGCGTGCTCGAAGAGAAAAGCGGCACAAGCGCGAAAGTGCGCGTACTCATCGAAAGCAGCGACGGCCAGAACAGTTGGGGCACGGTGGGCGTTTCGACCAACATCATCGAAGCGAGCCTTCAGGCGCTCGGCGACAGCATCAACTACTACCTCTTCTACAACCAGTCGAAAACCGGCCTCAACGAGTGACTGGCAAGCCGAGTGAGCCGTACAAGCATTATAGGTCGTATAGGTTTTATAAGTAACCTATACGACCTATCTGCTCTCACCCCCGCAAAATTCTACAAGAAAAATTCCCGAAATACTCGTAACTTTTCGCTCTCGAAAACCTGACCCCTACAGGAAAAATCATGCGAATACACGACATCGATCCGGACAACCGGCCGAGGGAGCGCTTTCTGCGTTCGGGCAAGGAGTCCCTCAGCCCGGCGGAGCTGCTGGCGCTCATTCTCCGCTCCGGCACAGCAAAGCTCAACATTATCGACACCTGCAACAAACTCATTTCGGAGAACGGTCTCGAACGCCTCGCCGACCTGTCGATTCAGGAGTTGCAGCAAACGCCCGGCATCGGCGAGGCCAAGGCGATGCAGATCGCCGCGATCTTCGAGCTTCAGCGGCGGCTGCACTTCGCGCGAAACATCAACCGGAAAGTGCAGGGAGCGCGTGACGTATTTGAATACATGAAAGGACGCATCCCCGACGAAACCAAGGAGCATCTTTTCGTGCTCTTCATGAGCACGAAAAACCAGATTCTGAGGCATGAAATCGTCACCATCGGCACACTCACCGCGTCACTCATCCATCCGAGAGAAATTTACAAGGCAGCGATTCGCGAAAGCGCTCACTCGGTCATTCTGGTGCACAACCACCCTTCGGGCGACGTGCAGCCAAGCAATGCCGACAAACAGGTCACCTCGATTCTGAAAAAAGCCGGTGATCTTCTACAGATCGAACTGCTCGACCATGTAATCGTGGGATGCGATAACTGGTTCAGCTTCAGGGATCACTCCCTGCTTTGACCGGTTTTGCGCTCGATGCGCTATTGTGAGGGTGACGATTTCAGGATCGGATTTCCTGATTCATACCGGGCGAGCCAGCAAAAAGACTCTGGTCAAAAACAACCGGAGGGATAACCGCTTCAAACCTGATTAGTTATGTATCGGTTAGAACTCATTTTGAACAGGAATACTTGCAATCGACGCCACCGCATCAGCCGAAAGCACAGGAAACTCGCGAACATTCCTGGCCTGAAGACCTTTCTGCGTTTTGTCGAGATCGTATTCAACCTCAGAATCCTGGTTCAGCACCTTGAAACTCTGGTCGGAAACGATCGCCGAGAAATGAACGAAGATGTCTTCTCCGCCTTCAGGGTTCAGAATGAAACCGTACCCTTTTTTGCCATCGAACCACTTTACCTTGCTTTTAGCCATGATGACCCCTCAAGGTTAATGTTAACAAAATGAACACATGACTTTATTTTTTAGTAAAATATAAAATATTTCGTCAACTGGCTCAATAGCTGGAACAACTTTCGATATAAATACGCCCGCAGTAAAAACAATAAAAATTTTTGCTGTAATTATGAAACATATCATTCTTGTCACCGGGGCGGGCAAAGGCATTGGCAGAGCGATCGCTCTCGAATTCGCCCGCGCCATCAGGCACCATCCTGATTTCGAACCGGTACTCGTTCTCTGTTCGCGCACACCGGCAGACCTGGAGGCCATTTCACTTGAGTGCCGCGCCGAGGGCGCGCTGACCGACACCGTCACCGCTGACCTCTCCGATATGAGCGGTGTACGGCGGCTAACCGCTCACATTGTCGAGCGTTATGGCCGCATCGATTGTCTGGTGAACAACGCGGGCGTTGGCCGCTTCGGAGCGCTGGGCGACCTGACCGAAGAGGATTTCGACTACACGATGGACACCAACCTCAAGGGCACTTTTTTCCTGACGCAAGCGCTCTTCACCATGATGGAGCGCCAGCATTCGGGACACATCTTCTTCATCACCTCGGTGGCCGCAAAGAAAGCATTCAAACACTCATCGCTCTACTGCATGTCCAAATTCGGCCAGAGAGGCCTGGTCGAAACCCTGCGCCTGTACGCCAGGAAGTGCAACGTGCGGATCACCGACGTTCAGCCAGGAGCAGCGATTACTCCGATGTGGGGTGAAGTGAACGACGAAATGCAGTCGCTCATGATGATGCCGGAGGACATCGCCGCCCCGGTGGTGCAGGCGTACCTTCAACCGGCGAGAACCACGGTCGAAGAGATCGTGCTGAGACCCACCAGCGGCGATTTGCAGGACGAGTGATGGGGGCAGGCATTAAGAACCGGACTGATCTGTCGGATTAACGAAAGCACGGCACTCCGCAGCTCTACCAATCTCGTTTTTTTCTTTTATCTTCCGGTTCTTGAAAAAATACCAACGAACCGCACCATTTTACTACCATGAGCCTCAAGGAAAAAATCGACCGCGAACTGAAAGAAGCCATGAAAAGCGGCGACAAGATTCGCCTCAACGCTATCCGCTCTATCCGGGCCGCGCTGCTGGAAAAAGAGGTTTCCATCCGGGTCGGCGGCAAGGCCGAGCTGAACGAGGAGCAGGAACTCGAAGTGGTGATGGGGCTGGCCAAACGGCGGCGCGACGCCATCGAGCAGTTCACGGCGGGCAACCGCCTCGACCTCGCCGAAACCGAGGCCGCCGAGTTGACTGTGCTCGAAGAGTATCTGCCGCAGCAGCTCCCGGACGAAGAGGTTGAAGCAGCCATCCGTGAAATCATCGCGCAAACCGGCGCGACATCCATGAAAGAGCTGGGCAAGGTGATGGGCCTCGCCATGAAAGCGCTCAAGGGCAAAGCCGACGGCGGCAAAGTCCAGAACCTCGTCAAATCGCTCCTCTCAGCCTAACCCACATTCTCCGCAAGATATATGCTCGACATTACTTACATCCGCCAGAATCCGGATGATGTGAAAGAGATGCTGCGCCGCCGCCAGCAAAGTGACGACGCGCCGAAGGTTGACCGCCTGCTCGAACGCGACGCTGAACGCAAGGCGATGGTGCAGCGCACCGACGACCTCAAGGCGCTGCGCAACCGGGTCTCCAAAGAGATCGCCAACATCAAGCGTACCGGACAGGGTTCGGGCGACGAACTGATCGGCCAGATGAAGGAGGTCTCCGACGAAATCGCCGATCTCGATCTGGCGCTCTCGACGCTCGAAGCCGAGATCGAAGAGCTGCTGCTCACCCTGCCCAACCGCCTGCACGAAAGCGTTCCGGAAGGGCGTTCGGCAGATGACAACGTGCTCTGCAAGGGGCCGGTTTCGTTCGAGCACGATCTCGACTTCCCGGTCAAAAACCACCTTGAACTCGGCAAAAGCCTCGGGCTGCTTGACTTCGAGCGCGGCGCGAAGATCAGCGGCGCGGGCTTTCCGGTTTACCTTGGCAAGGGCGCTCGGCTTGAGCGGGCGCTCATCAACTTCATGCTCGACACGCACAGCGCGAACCACGGCTACACCGAGGTGTTCCCGCCCTTCATGGTGAACCAGGAGTCGCTCCGGGGAACCGGCCAGTGGCCCAAGTTCGCCGACCAGGTCTATCACATGCCCGAGGACGGCCTCTACGCCATTCCGACCGCCGAGGTGCCGGTGACCAACCTGCATCGCGGCGAGATGCTCGATGACGACAAGCTCCCGATCGCCTACGCCGCCTACTCCGCCTGTTTCCGGCGCGAGGCGGGCAGCTATGGCAAGGACACGCGCGGCTTTTTGCGGGTGCACCAGTTCAACAAGGTGGAGATGGTGCGCTTCACGCGACCCGAAGAGTCGTACGAAGCGCTCGAAGCGATTCTCGGCCACGCCGAAGCGATTCTCGTCGCGCTCAGGATTCCCTACCGCGTCATCACGCTCTGCAGCGGCGACATCAGCGCCAACGCCGCCAAGTGCTACGACATCGAGGTGTGGTCGCCTGCCGAGAACAAATATCTCGAAGCATCGAGCGTCTCGAACTTCGAGGATTACCAGGCTCGCCGCTCGAACATTCGCTTCAAGCCCGGCGGCAAAGGCAAACCGGAGTTCGTGCACACCCTCAACGGCTCCGGGCTGGCGACCTCAAGGCTCATGGTCTCGTTGCTCGAACACTACCAGACCGCCGACGGCAAAATCATGGTGCCGGAGGTGCTGCGGCCCTACACTGGTTTCGATGTGATTGGGTAAAATGTGAACGTTGTGGACTGGTGGACGACGTGGACAGGAATGCGAGGCGCGGCAAAACACCGCGCCTTTGCTTTTTCAGAGTTTATCCTTGAACTCGCAGACCATGCGGCTGACCGTGTCGGTGTCGATGAGGAAGGCGTCGTGGCCGTAGGGTTCGTCGAGGAAAAGCAGGCGTGAGCCGGGGATGAGGCGGGCGAGTTCCTCCTGCTCCTCTTTGGGATAGAGCACGTCCGAGTCGATGGAGAGAATCTCGACCGGCATCTTCAGCGCTCCGAGCGCCACTTCGTACGACTCGCGTCCGCGTCCGAGATCGTGCATGTCCATCGCTTTTGTGAGCGTAACGTAGGTGTTGGCGTCGAAGCGCTCGACGAGCTTGTCGCCCTGGTGGCGCACATAGCTCTCCGCCTCGAACAGCCCGTCCTCGCGCTGCTCGCGCCCGAAGCGCTGCTGGTAGTTTTCGAAACAGCGGTAGGAGCACATAGCCATCATCCGCGCGGCGGCAAGTCCTTTGCGCGGCTGCACTTGCGGATCGTACCAGCCATCCCGCCACTCCGCGTCGGCGGCGATGGCCTGCCGCTGCGCCTCGCTCTGTGCGATGCACCACGCCGAGTGACGGCCCGAAATGCCCATCGGCATCAGCGCTCCGGCCATGTCGGGATACATCGCGCCCCATTCGAGCACCTGCATCCCGCCAAGCGACGCGCCGATGACGAGCCGGATTTTGTCGATGCCAAGTGATTGCAGCAGAAGGCGTTGCGCGGCCACCATGTCACGGATGGTGATGCGCGGAAAATCGGGGCCGTAGTGCTTGCCGGTCAGCGGATTGAGCGACAGCGGCCCGGTCGAGCCGTAGCAGCTTCCGACGACGTTGCTGCAAATGATGAACTCCCGCGTCTCGTCGAACGCCCGCCCCTCGCCGAACATGCCGCACCACCAGCTATCGGCGTCGGCGTTGCCGGTCAGCGCATGGCAGACGAGAATGACATTGCTTTTCTGTGCGTTCAGCTTGCCCCAGGTGCGGTAGGCGATGGTCACTTCCGGCAACGTTCCGCCCAGTTCGAGCGGCAACGGTTCGGGCGATTTGAAGTAGATGGTACTGTCGGAAATGATCGGTATATGCTCCATTCGGGTCATGCTAAATTCTCGAAAGCCTGGCTGAAATCAGCCTTGATGTCGTCGATGTGCTCAATGCCCACCGACACGCGCACCATGTCCGCGGTGACGCCCGCCGACTGCTGCTCCTGGGCGCTGAGTTGCTGGTGCGTCGTCGAGGCGGGATGGATCACCAGCGTCTTGGCGTCGCCCACGTTGGCCAGATGGCTGGCCAGCTTGACGCTGTCGATGAACCTGATCGCCTTTTCGTAGCCGCCCTTGACGCCGAAGGTGAGCACACAGCCGAAGCCGTGCGTGAGATATTTTTTGGCCAGCTCGTGGGTCGGATGGTTTTCGAGACCCGGATAGTTCACCCACGCGACCGCGTCGTGACCGTCGAGCCAGCGGGCCAGTTCGAGCGTGTTGTCGAGGTGGCGCTGCACCCGGAGCGAGAGCGTTTCGAGACCCAGCAACAGCATGAAGGAGTTGAACGGGCTGATGGCCGGGCCGAAATCCCGCAACCCCTCGACCCGCGCCTTGACGATGAAAGCAACGTCGCCGAAAGTCTTGTGGAACTTCAGGCCGTGGTACCCCTCCGAAGGCTCGGCGCAGAGCGGAAACTTGCCGTTCGACCAGTCGAACGTACCCGCATCGACGATGATGCCGCCCATCGAGGTGCCGTGCCCGCCGATCCACTTGGTGGCCGACTCGACCACGATGGATGCGCCGTGCTCGATCGGGCGGCAAAGATAGCCGCCGCAGCCGAAGGTGTTATCGACGACGAGCGGAATACCGTTCTCGCGGGCGACGGCCGCCAGCGCCTCGAAGTCCGGCACGTGAAACGCCGGATTGCCGATCGACTCGGTGTAAAGCGCTTTCGTGTTTTCGTCGATGGCGTTGCGGAACGCTTCGGGATCGTTGCCATCCACGAACTTAACCTCGATGCCGATGCGCTTGAAGGCCACCTTGAACTGGTTGTAAGTGCCGCCGTAGAGGTAGCTCGACGAGACGATGTTGTCGCCCGCCTGGCAGATCGTGGCGATGGCGATGAACTGCGCCGAGTGGCCGCTTGCCACCGCGAGCGCCGCCATGCCCCCTTCGAGCGCCGCCATGCGCTTTTCGAGCACGTCGGTGGTCGGGTTCATCAGGCGCGTGTAGATATTTCCCGCCTTGCGAAGCGCGAACAGATCGGCTCCGTGCTCGGCGTTTTCGAACACGTAGGAGGTGGTCTGGTAAATCGGCACGGCGCGCGATCCGGTGACCGGATCAGGCTCCTGCCCGGCGTGAACCTGCAAGGTCTCGAACCGGAAGGTATTGTCCTGGGTCATGGCAAAAAATGGATGGTTGAAGCTTTCGCTCCATGCAGGAAATCGGGGTCAGGGTGTACGTGTGGAGAAGCGCTCAGGTGAGGTATGAAGTCGAAGGTCATTGCATACATCATCTTTCCCGGAACTCCTCCGGGATGGATTTGGCACCTCTCATTTGATATGAAGGTTGCCAAGGCTTCGCAGGGCCAGTCCCTCCGCCTTTCTGGATGATAGCTCGAAATCTGAAAAAGAACGTTCAAGTTTCAGGAATCTACGACAGATGATACTATTTTACAATACGTTGCTACCTGCTTTCAGTAAAAATACTCGCCATCTTCCTGATCTATGACCGCACGTGAACTCGCCCTCCGCGTCCTCGTCGAACTCGACGGAATGCGCAAATCCGAAGAGCTGCTCAACCGGATGCTCGAACACTCCGGCCTCGGCCAGAATGACCGGGCGCTGGCAAAAGAGCTGGTGGCTGGAACGCTGAAGTACCGGCGTCAGTGCGATTACGTCATCGAGCGATTCTATCGCCACGACTACGCCAAAGCCGCCGAAACGCTGAAAAACATCCTGCGCCTCGGCGTCTATCAGCTTCTGCGCCTCGACCGTGTGCCAAAATCGGCGGCGGTCAACGAATCGGTCAAGCTGGCCCGCAAGTTCAAGGGCGACCATCTGGCGAAGCTGGTCAACGGTCTGTTGCGCAACATCTCGAAAGCGACCATCGATCTCGACGCGTGGACGGCTGAGATGTCGGACGCGGAGCGCCTCTCGATTCTCCACTCCTTCCCGGAGTGGCTCGCCGCCCGCTGGCTCGCGAGCTACGGCCCCGACGCAACGCTCGCGATGCTCGCGCACGGCAACCTGCCGCCAGCCACCGGCTACCGGATCAACTGCCTCAAAGCCGATCCCGAAACGCTGCTGGCGACGCCCGAACTTTCGGACGCGAAACGAGTTGCGGGCGAAGAGGGACTCGACCGATTCTTCTTCTCGAAATCTTTCGACCGGATGGAGCCGCTGCTCAAGGAGGGCCTCGTCAGCGTACAAAACCCGGCGCAGGGGCTTGCCTGCCTGATGGCCGCGCCGGAGCCGGGTGGTACCGTGCTGGACATGTGCGCCGCGCCGGGCGGCAAGGCGACCTTCATGGCCGAGCTGATGGAGAATCGCGGGCGCGTCATAGCGCTCGACCGCACGGCGATGAAAGTCGCACGGATCGCCTCGAACGCCGAGGCGCTCGGCATCACCATCATCGAGCTTCGCGAGGGCGACGCGCTTACCTTCGAGCCGGGATGCGCCGTGGATACCGTCCTGCTCGACGCCCCCTGCACCGGCACTGGCGTGCTCGGCCGCCGTGCGGAGCTGCGCTGGCGCACGACGCCCGACAAGCTCCGGGAGTTGACGCAACTGCAAGCAGCGATGCTCGACCGCGCGGCCTCGCTGCTCGCGCCCGGCGGCGTACTTGTTTACGCCACCTGTTCCGTCGAACCCGAGGAGAACGAGCAACAGGCCGAAGCGTTTCGGCAACGCCATCCGGAGTTCATCGCCGAACAGTCGCGGCTAACGCTGCCGGGTTCACGCGAGGGCTTCGACGGCGGCTACGCCGCGCGGTTCCGCAAAACGGAGGCTTGAGGACGATGCAGGAACCCGAAGCGCCGTGGCGCGATGCGCTCGAAACCTTCCTGAACTACCTGACCCTCGAACGCAACTTCTCTGGCAACACTCGGGCATCGTACCTGAACGACCTGGGCCGCTATCTCGCCTGGCTCGACGAGAGCGGCGTCAAGCCAAGCGAAGCCGCGCCGGGCGACATCAGGAAATTCATTCAGGAACTGCACGATATCGGCCTCGAAGCGAGTTCAGTCGCCCGCAACATTTCGGCCATCCGCTCCTTCCACAAGTTCCTGCTGACCGAGCGGCTCGCGGTGATGAACCCCGCCGAGAACATCCACCAGCCAAAACTTGCCCGCTACCTGCCCGCCGTGCTGACCGTCGAAGAGATGACGCTGCTGCTCGACGCCCCGCTCAGGCGTCACCCGACCGGTAAATTCATGCTGCGCGACAAGGCGATGCTCGAATTTTTCTACGCCACGGGAGTCCGCGTCAGCGAACTGATCGGCCTCAGCCGGCTGAATCTGCACATGGATGACGGCTTCGTGCGGGTCTTCGGCAAAGGGTCGAAAGAGCGGCTCGTGCCGATCGGCCAGACGGCCATTTCGTGGATGAAGCGATACCTCGAGGAGTTGCGCCCCGGCATGACGAGCGCGGCGTCGTACGACACGATCTTCCTGAACTCGCGCGGCGGCAAGCTCTCGCGCATGGCCGCGTGGAACATCGTGCGGCAGTACGCCGTGATTGCGGGCATCGAAAAGCCGATCAGCCCGCACACCTTCCGCCACTCCTTCGCCACCCACCTGCTCGAAGGCGGCGCTGACCTGCGCGTCGTACAGGAGATGCTCGGCCACAGCTCCATCATCGCCACCCAAATCTACACCCACATCGACCGCTCGTTCATAAAAGAGGTGCACAAAACTTTCCACCCGCGGGGGTGATAAAACATATTGTTCACAATGTGACGTGCAACGAATATCTTACATTCATTGTATGTAACAAGCATCAACGTATGTATCATTTGTTCAGGTACTTTATAATCAATTTTAACGCTCCAATAACCGAAACCTGTTATGAGAAAAACAGTTATAGTATCAATAGCCCTGCTTGCCTGCCTCAGCTTGAACCATAATGCAGATGCAGAGACGCTGATTAATTTCAACGACTTTTCTTCCGATTCCGGCTATCAACTTAAGGGTGTCGCACAAAAGGTTGATAACTCGATTCAGCTTTCTACTGAAGGAGACGCAAACAAAAACACAGTAGGAGCGATCTGGTTCGACACACCAGTTAATGTTACAAACTTCAATGTTGCTTTTTCTTATACCTTTTCTGGTGGGCAATTTACTGGTGCTGATGGCATGGTCTTTGTTATTCAAGATCCAAACAGTCCAAAATATTTGGGCGGAACTGGTGGTGCAATAGGGTATGGTGGTACCATAATCAAAGGTGTAGAGCAACCAGGTATCACAAACAGCATAGGGCTTGAATATGATAGCTGGACGAACACTGACAGGAGTGATATCAGCTCCAATCATGTAGGCATTGATGTCAATGGTTCTACTACAAGTCTTGTTCAGAGTACTGTTTCTACTACTTTTAACGGGACAGGTACCTGGTATTCGTGGATAGATTACGATGGCGCAACGTTATCCGTATATGTCAGTCAGTCAAACACAAAGCCAGGAAGCCCAACGCTTACCTACGGATCCAGTGCATCTCCCTTTTTGATAAAGGATTATACCGATTCATCGACTGGCCTGGTTGGTTTTACCGCTTCAACTGGTAGTGTTACGCAAACGACCAGACTGAACTCATTTTCTTATGATGCAAACCCAGTACCCGAACCCTCGACCCTGGCGCTTTTAGGCACAGGCGCGGTATTCGCCGGAATTGCCTCACGGAGAAAAGCACGAAAAACCAGCCTTGCCGGGTAAGCGGCAGGTTCAGTATCATTTGTTCCGGTACTTTATAATTTTTAACGCTCCAATAACCGAAACCTGTTATGAGAAAAACAGTTATAGTATCAATAGCCCTGCTTGCCAGTCTTGGCCTTCACGGTAACGCAGAAGCCATTACCGAAATTAGTTACAACGATTTTTCATCCTCATCAGACTATACGCTCCTTGGCTCGGCGCAAAAAGTCGGTAGTACTCTTCAGCTTGTTCCAAACACGGCAAATGTAGTTGGCGGCGTCTTTTTCTCCACGCCGGTCGATGCTTCCAGCTTCAGCGCCAGCTTTTCCTTTACCTTCTCCAATCCGGGTGGCGGAGATGGCATGGTGTTCGTGATAAAAAATCCGGAGAGCAGTGGTTCCTATAAAAAAACTGGGCTCGGTTATACTGGAGAAGCGATAGCCTATGGTGACCGTTACGGAGTACCGGGAATCAGAAACAGCGTGGGCGTAGAGTTTGACAGCCATAAAAACAACACCGCCGACGTCACCAACGATATCAACGACAATCATATCGGCATCGATACCAACGCTTCCATGCTAAGCCTTGCACAAGTACCAGTTACGCTTGACTTTAACAGCGCCAATCCCTGGTATGCGTGGGTTGATTATGACGGCACGACCCTCTCGGTCAGCGTCAATCAGACCGGAACACAGCCGGATAAACCGATGCTCTCTTATGGAACCAGTGAAAATCCTTTTGTGATAAGTGATTACACCGGTTCATCGACCGCGCTGGTTGGCTTTACCGCTTCAACAGGCGGCGCTTATCAAACGACTACGTTGAACTCATTTTCTTTTGATAGCACCCCAGTTCCCGAACCCTCGACGCTGGCGCTTTTAGGCACAGGCGCTGTTTTTGCAGGAATTGCCTCACGGAGAAAAGCACGAAAAACCAGCCTTGCCGGGTAAGCGGCAGGTGGACGGAATGGACTGAGTGGACGACGTGGACGAAGTAGAGGGTAATGGACGAAGCGTGACTTCGCCAATATCCTTGTAGGCGGCGGGAGCCTCCTCGGCGAGGCTCTGCATCGAACCTGCCTGCACCGAGACGCCCATCGCTTCGAGTTCCCGTCTGAGCTGATTGCCCTGCACCTCGCGCCTGACCTTCGTGCACGACATGCGCCGCCCCGCACACCTTCCGCCACTCCTTCGCCACTCACCTGCTCGAAGGCGGGGCCGACCTGCGCGTCGTGCAGAAGATGCTCGGCCACAGCTCAATCATCGCCACCCAAATCTACACCCACATCGACCGCTCCTTCATCAAAGAGGTACACAAGACCTTTCACCCGCGGGGATGATTCGCACAGCAGGGACATCGAGATACACCCCGCCGGTATCCGCGTGGAGGAACCGACGCCAGGCTTCACTCGGATGCAAATACGCTCCGACCGAAAAAAAAACAAGGATGACCGCCTGAACGGCAGCCATCCTTGTCTGAACGTGCACCGGTCGTTCCGGTCAGCAGACGAACGTCATTTGTTCGTACCTTTTGGCTCGCTCCAACCGGTATGCTCGACGTCAATCACCTTGAAGCGTCCGGGGTCCATCACAAACCAGACATTATTTAAATTCTGACCCTTGGTATCCCCTGGTTTCTGGTCCATCGTGTAATAGTATAGCGGATAACCCCTGAACGTGTTCTGCTTCTTTCCGTCACTCCGGATTATCGTGCCAAAATCATTGGAATTGATCAGAGGAGAAGAAGATAGAATCGCCTCTTTGTAAAAAGGCGGCCACTGTATGAGGCACTGACCTTTGCACCGGCTTCCACCGGGGGCATCGAGTTTCGACCAGTACAGCGTCATCCCGTTGGCATCGACAAGATAATCTCCTACACCATCCTTGTGCGAAACGAGCACGTCCGGAGCAGTTGCAAGAACTGTTATTGCGTTGAAAAGCATCAGGCATGCAACAACCCAAAAAAGCGACATCTTTCTCATGATGGTTCTCCTTTCTGCTTAAGTTGTTAATTTCCTATCACTTTGTTCTGTATTACTGATCAACTGACCTTATCGTGACCCAAATGCCATGGAGCGAGTGGAGTAAACACACTGACAGTAAGGATCCAATGTCAGCCAGAGTACTACGATAAAATAATTGTACTTATCAAAATAAAGTTCCTTAAAAAGAAAAGCCTAAAAAGCGAGACGGCCTCACCCCTTCATCACCCCCACCGGCACCAGCCTTGCGACTTTTCTTGCGATGCCTGCCGAGACCACCGCGCCGACCACTTCGCCAATATCCTTGTAGGCGGCGGGAGCCTCCTCGGCGAGGCTCTGCATCGAACCGGCCTGCACCGAGACGCCCATCGCTTCGAGTTCCCGTCTGAGCTGACTGCCCTGCACCATCTGCTTGGCCTTCGTGCGCGACATGCGCCGCCCCGCGCCGTGGCACGACGAGCCGAAGCTTTCGCGCATCGAAGCCGCCTGCCCTTCCAGCACGAACGAGGCGGTACCCATGCTGCCGGGGATGATCACCGGCTGGCCGACAAACGCGCGGGTCGCTCCCTTGCGGTGCACGAGGAGCTGGCGGCGCTGGCCGTCGATTTCGTGCGTTTCGACCTTGGCGATGTTGTGCGCCACGTCATAAACCACACGCAAGGGATCACCGGCCATCACGCTCTTCCACGCCTGGCGAATCTCCCAGGTGATGAGCTGGCGATTGGCCCACGCGAAGTTCGCGCCCGCCGACATGGCGCTGAAATACTCCTGCCCTTCTGGCGAGCGGAAGGGCGCGCAGCACAGCTCGCGGTCGGGCACAATGATGCCGTAAGCAGGCATCGCGCGGTTCATGATGCGGATGGAGTCGGTGGCGATCTGGTGGCCGAGGCCACGCGAGCCGGTGTGGAGCTGGATGACGATCTGCCCCTCGAACAACCCCATGCGCCCGGCGGCGTCGCGGTCGTAAATGGCGTCGATCCGGTCGATCTCCACGAAGTGGTTGCCCGCGCCGAGCGTACCGAGCTGGTCGTGGCCGCGCTGCTTTGCCTGCTGCGAAACCTTCGACGGATCGGCCACGTCGAGCACACCGCCGGATTCGATATGGCCGAGGTCTTCCGGCTCTCCGTAGCCCAGCTCCACCATGCGAGGCGCTCCGCCACGAAGTACGCTGTCGATCTGAGCGGAGGAAAAGGTGATACGGTTTCCATGCCCGACGCCAGACGGCGCCTGCCGGTAAATCTCCTTTGCCAGATCGGGAATCTTTTCGCGGACGCTCTCGAAAGTCTCGTTCGTCGCCAAGAGGCGGACGCCGCAGTTGATGTCGTAGCCGATGCCGCCGGGAGAGATGACGCCCAGGTCGAGGTCGAACGCGGCCACGCCGCCAATCGGAAAGCCATACCCCTCGTGAATATCCGGCATGGCCAGCGCGAACCCCACGATGCCGGGAAGCGCGGCGACGTTGACGAGCTGCTCCAGCGAGCGATCGGCAAGAATCTGGTCGAGCATCGCCTCGGAGGCGTAAAACCGCGCCGGAACCCGCATGTCGCTGCGGTACGAGCGCGGAATCTCCCAAAGCCAGCCGGAAATTTGCCTGATCGACGACCTCTCCATTTCGCCTCCATTGGTTTCATTCACGCCGCTTCCCCTGGAAAAACCGAGAACCAATAGCCCCCCGTAAGCGTTCCTGCCTGGCATTCCAACCACCATAAACCCGTCGTCATCATGAAGCTGTCGCGATCCATCCGAAACACGCTGGCGCTGCTTTTCACCACGGCGCTGCTCATGCCCGCAACGCTCGGAGCCGCTGAGAAAGGAGAAGCCATGACCTTTGCACTCGCCTCGCCCGCATTCCGCCACATGGGCGCGATTCCGGCGCTCTACACCTGCGAGGGCAAAAACATCTCGCCGCCGCTCGCCTGGAAAAACCTGCCGAAAGGCACGAAAAGCCTCGTGCTCATCGTCGATGATCCCGACGCACCCGACCCGGCGGCTCCGAAATTCACCTGGATTCACTGGGTGCTCTGCAACATTCCTCCGGAAACAACAGGCCTCGCCGAAGAAGCCGGGAATCGCCCCGCCGAAGCCGGAATGCTCGAAGGACTCAGCAGTTGGAACCGGGGCGGCTACGGCGGCCCATGCCCCCCAATCGGCACACACCGCTACTTCTTCAAACTCTACGCGCTCGACACCGTGCTCGACGACCTGCTCTCGCCACTGAAAGCCGAGGTGGAAGCCGCCATGCAAGCCCACATCCTCGGCCAAGCCGTGCTGATTGGCACGTACAAAAAGAGGGGCAAGTGACGGTGGAAGTTGTGGACTTGGTGGACGAAAAATTGAAAAAGAAGAGCGCAAGTACTCTTCTTTTTCAATTCATAATTCATAATTCTCAACTCTTCTTCCTGTGCCCTTCCAGCTCGATGCGCAACGCGGAGAGAGTAAGATTGACGTCGAGGAGGAAAAAAACGAGCGCGGCGATCAGGCAGAGCATACTGATAATGAAAATCGATTCAATAAGCAGCGGCAAATCAACATGCAGAAGGCTTGTCATAAACAGCAAAATGATGAGCGTTGCGGCGCCAAGACAGGTCAGCGAAGCAAGAAGAATTGCGTTCCTGGCATAGTGGGCTCGCCTCCAGAGCACCACGATTTCCCTGTCGATTTTCGATCTTGCCGCTTCGGAAAGCTCTTCATATTCATCGAGCAACTCCCTGGCGCGGTCGATCGTGCGGCCCAGTCGGTTGGTCATGGTGAGAAGAAGCAGACCAATGCCTGATATGAGAATTACCGGCCCGATGGCCGTCTGGAGTACAGGAATGAGTTCACCGATAGTATTGATTATCATACGTGTTTCGATTGATTTCAGGATTCACTTTCAGCCCGGCGCAATTCGTTCGATACGAGATCGAGCCGGTCGCCGGGTTCAGGAACAAGCGCATCGACGGCGAGTTCATCGCGAAGAAATCCTCTGAAAGACTCCTTCGCACCCTCTTCGCCATGCACGATCATCACCTTCGGCGAGCCGTTCCGGCTCTTCAGCCAGCGCACGAGGTCGCTACGGTCACCGTGCGCCGACAGGCCGCCGACCGTGTGGCGTTGCGCCCGCACCCGGTAGCTCCGCCCGTGCAGCGAGACCTCCTCGCGCCCCTCGACCAGCGCCCTGCCAAGCGTACCTTTGGCCTGGAATCCGGTGATGAGGAGGTGGCATTCGGGCCGCTCGATGTTGCGCTTCAGGTGGTGCACGATGCGCCCGCCATTGCACATGCCGCTTCCGGCGATGATGATCGCGCCCTCGTGGAGTTCGTTGATCTTCATCGACTCCTCCACCCTGCGGGTCAGGTGCAGGTTGCCGACGGGCGGCATTTTGCGCATCTGGCGGCGGAAAAGGCGGGCCTCGTCGTCCCATAACTCCTCGTGATGCCAGTAGATACGGCTCGCCTCAATGGCCATCGGGCTATCGAGGAACACCTGCCATTTCTCCAGCGCCCACTCATGGTAGTGCTCGCCGAAGAGGTAGAGCAACTCCTGGCTGCGGCCAATCGAGAAGGCGGGAATCAGGATGTTGCCGCGGTCGCGCCGCGAGGTTTCGATGATCTCGCCGATCTCCTTGACGGTGCTGTCGAAATCGCGGTGCCGCCGGTCGCCGTAGGTGCTCTCGACGAGCACCACGTCCGCGTGGCCGATGGCGTCGGGATCGTTCAGAATCGGCGAATCGTACTGCCCGAGGTCGCCGCTGAACACGAGCGTCCGCGTGGTCTCGCCCTCCGTGATTTCGAGCTTGACGAACGCCGAGGCGAGGATGTGGCCCGCGTCGTGAAGCGACGCCACGATGCCCGGCAAAATCTCGCGCCGCTCGCCATAGCGCAGCCCCGTCATGCTGCGGACGCACCGCTGCGCCTCCTCGACCGTGTAGAGCGGCTCGGCATCCCGCTGACCGTGCTTTTGCATGAAGCGGGCATCGTTCTCGGAAAGCATCGCCGAGTCCCGAAGCAGAATCTCGCACAGCTCGATGGTTCCGTGGTGGGTGAAAATCGGCCCACGAAAGCCGCGATTCACGAGCAGAGGCAGGCGGCCCGAATGGTCGATATGGCCATGACTGAGCACCACGGCGTCGATTTCGGACGGCTCGAACGGAAACGGCTCGCGGTTCAGCGCCTCGACCTCGCGGCTCCCCTGCACCAGCCCGCAATCGATCAGCACCGTGTAACCGCCAGCCCTGAGAATATGGCAGGAACCCGTCACCCGCCGCGTCGCCCCGTAGAATTCGATCTCCATAATAGCCCCCGTGTTTGCATGAACCGGATCACCGGCAGACTGGATGAGCCAAGCATCTATACTTAAAATGTATGCGCTGTGGGGTGAAAACCAAAAAAAAGCCTGACGCAACGGTGTTCATCGCGTCAGGCTTTTCAATCGTGAGATGGGGCAATCGCTCAGTCTTTCATGCGTTTTTTCTTCGAGGCGCTGAAGCCGGTGAAGAACGAGCCTTCGTCTTTTTTGTTCTTGCCGCCGGACGGTTTGCCAAAGCTCTTCTTCCGGTCGCCACCGAAACCGCGGTCGCCTCCACGGTCGCCGCCGCGATCACTGCCACGGTCGCTTCCGTAGCCGCGATTGCCGCCGCGATCTCCACCACGATCTCCACCGAAGCCGCGGTCGTGCCGGTCACCGTAGCCACCACCCTGGCCCCCCTCCATTTTCGAGACCCTGAGCTGGCGTCCGCAAACTCTGACCTTCTTGAGTTCCTGGAACACATCGTTCGGCATTCCTGCCGGAAGTTCGACGGTGCTGTACTGGTCGTTGATGACGATCTTGCCGACCGCTTCGGGATCGAGGCCGATCTCGTTGATGATCGCTCCGGCGATGTTGCCCGGCTTGACATCGTGAACTTTACCAACCTCGATGCGGTAGGTCTCCCGCTTCTCGTCCGAGTACAGACCGCCCTTGCTCTGCCGGCGCGGTTCGCGCTCACGGCGGTCGCCTTCGCGGAAGGACTCTCTGCGTGGCTCACGCTCATCACGGCGAGCCGAATGCTCGCGTTCGGGCTTGGCGCTGAGCAGGAACGGTTCGTCGCCCTGCAACAGCTTGGCCAGCGCGGCGGCGGCTTCCAGCTCGGATACGTCATGCTCCTGGCAGTATTGCCCGATCATGCTGATGTAAAATTCGAGGTCTTCGGCTCCGATGGTGTCGGTGACACGCTGCTTGAACTTCACGATGCGCTTGTCGTTGACCGTCTCGGTCGAGGGAAGCTCCATCAGGTCGATGCGCTTGCGGGTGGCGCGCTCGATGGCGAACAGCATCCCGCGCTCCCTCGGCGAAACAAACAGGATCGCCTCGCCGCTGCGACCGGCTCGGCCCGTGCGACCGATGCGGTGGACGTAGGACTCGGTGTCGGTCGGAATGTCGTAGTTGATGACGTGGCTGATGCGTTCGACGTCTAAGCCGCGAGCGGCGACGTCGGTGGCGATAACGATGTTCAGCGAGCCGTCTTTGAGCTGCTCGATGGTGCGCTCGCGAGCCGACTGCACCATGTCGCCATTCAGCGCGGCGGCGGAATAGCCACGCGCCTGAAGCTTTTCGGCCAGCGCCACGGTTTCAGTCTTGGTGCGCACGAAAATGATGATGCCATCGAACGGCTCGACTTCGAGGATGCGCGTCAGCGCGTCGAGCTTGTGGTGGCCGCCGACCATCCAGTAGCGCTGGCGGATGGTTTCGACGGTCGTCGTTTTGGTCTGAATGGAAATCTCGGCAGGCGCTTTCAGGTACTTGCGGGCGATGCGCACGATCGGCTGCGGCATGGTGGCCGAAAAGAGCGCCACCTGGCGGTTATCGGGGGTCTGTTCGAGAATCCACTCGACATCGTCGATAAAGCCCATGCGCAGCATCTCGTCGGCTTCGTCGAGCACGAGGCACTTGAGCCTGTCGAGGTTCAGCGTCCCCTTGCGCATGTGATCCATCACGCGGCCCGGAGTGCCGACCACCACATGAACGCCGCGCTTGAGATTGCGGATCTGCACACCGTAATCCTGGCCGCCGTAGATCGGCAGCACATGAAAGTCAGGCATGAACTCGGCATAAGTATGGAACGCCTCGGCCACCTGGATCGCCAGCTCGCGGGTCGGAGCGAGCACGAGCGCCTGCGGATCGGTCAATGAGAGATCGATATTGGACAGAATCGGCAGAGCGAACGCCGCCGTCTTGCCGGTGCCGGTCTGCGCCTGGCCGAGCAGGTCACGCCCTTCGAGAAGCAGCGGGATGGTGCTGGCCTGAATGGGAGTCGGGGTTTCATAGCCCACCGCTTCGAGTGCCCGAAGCAGCGGTTCAGCCAGTGCAAGGCTGCGGAAATTAACGGAATTGTCTTGCTGTTCGCTCATGGTTGGTTCGTTCATTGGCTCCTTCCGGGTCATTGGTAAAAAAAGCGGCCGCCGTCAAAAGAAATTCACAACAGGTAATCGAGGGGGGAGTACGCATCCGATGGTCAAAGCTGATTCCGATAAAACAAAAGAAAAATCCATCGTTCTCTGGCAAGTCACGATAAGCGACTGATCCAGAACACTTTACAGAATTTTTTCAGTTTCTTTGCCCGGCAACGCCGGAGCTGGAATGACACATAGACGCAAGCAGATGCAACCTCGAAAACACGTTCAGATTTTACTTCCGGGACAACCTCGGGAGTGGTCGCAATGCTGGAAAGAAGAGAAATGAAGAGGGGTCGTCTCATGTCAGTCTTGAGGCAGGCAGCAAGCCCACCATCGATCCATCGCACAATCAGCGGAAAAACGCGGCCCGACGGCCGTCCGGGTTTCCATGCTCTTTCTTGGCATCATCACCACAACAAAAATCGAACCATATAGTACGATTTTATCCGGCCAAAGACGAATTTATTTTCAGAAACGATCGACGGGTATCTGCGTCAGCCCAACTCCGGAGAGCTCTTCTACCTCGATGATTCCGTTCTGAAGTCGATACGCGAGAGAGCTGTGATGACGCGGTTCTGACAAAACAGCCGGATTCAGCAGGGCATAGTTCAGCCCACCGGAATGCCGCACGGAAAAGCTCACCAGCCCCGGATGGCCCTCCCGATGAAGACGAGAACCAACACCCTGGGCAACGCTGTAATCCGTTTTGTGGAGAAGCTGCGGGTAGCTTGTGACTGCCGGACGGAAATCGAGAATACCCGCCCGGCATGACACGGAAAAAATCTGACGCCGGATGACGACAGACTCGCTTTCGAGATCGGCATCGGCAAGAAAACCGCGCAACCAGTGAAACGCCGTCTCATACACCGTCGTTTCGACGGCATCGCTGCCATACCAGACGCCGAACGAGCCATCTGAAA
Source organism: Chlorobaculum thiosulfatiphilum (assembly GCF_006265165.1). Lineage (GTDB taxonomy): Bacteria > Bacteroidota > Chlorobiia > Chlorobiales > Chlorobiaceae > Chlorobaculum > Chlorobaculum thiosulfatiphilum. Next base: position 79,015 of record NZ_VDCH01000008.1, read on the forward strand.
AACGGCTTGCCTGCCAGTGCCTGAACGGCCAGAGAATGGCGTTGAACCACTCAGCCTCTTCAAAAGGGCGATAGATTTCTGGCTCGAACGATGAGTAACCCATCGGATTCACATCGGAAGCCGCTTTTTGCGCCAATGACCAGTCGGCCTGATTATCGCTCAGATCATCGAAAGAACTCTCTTCTGGCTCAGCCAATGAAACGATGTTGCGCAACAGGAGCTGGTTGACGTCCAGTAACGCAATTTCAGAAAACAGGTTATCCATAATCAGGAAACCAGCGCCCGATCGAGGTAGGAACGAACCATCAAGAGTCCGGCAAACCCTTTTCCCCTGATTACTTCGACTGGCGTATGATTATCGAAGGCCCTGTTTCTGAGAGACATCCACTGGTAAACCAGTTCCCGGTTTTCCGGAAACAGCGCCCGCAAATTTCTGTGAATCGCCAGAAGATGCCCGACCCGCTCGTACTGATCGCGACTCGTTCCAACAGGTTCGCCTTTGCGATACCGGGTCAACGCTGCTCTGTTGGAGGTCGCCAGACCAAGCAGGCTGGCCTGATCCTCGGTTGAAAGATTCCAGTGATCGAAAAGATTCATCACCATTTTCGCCAAAGCGCCGCGATCCTGCGTCGCAAGCTGCTGTCCTGCCGATGGCAACACCATATCCACACCTACTCTATTCATCTTCGCAGCCTCGCTCATAGGGTTTGTGATAATCATACGGACAACACAGGAAAGCATAACAATAAACACAAATATTGTTATGATAAGAACATCATGGTGTAACAATAGATTTCAATGAAAGTACGCTTATCGATCATCTGATCCGCCCAAGCCCAACCCGGCACAGTTCGCGGTACTCCGCGCCACCGGGTTTCAGATGCGATTCGTAGAGGCAGAGCGTGTCGAACGTTCCGCGCCACGCCACCGGCTCGCGCAGTTTGCGCTGGCCCATCGCCATGAGATCGCGGGAGTTGAAGCGGGCGATGGTGAGGTGCAGAAGGAATGATTTGCGCGGTTCGCCCGGCGCTCCGGTTGCCGCGAGAAGCCCCCGCGCGAACTCCGGCATGTCGGCGGGCGCTTTGCCGGTCGCCCAGATGAGCCTCGGGCGGCGCGGGTCGGGGCCGAACGAGATGCGCTCGAAAACGACCTCGAACGGCGCTTGCCGCTCAGCTTCGTCGCATAGCGCCCGGCACACGGCATCGACATCGAGGCACTGCCATGGCGGCACCATCGTCAGATGCAGATTTTCCGGCCTGACCCACCGCACCTTCAGCCCGGCGCGCGCCCGCCGGAACTCCCCCGCTGCCTCGACAAGCTCCCGGCCTGCGGGCAGCGCAACGAATACGCGACGCCCTTCCATCAGATGTCCATTAAAAGTATGGCGACCCACGAACCATCGGCCCGCTCTTCGACCGTCGCGCCGTGATACGTGACCGCCTTGATTTCGTCCCTCGCCCCGGAAATCACCCTGCCGATGAAGCTCCCCTCCGCGCAATGTTCGTCGATGAAGCGGATCGAAATGGCGTCGTACGCCTCGCGATGAATTTGCGACAGGGCGAGCGCTTCGTTGAGCAGATCGACGAGCAGCGATACCCGATCGGACGCTTCAATGCGGAACGGGCGCTCGACCCGCACATCCGTCCACTCCGGGCCAGTCCACGCCATCATCGCCCGCAACGCCTCGCCCGCCAGCTCCGCGAAGCTCCCGGCACTCACCTCGAAGCAGAGGTCGGCGGTATGGTCGAGCTGGCGGTACGGCATGTTCCGTAATTTCGGTGATGTATCGTTCGACAGTGCTTCATGGAGACAATGTACGCAACGAAAATGACCGATACAGCCTGACCGGAACGCGCGGCAACTCTTGTCGCTTTTTTTCTTACTTTGACGAACAAAATATCTATCCACGAAACGAATCATGGCCTCACTCGCCCTCGCCGCATACCGGTTTCTCTCTCCGCTCCAGCCGTTTCTGCTCCGGCTATTGGCGTCGCGCAAGCCGAGATTGAAAACTTTTGCGGAGGCGCGGACGAACCTCTTCGAGGAGCTTGAGGCTCGCCTGCACACGCTGCCGGAACCTTCGTGCCGACTGTGGATTCACGCATCGTCGGTCGGCGAGTTCGAGCAGGCCCGCACGATCATCGCGGAGTTGCGCGAGCAGATTCCGGAGATGGATGTGGTGGTGTCGTTCTTCTCCGACTCGGGCTACGAAACGCGCAAGCACTACCCCGACGCGGCGGCGGTCTTCTACCTGCCGCTCGACACGCCGGAGAACGCCCGGCAACTCGCGGCACTCGTCGGCGCGGACATCTTCATGCTGATGCGCTACGACTTCTGGCCGAACCATCTCGAAGCGATCAAGCGAAGCGGGGCGCGAATGCTCCTCGCCGCCGCCGCCCTCCCGCCCGGATCACCCTACATCAAGCGCGGATTGAGAGGATTTTACCGCGACCTTTTTTCGCTTTTCGACGTCATCTACACCATCGACGCCGAAGGCCGTGAGACGTTTCTGAACCAATTCGGCTGCAAGAACGTCATCACGGCGGGCGATCCGCGATTCGACCAGGTTGTCGAGCGCCAGAAAAAAAGCGACGAACGGGCGGCGCGGCTCAAGCCGCTGTTCCGCGACCAGATGGTGCTGGTCGGCGGCAGCACCTGGGAGCCGGACGAGGCGATACTCGTTCCCGCGTGGCTTTCTCTCCGCCGGAAACTCAGCCTCGTCCTGGTGCCGCACAAGGTGGATCGGCAGAACATCGGGCGGCTGCTGGAGAATCTGCGGGAGCACGACATCGAAGCGGTGACCATTTCGGCGATGGACGAAACCTTCGACCCGGCGCGGCAGGTGCTGGTGATCGACCAGACCGGCTACCTCGCCGAGCTGTACGCCATCGCCTCGATTGCCTACGTCGGCGGCGGCTTCGGCGTGAACGTGCACAACACCATCGAACCGGCCGCGCACGGCATTCCGGTGCTCTTCGGCCCGATCTACGGCAATTCGCCCGAAGCCAAGGGACTCGTCGAAGCCGGAGCGGCCACGGTGGTCACGAGCGAGCCGGAACTCCGCCAGGCGCTGACGGCGCTGGTTGAGGATGCCGGGCAACTGAAAAAGACCGGAGAAAAGTCCGCCGGTTACGTCAACGCCCGGCTCGGAGCAACCGCAATCATTGCCAGGGATATAGCACAGCATTGCCGGAGGAGGTGAGGGATTGGGATGAAATTACCGGCGATTCTCTGCAATCACCAGCATCTGTTGCGATAGGGGATTATGCGACAGTTATTGCCATAAATGGTTCTTCGCAGAATATCGTGGGTAAGGGCTTCTGCTGTTCCGTCATGATTCGATAGCCATGTTGAGTTTGCCGCAG
>NZ_VDCH01000009.1 GCF_006265165.1 Chlorobaculum thiosulfatiphilum
TTGACAACGTGGCAAACAGGCCACCAGAATGGTCTCGAACTGCATGGTATCCAGATGACGCCATCGTTGCTCAGTGGTATGGTCATAAATGCTGCATGATGCACCGCATACCGGACACGCGACCTGCTTGCCGGTACAGACCAGTCTGATCTCGACCCGCTTGCCGCTCATCGACAGATGAACGTTCTCGACCTTCCAGTTTGAGGAAAGACCTAAAAGTTGGTGGTAATGGCTCGTCAGGCTCTGCATGGGAGTATCAAGGTGCGGTTGGGTAAAGCTCAAAATTACTCTATGTTACCTCATACACACCCTTCTTCCCACGATATTCTGCGAAAAGCCTTTTTTTGAAAAAATTGTCCTGAATTCTACTCCATTTCAGAGTGGGTTCTCATTAGCTGATTTTTTCACTCGTCGCCAAGCAACGCAACCAGAATTTCAGGTATTTTATCGCGTCGGGCCGGTACAGCGGTTGCAGGAATGACGAGCGGTACGTTTGCAGCGCATATCTGCCGTGCCGGGTGTTTTTCCGGCAGACAAGCCACCATCTTCTGGCCATCTCTCTTCTGAATATCTCCGCATCGAACAGCTTCGCCGTGTCGTTCATCCCGACCAGTTTTTCAAGCCACGCTTTCGCTTTTTCGAGGTCGATGTCGTTCCGGTTTTCCGCGATGGCGTGGTGAATCGCAAGCTGTTCGTCAGAGGCCGCGCCCGCCAGTCGCTTCAGATATTCCGCTCGCAAGGCTCTGGCGTTGGTGATCTGCAAGTCCGCTTTTCTGGTGCTGATCTGCCCTTCGTGCTCGCGGAAATGGAGCAACACTTCGCTCAGATTGGCGAAGCTGGTCAGAGGGGCGAGTTTCGTCCAGTAGTTGTAGTCCTGCGTATAGACGAGGTTGTCTGGATAGGGGTGAGCTTTGGCCAGCTCCGCGCGGATGATGACCGTCGGGTGGAAAAAGCAGGGGCTGAAGAGGAGCTGGATTTTCAGCTCCGGGTCACTCGCCGTGTGCGTTCGCGTGTTCCTGAGTTTGTCGTTTTTGATGAGGCGCATCCCCGTGCCCGAAACGCCGACGTCGGGGTGCTCGTCCATGAACCGCACCTGCCGTTCGAGCCGCTCCGGCAGGCTGATATCGTCGGCGTCCATGCGGGCGATGTACCGGCCACTGGCCATCGCGATGCCCTGGTTGAGCACATGCACGGTGCCTCTGTTCTCCGCGTTGGCCACGAGCACAATCCGCGGATCGCCGCCGTACGATTCAGCGATCTGGCGGCTCCGGTCGGTCGAGCCGTCGTCGATGACGAGAAACTCGAAATCCGCGAAGCTCTGCGCGAGGATGCTCTCGATCGCCTCCTTCAGGTAGCGCTCCCCGTTGTGCACGGGCATGAGAACGGTGACGGGGGGCTGTGGCATTCACCGCTCCTCTGCGGCCATGCTGAGAATCCGGGCGGTCATGCTCGTGTCGGAGAACTGTTCGAGCACGAACTTGCGGCCTTTCCTGCCCATTTCGCGCGACTTCTGCGGATCGTCGAGCAAGGCGCAGATGCTTCGCTTCAACGCCTCCTGGTCGCCGTTCGGCACGACGAATCCCGTTTCCCCGTCACGCACCCCTTCCGGCAGGCCGCCCGTGGTGCTGGCAATGACGGGAATTTCGCAGGCGCTCGCCTCGGGAATCACCCTCGGCAACCCCTCCTCCTGATAGAACGGACAGTAAACCGGCTCGGAGGTGAGCACGAAGATGTCCGAAGCTTGCAGGATTTTCGGCAGTTCGCGGTTATCGACCGGTGGTTGAAAGAGGATGCGATCTTCGACGTGCAGCTCTTTGACGAGCGCGTCGAGCAGCAGGGATTCCGGTTCATCACGCCTGGCGACGATCATGTAGGCGAGATCGGGATAGCGCTCGCGCAGGGCTGCCACGGCCATGATGACGTGGCGGAACCCTTTGACGGCCATCATCCGGCCCACAGTGACGAGCAGCTTGCACTCCGGCGCGATGCCGAACTGCTTGCGTAGCGCGTTTTTCTTTTCCGGGTCGTGCTCCGGCGTGAACACGTCCGTCAGCACATTGCAGCCGAGCACGAGGGTTGGGCAGCGGAGCGCCGGGTACATCGAGCGGGCGATGGTGTCGAGCGACCGGCTGACCGGCATGAAGAGATCGACGGAGCGGTAAATTCTGTTGATTTTTTCGATCACCTTGCGCTTTCTCGGAAAGACGTGCTTGGTGACGTCCGTGCCGTGCGAGGCGCAATAAATCTTGAAGCGGAAGAGCGGCTTGAGGCGGTGGATGACTTGCAGGTCGTCCCAAGTCGCCGCGATGAGAATCAGCTCCCTGCGCGTTGCCATGTATTTGAGCAGCGTCGGCAGCCGGTAGAGCCAGTGGAGCTTCTGCCAGTCGTGCCCGGCGAGGTAGCGCACCTCACGCGTCGAGCGGACGCCCTTTTTCTTGTGGCTCCGGGTCAGATGCGTCAGCACGACGGCCTCGTAGCCGTTCGCGGTCAGCGTTTTCAGCAGATTCTCCGCCCAGAGCGCGATGCCGCCCATGAATGGCGGATATTCCGAGCAAAGTATGACGAAGGTTCTCTTTTTCATTTGGCCATGTTGCCGTTTCTGAGTCCGTCAACAAGCGCAATCCAGCGGCCATCGGGCATCCGGTGCGGATCGACGGTGTGCATTCCCCTGCCGTTCCAGACTTCGCTCCCTTCCTGTACCACCGGCATGTCGGAAACCGCCTCTTCGCGGTAGCTGGTCGGCGTCAGCTCGGTGATGCGGAAGCCCCACGCCTTGCTGCCGTAACGGGGCCGATCGTCCTGCGCGAATCGGTAGAGCACCGCGCCGCTCTTGACGACCCGACCGCCGGGGCGCGCGAATTGGTCGCTGTTTCTGACGACGGGGCTTGCCGGGTGCTCACGCCACGGGCCGGTCAGCGAGTCGGCGATATGGAGGTGGAGATTGTTCACGTTACGCATGTAGCTGAAGAGGTACCAGTGGCCGTCGTGAAAGACGACCGACGGGTCGAGTAGCGGCACCTCGCGTTTGTCTTCGCTCAGGAGCGTCACGATTGGCCGCCAGTCATCGGGAAACGATGCCGCCTGGTAGAGGCGGATCGATTTCGATTTGGCGCATTCGGGAATCATATAAATCTCGCCATCGTGTTCAAAAACATAGGGAGAGGAGAGATGGAACCGCTCCCGGAGCACGACGCGGCTGTAGCGCCATGTTTTGAGATCGTCGCTGACGGCATGGCCGATTTCGCTCATCTTCCGCTTCGTGTTGAGCAGCTCGAAGAAAAGGTGGAACTGTCCGTCCCGCTCTATCATGAATGGATCAGCCACGAATCGCGCGTGCGCATCGGTAACATCCTGCGCCGTCAGGATCGGGTTGCTGATTCCCGGCGCGGGCGCGAGCGTGACGGGATCCGGCCCTTCGTACAGGCCGATCGACCAGATGTCGTCCTGCTGCCGCTGCTGTTTTTGCCGCCAGCACTTGAGCCGGTGTCTGACGAGCAAACCGAGTCCAACGAGGAGCGAAATGGCGATGATGCCGAGAACGAGGGTCATGTGTCGGGGCGATGCTTGATCGGAGAAACAGTGCCCGTCAATTTAGGCGATTTCACGCTTCTTTCCCAATGGCGCAGCCCATGAGCCGCCGCACGGCGCTGGCGACTTCGTCCGGCTCGATGCCGCTCACTTCGCCGGTCGGCGAGATGACGATCTCGAACGGAATGGCGTAGGGGCCGAAGCGCGAAATGTCCTGCGGCGCTTCGCGATACAGCCCGGCGACGGGCGTGCCGGTTGCCGAGGCGACGTGCACCATCGAGGTGTCGGGCGTCACCAGCAGACGCAGCTTCGAGACGATGCAGCTCGCTTCGTAGAGGTTCCGCGTCGGCGGCGAGGCGATGACGTTCAGGCAGCGCTCTTCGAGGCGGCGCTTGGCGTCCACATCTTCCGGGCCGGAGAGCACCACGAAGCGCTCGTCGGGAAAGCGTTCGAGCAGCGCCTGCCACTTTGCCTCCGTCCAGAGTCGGTTCGGCTGGCCCGCGCTGAGGTTGACGCCGATGGGCGCGAGCGCTTCGATTTCGCCGAGAAACGCCGTCAGCTCCTCCGAAACCGGCATGGCGCAGAGCGACGGACGACACGCCTCCGTCTCCGCCGTGACGCCGAGCAGCGGCAGGAGGGCGCAGTTTTTCGCCGCCATGTGGCTGTGGAACTCAAGGTCGAGGAGCCGGTCGTAAAGGCCCTCGTGGAACGGGTTTTTGTGCCCCACCTTGAAGCGGGCGCGGATGAGCGCCGACTGGAGCAGGAAGTGGGTCGAAGGGTGATCCTTGGTGTTGAAGAGGAGGTCGAACTTCCGCGAAAGCACCTCCCGGAAATAGCGCCGGGGCTGTTTCTTGACGAGATGCACCGCCGTCACCGCCGGGTCGTTCATGAAGAAGTTTGCCGAGGCGCGGCTGAAGGCGATGAGGTGAATTTCGAGATCGGGAAAGGCGCGGCGCAGATTCCGGACGAGCGGCGTGAGCAAAACGCAGTCGCCGAGCTTCTCCTGCGCGAGGATGGCGACGGAGCGCAGCGGGCCGCTGAATTCGGCGCTGCCGCTTCGGGCGGGCGCGAGGCGTTGCAGCGAGCGAGCGAAAAGCTGGCGGAACTGCCGCTTCTTCTTTTTTCGGGGCTTCATCTCCGGGCTGGTTTTCCGGGCGGCATCCGTCGTCATTGATTTTCGGGATTTTTCGTCATCGACTTCGTTATCGAGCAATCAATGTACGCCATTTTTTATCTTTATGCAGGTTCATCGATTTTCCCGGCAGTCATCTGTTATGCAGTAATCAGTTCAACCATGAGCGTGAAGAAAAAGCTGGTCGTGGTGCTTGGCTCCAAGCCGGGCGCGGATATTCCTCTGGGCGACGCGGTGTATTGCGCCAACGGCGCCATCGGTTACTACGCGGAGATGGTCAGCCGGTTTCCGCGCGTGGTGAGTGTTATGAATCCGGATGTGATCCATCCTAAAGGGTTCAGGGAAGGGGCGCCAGACAGAGAGTTGAATCAGCGGCAGTTTCAGATGGTCATCGCCTCACGGCCCGACAAAATGATTCTGACAAGAACCGGTCATTTTGAATTTCTGAAGGAGACGCTTGCCGGGGCCGGGTTCACATCTCCCGTGGAGGCTGTTTCGGCGCAAGAACGGCGGGCGCTGGTCGGCAAATTCAGCGGCTGTTACGATCCGATTGTCACGAGCGATTTTTTCCGCTTGCCGCTGGACAAGAAAATCCGCTACACCGGTTCGCTGGCAAGCACCTTTCTGAAGAGGCTGCTCAATAAACGCAAGGCTTGCGGGTCGGCGTTCAGGCCTTCGACGGGCATTCTCGCGCTCGTGCTGGCTATCGCCGAGCATGGGCGGGATGCTGATTACGTCATTTGCGGTATCGGCGTCCGAAAAAGGGACGAATACCTCAATGGCAAGCAGCTAAAAGGGCGTGATCTTCCGCAGCATGTCTTCGCCGACGTCAAGGTGCTCCGCAAGCTTGCCCGCCGCTACAATCTCTTCACCACCGAGCCGGAGCTGGAGCACCTCGTTCCTCGTTATCGCCCCGGTTGACCGCTTGCCGCGTTTTCTCTGTTTCTGCCGCTCAGCTCCGTCCGGTTTTTTCGGCGATTTTCTGTTTCAGGTGCTTTTCGAGGTTGTTCACCATGATCGGTACGGTGAAGTGCGTTTCGACGCGCTCATGCCCGGCTTTGCCGTATGCGGCGAGAAGCGCGGGGTTGTCGATGATCTTTTCGATCGCCTCGGCGATGGCCGCCGGATCTTTCGGCGGGATGATGAGGCCGGTGTCGCAAGCGAGGCTCTCTTCGCTCGCTCCCATCAGCTCGCGCGCGCCGTTCACGTCGGTCGCGACGACTGGCTTCTGCATGGCCATCGCCTCCATGACCACGTTGGGCATCCCCTCGAAAAGCGACGCCAGCACGAACAGATCGCACCCTTTGAGGCACGGGTAGATGTCGGGCGTGAAGCCGAGAAAGATGAACGAGGCTTCGAGGCCGAGCGCCTTGACCTTGCTCTTCAGCTCGATTTCGAGCTTGCCTTCGCCCGAAATGGCGAAGATGAGGTCGCTGCGCTTGCGTTGCAGCATGGCGGCGGCGTCGATGAGGTACTCGAAGCCTTTCTGTTTCGAGAGGCGTCCGGCGCTGTAGATGATTTTTTTGCCGGGGTAGCGCGCGGCGAAATCGAACGGAACGACCTGCGCCGGAATCGTCAGGCCGTTGTAGATCACCTTGACGAAATCGGCATCGAACCAGCCGTATCCGGCGTACGCCGCCCGGATGGTGTGGCTGTTGGTGATGATGCCGTCCGTCAGGCGGGTGAGCGTGAGCTTGTGTTTCCACTTTCTGCTGCAAAGCAACATGCCGTGCCGCGCCAGCACCACGGGGTGGCCGACGAGCCGCGCGGCGAGTCCGGCGACGCGCACATCCTTGTTGAGGTTGCAGATCAAGACGTCGGTCTGGTGGCGCTTCATCCACGCGGCGATTTTCAGCGTCGCCAGCGGGCTGAAGTCGCTGCCAATCTCCATCACTTCGGTGCGGACGCCGCGCTTCGAGGCGTACTCCAGCAGCCGGGAGTTGCGCTTGCTGGCGAGCACCACGTTATGGCCGCGATCGGTCAGCCCCCTGGCGGCGTTGACCATCCACTTTTCGCCGCCGCCGAATTTGGTGCGGCTGATGGAGTTGATGAAGAGTATGTTCATTTGCCTTTTTTGCGATCGAGGATTGCTGAACAGAACTCGAGCAGGTCGTTTCGCATCCGCTCGATCGAGAATCTCTGCATGATCGTCTCGTGCGCGTTTGCCGCGACTGAGGCGACTTTGCCGGGGTTTTTGTAAAGCTCGCCGAATATCTCTGCAAGCCGTTTTTCGTCACCGTACCGGACAAGAAAGCCATTCCTGCCATCATCGATCAGTTCGTCGGCTCCACCCGACAAGGTGCTGACGGGTACGCAATGGAGCGCCATGCTTTCAAGAAGCACGTTGGCCAGACCTTCGGATGTCGATGCCGAGACAAACAGGTCGCAGGCGCGCATCACGGGGTAGGGGTTGGCCAGATGGCCGGTAAAACGCACCCGACCGGCGATGCCGAGATCAGCGGCAAGCTGTTCGAGCGACTTTTGCTCAGGCCCCGTTCCAGCGATGAGGAGTCCGGAATCCGCGAACTCGTCGCCGTCTGCGCAAAAGCGGGCGAACGAGCGAATCAGGTAGTCGAATCCTTTGCGCGGAATGAGCGCTCCGGCAGCGCCGACGGTGAACAGAAAGGGTTTTTCACAGGGCAGACTGGAGTCCGATTCCAGTTTGTCCCGGTCGATGCCATTGTAGATCACCCCGACCTTGCCGATGTCGAGCCATGAGGTCAGGTCAAGTGTCTGGCGAATTTTGTCGGCATTGACGATAATGCCATCCGTCAGCCAGCCGTAGATCAGTCGCTGAACCGGCGTGTTCTTCAGCGGGCGGTCGATGCCGAGACGGAGGATGTTTGCCGCTCCGGTGAGGCGGCAAACAAGACCGGCAAGCACGTAATCCTTTCGTTTCGTGGGAATCAGAATATCGATTTTTTTGCGCCGGACGAGTCTGACCAGGCTGAAGATGGTGGGCAGATCGAATTCCCAGCGGAATGGCAGGCGGACTTTCTCGACGTTGATAAGGTCGCCTATTGCCGGGTCGCGGTACGCGAGCATCACCAAGCGCTCGCCGTCGAGGGCTTCGGCGGCCATTTTGGTCCATTTTTCGTTGCCGCCCCATCCGCGGCTTGCGGAGTTCAGGAAGAGAAAATTCATCGGCTCACGGCTTTGTCTTCATTTTTATCGATGCGTTCTCCTCGTATCATTTCCCCGCCACCTCCCGGCAGAAAGCGGCGATTTCGCCTGCCATCCGCTCTATCGAAAATTGCTCCAGAACCCTGCTTCTCGCCTTTTTCGCGAAACTGTCACGCAGTTCCGGGGATCGATAGAGCGAGAGCAGCGCTTTGGCCAGCGCGTCAGTCTCTCCGTAATCGAGCAGGAGGCCGTTCCGGCCGTCGTCGATCACCTCTTCGGCTCCGCCTGCTCTCGTGCTGACGGGCGCGTTGCCGAGGTACATCGCTTCGAGCAGGGCGTTGGCGATACCCTCGTTTTTCGATACCATGGCAAACAGATGGCTTCGGGCAAGTTCAGGCAACGGGTCGTTCAGAAAGCCGGTGAACCTGAGCCGCCCATCGATGCCGAGTTCAGCGGCAAGCGATTCGAGCGCCGAGCGTTCAGGGCCGCTGCCGATAATGACCAGTTGCGCGTCTGGCGCTTCGGAAAGTTCGAGAAACCGCGCAAAGCCGCGCATCAGGAAATCGAATCCCTTGCGCCGGGTCAGTATGCCCATCGAGCTGATGGTAAATCCTTCGGGCTTGCCGGAGATGACCTCCGGAAACCGCCGGTCGATGCTCTCCGTGTCGATACCGTTGTAAATGACGCGAATGTTCTCCTCCCTGATCCAGGTGGCGCGCAGAAGGCTCTCCCTGCTCCTTCGGGCATTGACGATAATGCCGTCGGCCAGCGAGCCGTACATGAGTCTGTGGAACCAGAATCCAGAGGGGGTGCGGTCGATGCCGAGGCGGAGAATATTGGTGACGCCGCAGATTTTCGCGGCAATACCGGCTATCAGGTAGTCTTTGCGTTTGGTCGGGATGAGGACTTCGATGCGATGCTTTCGGATGAGCCTGACCACCTGAAAGATCGTGTACAGATCGAGGTGGCTCAGGCACGGGAGCCGGTATTTTGGAATCGTGAAACGCTCGCCGACGACAGCGCGACGGTAAACAAGATGCGTCCGGTGCTCTGTCGCCAGCGCGTGAGCCGCCATGAAAGTCCATTTCTCCGTTCCGCCCCAGGTTCTTGCCGAGTTGATGAAGAGGATGTTCATGGATCAGAGTCTGCCATCGATTACGTCAATAGGCAGCACCCCTTTCACATCGTAGGCCACGGCGTTCTGGCAGGAGCAGAGCGAGCGGATGTTCATGTTTTGTCCATTGTTTCCGTTTGATCAGAGAGAGTTTCGCTCAGGCATCTTGCTGCGGTGCTTCCGGTTTTCCCCCACGGGCAGGCAAGGCAGTCGCTCGTACCATGTGGGTTAAGCTCCTGCCGGGAAATCGGATAACCTGTAGTGTACTGCCGATCAATATAAGAAATCGTCGTGATTTTTAGCTGATCTGTCTGCCTGTTCGTAGTTGTGCTGTAAATGAATACTGTGAAATAACCGTAATTCATCTCCGGCGCATCGCGGCGTTATAGAAGAAAAATATATTTGTAGTTTTAAAAAATAAAGTATATTGCCAATTAAAATACGAACTATTTGCTGTTTCCAGACAAATCCCTGACCTCAATCCGGGTTTCGCTCCTGTTGAAATCCTGAGTATTGGTAGAGACTATAAGTGATTATAGATATGGAGGTTGTCGTATTTTTTCCAATGCATTTTCTCAAACGCGTCGCGGGACTATCCGGGATACTTCAACGCTTGGCTTCGTGCTTTTAAATAAAAAGGTCAGCCCGGTCAATATCTAACTTGTAACGTCAATAACATGAATCTTCCTATAGTTGTTGACCTCGACGGTACGCTTACTCCTACCGATACGCTTGTCGAGTCACTTTTGAAGTATATGCGGAAATCGCCTCTCAACCTGTTCAGAGTCGTCGGTTTGGGAAGGCAGGAGCGGGCAGTCTTCAAGAGCCATATTGCGGATCACACCAGTATATCGGGGGAATTGCTGCCTTATAACGAGCCGTTTCTCAAGTACCTGAAGGAAGAAAAGGCCAAAGGTCGCCGTATTGTTCTTGCCACCGCGGCTCACCGGTCGATTGCCGAAGCGGTGTCGTCTCATCTCGATATATTCGACGATGTGCTGGCAACGGATGGCACGCACAATCTGAAAGGCAAAGAGAAGCTGGCGGCGATTCATGAAAGTCTGGGAGAGCATTTTGTCTATGCCGGCAACAGCCGGGCGGATATTCCTATCTGGAAGGAGTGCAAGCACGCCATTCTGGTGGGGGTTCCCTCACAGGTGGCGAGGTCAATAAAGCGGCAGGTAGCCGTTGAGCGTGAGTTCAAGTGGCCCGCGCCGGACCTCAAGGTCTTGATGAAAGCGTTGCGCGTGCATCAGTGGCTCAAGAATCTTCTGCTCTTCGTGCCATTGCTGACCGCAATCAATCTGTCGAGTTTTAGCCGCCTGTTGCACGTCATGGTTGCGTTTGTCGCTTTTTCGCTGGCGGCCTCGTCCACCTATATTTTCAACGATCTTCTTGATATCGAGAACGATCGCGCTCATCCCCGAAAGTGCAATCGGCCGTTTGCAAGCGGACAACTTTCGATTACGGCAGGGGTGATCATGAGCGTCGTGCTCATGGTGGTCGCTGTTACGATGGCGTTGTCGCTCTCGCAGGGATTTTTTTTCATGCTGCTGCTCTACGTCATGATGACGGTCTTCTATACGCTGGTGCTCAAGGAGATCGTTCTGATAGACGTGCTGATGCTTTCCCTGCTTTATACCTGGCGCATTCTGGCCGGTTCGATCGCCACTCCCGTGGCAACGAGCTTCTGGCTGATGGCCTTCTCGGTGTTTATCTTTTTCAGCCTGGCGCTGGTCAAGCGATGCGCGGAGCTGGTGGCGATGGATGAGAAAGGGAAGATGGGCACCTATGGCCGTGATTACTGGGTCGAAGATTTGAGAGTCTTGTGGCCGCTGGGTGTCGGCGCGGCGCTTGCCGCGGTGGTCATGTTCGGGCTGTTCATCAGCGCCCCGGAAACCAGGATCGGCTATGCAACGCCCGACATGTTGTGGCTGGTAGCGATTGCGCTCATCTACTGGCAGTCACGGTTGTGGGTCATGACGTCTCGCGGACAAATGCACGACGATCCGGTTATTTTCGCTATCACAGACAAAGGAAGCCAGATCATTGTGCTGTTTATGGTTATTATGACGATCACGGCCCGTTTTATCTCGATCAAATTGATGCCATGAATACTTTTGTCGTTGCCTTTTGCAGTATCCTGATTTCAGCGGCGGCGCAGTTTTCGCTGAAAGCGGGCATGTCAGCCGATGCCGTCAAGACGGCGATGCAGCAACCCTTTTCGATCAAGACGCTTCTGGTTATCCTGACTGACAAGTTTGTTCTTGGCGGCTTCCTGCTTTATGGATTCGGCGCGGTCGTCTGGCTGTGGGTGCTGTCGAAGTGGGAGGTGAGCAAGGCCTATCCGATGGTGGGAATCGGTTTTCTGGTCACGGCGGTGGTCGGCGCGATGATCGGCGAGCACATCTCGTTGTCGAGGGGAGCGGGGATCGTCATGATCTGCATTGGCATCTGGTTTATCTCGAACTCCTGATTCGGACCCTGACGCATCGGCGGGCTGGGCGTTCTGCTTCAGCCGCCGGGATCGGTAACCATTCATCATTCCGTCTTTTAGCGTCGCCATTGAGTTTGCCGTCCTCCTCGAACCCGTTCGTGACGGTTTGAATCCCCCCCCTGAAGAGCTTTCCTGTTCAATCGCCTCATTTCGTTCGCTGATTTTTTTGACGGATGCTGGCCTCTGACCGTTATTTTACACCGTGGTTTTTACTCGCGAACGGATCGCATTCGTCGCCGTTCTGCTTTTGCGCGTTATACCATGCGTTACCGAAGTGACCTCTTCAATTACGAACTCCCGGCATGAGCCGGAAGGCGTTCCGACGCTTTTCGGGAGATTGCCGGAATTTTTGTTACCGACAGCATGAAAGATGCCTTGAACCATCGGATGTCCCGGCAGCTATGGAATCTCGTCAGCTATGTGCTTATACCGGTGGTATTTGGCTATGTGTCGTTGCTGCTCACGGGGTTTTCATTCGGGTTGATCAACAACGTTTTTCATCTGCCGTATGTGCTGAATCTGATCCGGCTGCCCGAGTTTCGCGACGATGCGTTTTACGCGACGCTGAACAATTTTACCTCGATCGTCTGGCCGATCCTCAGGGCTGTGACTACCGAAGCCAATGTCGAGCAGGTTTTTTCTGTCGCGAATCTCGCCAGCAGAATCGCGGCATTCGCGGGATTGGCCTCTCTGGCGAGGAGTGCCGGACTGGACAGGCCGCTCGAAGTGCTGCTGGCGATGATGGTGCTGACGCTGACCCCGTTGTTGCAAATGTTCTCCATTGTCGGCGGTCACGGAATGTTCATCCATTACTTCACGCACAGCGAGGTGACCTGGGTGTTCGTGTTTTTATCCGTCGGGTTTCTCTATGCCGACAGGATCGTTCTGGCCTACATGATGATGGGCATCGCGTTTTCTGTCAACGCGTTCATTGGCATCTGGCTTTTCGGGATGAATACGCTGGTGCTCTTCGCGGTGAAGCGGCCCTTTTCCGTGGCGACGTTCCTGAAAGCTTTGGCCGGGTTCGCGCTTTTCGCGTTGCCTGCAGCGCTCTGGATCTTCTTCGCCGTCAGCGGCAAGCACGAAGCGGTCGATTTCAGCTACATCGACTATGTCCGCTCATATTATCCGAAGCATTTTCTGATCGAGGCAATCGAGTGGAAATCGATGCTGAAGCATCTGCTGCTGGTCTCTGCGGGATTGCTTGCCGCGCGGCATCTGCCGCAGAGCCGCTTCTGGGTCGCTCTTCAACTCAGCGCGTTGCTGCTTGTGATTGTGGGCGTACCGTTGCCCTATCTGTTTGACAACCGGTTCATTTTCAATCTGCACCTGATTCGCGCCGCCGGTATCGGGCAGGCGCTCGCGACGGTTCTGATCGCTTTGGCGGGAGTGAGGCTGCTGCTGAACCGGGAGGCGCTGGCGATGCGAGTCATCGGCGCGGTCGTGTTGCTCTCGCTGGCCATCCTGGAGATCAGGATTATCGGCATGGCGGTGCTTCTGACGTCGATGCTCGCGGCACTGCCCGGCGGCGGGTTTGCTGCCCGCTTCGACCGGTGGGGAATTTTCCGGTGGATCGAGGCGCCTCGGAAGCTGCTCGCCGGTCTCTGCGTACTGCTCTTCGCGCTCGCGCTGACGGATTTTTTCTGGCAGCATCGACTCGCTTCGATTCAGGGTTTAAAGCTGACGGTGTCGCTTGGGGTGTTCGCTCTTCTGGCTTTTGGCCAGTATCGGCGCACAGCGGTGGGCTGGTCGCTGGCGTTCCTGCTCTTTTGTTATACGGCCGCTTTTTGCTGGCATCAGGTCAGAAGTATCGAGGAAAATCAACGTTTCCAACGTACGCTTCCCGTGAACCAGAGCTGGGCGGAATTGACTTCATGGATCCGGAGCAGCCGCTTGCATGGTCCGTTTTTGCTGCCGATGGATGACCATGACCATGTCGATTATTTTCAGTTGCAGTCGCGCCGGAAGGTTTGGGTGGACTGGAAACAGGGGGCAGCGGTCATGTGGTCTCCCGCCTTTTACTGGCAGTGGTCAACGAGACTTCGAGAGGTTTCCGCTCTTCGTACGCCCGGGGAGATGGTCTCATACGCCCGGGCGCGCGGAATCCGTTACGTTGTTCTCCATGCTTCCGTGGCAGGAGTGCCCGCCTCCTGCCGGTTGCTGAAACGGACGCCGAATTACGTTCTGTACGAAGTGCTGTAAGCCGAGGCATTGAAATGCCGGTCAGTCGTCAGGAGGGCGGCGTCTTTCAGTCGGCGGACGCTCGATCCGATGGCTTCGCCGTTCCGGTTTTGTTCCACAGTATCATACCGGCCATGCATAGTCCGAGAAGCAGAAGCGCGCCCACGGTGCGCCCAGCGAGGATGAGCCGCAGCGATCCGAGCGTTTCCCGGGCGGCATAGTAGGAGTTTTCATGCACATGCGGCCACGTGGTCAGCAAGACGCCAGTCAGCAGCACACCCGTGGCCATCCGAATGCCGGGCAGATTATTGCGTTGCCACCAGATCGGGAGCAGAGCAAACGGTACCGACAGGAGCATGAAGTAGTGCGTCCAGGTCACAGGCAGAACAAGAACCATGAGTGCGGCTCCGAGGCCCACTTCAAGTTCGACGGTATTCGTATCGCTGGCGCTTCTGCCGATGGCGGGGGCTGAGAAGAAGAATTTCCATCCGGTCAGCAATACTCCAATCGCGATGACCAGTAACGATAGTGAAGTGGCAATGGTCGTGGCATAAGGGCGCGGGGAAGGAGTCCAGTTGGTCAGGCCAGCGTCGCTGAATGTACGCATCCAAAGGCCGTCGAGGCTTTGGTTATTGAAGGCAGCCAGCCCTCCACGGGTGTTTGCACCGAAAACCCGTTCTGCATATTGGCTCATGCCCTCCGTGCCGAGCCAGAGCCATGATGCCGATACCGTGAGGATCAGCACGGCAACCGCAGTAGCAACAGTAGCCCAGCGCCGCCGCGCGGCAAACACCCCAAGCAGCAGCAGTGGCGGGATCTTGAGAGCGCACAAAGCTCCGAGCGCCAGCCCCGCGCCAATATTGTGTCCCCGCAGCAGCAAAAAAACGCAGATGGCAAGAAGCATGACGGCCAGCGGAGTGGTCTGGCCAAGAACAAGGCAGCGGTGCATTATCGGAGCATAAGCAAGAAAAATCAGCGCTGGCAGGAATGCCGAAGCTCCGTCCGATGGCTTCCTCGTCCGGACTGAAACGGCAAGCAGCAGCAAGGTAGCGACGAATGAAGCGATGGAACTCCACCACAGGATATGCCAGGCAGTATCGTATTCAAACAGGGCAAGCGGCGTGAACAGCAGACTGAGCGCCGGAAGATTGGTGAAGACAACGGATAATTTCGAGTACAGATCGCCGGGCCGGCCCTCCAGCACCACCCGCCCTGCTTCGTAATAAGCGGGGAAATCGTTGATGCGCGGAGCGTAAGCGCCGGACAGGTACCAGCCAAGCGCTACAAGAATCAAAAGCAAAACGAATTTGCGCACAGCGCCGCGAAAATTATTGTCAAGCGCTAATCCTTTTGAGGTAGCGGATAATTTATTGTTTCCCATCATAAGACTTTATCTATGTGCAGATAATATAATGCAAACAGGTGGTTGCTTTTTCAAAATAATGCGCCGTGTCAGAAGCGTTGAGTTATTGGTCAACAACCTCAGTCAATATCCGGGTTATTGCCTTCAGGCAAATATGGCCTGATATAGAAAAGTAACCGAAGCGTATATCTGAAGGCTTGTTGCGCAACCCAATGGCTGTGTGTTGCGGCGCTCTGCATTTTCATTCCTGCTTGTCAAGACTCCGTTTTCCGCCTTTCCGCCGCTGTTCCCGAAAGCGCTTGAATCTGTTGATCTTCCATGCCATGATCGCCGCGCCGTTGCGGCAAGCAGATAGCGCCACTTCGCGTCAATGCTTTTCAGTGTCAGTACGATGAACGAGCGCTCTTCCGGTGTTGTATTTCCGTCACTACTTTATTACTTTAAACCTTCAAACTGATCAGCAAATGTCCACAGCAAGATAATAAATCCAAATGAGTCACGCGTAAGAACGCATGTGATAAAAAGACGATCGAGAATATCCGCTTTATTTGTAGAAAAAAGTGTTTGTTGTGTATATATTCATTACGCATAAATTTATTAATACATGCATAGGGAGATTGATAATAAGCGTCTGAATCTGGCGTTAAAGTGTCTGTTTTGGAGTTTGGCGATTATTCTTGGTGCTATTCAGACGAGAAGTGGTCGCTATCTCATGTGGTATGATGGCCCATCCTATTTGGATATTGCAGATAATTATCTGAAAGGTAACTGGAGTGATGCCATCAATGCTTGCTGGAGTCCTCTTTATTCATGGGTGCTGGGAACAGTTTTGTTTATTTTTAAGCCTGCTCCTTATTGGGAAATTTTTCTGGTCAAGACTGTAAACTTTGCGCTCTATTTATTTGCTCTGGTTTCGTTTGATTTTTTCTTGAATCATATAATTGCTTATTCTAAAAATACAGAGAATAGAAAAGAGGGGATAAATAATATCCTGAAAAAGCCGGATTGGGTCTGGATAGCGCTTGGATATACCATTTTTATCTGGTCTTCGATCGTATGGATTCTTGTGCATCGAGATAGCCCTGATATGATGGTTGCAGCATTTGTATATCTTTCGACTGCTTTTGTTCTGAGAATTGCTATGAATCCATTGAGTTGGAATAATTATGTTATTCTTGGTGTTATTCTTGGGCTAAGTTACTTGGCGAAATCGTTTATGTTGCCTTTAGGTTTTGTATATATTATATCAATTATTCATATCAGCGATCGCATAAGCTTAAAGAGCAGCTTGTCGAGAGTATCAATTTCTCTATTGTTTATGATGCTGCTTATATTGCCATTTATTACGGCAATATCCATGCAGAAACATCGTATCACCATAGGTGATGCAGGAAAATTGAATTATGCTTGGTATGTAAGTCCCATAACAGACGATCATTATTGGCAAGGTTCTCCGGAAACCGGAACTCCAGCGCATTCTACAAGAAAAATTAATAAAGAGCCTGAGATTATAGAATTCGCAACGCCAGTATCAGGCTCTTACCCTGTTTGGTATGATCCTTCATATTGGAGTGATGGGATACATGCAAAATTTGATTTGAAAAAACAAATTGATATAATTAAGCGCAATCTTAAATATTTAATAAAATTATTTATAACTTTTTTCCTTCTTTTTTTCTTTGTGTTGGCAAGCATAAACAAGGAGTGCACTATAGGGTTTTTGAAGAATATTATTTACAATTGGAGACTTTTTCTGGTTCCTGTAGCTGGCCTTATCAGTTTTATCTTATTTACCGATCTGACGGTAATTATTGATCCTTGGGTAGCATTTCAGACAAGATATATAGCGCCATTTGTTTTAATGCTGTTTTTGTTTGTTTTTTTTAGCGTGGATGTAAAGGGTTCACTTTCAAAGAGGGTATTGAAAGGTATGGTTATTATAATAGTGATTCTTGTAAATATCTCTCTTTTATTTCAATCTTCATTCAAAAGAAGAACAGTAAAACATCCTGTCGATGGTATAAGCCATTATCATTGGCAGGTTGCTGATAATCTTGGAAGGATGGGGATTAAGGCGGGGGATAAAGTTGCTGTGGTGGGATTGGAGGACGAAGAGCTGTACTGGGCTCGATTGGCTAAAGTAAAGATAGTTTCAGCAATGAGTTATGACTTCTATTCATCCAATAGGAGGCGGCAGGCTATTGCGTTGAATGTATTGAAAAATGCCGGAGTGGATGCCATTATTATACCTTCATTACCGCGCTGGGTTTCTGATCAGGATGTCAAGAGGCTAAGTCCTGATTGGCATAAGATTGGTGAAGCAAAGACCTATATTTATAAATTCAAATCACCGGATTAGAGGTTTTATAAGAAAAAATTATATTTTATGCGACTATAATTAAATCTTTATATAAGTAATATGGTGATATCAATTACACTATATATGATTGCGCTTATTTTACTGATGACCGTGCTGTCAGCGGTTTCATTACTCTATCTATTTTCGGACAGGGGTTCTGATTTTTTCAATCTGAAAAAGTATCAGAAATATCCTCTGCTTAACCGGAGTTATCTGCTCTTGCTGACACTGCTGACCAGCGCTCTGCTGGTCAGCGCAATTCTTGCTGCATCGTTTCATAAGCCGGAGGACACGACGGCAGGCTATATGCTCAAGACACTCAATGTCTGGAAGATGACGCATTTAGCCGATTCATGGAAACCCATGTTATGGGCTCTGAAAGAGCTGAACGCAAACCCGCAAAATCCGCTCTCTTTGTACGAACGCATTTTTTTTGTCAGCAAGGTCAAATTTCAGTATCCGTTGAGTTCTTTGCTTTTTCTGGATTATCTCAAGCAGATGACTTCAGCAGACGGGCATGCGATTTCGTTTGCAATGAACATTCTTTGCTGGTTCAGTCTGATTGGTATGGGTTTCATGATCTATTACCTGTTTTCTGATTCGGCAAATCGCTATGATAAGTATCAAGCGGGGATCAGCTTGGATAGCAAGAAGCAGTCTCGAATATTGTTTTTTATGATAAGTCTGGCATCGGTTTATCTGTTTTATCCTCTGAGCAGATCATTTTATCTTGGGCAGATACAGACGCTGATCAGTTGCTTGACGGCCGCCGCCCTGATTGCCTGGAGCAAAGATCGCAAAGGCCTTGCCGGTTTGCTGGTTGGCCTCTGCTGCTCGATCAAGCCACAATATGCGGTGCTGCTGCTATGGGCGGCATTCCGCAAAGAGTGGAAGTTTTCCGTTTCTCTGCTGGTCACGGCGGGTATATTGCAGGTTGTTTCAGTGTTGGAGTATGGATTCAGTAATGTTATCGGGTATATCGATGTTTTGCGATTCATCAGCCGGAACGGCGAGAGCTTTTTTGCAAACCAGTCGCTCAATGGACTGATGAACCGTTTGTTGTTTAACGGAAACAATCTCGTGTGGCTGAAAAACAGTTTTCCCCCATACCATCCGGTTGTCTATTACTCGACGGTCGTTAGTTCGGCGGCCATTCTGGGGGCGGCCTTGTTCTGGCGGGTGCGGCAAAAGCCGCAGCTTCTGGATATGGCGCTGATTTTCCTCAGCGTCACCTTGGCCTCTCCTGTTGCCTGGGAGCATCATTACGGAATCTTGCTGCCGATATTCGCCGTGCTGTTTCCGGCGGCTATTGCGCGCAGGCCATTTGGAGCTTGGACCGAGGCGTATCTGCTGACCGCCTGGTTTCTCGTCAGCCAGAAGTTTGAACTCATTACCGACCAGTTCGCCAATACCCACCTGAATTTCGTGCAGTCCTACCTGTTTTTTGGAGCCGTCATGGTGCTGGTGCTGCTATACCGGCTGCTGTCGGTCGAGCCGAGGATTGCGAAGACTTCCGCATAAACGAGCGGGGCTTCAGCATTTTCGCTGAGGGGGAAAAGGGTAAAGCCGAGGCCGGAGTTTCAACTGCTCCGGCCTCGGCTTTATTCATATCCGGCTACAGGCCGTCGGGCAATCGCTCAGACCTTGAAGAATTCGCGGTACCAGGCGATGAAGCGATCGACGCCCTCCTGCACCGAGGTTTCCGGTTTGTAGCCGAGATCATTCACCAGATCGCTGACGTCGGCGTAGGTGGAGGGAACGTCGCCCGGCTGGATGGGCAGCAGGTTCTTTTCGATGCTCTTGCCGAGCGCGTTTTCGATGGCTCCGATGTAATCCATCAGGCTGACCGGCTGGTTGTTGCCGATGTTGTAAACGCGGTACGGCGCGGACGACGAGCCGGGATCGGGGGTCGCGCCGCTCCAGTTCGGGTTCGGCTGGGCGGGATGGTCGAGCACTCGCACGACGCCCTCGACGATGTCGTCGATGTAGGTGAAGTCACGCTGCATGTTGCCGTAGTTGAACACATCGATCGGGCGGCCTTCGAGCGCGGCTTTGGTGAAGAGGAAGAGCGCCATGTCGGGCCGTCCCCAGGGGCCGTAAACCGTGAAGAAGCGCAGGCCGGTGGTCGGAATGCCGAACAGATGGCTGTAGGTGTGCGCCATCAGCTCGTTGGATTTCTTGCTCGCCGCGTAGAGGCTGACCGGGTGATCGACGTTGTGGTGCACCGAGAATGGCTGGCGTTCGTTCAGGCCGTAAACCGACGAGCTCGACGCATAGCAGAAGTTGCCGAGGCTGTTGTGCCGCGCCGCTTCCAGAAGGTTCACGAAGCCGACGATGTTCGAGCTGACGTAGGAGCCGGGATTGGTGAGCGAGTAGCGCACGCCGGCCTGGGCGGCCAGGTTGCAGAGCGCGTCGAATTTCTCCGTTTTGAAAAGCTGGTCGATGCCCTCCTTGTCTTCGAGGTTGAGCTTGACGAAGCGGTAGTTTGGAAACTTTGATGACTGTACCGGCTTGCCGTATTCGATGGCCGCTTCATCGATGCCCGACCAGGCGAGGCGTCCATACTTGACCCGCTGGTCGTAATAATCGTTGATATTGTCAATGCCGACCACTTCATCGCCTCTCGACGCAAGGCGTTCGATAAGATGGAAACCGATGAATCCGGCAGCGCCGGTAATGAGAATTTTCATGCGGGGTGTACGATTGATGCCCTTCTGTCGGGGCGGTTATCGGGAACTGGTGCGTAATCTGGAAGTAGAGTAGCGCCGAAAATCTTATAGGTAAACCTAAAGATAATCAGCTTTTTCCAAAAAAAGCGTTTCATTCAGGATGAAAACCAGGCCATGTTTGTTTATTGTCGGCAATACGGGAAATAGGGTATCTTTCCGCCTTCTATTGACAAAATCAACCATCAATCGCGGAACCGCGCTTCATGAATTTCACTGACGACTCGAAACAGCGCCGGCATCCGGGTCTTTTCGATACGGCGCTGGTGCTGCTCTCCGTTCTCGCCGTCTATCCGATTGCCGGTTCGCTGCTCACCGTGCTGGTGACCGGCGGCGTCTCTCTGGGTGAAGGGTTCCGGGGTTTGACCGGGCCGGTCGTGTCGAAGCTGCTCGCGGCTCAGGCTCTCGGGCAGATCGCGGTGCTCGCACTGCCGGTGTTCTGGCTTGTCAGCCGTTTCAGCGGCGGCGGCCTGTTTGGCAGGGCGACGCTCGGCTGGCTCGGCATCGGCAAGCAGGGTGGCGTTCGATTGGCTCTGATGGCCGGGGCCGGAATGCTGCTGCTGCAACCTGCTTTGTACAGCATCGTCGAGTTGCAGACTCTTTTGCTGCCGTATCTCGGAATGCTCGGAAAGACGCTCGCGAGTGAGCAGGCCATGCTCGACCAGTTCCTCAGAATACTTGCGGGCGATGCGTCAATCGGGGGATCGATCCTCTCGGCTCTGGTGCTCGTGCTGACTCCGGCGTTCTGCGAAGAGCTGTTTTTCCGCGGGTATATCCAGAAAAGCCTCGCCGTGAACCTCAATCCCCGAAGGGCGGTGCTCTTTACCGGAGTGGTGTTCGCCCTGTTCCACATGGAGTGGTTCAATTTTGCGCCTTTGACGTTGCTCGGGTGGTATATTGGCTATATTTACCTGAAATCCGATAACCTTCTCGTTCCAGCCATCGCGCACGGAACCAACAATCTGGCCGCCCTCGTCCTGCTGAAAACCGGCGTTGATTCAGGCGGCGGCGCGACTGATGCGGCATCAGGAGTCATTGGTTACTGGCCGTGGTGGGTTCTGGTGGCGGTTTCGTTGTTTCTCTTTTTTTTGCTGATCCGGTCATTTCCGGTGAGGCCGGCATTGCAGGATGCCGATAACCCGATGCCTCGGGAGGCATCGCTGAAATCTCACTCCTGATGCAAAGCAATCTCATGCAGAGAGTTGCGGTAGCCATTGTGGGTATTCCGCTTTTTCTCTGGCTCAATATGCAAGGCGGCCTGTACTTCCTGGCGCTCGTGCTCCTGCTCGGTCTCATGGCTACCTGGGAGTTCTGGCGCTTGGCTGCGCACCGGGCGCATCCGCCATCGATCGCCATTCTCTTGCCGCTGACCGCTTTCATCCAGCTCGATTTCTATTACGGATTCATCGGCTACTGGGAGGCGATTCTCGCCGTGGTGATGTTTCTGTACGTGCTTGAAATCTGGCGGAATCAGGGTTCCCAGTTCATGAACCTCGGCGCGACGCTGGTCGGCTTGCTCTACGTGAACCTGAGCTTTGGCGCGTTGCTCAGGCTCCGCCTTTCGGAAAACACCGGCGCGGGTTCCGGCGAGGCGCTGGTGCTGCTTTTGTTTCTATGCGTCTGGGCGGCGGATATTTTCGCCTATTTCGGCGGACGCGGCTTTGGGGGCAAGTTCATCAAAAAGAAGCTCTTTCCCCGCATCAGCCCGAAGAAGACCTGGGAGGGCTACCTTGCCGGAATTGCCGGAAGCGCCTTGGCGGCATGGGCCTGTTCGGCGTACATCTCCGGTTGTCCCGACGGACGGGCAATTCCGGCGGGCCTCTTCATCGGCGCGGTCGCGCCTGCCGGTGACCTGCTCGAATCGATGTTCAAGCGCGATGCCGGGGTCAAGGACTCGTCGGGCGTCATTCCGGGGCACGGCGGCGTGCTCGACCGCTTCGATACGGTGATGTTCGTCGCGCCGCTACTCTATTTTCTCGCGCATCACTGGTGATCTTTCGCCGCTCGAATCCGGTACGGAAAAGAATGTTTTTCTTATATTCCGGTTCTGTTTTTAGAGGTACTCCTCTGTTGATGGTATCGTGATCTCCGGTTTGCCGGAATCCTGAGCGGATCGCCTGCGGCAGCCAGACTGTTCGCGGGTTTTTACTGTTTCCGGCCAGTCCGGTTTTCCGGTTCGGCGGCAGTCGGCAACACGCTCCGGAGAATGCGGTTCACGATCTTGCTTCCACACTCTGCAATGCTGATCGATCATGAAAATCGAAGCCCTTCTCACAGAAAAGCACATCAACCTGAATCTCGAATCCGGCTCCAAGGATGAGGTGATCGATACGCTGCTCGCCATGGTGTCCAGCCATGCAAAGGTCAGAGATACAAAGCAGCTCGCCGAGGATGTGCGAAAGCGGGAGCGCGAGATGTCCACGGGCATCGGCAAGAACATCGGCTTGCCACACGCCAAGACCTCCGCCGTGACCGAACCGGTACTGGCGCTCGTCACGCTCGCTGGAGAGGTCGATTTCGAGTCGATCGACAACCAGCCGGTCAAAATCGTCTTTCTGCTCGCCACGCCGGAGACCATGCTCGCCGAGCATCTCAAGCTGCTCGGGCGCATCACCAGAATCGCGGGCCGCGACGATGTGCGCCGCAAGCTTCTGGACGCGGCGACGCCCGGCGAGGTGCTCGCGCTTTTTCGCGAAGAGGAGAAGGATTTACCCCAGATTTAATTGTCGAGAGAAAAAAGAGTTATGGCGCAGTTGCAGGCAGTGAAGGGTACGCGGGATATTTTTCCGGATGAAATCGCGCGGTGGCGCCATGTCGAGGGGGTCGTCCACTCGGTGGCGGCGCTCTTCGGATTCAGCGAAATCCGCACGCCCGTTTTCGAGTACACCGAGCTGTTCCAGCGCGGCATCGGCGCGACCACCGACATTGTCGGCAAGGAGATGTTCACCTTCCAGCCCGATCCCAATGGCCGCTCCCTGACGCTCCGCCCGGAGATGACCGCCGGGGTGATGCGCGCCTGCTTGCAGAAAAACCTGCTCTCGCAGTCGCCGGTGCACAAGCTCTGGTACATCAGCGATCTGTTCCGCAAGGAGCGTCCGCAGGCCGGACGCCAGCGCCAGTTCACGCAGTTCGGCGCGGAGCTGCTCGGCGTCTCCAACCCGGCGGCGGTGGCCGAGGCGCTGACCTTCATGATGCAGGTGTTCGAGACCCTCGGCCTGCACGGCTTGCGGCTCCGCATCAACTCACTCGGCGACCTCGACGACCGCGCCCGCTATCGAGAGGCGCTCCGGGCCTACTTTCAGCCCTGGGAAGCCGACCTCGACGAACCCTCGAAAGAGCGGCTCGAAAAGAATCCGCTGCGCATTCTCGACTCGAAAAATCCCGCGCTCAAGGAGATGATCGCCGGAGCGCCGAGGCTCTACGCTTCGCTCAAGCCGGAGTCGGTGGCCGAATTCGAGGCTGTGCTCGCCTACCTCGACGATCGCGGTATTGCCTACGACATCGATCACCTTCTGGTGCGCGGACTCGACTACTACTGCCATACCGCGTTCGAGGTGACCAGTTCCGAGCTTGGCGCGCAGGACGCCATCGGCGGCGGCGGGCGCTACGACGGGCTGGCCCGTGAACTCGGCGCGTCCGGCGATCTTCCGGCGGTGGGCTTCGCGGTTGGCATGGAGCGGCTCATGATTGTCATGGAAAAGCAGGGGTTGTTTGCAACGCTCAATCCGCACGGTCCGCTCGTTTCTGTCGTCATACAACAGCAGGAACTTGCCAGCCATGCCATGCAGGTCGCTTTCCGGCTGCGCAAGGCGGGCATCCAGACGGAGATCGATCTCGCCGGACGGAGCATGAAGGCGCAGATGCGCGACGCCAACCGCATGGGTTCGGCCTATGCGCTGTTCGTCGGCCAGTCTGAGTTCGAGTCGGGCGTCTATGCGCTCAAGAATCTCGTCACCTCCGAGCAGACCTCGCTCGATCTCGACGCCATCATCGAAGTGCTGCGTGAACCGGCGGCGCGGGAGTCGCTGAGGCCGTGAAGCCACGGGTTACGATTTACGGCAATCCGGAGTGCTGCCTCTGCGACCAGGCGCTCGAAGTGCTCGAAGAGGTGCGGAAACGCACTCCGTTCGAGATCGAGAAGCGGGACATTTCCGGCGACGCCGATCTCATCGAACGCTACGGCCTCGACATTCCGGTCATCCTCATCGATGGCCAGGTGGCCTTCAAACACCGCATCGACAAAGATCGCCTGATCGCCCTGCTCAAGGGGCGGTAAACTGCCCGCAGACAGATTGGCGCTGCTGCCCGGATGAGTGAACATCAACATTACCCTGTTTATTTGTCCGGAACAGAATTATTCATTGCTGACAGATTGACACCATGCTGAAATTCATTCTTCTCTTGATCGCCTTGTGGCTGGCCATGCGACTCGTGGGACGGCTCGTTCGCATAACCACCTTTATCGGCGGCAATCAGAACGAGCGACGCACCAGCCGCTCCCGGAATTTCTCCTCTCCAGGCAGGCGGAAGCAGGTCGAGGAGGCGGAGTACGAGGTGATCGACAGCCAGATCAAACAAAAGGAGTAAAGCGCGCCGATTGCGAGATAGCTGTTTGACATGTGCGCGCTTTTTTTGTACATTGTCGCTCACTGGAGCACTGGCCTGTTAGAAGCAAAGTTTCTGAAAGTGGGGTATCCCCACTTTTTTGTTTTCGGAAATTCGAGTTGATGAACGCGATGATGGATGAGTTGATACACAAGGCGATTGGCGAGTCGATCGCCGACCTTGCTGCCGCAACCGGCGACGAGATGTACGTTGTCGAAGCCGCCATTCGCGCTGGCGGCAGAAAAATAGAGCTGACCGTCGATACCGACAAAGGCGTCAGCATCGGTCAGTGCGCGAAGTTGAGCCGCGCCATCAGGGCGCGTCTGGAGGCTTGCCAAGACAACATCATGCTGGCGGAAGGAGATTTCGATCTCATGGTCTCGTCACCCGGCATCGGCGAGCCAGTCAAGGTTCAGCGCCAGTACCTGCGACATCTGGGACGTTTGATACGGGTCAATTACCTGGACGGGGAGGCTCAGCCCAAAGAGATTACGGGTCGCCTGCTCGAAGCCGCCGTCGGGGCTGGGGAGGAGGCGCCGTCGATCACCATCGAGGCTGTCAGGGAGGGCCGGAAAAAGAGAACCGCCGGAGAACCGCCGGTGACCATTCGTCTTTCCGATGTCGTCAAGGCGGTGGTGCAGGCCGGTTTGTAAGTCATAGTTCCGAGAAGTTTCAAGAACGAATCGCAGACTATTCTATAAAAAAAAGATCACACAGCGATGCCAAG
Source organism: Chlorobaculum thiosulfatiphilum (assembly GCF_006265165.1). GTDB lineage: Bacteria > Bacteroidota > Chlorobiia > Chlorobiales > Chlorobiaceae > Chlorobaculum > Chlorobaculum thiosulfatiphilum. The sequence goes on from NZ_VDCH01000009.1 coordinate 25,356, forward strand.
AAAGCAGCTTAAGGGTGACACTCATGATCAGAAAGCGCAGATTGCCAGCGCTTTCGGCGAAATCGAGCAGTCGAAGATTTTTCTGGACAAGCGCTCCGAAAGCGCCGCGGTCAAGATGGACATTGCCGACCTGCTCAAGGAGATCATCCAGAAACAGCTCAGGAAAGATTACGATCCAGAGGTGGAGTCCAATATTTTCATCAATCCGGAGCGCGGCGATTTCGAGGTCTATATTCTGAAAAAAATTGTCGATGACGTCGATCTTCCGACCATCGAAATCGATATCAACGAGGTTCGCAAGATCGATGATTCGCTCGAACTTGGCGACTATTACGAAGAGGGGCCGATCAAGCTCGACGATTACCTGACCCGCAAGTCGATACAGATCATCAAGCAGTCGGTGCAGAAAAAGGTGCGCGACCTGGAGCGTCTGGCCGTTTACGAGGACTGCCTCGAAAAGGTCGGCGAGGTGGTTGCCGGCGAGGTCTATCAGGTCAGGCCGAACGAGGTGATTTTCACCTACAACACCTCCAAGGATCACCGCGTCGAGCTGGTGCTGCCGAAGGCGGAGATGATGAAGAAGGACAATCCGCGCCGCACGCCGCGCATGAAGCTTTACGTCAAGCGCATCGAGCGCGAGAAGGTCAAGCTGCGCAACGACGACGGCTCCGTCGAGGAGCGCGAAAAGCCCGATGGCGGCATGAAGGTGATCGTCTCCCGCGTTGATGATCGTTTTCTCTACAAGCTTTTCGAAAGCGAGGTGCCGGAGATTCTCGATGGCCTGATCGTCATCAAGGGGATCGCCCGCGTGCCCGGTGAGCGGGCCAAGGTGGCCGTTGAATCGACCAGTTCGAGAATCGATCCTGTCGGCGCAACCGTCGGCTATCGCGGCAAGCGCATCCAGAGCATCGTCAAGGAGCTGAACAACGAGAATATCGATGTCATCTACTACACCGACGAGCCGCAGGTTTTCATCGCCCGTGCGCTTCAGCCCGCCAAGATCGACCCCATGACGGTTCATGCCGACATGAAGACCCGCAAGGCGCGGGTGATGCTCAAGCCCGACCAGATCAAGTACGCCATCGGCAAGAACGGCAACAATATCCATCTGGCCGAAAAGCTGACCGGTTATGAAATCGACGTCTATCGCGACGTGATCGACAAGTCGCTCGAAGATCCGAACGACATCGACATCATCGAGTTCCGCGAAGAGTTCGGCGACGACATGATCTACCAGTTGCTCGATGGTGGTCTCGATACGGCCAAAAAGATTCTCAAGGCTGGCGTCGACGAGATCGAGGAGGCCCTTGTCGGCACGCAGAAAACCGAAGAGCTGTTCGCTTTCCCCAAGGGGCGCAACAAGACGGTGAAGCCGCGCGAACGCAGGATCTCTGATGAGGAGAAGCGCTACTGGAAGAAGATTGCCGAAACGATTTACCGCACGGTGCGCGAGCAGTTCAATGAAGAGGATTTCAAGGCGCTGCTCGACGACAGTCGCGACAGGTTGATGATGGGCGACATTACTATGGGTGACAGCACGATGGACGAGAGTCCGGAGCCGGAAGAGCGTCACGACGAAGAAGAAACAAACTGAGAATTACCACGGGATTTCAGACAGGCGTCAGGGCGGCGGATTGTGGCGGAATTCCGGTAAGAGGATAATCATCCAGGAGAGGCCAATGGCTATCGAGGAAAAGCAGATAAGGTACCGCATCAGTGATATTGCCAGGGAGCTGCAAGTCAGTCCCCAGGAGGTCCTGCAATTTGTGAAGCAGGAAGGAGGCAAGGTTGCTTCCACCTCCTCAATGGTTGGCGAGGAGATGCGCGACATGATTTTCGGCAATTTCAGCCAGGAGAAGAAGCTGGTCGATGAGACCCGCAAGATCAGGGCTGAAAAGCAGAAGCGCCTCACCAGGCTCGAAGAGCAGTCGAGGAAAGCGTACGAAAAGGAGCAGCAGCTCAAGGAGAGCCTGAGCAGCACCCCGCCGCCGTCGCCCGCCGTCGCGCATGTGCCTGAACTTAAATTCGAGATTCCTCCCGAAGCCGCCAAGCCTGTTGCCGTCGAACCGCCCCCCGCACCGCCGGTCGCTGTCGCGCCGCCTCAGCCGGAACCGGTTGTCGAGCAGCCATCCGCCGCCAAACCTGTCACTGAACCGGTTGCCAAGGAGCCTGCGCCCGTTGCTCCGCCTGTCGAGCCTGTTGTCGAAGTGAAACCGGTGGTCGCGGAGCCTGCTCCCGAACCGGAGCCTGTCGCGGTGGTCAAAGAGCCGGAGGCGATCACGCTGCTGGTTCAGACGCTGCCCGAGTCGATGCTGACCTACGAAGCGCCGCAGAAGATCGGTGGTCTGACCGTTCTCGGTACGATCGATGTTATCAGCGAAGCGGATCGCAAAAAGAAGTCCCGCAAGAAGAATTTCAGGGAGAACGCCGTCGAGCTCAAGGGAGAGTTCGAAAATGCGGTGAGTCCCAGCACCGAAGGTGGCGAGGCGGCCAAGAAAAAAGCCGCAAAGGCTCCAGGCGAGGCTTCGACCACGACTGCTGCCGGGGAAGAGTCCGCAGCCGCCAAGAAAAAGAAGGGCAAGAAGAAAAAGAAGGTCGAGGTTGATGACAAGGTCATCTCCAAGAATATCAAGAGCACCATCAGTGGCATGGAAGACAGCGGATCGTCGGGTTCCCGCCAGAAGTTCCGCAAGATGCGCCGAATGGAGCGCGAGCGCGAATACGAGGAGGCCGAGGCGATGCGCGAGGCCGAAAAGACCCTCATGCGCGTAACCGAGTACGCCTCGCCGCACGAGCTTGCCGAACTGATGGGCCTGACCGCCAAGGAGATCATCCAGAAGTGCTTCTCGATGGGCAAGTTCGTCACGATCAACCAGCGTCTCGACAAGGAGACCATCGAGCTGATCGGTCTCGAATTCGGCTTCGAGGCTGAGTTCATCTCCGAGATCGAGGCCACTTCGATCGAGGAGCGGATCGATAATGAAGAGGACATGCAGATTCGTCCGCCGGTGGTGACGATCATGGGCCACGTCGATCACGGCAAGACCTCGCTGCTCGACTACATCCGCCGCAGCAACGTGGTGGCTGGCGAATCGGGCGGCATCACCCAGCACATCGGCGCGTACGAGGTGGAGGTCGAGAAAGGCCGTCACATTACCTTCCTCGACACGCCCGGTCACGAAGCCTTTACGGCCATGCGCGCCCGAGGCGCCCAGGTGACCGACATCGTCATCCTCGTCGTGGCTGCCGACGACAGCGTCATGCCGCAGACCATCGAGGCGATCAACCACTCCAAGGCGGCGGGTGTGCCCATCGTCGTGGCGCTCAACAAGATCGACAAGCCCGAGGCCAACGTCGAGAAGATCAAGACGCAGCTTTCCGAAGCGGGCGTGATGGTCGAGGACTGGGGCGGAGAGTGCCAGTGCCAGGAGATTTCGGCCAAAAAAGGTCTGAACATCAAGGAGCTGATGGACAAGGTGCTCACCGAAGCGGAAATCCGCGAGCTGAAGGGCAACTTTTCCAGAGAGGTTCCCGCCAGCGGCATCATCGTCGAATCGGAGCTCGACAAGGGCAAGGGCGTGGTTTCGACCGTGCTCGTGCAGCGCGGTTTCCTGAAGGTTGGCGATCCGTTCGTGGCCGGCAACACGATGGGCAAGGTCAGGGCCCTCATGGACGAGCGCGGCAAGCGCATTCCGGAGGCCGGGCCATCCAGGCCGGTGCGCGTACTCGGTTTCGAAGACCTGCCGCAGTCCGGCGACGCCTTGACGGTGATGTTGTCCGACAGGGAGGCTCGTGATGTGGCCCAGAAGCGCCAGGTCATCAGGCGCGAGCACGAGTTCCGTCGCAGCACCCGCGTCAAGCTCGACAGCATCGCCCGCCAGATCAAGGAGGGCCTCAAAAAGGAGCTGAGCGTCATCATCAAGGCCGATACCGACGGCTCGATCCAGGCGCTCGCCGACGGCCTGATGAAGATTCACAACGAAGAGGTCAAGGTGCAGATTATCCACCAGGGTGTCGGCCAGATCACCGAAACCGACGTGCTGCTCGCCGCCGCTTCGGACGCGATCATCATCGGCTTCCGGGTGCGCCCGAACGTCAACGCCAAGCGGCTTGCCGAGAAGGAAGACCTCGACGTGCGCTTCTACAGCGTTATCTACCACGTGCTCGAAGATGTGGAGAAGGCGCTCGAAGGCATGTTGTCGCCTGAACTGCACGAGGAGAGCCTCGGTTCGATCGAGATCCGCCAGGTCTTCCGCGTACCCAAGGTGGGCAACGTCGGCGGCGCGTACGTGCTGGAGGGCAAGGTGCCGCGCGACTCGAAAGTCCGGTTGCTGCGCGACGGTGTGCAGATTTTCGAAGGCCAGCTCGACTCGCTCAAGCGCTTCAAGGATGACGTCAAGGAGGTCGATGCCGGCTACGAGTGCGGCGTCAGCCTCAAGGGATACGACGATATCAAGGTTGGCGACGTCGTCGAGGCCTTCAAGATCGTCGAGAAAAAACGCAAGCTCTGAGCTTAAAGGAGAGCCGACATGTCGATACGAACCGATAAAGTCTCCTCGTTGTTGCAGCGGGAGTTGAGCGCGATTTTCGAGAAGGAGCTGCCGAGAAGCGGCCCGCTGGTGACCGTGACCGAGGTGAGAATCACCGCCGATCTCGGCATCGCGCGGGTCTATGTCTCCGTGATCGGCTCCGAGGAGCAGCGCGCGGAGGTGATGGAGTATCTTCACGCCGAAAACAAGATGATCCGCAAAACGCTCTCTTCGAAAATCCGCCACCAGTTCCGGCGGATTCCGGAGCTGGCGTTCTACGAAGACCGCCTCTTCGAGCAGGCCAACCGGATCGAGCAGTTGCTCAAATCGGTCAAGCCTGCACGGGATGAAGCGCAGCAGTAACCCGAATTGTCCGGAACCGGGAGCGCGATGATCGAACAAGGTCGCATGTCCGTCCTCAGCGAGGAGGGCGATTACCTGCTGGTTGACAAGCCGCTCGACTGGACTTCGTTCGACGTGGTGGCCAAGATTCGCGGCGCGTACAAGCGCCACGGCGCGAAGCGCAAGGTTGGCCACTGCGGTACACTCGACCCGAAGGCCACGGGCCTGTTGATTCTCGCCACGGGCCGCAAGACCAAGACCATCTCATCGCTTGAAATCCTCGACAAGGCCTACGAGGGGGTCATCAAGCTTGGCGCCAAAACGGCGAGCCACGACACGGAGGGCGAAGAGTACGATCTTCGCGATGCGTCGCATCTCGGCGAAGAGGCGATCCGCCAGGCCGCCGCATCGATGCTCGGCGAGCGGATGCAGCAGCCTCCGATGCACTCGGCGGTCTGGCACAACGGCCAGCGCCTCTACGAGCTGGCCCGCAAGGGCCAGGAGGTCAAAGAGCGCAAGGCTCGCCGGATAGAGATTCACCAGTTTGACATTACCGGAGTGTCGCTGCCTTACGTCCACTTTTTCATCAAGGTTTCCAAGGGAGCCTATATCCGGGTGATCGCCCACGAACTGGGCGAACTGCTTGGCGTTGGCGGCTATCTCGCCGAGTTGAAACGGGTGGCGATAGGGCAGTACCAGCTTTCGGATGCGGCGAGCGTCGGCGAGATCGTTGACGAAATTGGCCGCGTCGCCATATCGGCCATCGAAGAGTAAAACAGCCAGAAGTATGCGCGTCGTATTTTTGCAGGGCGATACGGTTCTCGATCCCGCCACCGGAATGCCGGTCGAGCTGACGGCTGAACCTTCAGCCGTGACCATCGGTTCGTTCGATGGACTCCATGTCGGCCACCGGAAGATCATCAGCTCCATGATCGGCCATGCCCAGGAACTCGGTCTCAGAAGCGTCGTGGTGACGTTCGAGCCGCATCCGAGGATCGTGCTCGACGGCAGCGACCGGTGCGCGGTGCGGCTGCTTTCCACTTTCGAGGAGAAGGTGAGCCAGTTCAGGACGATGTCGATCGACCTTTTGTTCGTGGTGCGCTTCGACCGTGAGTTCGCCTCGAAAAGCTCCGAAGCATTCATTCGGGAGGTGTTGGTGCAGCGGCTCGGCGCGCGTCATGTCACCGTCGGCTACGATCACGGCTTCGGCAGCAAGCGGGGCGGCAGTGAAGAGACGCTGCTCACGCTCGGCACGGAGTGCGGTTTCAGCGTCGATGTGGTCGGCGAGGTGATCGTCGGAGGTTCACCGGTATCGAGCACCCGGATCAGGCGCTTGCTCGACGCGGCAGAGATTCGCGAGGCCAACGAATGCCTCGGAGCGCCCTACTCGATCAGCGGCACGGTCATCGAGGGCGACAAACTTGGTCGCGCCATCGGCTTCCCGACGGCGAACCTTGCCCTTTCCGATAGCTGCAAAATGCTTCCGGCTCACGGCGTCTATGCTGCGAGCGTCGAGATCGACGGCCAGGAGTACCCGGCCATGATGAACATTGGCCGCCGCCCGACCGTCGCCGACAATGGCGAGGTGAGGGTGGAAGCCCACATCATCGGTTTTTCAGGCAATCTGTACGGACGCTTTCTGATTGTGCGGTTGCTTGGTTTCATCAGGGCCGAGCAGCGCTTCGCGTCGATCGATGAACTTCGGGCGCAGCTCGAACTCGATAAAAAAGAAGCGAGATTATACAAGAAATAATGTTACATTACAGGCCATTTTTTTATTTCGTTTTCACTCACACATTATACAGCAAACATCATGGGTCTGACAAAAGAACACAAAACCGAGATTATTACGAAGTTTGGTGATTCTGCGACGGATACCGGAAAAGCGGAAGTGCAGGTTGCCCTGTTCAGCCGCAGGATCACCGATCTGACCGGTCATCTTCAGCAGCATCCCAAAGACAAACACTCACGCCGCGGCCTGTTGATGCTGGTCGGCAAGCGCAAGCGAGTGCTGAACTACCTCAAGAAAGTCGATATCGAGCGTTACCGCAAGGTGCTCGCTGATCTCGATCTGCGTAAATAATTGGTATTGTGCACTGGAACCTGCGGGGTTTCTGCTTCGCAGGTATCTTCAAGAATGTAAGATGGGAAGTGTATGTTGGAAAGCATGACCGGATACGGCAGCGCCGAGCGTTCGGAAAAAGGCATGAAAGTGCTTGTCGAACTGCGTTCGGTCAATAATCGTTTCGCCGAAATCGGGGTCAAGCTGCCGCGGCAGTTGCTGTCGTGGGAGCTGGAGGTCAGGGAGCTGATCCGCGCCAGTTTCCAGCGCGGCAAGATATCGGCGTTCGTCCAGCTTCAGCTCGACGAGGCCGAGCAGTTGCCGGTGACCGTGAATCCCTCCAAAGTCAGGGCTTACAAGTCGCTTCTCGAAACCGTGCGCCGGGAGGCGGAAGTCGAAGCGCCGGTAACGCTTGATCATGTCCTGCGTTTTTCCGAGATTTTCGAGTCTGACCACACCATTCTGGAGCACCCGGACGAAATCTGGCCCATCGCTCAGTCAGCCGTTGTCGAAGCTATCGGTCATCTCAAGGAGATGCGCCAGAAAGAGGGCGAGGAGCTTGCCGGTGATTTCAGGGCGAGAATCGATGAAATCGAGCGCACACTCAAAGAGATCAAGGAGATTGCCGCCGGTAATCTCGAAGCGATCCGTAAACGGTTGGCCTCGAAAATCAGCGCCATTGCCGGACGCGACGTCGAGTACAGCAAGGATCGGCTCGAAATGGAGATCGTCATGGCCGCCGAGCGGCTCGACATCACCGAGGAGTGCATCCGCTTCAACAGCCACAACAAGTTTTTCATCGAAGAGCTGAACAACAGTTCAAGCGGCTCTGGCCGCAAGCTCAATTTCCTCCTGCAGGAGCAGCTCCGCGAGGCCAACACCATCGCGTCAAAGTCGCAGAACGCCGATATTTCGCAGAAGGTGGTGCACATCAAGGAGGAACTCGAAAAGGTCAGGGAGCAGCTTCAAAACATCGAATAAGCCTATGAGCGCGGAACAGGTTTCTGGCCAGGGTCGGCTGATCGTCTTTTCGGCCCCGTCAGGCACCGGAAAATCGACGGTCGCCAAACTCGTGATGGAGCGTCTCGGATCGCTCGAATTTTCGGTCTCGGCCACGACGCGCCAGATGCGCGACGGCGAGCGCGACGGCGTCGATTACCACTTCCTGAGCCGGGAAGCGTTCGAAAAAAAGATTGCTGAAAACGGCTTCATCGAACATGAATTCTTTTTCGGTAACTTCTACGGAACGCTGCTCGACAAGACCGCCGAGGCGATCGAGGCGGGCCGCAATCTGCTTTTCGATCTCGATGTGAAAGGGGCGCTGAACCTCAAAAGCATTTTCGGAGAACGGGCGCTGCTCGTTTTTCTCAAACCCCCGAGCATGGAGGAGCTTGCCCGCCGCTTGCAGGTGCGCCAGAGCGAGAGCGCCGAGGCGCTCAAAACGCGGCTCGAACGGGCGGAGATGGAGCTGTCCCATGCCGGAGAATTTGATTTTGTCGTGGTCAACGACGATCTCGGGCGCACCGTCGATGCGGTCGCCACGCGGATCGCCGAGTTTCTTCCACAATCATAACGCACTATTGCCATGTCGGTCAAACCAGTTGATTTGAACAAGCTGAGAAGTACGCATGAAAATCTCTACGAAACCGTTGTAGCCATTTCGAAGAAAGCAAGGGAGATTCACGAAGAGGAGCGGGCCGAACTCGAAGAGCGCTTGCTGCCGTACAAGGAGATGATCCGGAACCCCGCTTCGGAGTCCGAATCGGAAAAGGTGTTTCCCGAACAGATCGCCATCAGCGTCGAGTTCGAGTGTCGCGAAAAACCCTCCCAGCAGGCGGTGGAGCAGTATTTTGATCATGAGTACGATTATGTTCTCGAAAAGAGTACCGAAACGAAAGTAGCGGAGGGCGAGGATGAAGATGAATCTGACGGGGATTAACCAGATCACGCTCCGGGTCAATGACGTCCGGCTGGCTGAGGAGTTCTACGCCGGAATTCTCGGTTTTCGGGTCGATCATCGCGCCGGGGCGAACATTTCCTACCTGCGGATCAATTCAGACATGCTCGTGCTGGTCAAGGCGGAAACGCCGGGTTCGGCCGATGCGAGGGATATTCGCGTGGATCATTTCGGCTTCAGGCTGGCCTCGGACGCCGAGGTCGATGAGGCGGCCGTCTATCTCGACGATCGCGGCGTACATCTTGTTACACGTCCCGCGCATCGCCGCGAGGGACGCGCCTTTTTCGTGATGGACCCGGACGGCAACCTGATCGAGTTTTACTCCATGAAAGCCACGGGCCTGGAGTCTCCGACGGAGAGGATCGATACCCGCACGGCCAGCGAAATCGCCTCGGACTCCCGCCGTGAGCTTGCCGATACCGGCGAGGTAAAAAAGACGAGGCGCTCACGCAAGTAAGCCGGGAATCGCCGTTTCCTTGTTCCACAACCCTTCGACGGGATAACAGTCATGCATATCGGTGTCCTCACCGGCGGCGGTGACGCCCCCGGCATCAACGCGTGCATCAAGACCATCGTGACGATCAGCGCCGAAAAGGGGCACCGGGTGACCGGTATTCGCCGGGGCTGGAACGGCTTGCTTGCCTTCGATCCCGACGATCTGGCTTCCCGCGCCGAGCACATCGCCGATCTCGATCCGGAGCTTGTCCGGCGAATCGACCGCACCGGCGGCACCTTGCTCCATACCAGCCGGATCAACCCCGGCAATCTCAAAAAGAAAGAGATTCCCGCATTTCTTCGCAACTCGCCGCACCTGCTGCGCTCGGGCCTGCATCACTCCGGAAACTTCGATCTGACCGATCATGTGCTTCGCAGCATCGATGCGCTTGGCCTTGATGTCATCATCGTCATCGGCGGGGACGATACGATCGGCTACGCCGAGCATCTCTACCGCAAGGGGGTCAAGGTGATCGGCGTGCCGAAAACGATGGACAACGATGTTTACGGCTCCGACTACTGCATCGGTTTTGGTACGGCCGTGACCCGGAGTGTTCAGTACATCCACCAGCTCCGCACCAGCTCCGGCTCGCACGAGCGCATCACCATCGTCGAGCTGTTCGGGCGCAGCACTGGCGAGACCTGCCTGGTCAGCGCCTATCTGGCCGGCGTTGACCGGGCGCTCATTCCGGAAGCGCCCTTCGATCCCGAAACCCTTGCCGAGTTCGTGATTCAGGACAAGGCGGCCAATCCGAGCCGCTACGCCATGATCGCCATCAGCGAGGGCGCGCGGATGATCGGGAGCAAGATGATCGAATATTGCGGACGGCGCTACGACGAGGATGGCCACGAGCCTGCCGGAATCGGGCAACTGACCCGCGAAACCATCTCGATGCTGACCGGCCAGGAGGTGATCTGCCAGCCGCTAGGCTATCTGATGCGGTCGGGTATTCCCGACGCGCTCGACCTGATGGTGGGCTTCAACTTCGCGCAGCTTGCCGTGGAGCTTGTTGCCGAAGGCGCCTTCGGCGTCATGGTGGCGCTTCAGCAGGGCATCTACACCTGCCTGCCGCTTTCGGAGGTCTCAACGAACACCAAACAGGTCGATATCAGCGAACTCTACGACCCGCGCTGCTACCGCCCGAAGATGAGAAGCGTCATGGGCAAGCCGATGTTTTTGTATTAGCAAGTTTCGCGGCGGCCTGGGAAATCGGGGATTCTGCGGGGGTTGGGTGCTGTGGGACTTATGGGACCGATGGGACTTGTGGGAGAAGAATTTGTCCACCAAGTCCACATTGTCCACCTCGTTCATTTCTCACAAATACTCCTCGCCCAGCAGCAACTGTTCAGCTTCGCGGAGCTGTTCGGGGGTGTTGATGCCGCGGATTTCGTTGGGGTCGGCTACCTTGAAGGCGCACACCTTTTTGCCTTTGCCAAAGCAGATGCCGAACACGTCGGTGAGGTAGTATTCGCCTTGGGCGTTCTTGTTGGTGATGCTGTGCAGAGCTGAAAAAAGCTCGGCGGCGTTGAAGACGTAAACGCCTGAATTGATTTCACTTACCGCTTTCTCCGCCTCCGTGGCATCCTTCTGCTCGACGATTTTCAATACCTCTTCGCCTCCGCCGTTTCTGATGATTCTGCCGTATCCCGTTGGATCGGCCATTTCGGCAGTCAGCACCGTCGCGACCGCCTGCCGCGAACGATGGAAATCGATCAGCTCCCTGAGCGTACGCTCGGTGAAGAGCGGCGCATCTCCCGACAGGATGACGACCTCTCCCTCAAAATCCTTCAGAAGCGGTTCCGACTGCATGACGGCGTGACCGGTGCCAAGTTGCGGCTCCTGCAAGGCGTAATCGACAGGAAAGTCAGCGGTTGCCGCCTGAACCAGTTCGGCCTGGTGACCGACGATGAGTACGATCTTGCCGGGATCGAGCGCCCGCGATTTTTCGATGACATAGGCCACCAGCGGCTTGCCGTTCGCTTCGTGCAGCACCTTCGGGAGATCCGATTTCATTCGTGTGCCTTTACCGGCGGCCATGATGACGATTGAAAGGCTCATAACATTTTATTAAGTAAGGGGTTACGAGAAATTTCAGCCAAGATATTCGTTGTCCGCGCCCACCCGGTGGCGGCGTTTCGGATTGTTCATCCGGTCAACGATGACGATCATCGGTTGCCAGTTCCGCGCCTCCTCCGGCTCCATTTCGGCGAAGGTCATGATGATGATTTCGTCGCCAGGCAGCGCGCAGCGGGCCGCCGCGCCGTTGAGCTGGATTTCGCGCAGACCGCGCGTACCTTCGATGATGTAGGTCTCGAATCGCTCGCCGTTGTTGTTGTTGACCACCAGCACCTTCTCGTTGGCGATCATGTCGGCCATTTCGAGCAGCTCCTTGTCGATGGTGATGCTTCCTTCATATTCAAGGTCTCCACTGGTGACGATGGCGTTGTGGATCTTGGATTTGAGCATGTGTAATTTCATAACGGCGCAAACAGAGTCGAATTATTTGGATAAGGCTTCACCGCTGGCATGGAAAATCCTGTAGTGTTTCATGGCTTCGTCGCTTTCGAAGCCATAACCCCGTATGGTGCGGGAGGGGCCGGAAATCGTGACATATTTGTCCGAGCGAATCATGCGGTCGTGACTGGTGCGCCAGATGTGTTCGGTGCGCATGACCGTGCCGTCAGCCGAACGGATGACGACGTTGTCGAACGCTTCGATATCGTGATTGTCATGCACGATACCCCTGCCTGCCGTAATGAGGGTTGCGCTGCCATCACGGTCGAACAGTTGTACGTTGAGTCCACCATCGAGACGGATTTCCTGTTTCTCTCCCTGACGGTATTCAGACGCATGGCGGGCGCTGACAATCGTTTTGGTCCTGCCATTATCCGACACCACGAGTGTGACATTCCAGCTCTCCTGAGCAGGCATATCTTTTGTCGAAACGGCAGCCGCCGGCATGTGAGACTCCTTTTTGGGAGCGCTACAGCCGACGGCGCTGAACACTATTGCCAGAAATAAAAAGGTTGTCCGGCGAGAATGCAAGGGGCTTCCTGGAGAGTGTTACTTGATTTTCAGCTGGTCGAGCACCTTGAAGGTGATGTCCGACTGGGCATCGCCATACACGCGGGCGCTCTTGTCGAAAATCATGCCGTAACCATCCTTCTGCGCGACCGAAGCGACGGTGGCATCGATTTTCTGACGGATTGGCGCAATCAGCTCCTGCTCCTTCTGGGAGAGCAGCCGCTGTTTTTCCATGGCGCTTTTCTGCAGGTTCTCCTGCTGGGCGCGAAGCTCTTTCTCTTTGGTGGCGTTTGGCTTGCCGGACTTCTGGTACGCCTGGATGGCGCTCTGGAGCGCGTTCTGCTGTTTTGCGAGCTCCGCGCCGCTCTGGTTTTTCATCGTCTGAAGAGACTGGTCGGCGGTTTTGGTTTCCGGCATCATCTGGAAAATCCTGCCGTAATCGACCACGCCGATTTTCTGTGTATTATCAGCGGCAAAAGCCTGTGGGGCCGAGAGGGTCATGCCAAGAGTGAGTGACATGAACAGAAAACCTGATACTGCTTTTTTCATTCCTTTGAAGTCTGTCATTATCGGTGTGTTTAGGTGTTTCATGATACAAAGCGTACGGTTCTTTGGCTTTTCATCGAATCGATACTTCGAAAAGTAACAATTCCGGTTTGAAAATACTATTGCGCCAAAGAAAAACAGGATAAGGCAAATACGCCCTGTCGAGGCCGTGCGGCGCGGGATTTACGCTCTTCGCGGTGTGCGTTTTCTGAATATCTGGCCGGGCTCCTGCTCGACGATCCATTTCAGTTCGAGTTCGAAAAGATGCACCAGAAGGGCGTCGATCTTCATACCGGTCTTTTCGGCGATGAGGTCGATGTGCATCGCGCCCGCCTGGAGCGCTTCGACGATGCACGACTCCTCGATGTCGAGAGCAAGCGGCTCGGGCGCTCCCGTCTGTTTCATCGCGGGGTTTCGCGCCGGATCGAGTTCGGCGAGAATGTCTTCGGCACAGAGCACCGGCCTGGCCTGGTTTTGCTGTATGAGGAAGTTCGCGCCGCGCGAGGCGGCGGAAAAGATGCTGCCCGGCACTGCGAACACTTCGCGGTTCTGTTCGAGGGCGCAGGCGGCGGTGATCATCGAGCCGCCCTTGATGTCCGATTCGACGATCAGTGTGCCCTGCGTCAGGCCGGAGATCAGGCGGTTCCGGCGCGGAAAATTGCCCGGTTCGGGCTTGACGCCGATCCACTCCTCAGAGATGATCGCGCCGCGTTCGAGTATCTTCGGCCAGAGCCGCCCGGCGGGGTCGGTGTAGATGCGGTCGATGCCGCAGCCGAGCACGGCAACGGTGACGCCATCGCTCTCCACGGCCGCGCGGTGCGCCATCATGTCGATGCCGTAGGCCAGGCCGCTGAAGATGGCGTAGCCGTTGCCCGCCATTTCGCGGCAGATGAACTCGGTGGCCTGCTTGCCGTAGGCCGTGGCCTTGCGGGTGCCGACGACGGCGAGCGAGGGCAGCGAGAGCGCCTCGGTATTGCCGCGCGCGAAGAACAGGAGCGGCGGATCGTAAATCTCCTTCAGGAGCGGCGGGTAGGCGGGGTCGAGGATCGTTACGACCGCGGCACCCAGCCGTTCAGCCCGCGCGAGCTGCTCTTCCGCCGCCTCGCGCGCCTTCTGTCGCCACGCCGGGCTTGCGAGCCGCTCGGCGGTTTCGCGGGCGATGGTCTCGCCGATGCCGGGAATCTGGCGCAGCGCGTCGATGTCCGCTTCGAGCAGCGCCGGGGTCGGGCCGAAACGGTTGACAAGGGCGCGCGCCCTTGAGGGGCCGATGCCGGGAAGCTGCGAGATAATGAGCAGCAAAAGCGCAATGCTTTGCTCAGGGGTCGTTGTCATAGTTCGGGGGCAGGGGAGTTGAAGAGAGGCGGGGGGAGGGGTTTCCCCCCGGAAAGTCTCAGAAATCGCGCTTCATGAGGATGTTGGCGAACCCTCGCAGGTAGCCGCGTCCCTCCTCCAGAGGAAGGGCGTCGAGCGCAGCGAAGGCCGCTTCGGTATCCTCGTTGATCTTCGCCCTGGTCTCGTCAAGCACACCGCAGCGCTCGAAGATCGCCTTGACGGCGGGCACGTTGTCGGGCGAGGTGCCCTTGTTGTCGAAGATCGACTGCAACAGCTCGCGGTCGCTGCCTGTGGCCAGTTCGAGCGAGCGGAGCAGGAGCCATGTTTTCTTGCCGTTGATGACGTCTCCGCCCGGCACCTTGCCCGACTTGCCGTCTCCGGCCATGATGTCGAGGTAGTCGTCCTGGATCTGGAAGGCGCGTCCAATTTTCTCGCCGAAGGTGACCAGCGCCGCAATCTGCTCCGGTGTGCCGTCGCCAGCCACGCCGCCCGCTTCGAGCGCCGCCGAAATGAGCCGCCCCGTTTTTTTGGAGATCATGTCGAGGTAGTCGGCGATGGAGACATCCGTGCGCTGTTCCAGCTCCATGTCGAGCGCCTGACCTTCGCAGATGGTGATGTTGGCGTCGTTGAAGATGTGGATCATCTCGGCGTGCCGCGCCGTGAGCGCCTGAAGCGCCAGCTCGTAGGCGTAGGCGATCATCATGTCGCCCGACAGGATCGCGGAGTTGACATTCCACTGCTTGTGCACGGTCGGACGGCCATGGCGCAGGTCGGCGGCATCCATGATGTCGTCGTGCATCAGGGTGAAGTTGTGCAGCACCTCGACGCCGAGGGCGACGCCAAGCGCGTTGTCGCAGGAGCCGCTGACCGCTTCCGAGGCGAGCAGCGTCAGGAACGGACGGATTCGCTTGCCCTTTCCTTCGAGGATGTAGCGAGCCGGGCCGTAGAGCGTGGCGGGACTCTCTTTCTGGAAGCATCGGGCAAGGGCTTCGTTGATTCGTGAGTGGTATTGACGGTACTTGGATTCAACCTGCTCCTGGGTTATCTGTAAAGTCATGGCTCCGGTGCTCAGGGTTTGTGATTGATAGTTGCTCGTTTCAGTGCTTCGATACTGGCCGATCCGGTCAGGAACATCGCCGCCTTGAGGTCGCTGGACCATGCGCGGATGGTCTCGTCGAGCGTTCCGGCGTGGAGCGCGACGAGCATGTGCCGCGCGGAGGCGGCGATGTTTGCGCCGAGGGCGATCGACTTGGCGACGTCAAGGCCGTTGCGGATGCCGCCCGACGAGATCACGCCAAGCGCGGCGTACTGTGGGTTGTGCTGCTTGAGCGCCGCGATGCCGGTCAGACACTCGGCGGTCGGGATGCCCCAGTTCAGCAGCTCGCCCAGCGCCGACGGGCTGAAGCGCTCCTCATTGCCGAAGCGGTCGAGATAGCGGCACTCTTCGACCTTCTGCCAGCTTATGCCGCCCGCTCCGGCCACGTCAATGGCCTTGACGCCCGCGTCAGCGAGCTTCCGCGCGGCGCTCGCCGAGATGCCGCAGCCCACCTCCTTGGCGATCACCGGCACGTCGATGGTGGCGGTAATGTCGTTCAGCTTGTCGAGAAATCCCTTGAAGTCGGTGCTGCCTTCAGGCTGGAACAGCTCTTGCGCCGGGTTGAGATGCACGATCAGCGCGTCGGCCTCGATGAGGTCGATCAATATCGAGAGTTGCTCGCGGCTCAGTCCGGCGGCCACTTCGGGCGCGCCGATGTTGGCGTAGATGGGCGCCGTCGGCGCGGATTTGCGCACAATCGAAAAGCTCTCGCGGTGCGACGAGCCTTCGAGCGCCTGGCGCATACTGCCCACGCCGAGCGGGATGCGGAAGCGTTCGGCAGCTTCGGCCAGGGTGCGGTTCAGGGCGAGGGCGTCACCGTAGCCGCCGGTCATCGAAGAGATCATGATCGGCAGGTCGATCTTCTTGCCGAGGAACTCCGTCGAGAGGTCGATCTCTTTGGAATCGATCTCCGGCGCGGCGTTGTGCTCGAACCTCCACGCGCCGAGGCCGGTATCCTGAAGGTCGAAACAGACCTCGCGGTTCAGGCAGATATCGACGTGGCTGTGCTTGCGTTCAGCGGTTATGGTTGCGCTTGCTTCTTGCATGGGCGGATGGCCGCTTCTGGTTTGAACGATTTTCAGAGGTGCTCTGTAAAGTATAACTTATGGCAAATATCCCATAACTTTTTTCGGGCTTGTCCGGTTTGCGCCTTATGTTCAGAACCCTGTTCGATATAGCCGTCAGGCACATTCTCGGCCGCAAGCGCCAGACGCTCACCACCATGCTTGCCGTGTCGGTCAGCACGATGGTGCTCATCACCACCATCTCGCTCACCAGGGGGCTGCTCGATTCCTTCACCGAAACCATCATCGACGCCGCGCCACACATCCGCATCAAGGGCGAGAAGATCGATCCGGTGCCGACCAATCTGTTCGACGCTGCCGGCTCGAAGAGGGCTTTCGTGGCGGACAATATCGGCAGGGATGAATCCGATGAGGTGCGCAACTACGGGCGAATTCTCGAAATTGTTTCCTCGCCCGCCTTTTCCGGCAAGATCACCGCCGCCTCGCCCTTCGTCGAGTCGCAGATCATGGCGGTCAAGGGGAACCGCAACCAGCCGGTGCTGCTCAGGGGAGTGGAGATCGACCGCGAAGAGCGCATCAGCCACATCGGGCGCAACCTCGTTTCCGGCGATCTGGTGCTGTTCCGGAAAACTCCCGATGCCCTTTTGGTCGGGCGTTCCGTCGCCACCGATCTTGGCGTGGAGCTGAACGACCAGATCACCATCATTTCGTCCGACGGCCGCAGCCGCCAGGGCAAGGTTGCCGGAATTTTTTTCACCGGCATCAACGCCGTCGATAACACGATCCTTTCGTCGCTCAAGCTCGGCCAGATTGTCGAGGGGCTGCCGCCCAACAAGGTTACCGGCATTTCGCTGAAGGTTGCCGACCCGCTCGACGACGCGCCGCTGGCCGACGAGCTTGAGCGCATAACCGGCTACCGTTGCATGACTTGGCAGGAGGAGAATGAGAGCGTGTTGGTGCTCTTCAAGCGGATCGGCTCCATCGTGCTGTCGCTCGTGGGTTTCGTTGGCGTGGTGTCGGGCTTCGGCGTGGCAAATATCCTCGTGACGACGGTTTTCGAGAAGAGCCGCGACATCGCCATCATGAAGTCGTTCGGCTTTTCGTCGGCGCAGATGGTGGGGCTGTTCGTTTTCGAGGGGTTTCTGGTCGGCCTCGGCGGCGCGCTCGCCGGAGGCCTCATGGCGACCGGCTCAATCGGGTTTCTGGCCAGCTTGCAGATCGAAAGCTCGCAGGGGCCGCTGACCAAAAGCGGCTTCAGCATGTCGTGGAACCCCTGGTACTTTTTCTTCGTCATCGTCGTGACGGTCATCATCAGCACCATCGCCGCCGCGATCCCCTCGCTCCGCGCCGCCCGCCTGGAGCCGGTGACGGTGCTGCGGGAGAGCAATCTTTGAGGCTTTGGGGTTGGTGCGGAGTTTGGTGCTGTGGGACGAGTGGGGCTTATGGGACTATTGGGACAACAAGAACTAAGAAGAAAAAACGATCCACTTTTCTCTTCCTCCCAAAAGTCCCACTCGTCCCAAAAGTCCCATAAGTCCCAACTATCCTATACTTCACCCCGCCTCTTCCAGCCTGCTGCGCTCCGGGTGCTGCAATAAATACAGCTTGTAGTACAACCCTCGCTGGGCGAGGAGTTCCTGGTGGGTGCCGGTTTCGCGGATGGTGCCTTTGTGCAGCACCACGATCTTGTCGGCATGCTGGATCGTCGAGAGCCGGTGGGCGATGATGATCGAGGTGCGGTGCTTCATCAGCCGGTCGGTGGCCTGTTCGATGAGCGACTCGGTTTCGGTATCGACCGAGCTGGTGGCTTCGTCGAGCACGAGAATGTCCGGGTCGTAGAGCAGCGCCCGCACGAAGGCGAGGAGCTGCTTCTGGCCCGCCGAGAGTCCCGAACCGTTTTCGCGGATGCGGTAGTCGTAGCCGCCCGGCAGCTTTTCGATGAAGCGGTTCGCGCCCACGATACTGGCCGCCTCGCGAATCGTTTCGTCCGAAATCGAGGGATCGCCGAAGCTGAGATTCTCGCGGATCGAACCGGCGAAGAGCACCACATCTTGCATCACCACGCCCACGAGCTTGCGCAAATCGTGGCCGGGAATGTCTCTCAGCTCGATACCGTCAATCGTCACCGAACCCTTCGCGTAGGGGTAAAACCGCGAAAGAATGTTGATGAGCGTGGTTTTGCCGCTGCCGGTTGCGCCGACGATGGCCACGGTTTCTCCCGCCTTGATCTCCAGCGAAATGTCGCGCAGCACCCAGTGATTTTCGTCGTAAGAGAACCACACCTTGTCGAATTCGATGCGATCCCGAAACGCGGTGATCGTTCTGGCATTCTCTGACGGCTCCGGATCGAGCGGCTCTTCGAGCAGGCGGAAGATGCGGTCTGAGCTGGTGACGGCGGTCTGCATGATGTTGAAGCGGTCGGAGAGGTGCTGCAACGGGCGGAAGAAGAGCCAGATGAACTGCACGAACGACACCACCACGCCCACCGAAAGATCGGCCTGCATGATCCGCGTTGCGCTGAACCACACCACCAAACCCGCCGCCGCCGAGCTGAGAAACTCGATCAAGGGGAAGTAGATCGAAAAATAATGCACCGTCTTGATGTTGGCGTCGCGGTGGTCGGCGTTGATGGCGGAGTGTTTCCGGAACTCGGCCTCCTCGCGCGAGAAGAGCTGCACCACCTTCATGCCGGTGATGTGCTCCTGAAAAAAGGAGTTGAGCCTCGCCAGATGCGTCCGGACATCGAGGAACGCCTGGCGCACCCTGTCCTTGAAAAAAATGGTCGAGTAGATCATGACCGGCAAAATGCTCAGCACGACGAGCGTCAGCCGCCAGTCGGTCAGCAGCATCATCGCTACGATGAAGAGCAGTTGTAAGACGTCGCCGATGATGGTGATGAGGCCGCTGGAGAGCATTTCGTTGAGCGCCTCGACGTCGTTGGTGGTGCGGGTGATGATGCGGCCAACCGGATTGCGGTCGAAGTAGCGGATCGGCAGGCGCTGCAAGTGGCGGAAGATGTCGAGGCGGATGGCATAGACCGCTTTCTGGCCGATGAGCTGCGTCAGCCAGGTGGCGGCGTACTGCTTGACGCCGTCGAGCACGATCACGAGCAGCATGAGGAGACTGACGACGGCGAGGCCCTTGTGGTCTCCCGTGGCGATGTGGTCGTCGATGGCGATGCGGGTCAGCCAGGGGCGCAGCGGCGTCAAAATGGCGCCGAAGGCGGTCAGCGCCACCGCGCCCGCGACTAGCCCCTTGAAGGGCTTGATGTAGCCGAGAAGCCGCTTGATGATGTAGCGGTCAACCGAACCCTTTTTACGATTGCCAAGGGTTTCGTCCTGCTGTGTGTGGAATCCTGATGCCGCGCCTGCTCCCATTCTCATGCCGTCAGCCCTCGGTCAAACTGGCCGCCACGGTTGCGATCTCTTCGATGAAGCTCGCGGCAAGGGCGTCGGCCTCCTCTTGCGTCGAGGCTTCGGTGTAAATACGGACAATCGGCTCGGTGTTCGAGGGGCGAAGGTGCGCCCAGCCCGCCGCGAAGTCGAGCTTGAGACCGTCGAGCCGGTTGCACTCCGCTTCGGGATGGTTTGCGGCCACCGTGTCGAAAATCGTGCCGAGCGCCTCTTTCGTCAATTTTTCAAGCTCGACCTTTTTCTTTGACATGAAGTAGTCGGGGAAGGTTTTGCGGAATCCCGAAAGCGTACCGCCCGTCTCGGATTTCCATTCGGCGAAGGCCTGGATGAAGAGCGCGATTCCGGCAAGCGCGTCGCGCCCGTAGTGCAGCTCCGGCAAAATGACGCCGCCGTTGCCCTCGCCGCCGATCGCCGCCCCCTTCTCCTTCATTACCTCGGTCACGTTGGCCTCGCCGACTTTGGCGCTGAAGCACTCGACCTCGTGCTTGCGGGCGATGTCCCGCAGGGCGCGGCTGCTCGAAAGGTTGTTGACCACCGGCCCTTTGTGGTGCTTGAGGTAGAAATCGGCGCAGGCGACCAGCGTGTATTCTTCGCCGAAGAGCGTGCCGTCTTGGCACACCAGCGCGAGTCGATCGGCGTCGGGATCGACGATGATGCCGAGGTCGCAGCTCTCGCGGGCGAGAATCTCCATCGTCTGGCGCAGGTTCTGCTCGACCGGTTCCGGGTTGCGCGGAAAGATGCCCGTGCCTTCGCAGGCGAGCGTTTTGATCTCCGTGATGCCGAGCTTGCGGCACAGCTCCGGCACGATGAACGATCCCGCCCCCTCGACGGCGTCGATCAGTACCCGGAAGTTCATGCTTTTGATCAGGTCGCGGTCGAGGCAGGAGAGCTTCAGGATTCGCTCGATATGCACCGCGTCCCACGATCCGTTTGCCGTCAGCGAGCCGATCTCGTCCCATCGGGCGGAGTCGAACGAGCCTTTTTCTACGATAGCGAGCAGCTCCTCGACGTCGGAGGCGTTCATGAACTCCCCTTTCTCGTTGAGCATTTTCAGGGCGTTCCACTCGACGGGATTGTGCGAGGCGGTGACGATCAGCCCGCCGTCGGCTCCTTCGCCGGCGGTGGCGATCTCGACGGTCGGCGTGGTGGTCATGCCGACATCGACCACATCACAGCCGCAGAGCGCGAGGGTATTCGAGACCAGCCCGGTGATGACGCCGCCGGTCGGTCGGCTGTCCCTGCCGATGACGATTTTCGGTTTGGACTGCGATCCGGGATTCAGCGCCTGTTTTCGCCGCTTGACCCAAGTGGCGAAGGCCATCGTGAATGCCGTGAGGTTTTCCGGGGTGAGGCTCTTGCCGACCACGCCGCGGATGCCGGAGACGCTGATCATCAAGCTCATTGGCAGGAAATGTTGAGGATTGAGAAGGAGTTACCGTTTTGTTGCGGGAATATACATAAAAAACCGCCGAAGCCCGGTCACCAGTCTGGCGGATTCCGTCAATAATTTGTGTCGATATTTTTTAATTTTCGAGGCAGGTTCGTATATTACATGCCTTTTGTTGCGGATACCGCACACTCTTAACAAGATATTATAACAGCACAAGGTTATGCCTCTACACAAATCAGCCGAAAAAAGACTCAGACAGGCAGCGCGCAGGAATGAACGGAACCGTGCCCGTAAAAAAGAACTCAAGGGCGTTTTGAAGAACATGCAGAAGCTGATCGATGCCAACGCCCAGAAGAGCGAAGTCGAGGCGGCATACCGCGCAGCCGTGCAGAAGCTCGACAGACTTGGCGTCAAGCGTTACATTCACGCCAACAAGGCGTCGCGCAAGAAAGCCCAGTTGACGAAGGCGCTCAACAACTACACGCCGACGGTCGGCTGATCATCGGGCTTCCGCAAGCGTACCGCGCGAGCGGGCAATGCTTCATATTCAGTCATACCCGGTCAGCAACCGGCGCCTTGATGGCGCAAAAAGGCTGCAAGCCGGGTATCGTCCATCCCATTCATCATGTTCGCATTTTTGAGAGGTGAGCTGGTAACGGCTTCCCGCGAGGAGGTGGTTGTCGAGGTATCCGGCATCGGGTACCTGCTGCACATCTCGTCCGGAACGAGCCGCCGTCTTCCTTCGGAGGGGAGCCAGGTTCGTCTCTTTACCCATCACCATGTCCGCGAGGACCTTCAGCAGCTTTTCGGTTTTCTCGACGAGGAGGAACTTCAGCTTTTCCGGCTGCTGCTCACCATCAGTGGCGTGGGGCCGAAGCTCGCGATGGCCGTGCTTTCGGGCCTCAGCGTGGGTGAAGTCCAGGAGGCGATCGTCGCGAACCGTCCGGAAACGCTCTACGGCATCACCGGCGTGGGCAAGAAAACCGCGGCTCGCATCATCCTCGAACTGCGGGACAAGATTCTCAAAATCCAGCCAGCGGCGAGCGGCAAAACGGCAGGCGAGCCTCACGCCATCCAGTTGAACGAAGATGCCCTGGCGGCGCTCATGACTCTCGGTTTCCCGAGGCAGACGGCTCAGAAAGCTGTTTCCGGCGTTCTGGAATCATCGCCTGCGCTGTCGGTCGAAGAGCTGGTCAGGGCCGCGCTGACTGCCATTCACAACAACTCCTGAGGCGACCGTGGATTACCAGCAAGCTATCGATTTCCTGTTCCCCCTTCACCGCTTCGGCATCAAACCCGGCCTCGAACGCATCGAGGCGCTGCTCGACGCGCTCGGCCATCCGGAGCGAAAGCTCGGCACAATCGTGCATATCGCCGGAACCAACGGCAAGGGCACGGTCGCTTCGTGCGTGGCCTCGATTTTCAAAGCGTCTGGCCGCAAAACCGGCCTGTTCACCTCGCCGCACCTGGTCGATTTCACGGAGCGGATTCGCATCGACGGCCAGCAGATAAGCCAGCAGCAAGTCGCCGACTATTGCGGGAAGATGCAACCGGCGGTAATCGAGACGGGCGCGACCTTTTTCGAGGCGACCACGGCGATGGCTTTCGCCTTTTTCGCCGACGAAGGAGTCGATGCCGCGGTGATCGAAACCGGCATGGGAGGACGGCTCGACGCGACCAATGTCGTGCAGTCCGACATCGTGATCATCCCGAGCATCGGCATGGATCACACCGAGTGGCTCGGCGGGAGCCTTCGCGAGATTGCCACCGAGAAAGCCGCGATCATCAAGCCGGGCTCGCGCGTGTTCACCGCCGTGCCGGAAGCGGGCGAGGCGTTCGCGCCGATCCGCGAGGCCGTCGAAGCGGCAGGCGCGGAGCTGCACCAGGTCGAGCGCGAGGCAGAGTGGTCGGTGGAGGAGGTTTGTCTGGGCGCGCTCGCACTGCGCATCTCGCTCGAAGGCGGCGAGCCGCGGCAGATTCGGGCTGCGCTGACCGGCTCGTTCCATGCGCCGAACGTTTGCCTCGCCATCATGGCCGCGCGCTCGCTCGGCGTTTCGTGGGAGCATATCGAGACGGGACTTCCGCGGCTCGGCGCTTTCGGCTACCGGGCGCGGCTCGAACGCATTGCCGACAAGCCTGTGGTGATGCTCGATGTCTCCCACAATCCGGAAGGGATGCAAAAAACCGCGCAGTCGATTCTGGAGCTTCGGAACTGCTTCCGTTTTCTCTACGTAATTATCGGCGTCGCAGCCGACAAGGATGCTGCCGGTATCGTCCATCACATCGCCCCGGTCGCCGACGAAATCGTCGCCGTGGAGCTGCCGACGGAGCGGAGCCTTCCGGCGGCGGAGCTGGAGCGGTTGTGCGCGGAGGCGGGAGCGCAGCACGTCAGCTCGCGCAGCACGGTCGCCGAGGCTCTTGAGTTTCTCGACGGGAGAGCCGAGCATGAGGATATGATTCTTGTGACCGGCTCGTTCTATCTGGCAGGAGCGGTGGCGGCGATGGAGCGGTTCCGTTCGGCCCGGGCATCCGCCGGAGCGATATGATTCATCTGTTTTTACATAAAAAATTTTATATTCGTGTTGACCTCTGAGATTATCCAGCCAAGGCAGGAGCCTTCCGCTGGCGCTTCTCCTGGTAAATACCGGTTTCAATACATACCATCTTACCTCATACGGCTTCTTTTCTCATTTTCATGTCGCTTTCTACAGGATCGAGGGTGTTGCTCACCATATCCGGCGGCCATCGACGATGATTCTCCGTTGTTTCTCCTCAGTGATTACGCATGAGGCAGTTCTTTTACTGCATACTTAACCATTAAGCGTTGACCAATCAACAATGTCGAACAATTCGGTATCCAAAGGCCTGGACATCAATGTACTCCAGAAGAAAAAGGTTTATGAACTCAATGCCATAGCCAAAGAGCTTGGCGTGATTACCGCCGGTTTTCGGAAGGAGGAGCTGATCTACAAGATCATCGAGGCTCAGTCCCTGAAAAACCCTGATCCCGAAAGCGGACAGGTGATGGTCAATACCGGTGTATTGCAGGTTATTCCTGAAGGGTACGGTTTCCTGCGCTCATCGAACTACAATTACCTCTCCTCCCCCGACGACATATACGTTTCACCCTCGCAGATCAAGCGTTTCAACATGCGCACCGGCGACACCGTTTCGGGTCAGGTCAGGGCGCCGAAGGAGGGTGAGCGCTTTTTCGCTTTGCTGAAGATCAACACCATCAATGGCAAGGACCCGGAAGTGACCCGCGAGCGTCCTTTCTTCGAGAATCTGACGCCGCTTTTTCCTCATTCCCGCCTCAAGCTCGAAACCCGCCAGAACGAGTACTCCGGGCGCATCATGGATATTTTCACCCCCATCGGCAAGGGCCAGCGCGGCCTGATCGTCGCCCAGCCGAAGACCGGTAAAACCATTCTGTTGCAGATGATCGCCAACGCTATCATCAAGAATCACCCGGAGGTCTATCTCATCGTGCTGCTTATCGACGAGCGCCCCGAGGAGGTGACCGACATGGCTCGCAGCGTGGAGGCGGAGGTGGTCAGTTCGACCTTCGACGAGGATCCGGAGCGCCACGTGCAGGTGGCCGACATGGTGCTCGAAAAAGCGAAGAGGCTGGTCGAGGTCGGCCACGACGTGGTGATCCTGCTCGACTCCATCACTCGCTTGGCCCGCGCTCACAACACCATCATCCCGCACTCCGGCAAGATTCTCTCCGGCGGTATCGACGCTAACGCCCTGACCAAGCCGAAGCGCTTTTTCGGCGCGGCCCGAAACATTGAAGAGGGGGGCAGCCTGACCATCATGGCCACGGCGCTGGTCGAAACCGGCTCCCGCATGGACGACGTCATTTTCGAAGAGTTCAAGGGCACAGGCAACATGGAGCTTTTGCTCGATCGCCGTCTTTCGGAGCGCAGAATCTTTCCGGCCATCGACATTCTCCGCTCGGGAACCCGCAAGGAGGAGCTGCTGTTCACTCAGGAGGAGCTGTCGCGCACCTGGCTGCTCAGGAAGTACCTCGGCGACAAGAACCCGATCGAGTGCATGGAGTTCATGCGCGAAAAGATCGTCGAAACCAAGGACAACAAGGAATTCTTCAAGTACATGAACGCCTGATTCGCGTGATCCGACAAAACGGACGAATCAGTCCGATTTGTCGGATCAAAAGCAGCTACCGGGGAAAAATTATTCACCCGCATTTTTTTTTTGGTGAAATAGAGCCGATGCCCTATATTACCTGCCTTCTAAAACACAGGAAAGATTGAACATTCATGCCCTGCGGAAAAAAAAGAAAACGCCATAAAATGGCCGTGCACAAACGCAAGAAGATGCGCCGTAAGAACAGGCACAAGAAGCGTTTGAGGTACCAGAACAAGTAGGCTTTTATTGAGCCAAGAGCTTGGTTGAGAATATAGCTCAGTCGGTAGAGCAACTGCCTTTTAAGCAGTGGGTCGAAGGTTCGAGTCCTTCTATTCTCACTGGAAGCACTGTTGTTTCCTGAACGACAAGACGAAATGCCCGAGTGGTGAAATTGGTAGACACACCATCTTGAGGGGGTGGCGCCGTTAGGTGTAGGAGTTCGAATCTCCTCTCGGGCACATAGAACAAAAAAGCCGCATCAAGCGGCTTTTTTGTTGTCGTGGCGGAACCGGGTCTCAAGCGTACAGAACCACGTTCAGAGAGGGCTGGTCGCAGCATACTTCTTTGATCAAGAAATGTTTAACAGTACTTTTCCGTTAAAGGCTCAAGGGATCACTCCGCTCCCGCTGAAACGATAAATGTTCCCGAATCATGCACAAACTTCAGGTGGATATTCTCGGACTATCAACGAGTCCTCATACCAACGGCGCCTACGCTTTAATTCTCTATGAAGTCGAAGGCAAGCGCAAGCTGCCAATCATTATCGGAGGTTTCGAGGCTCAGGCCATTGCCCTCAAGCTTGAGAACATAAAACCGCCCCGTCCGTTCACTCATGACCTGTTCAAACAGATTGCCGATGCCTTCGATCTTCATGTCAATGAAGTTTTTATCGATGAGCTTCATAACGAAACCTTTTATGCGAAAGTGATCTGCGAGATGGGCGGCGTGGTGCATGAGATCGACGCGAGGCCGAGCGACGCCATCGCCATAGCGGTTCGCTTCAGTGCGCCTATCTTCGTGTCGGAAGAGATCATGAACGAGGCGGGCATTGTCGAGGAGCGGCAGAAAGAGGAGGAGGAAGAGGCGCAGGCTTCCGCCGAAGAGCTTGTCGAAGATCAGGGTGAAGCGGAACCCGTCAAGAGAGAGCCGCTTGCGGCGGAGCTGAACCGGAAGCTCGAAGAGGCGATCAATCGCGAAGATTACGAGGAAGCGGCGCGAATCAGGGATGAGCTTTCCCGTCTCAAACAGAGCGGCGAAAGCCAGGAGTGATCGGAAGTTCGACCGGCAAGAATCCATCAGGCTCAATAAAAAAAGCCATGACTGTAATCGATGCAGTCATGGCTTTTTCCGTTTGACGATGAGGCCGGATCAGTCGTTGGGCTGTCCGAACGAGAAGGTGAAGTTCCAGCCCTGCGCTCCTTTGTCCGGTTCGGATGGAATGGCGTCAAAGCCATAACCGTAGTCGATGCCGATCTGGCCGATGATCGGCAGATAGAGCCGCAGGCCGATGCCGGCCGATTTTTTCAGATCGGTCAGGTCGAAGCTCGATGCGTCTGCCCAGAGGTTGCCCGCTTCGGCAAAAACCAAGGCGTAGATGCTCGCCGAAGGGCTGAGCGTCAGCGGGTAGCGAAGCTCGGTCGTGAACTTCGAGTAGATTTTGCCGCCGTACAGGTCGGTTTCTCCATCGAACTGCTGACCAAGGCTGTGGTCGGGATAGCCCCGGAGCGGGACGGTCGGCAGGGAGGACATGCCGCTGCCACCCATGTAGAAGTAGTTCGTGTAGGGGATGTAGTCGTCTTCGCTGAAGGTATCAAGGTATCCCTGCTGCGCCGAGACGTTGACGATCAGGTCGCGCGATACCGGGAAAAACCAGCTTGACGTGCCGATCAGTTTATAGAAGTTGATCGTTCCCGGCAGAACGCCTCCGGCTATCTGCGCGGTGAAGACGTTCTTGCTTCCGTGACGCGGATAGATCGGGTTGTCGATGCTGTTCCGGCTGATGGTCTGGGTGATCGAGAACTCCTCGGCCTCTTCAGGTACGCCCGTTTCATTGAGGAAGCTCACGAAACCGCCCTTGGTATGCAGGTAGCCCAGGCGCCAGCTGATGGCGAAGTAGTCGTCGGGCCAGGTGAGTCTTCGCCCGATGGTGATGTTGGCGCCGTACTGGTCGATCGTTTTCGTGGTTTCATCCACGCCGTCGTCGATCAGGTCGTAGCTCTGTTTGGTTTTGAAGGCAGTGAATCCTAAAGAGGTATGAGTGCCGAATGCCCACGGATCGCTGGCCGACAGCGAAAGTGTCCGGTAGTTGTTCGAGCCGAACTGCCATTGCACGGCAAGGCGCTGTCCATCGCCGTGTGGAAGGGGACGGTACGCCGACGGGTTGAAGAGGTCCGCGAACGAGAAATTGTTGAAGGTCAGGCCAAGAGAGCCGGTGCCGCCGCTCGATCCGCTGTAACCGATGGCGGCATTGAACGTATCGGTCTGCCGCTCGGTGACGTTGTAGGTCAGATCGACCGTATCGTTTTTCTGGTTCGGCTGGATGTCCGGCGTCAGGGTTTCGGGGTCGAAATAGTTGAGCATGGAGAGTTCCCTGATGCTTCTGACGACATTCTTCCGGCTGAAGGTGTCTCCCGGAACGGTATAGAGTTCGCGCCGGATGACGTGATCCTTCGTTTTGGTATTGCCCTTGATGTTGATGATGTTCAGCGCGTAGGGATCGCCTTCGGTGAGGGTGATGACCAGATCGACCTGGTTCGGCTGCACCACCTGTTCTTCGAGCTGCGCCCTGAACGAGAGGTATCCCCGGTCGAGGTACAGGGAACTCACGTCGGAATGATCCTGCGAAAAGTTCAGGCGCTCGTTGATCTTTTTGGCGCTGTACAGATCGCCGTTCTTGATGCCGAAGGTGGCGTTGAGGATATCGGTGGTCGCGAAATCCTTGTTGTTGCCACTCCAACTGATATTTCTGATATGATATTTCGGCCCCTCTTCGACGTAAATATCGAGGATAAGCCCCTTCTTGTCGTCGGTGTAGGTGATCGTGTCCTTGACGATGTGTGCGTCGCGATAGCCGTTGTCGCGATAGAATTCAACCAGCAGGTTCTTGTCCTCTTCGAACTTGTCCTTGTCGAGTTTCGGCTGTCCGAAAATCTTCCGCCACCACGAGTTCTGCGTGGTCTCCTTGAGAACGCCACGGAGTTTGCCCTCCTTGAAGGCTGCATTGCCGTGGAACCTGATCTTTTCGATGACGACCTTGTTGCCTTCCTGAATGGTAAAGACAGCTTTGACCCTGTTGTCGCCGGTACTCTGGAGGCGGTACTCCGCGCCTGCCGTCAGATAGCCCTTTGCTGCGTACTGCTTTTCGATCCTGTTCTCGGCGTTCAAAAGCTCCTGGCTGCTGACGCGCCGTCCGACGTTCAGATTGGCCGTGTTCAGCAGCTCCTTCGTTTTAAACTTGTGATTGCCCTGGAACTCGACGCTTTCGAGAAGCGGAAACTCGGTGACGACAAAGGTCAGCTTGATGCTGCCGCTGCCCAGATCGGTCTGCTCAATCTGGATATTGCTGAAATATTGCAGATTCCACAGGTATTGAAGCACACCGGGAATCTCCTGACCGGGGACGGTGATCCGGTCGTTGACCTTGACAGGCAAGCTCTTGAGCAGTTCAGCCTCCTTGACGGTCTGAAGTCCGCGGAAGGTTATTTCCCGGACGGTGAGCGTGCGTGTTTGCGGCATGACTGCTGACGCTGCGCTGGCGGGAGCCTGAGGCGCTGCTTTCGCTTTTGCCGAGGCGGCAGACGAGGGGAAATTGACCAGTGCCAGAACGATCAGGAGTGCTGATAACCTGTCTGGTGGAAATGGTGTCGTTTTCATGAAATGGCTGATAGGTTCTGTGGTTCAGTTCGGCTTGATAAATCTATTCATTGCTCTTTAATTGTTCGCTTGTCTGGCCAAACCGCCGTTCGCGTTTCTGAAACTCCCGGATGGCTTCATAGAGTTCGTTGCGGCGGAAATCGGGCCAAAGGGTATCGGTGAAAATGATCTCGGAATAGGCGCTTTGCCAGAGCATGAAGTTGCTGATGCGGGACTCCCCGCTGGTTCGTATCATCAGGTCAGGGTCAGGCATCGAGGCGGTTGACAGAAATGATGCGAACAGATTTTCGTCGATGGTTTCGGGATCGAGCGTACCCGTCCTGACCTGACGCGCGATGCTCTGACAAGCATGGGTGATGTCCCATTTGCCGCTGTAGCTCAGGGCGATGGTCAGCACCAGTTGATGGTTGTGCCTGGTCTGCGCACTGGTCTCTTCGATAGTTTGACGCACATCCTTGCCAACCAGGCTCAAATCGCCGATGACCTCCAGCCGGACATTGTTGTCGCGCAACTGGGCCGTCTCTTTCCGGAGCACCTTGATGAGCAGCCTCATCAGCGCAGAGATTTCGAGCTTGGGTCTTCTCCAGTTCTCGATGGAAAAGGTGAACAGGGTAAGATTTGCGATGCCGAGCTGCTTGGCGGCTTCGACGACATCTCTTACCGATTCGACGCCGGCCACATGGCCTGCGACACGCGATTTCCCTTTCATTTTCGCCCACCGGCCGTTTCCGTCCATGATGATGCCGATGTGCCGGGGCAGCACACAGGATGATTTCAGCGTTTCCTGTATTCGGGTATCTTCAGGATCGGATTTCGATGTGAACCACTGAGGCATGTAAGAGTAGAAAAATCCAAGAGTTGATGCTGTCCATCGGAACTTGCGGCTTTCGGTCGGGACAGGTTGCTGTCTTCGAAGCATGCAATCTCCATGAGATTGAATTATAGACAGTTATTTATTATTATACAAACTTAATGGCGGCAGAGCCTCCAGGACTCTTCCGGCCGGCAGCGCCCTCTACCCGCAGGAGTTGTTGTCCCGCCGCAACATGCAGAGGAACGATCTTCAATTTCATCAATCCAGCCGAATAAACGTGCAGTTTCATGGTTACCAGGACCTCAGGTCCAGACTGCTCTCAGGTGAGCTAACCTGCGAGCAGGTGATTACAGATTATTTACAGCGCATCGAATCCAGTCGCGACGACAATATTTTTACCGCCGTATTTCATGACGAGGCTATGGCTCGCGCCCGCGAGCTTGACAACAAGCTTCAGCGCGGCGAAGAACCCGGCAAGCTGTTCGGCATGCCGATCGCCATCAAGGACAATATCTCGATGAAGGGTGCGCCGCTCTCCTGCGCCTCGAAGATTCTCGCTGGTTACGAAAGCGTCTATGACGCCACGGTGATCGAGCGTATGCTGGCCGAAGACGCCATCTTCGTCGGTCGCACCAACATGGACGAGTTCGCGATGGGCAGTTCCAACGAGAACTCCGCCATTGGCCCGGTACCCAATCCCTACGACAAAACCCGCGTTCCCGGCGGCAGCTCCGGTGGTTCGGCGGCGGCGGTGGCTGGCGACCTCGCGATGGTGGCGCTCGGCTCCGACACCGGCGGCTCGGTTCGCCAGCCCGCAGGCTTCTGCAACATCGTCGGCCTCAAGCCAACCTATGGCCGCATTTCGCGTTACGGCTTGGTGGCCTTCGCCTCCTCCTTTGACCAGATCGGCCTGCTGGCCGCCAACTGCGACGACGCGGCGCTCGTGCTCGGCGTCATCGCCGGAAAGGACGAACACGACGCGACCTCGTCACACCACGATGTTCCGGAGTACGATACGACGATGGATCACGTTTCTATCGAGGGGTTGCGCATCGGAGTACCACGCGCATTTTTCCCGGAGAGCTTGAACGCCGACGTGGCCGGAGTGGTCAAGGCGGGGCTGAAAAAGCTCGAAGAGGCGGGCGCGGAGCTGGTCGAGATCGATCTGCCGGAGA
This sequence comes from Chlorobaculum thiosulfatiphilum, assembly GCF_006265165.1. GTDB lineage: Bacteria > Bacteroidota > Chlorobiia > Chlorobiales > Chlorobiaceae > Chlorobaculum > Chlorobaculum thiosulfatiphilum. Next base: position 56,582 of record NZ_VDCH01000009.1, read on the forward strand.
GCGATTACGCCATCGCGGCGTATTACATTCTCGTCACCGCCGAAGCCTCCTCGAACCTCGCTCGCTTCGACGGCGCGCGCTACGGCTATCGCTCGCCCGACTCGCCCGACCTTTCGAGCATGTACGTCAACTCGCGCACCGAAGGGTTCGGCGCGGAGGTCAAGCGCCGCATCATGCTCGGCACCTACGTGCTCTCGGCGGGCTACTACGACACCTACTACAAAAAAGCGCAACAGGTGCGCCGGGTGTTCCAAGACAAATATCGCGAAGCCTTCGAGAAGGTCGATGTGATCTTCGGGCCGACCTCGCCCTTCCCGCCATTCGGCATCGGCGACAAGATGGACAATCCGCTCGAAATGTACCTGGCCGACGTCTTTACCGTTCCGGCCAGCATCGTGGGAATGCCCGCAATCAGCGTGCCGGTCGGCTTCGACAGCCTCGGCCTGCCGGTTGGCGTCCACCTGATCTGCAACTTTTTCGAGGAGGGCAAGATGCTCGGCATTGCCCGCCATCTCCAGACCTTGTGTCAGACAGTCCCGTCGAACTGACGGCTTTTTTTCATCACCTCAAAAGATTATGGGATTATGAGCGTACTGGTCAATAAAGATACCCGTCTGGTCGTGCAGGGAATCACCGGCGGAGAGGGAACCTTCCACACCTCGCAGATTCTCGAATACGGCACCAACGTCGTCGCTGGCGTCACTCCCGGCAAGGGCGGTATTCTCTATAACGGCAACGAAAAAGATCAATTCTGCCGCCCCGTTCCGGTGTTCGACACCGTGCAGGATGCCGTTGACAAGGCCGAAGCCAACGCGACGGTGATCTTCGTGCCCGCGCCATTCGCCGCCGACGCCATCATGGAGGCTGCCGCCGCCGGGCTGAAGGTGATCATCTGCATCACCGAAGGCATTCCGGTCAACGACATGATGAAAGCCTACAGCTACGTGCAGGAGAAAGGCGCGGTGCTGGTCGGCCCGAACTGTCCCGGCGTCATCACTCCCGGCGAAGCCAAAGTTGGCATCATGCCCGGATTCATCCACAAGAAGGGCACCATCGGCGTCGTTTCGCGCAGCGGCACATTGACTTACGAAGCGGTGCACCAGCTCACCGAGGTTGGCCTTGGCCAGTCCACCTGCATTGGCATCGGCGGCGACCCGATCATCGGTACCCGCTTCCTCGACGCGGTCAAAATGTTCGCCAAGGATGACGAAACAGAGGGTCTCGTCATGATCGGCGAAATCGGAGGCACCGCCGAAGAGGAGGCTGCCGAGTACATCAAAAAGTACTTCAAGAAACCGGTCGTTGGCTTCATTGCAGGCCGCACCGCCCCTCCCGGCCGCCGCATGGGCCACGCCGGCGCGATCGTTTCGGGCGGCAAAGGCACCGCCGACGAGAAGATCAAGGCGATGGAAGCCGCCGGCATCCACGTCGTCGAAAACCCCGCCGACCTCGGCATCACCATGCTCAAAGCCCTCGGCAGAGCCTGAGAGCCGGGCTGACAAATTATCGTAGCAAGAGGCTGCTCCGGTGTCGATCCGGGGCAGCCTTTTTTGCGTTGTGGGGGATTGTCCGCTTTTAGAGAATTGTGAGATTTGCTGACGAAGTATCTATATTGAGGTGGTTTTTGAACCCGAAAAAGCACGGCGAAGGCAGCAGTGTAAACGCTTAACCCGGAGGTACTTCAATGCCATCGATTTCGATGTTTTATGGTCTGATTGTTTACCTGTATTTTCAGGATAACCGGCAGCATCATGTGCCGCATATTCATGTAAGGTATCAGGACGACGAGGTTATTGTTTCGATTCCTGATGGAGAAATTCTCGATGGAGCCATTCCGAAATCAAAGATGAAACTTCTGCAGGCGTGGATAGAGTTGCATCAGGATGAACTGGTGGCAGACTGGGAGTTGGCGATATCAGGAGAACAACCATATAAAATTGATCCATTGAGGTAATGGCTATGAATCCGAGAGTGAAAAAAGTGACTCCGCTGGATGGATACAAGCTTCATCTTGAGTTCAGTAACGGCGAAGTCGGACTATACGATTGCACGCACCTGCTTGATTTTGGTGTCTTCCGGGAATTGAAAAACGTCGATTATTTTAAAAAAGTGACAGTCATCGCCGGAACCGTCGCATGGCCCAACGAGCAGGATATTTGTCCCGATACTTTGTATCTTGATTCTGTAAAATCAGCGAGACAAAGTGCCTAAGGCGTTTTTTCGGTTTAAAAAAAGAATGAAATTATGGAAAGTCTAAAGCAGCAAGCAATCAAAGTAATATCCGCATTGCCGGAAAATGTGGATTTGGATGAGATTATGTACAAGTTGTATGTGATCGATAAAGTCAAGAAGGGCGAAAGTGCTGTCAGGGAAGGAAAAACGATTTCGAGTGAGAGATTAAAAAAGGAAGTAGCGTCATGGTAATCTGACATTATTCTAAAAGAAAAATATAATAGCAATGGATTCAGTCGAATTAAAACCATATCTCAGGGCATTGCATGATCAAGGTATTTCTTTAAAAGCAGAAATCGAGGCTTTTCTTGACTCATGGCCAGTAAATGAAGATAATAGGGCTGATCAATTTGATGATCTGCCTACAGAAAAGAGAATAGAAGTAGATTCACTTATTACAAGTATCAGAAAATGGTTTAACTTGTTAAAGTCTCAAATATTGCCCCATCTTCTCTATGATCAGACATATTTATATTATCTCCTTAGGCGTGTTGAAGCGTGTATAAAAAAAATGTCGTATAAACGGCCATACCCGGAAAGTATGCCATCAATGATTACTATACGAGCTAGCGAAATGCAAGGACTTTTCTCATCGGATAATCGAAAAAGTGATATTGAAGTTTATTCCTCACTGGAAGATGCAAAAAATGATGCTGTTGTTGCAATGGATACAGCCATTTCATTGATTGAGTCTGTACCAGAAGATGCGATACCAATTCAATCGAGACAATCAGTTGAAGTGCCGCACTATAATCCGAATTCAGCGTTTATTCTTATGTGGATGGATCACAACCATCATGAATTAGATGATGTGTGTAATGCAATCAAGGAGGTGTGTAGTAATTATGGTATACAGGCATTAAGAGCAGATGATATTCAACATGAAGATAAGATAACAGATTTAGTTCTTGCTAATATAGCGCAATCGGAGTTTTTAATCGCAGATTTGACAGGAGAACGACCAAATGTCTATTATGAAATTGGTTATGCTCATGCATTAGGAAAACGTCCTATTCTCTATCGAAAGGAAGGAACTAGTCTGCATTTTGACTTATCAGTTCATAATGTACCGGAGTATAAAAATATAACGGAGCTAAAACAGCTTTTGAAAAAGCGATTTGATGCAATACTTGGTCGAACGCCTAATGGTTAGTATATAGATTAAGTCGATTATAAAAATTATGTATTTATCGGTTATACAGATCAAGCCACTTGATGATTATCAGTTGCTTCTGAAATTTGAGAATGATGAGAATCGTGTCTTTGATGTATAGCCTTTTTTGAAGGTCGGCAAATACTCGGAGTTGAAAGATGTTTCATTATTCAATTTGGTAAGAACCTCTTTTGATTCTATCCAGTGGGCAAATGAGCTGGATTTCGATCCTGAGTTTTTGTATGAGAAAAGCTCGTTGGTAGAAGCGTGAGTTTTGAAAAGGACAGCAAGGACGTCAGGGACAGCAGGGTGAAAATCGCTGAAAAACTTGATTTCTATGAAATGTCCTTTTTGTCCCTTTTAGTCCTTCTCGTCCTTTCCCCAAATATTCTACAACCCCAGCGTCACGAGATCGTGAATATGCACAATACCCACGGGGCACTTCTCTTTGTCGCACACCATGAGTTGGGTGATTCGCCAGGTTTCGAGGAGTTCGAGGCAGGCTTTGGCCATCATTTCGGCTGAGACGGTTTTCGGGTTGGGGGTCATCACCTCTGCGGCTTTCTTGTCGAGGAATGACTCGCCGGTCTGCACCAATCGTCTCAAGTCGCCGTCGGTGAAGATGCCGGTCAAGCGTCCCTCTGCATCGACCACGCCACTGACGCCGTAGCGTTTGGAGGTCATTTCGAGGATGAGGTCGGAGATGGTCGAATCCTCGCTGACGATGGGAAGCGCCTCTCCGGCGGCCATGACGTCGCCGACGCGCATCGTCAGTTGCTTGCCGAGTGAGCCTTTCGGGTGGGTGAGGGCGAACTCTTGGTCGGTGAAGTTTTTCTTTTTCATCAGGCAAATCGCTAGCGCGTCGCCCATCGCGAGCATCGCCGTGGTCGAGCTGGTCGGCGCGAGGTCGTACGGGCACGCCTCCTGATCGATGCCGGTGTCGAGCACCACGTCGGCGTTCATCGCCAGGTACGAGCGCGGGTTGCCGGTGAAGGCAATGATGGTTGCCTTCCGCTCCCGGAGCGCCGGCAGGATGAAGTTCAGCTCTTCGGTCATGCCGCTTTTGGAGAGGCAGATGACCGTGTCGCCCTCCGAAACCACGCCGAGATCGCCGTGCGCCGCTTCCGCCGGATGGAGGAAAATCGCCGTCGTGCCGGTCGAGGACAATGTCGCCGCAATCTTCTGGCCGATGATGCCCGACTTGCCCATGCCGGAGATGATGATTTTGCCCGCGCAGTCGAGCATCAGTTCGACCGCTCTGGAAAAGTTTTCGTCCAGCCGCTCGCTCATCAGGCGAATGGCGTCGGCTTCCTGCAGAAGGATGCTCTTGCCCTCCCGCATGGTGGTTGCGTGTTCTTTCATCGTCGCTGGTATGGTTTCGGCAGCGGCAATCGGGTTCGCCGCCAAAAGCAGGAAATATTCATTTTTTAATCCGATATTCAGCGCTATAATCTGGAAAATTCATGATATTTTCAAACTCCGGGCCGGAAGCGCCTCTTTGTCGCGAGCAATCGATTGATGAGGCGGCGGCTCCGCAATGTTCTCGGAAACTGTTCACGCTAACCACAACCTGCGGATTATGAGCTGGATTTTAATTCTCGGATTTGCGCTGTCGGTCTTTTTTCTGCTCGTGTATTTTCTCTCCAGGTTTGTCAATTACATGAAGATGGAGCAGAACATGGAGATCGAATCGTTCAAGGATAGCCTGATCGACAAGGACAATCCGGTCGGCCTGACGGGCGACGAGCTTGAAAAGATGAAGCAGCAGCAGGCCGAGGCGCAGGCGCATCTGCGTGAGGTGATCTCCAAGATTCCCGTCATCCAGAAGGATGGCAAGTTCCAGCTCGATATGGACGCCGTCCGGCAGCAGAAAGCGGACGCAGCGAAAACCAACGGCTCGACCGGCCCGGCGACCGGCAAGAGCTGACAGCGCGACTTCCAGCCAACCCGCGCATGTTCTCCAAGCTCAAGCTTCTCGCGAAGGATACGGTTATCTACGGCGCGAGCACCATTCTGGCCCGCAGCCTGAACTACGTTCTCGTTCCGCTCTACGCCAACCAGCTCTCCACCTTCGACAACGGCATTCAGGCGGTGGTTTACGCCAACATCGCCCTGGCGAACGTCATGTTTTCCTATGGCCTTGAAACCTCGTACCTGAAGGTCGCCTCCGACGCCATCAAGCGCAACGAGGATGAACGCCCCTATTTTTCGACGGCCTTCATCAGCCTCTTTCTGACCTCGATTCTTTTTTCCGTTTTGATGCTGCTGTTCGCTCCGGCGCTCGCCGTCGCCATCGGCCTCGCGCCCGGTTCGGGCATCTACATACAATACGCTGCGGCGATTCTCTTTCTCGATACGCTGCTCGTCGTGCCGTTCGCCGAACTTCGGCTGAAGCGCAAGGCGATTCCGTTCGCGCTCGCCAAGGTGATGGGCGTGGTCGGCGGCGTCATCAGCACCTTCGTGCTCATTCTCGGACTTCACGCAGGTCTCTCCGGCGTCTTCATCGGTGAGGCGCTTGGCTCGGTGGTGAGTCTGCTCTTCATCCTGCCGGTGCTGAAAAGCTTCAGGCCTGTCTTTTCGCCAAATCTCTACCGCGAGCTGCTGCGCATCGGACTGCCCTACGTTCCGACCGGCATCGCCGGATTGCTGATCCACCTGATCGACCGGAACCTGCTCATCCGCATTCCGCAGCACGACATCGAGCGCCTGTATGGCGCGGGTTTCCAGGCGTCGGACATCACCGGCATCTACGGACGGGTGGCGGCGTTTGGCGTGGCGCTTCAGATGTTCATCCAGATTTTCCGCTTCGCCTGGCAGCCCTTTTTCCTGCAACATGCCGACGATCCCGAAGCCAAGCCGCTCTTCCGGCAGGTGATGAATCTTTCGGGTATCGCCGTGATCGTGCTTGCTGTGGCTTGCACCTTTTTCGTGCCCGATCTGGTGCGCTACCACTGGGGCGGCAAGCTTTATCTGTTGCCGCCGAAGTACTGGATGGGCCTGTCGATTCTGCCGTGGATCTTTTTCAGCTACGTGTTCGACATGATTTCAACCAACCTGTCGGCAGGTATTCTGATTACCGGCAAGACAAAATATCTGCCGGTGGTGACTTTCGCCGGAGCCGCCGTGACGACCATCGGCTGCTGGATTCTCATTCCGCTTGGCGGCATGGATGGCGCAGCGGTGGCGATTCTCTGCGGTACGGCGGTGATGTGTCTCTGCATGGGGTGGTACTCGGTGCGCTTCTACCCGATCCGCTACGACTGGGGCCGCCTGGCGCTGTTGCTTGGCGCTGGACTGGCATTCGCGGTGTGGCATGACGACCTGCTCCTGTGGCTCGCCGGATTCGGCATCAGCGGTCTCTTCGCCATCGTCGTGAAGCTGCTCATCGTTTTGCTCTATCTCGCGCTTGGCACGCTCATTTTCCGCAACGAGGCGTCGGCTGTCGTGCGAATGGCGCGGAAGAAATTGCGCCCGGCGGGAGGTTCCGGCAGCCGATGATCCGCCTCGCCACCGTTCAGTTCACGCCCCGGCTCGGCGAGCGCGAGGCGAACCTCGAAGCGATCCAGAAGCTGCTCGATCCGGTCGAGGCGGAGGTCGTCATTTTACCGGAGCTGTGCACGAGTGGCTATTTTTTCGTGACGCGCGAAGTGCTTGCGCCGCTCGCCGAAGCACCGGGCGGCGTGGCTTGCGTTTTTTTCCAGCGTCTCGCCGAAGCGAAACGGGCGATCATCGTCGCCGGTATGCCCGAAGTGGCGGACGGGCTTTTCTACAATTCGGTGTTTGTGTTCCGTCCCGGCGTCCCGGAGCCGCTCATCTATCGCAAGGCGCACCTTTTTTACAAGGAGCGCTTCGTCTTCGAGCCGGGCGACACCGCTTTTCCGGTGATCCGCGACGAGCGGCTCGACCTCTCCATCGGCATCATGCTCTGCTACGACTGGCGCTTTCCGGAGGTGAGCCGTGTGCTGGCGCTCGACGGGGCGGAGCTGATCGCCTGTCCGTCCAACCTCGTCACCGATGCGTGGCGGAAGGTGATGCCCGCACGCGCCATCGAGAACAAAGTGTACGTCGCCGTGGCCAACCGGTGCGGCACGGAAACGAGATGCGGGGAGACGTTGCTGTTCAAGGGGTGTTCGGCTGTGTACGATTCTTATGGCGAGCCGGTCGCGCTTGCCGGGGCGGACGGCGACCGGGTGCTGCTGGCGGAGATCGATCCCCGGCCATGCCGCGACAAGCGCTTCAACGAATTCAACGACATCTTCGCCGATCGTCGCCCGGAGCTATACGGCGCGATTTGCCGTAAACGCTGAAATCGCTTATCGATACCTTTCAGAACGGACGAAGCTTCTTCTTTACCGCTTTTCCGTCATGGCGTTGATTCTTCGTATCAGTTCGGGAGTTTCCATGCCGTTTTTCGATGCAATATCGGAGAGCCGGTCATCGGGCGATGCCTCGATGCCTTGCTGTTTCAGCGCCTGTTGCAGGGCGAGCGGAGCCACTCCGGCGGCGCTTGCAGCCTCTTCGAGCGTTTTCTTCCCCCATCCGCCACCTTCACCAAGTCCGCCAGAGCGCTTGCCCTCAACCATGATGTCGTACAGTCGCTGTACCTCCGTGCCATTTTCAGCGGCGATTTCAAGCAGTGTCTGTTGGGTGCTGCTCGCTTTGATGCCTGCTGCCTGAAGCTTCTTGAGCAGTTCACTGCCCGGTTCGTTGACCCGGGGCATTTTCCCAAGCTCTTCGAGGGAGAGGGTTTCGGCATGAGGCACGGGCGGACCGCCGGTTTTGTCCTCCCACGAGCCTGAGAGCTGGTCGCCGAGCGCGATGATCTGTTCGAATGGCGGCAAATGCCAGAAGGTGCCGACAGCCAGCACGGCAAAAAGTACGAGTGAAATGGCAAGCTCGGCAGGGTTGTTCACGCCCTTCGAGGCTTTGCTCTTGATGTAGGAAAAAAATGCTTTCCAGTTGATGACGAACAGGTGGAAAATCGACAGGATGATGAAGGCGAAGCCAAAGACGACGTGCTGGTTCTGCCACCCTTTTTTGGTCAGGCCAAAGATATTCCAGTCAGTCCAGTTCGCCACCCTGCCCGGCGGAGAGATGTAGAGCACGATGCCGGAGACGAACATGACGAGAAAGGCGAGTGCCAGTCCGGCGCTGATGAAGACGCGCCACTTGAACGATTGCTTGACAGACATGTTCGTATAAGATTGTCAGTTTTCCGGAGGCGGTGGTGGTGGAAAAGGAGCGTTACGAACTCCATCACGATAATCCCGGTGAGGCTGGCCTCTCCACGAGTTCATTTTCTGATACCGCACGGTGTAGATATTGTTGAGCAACTTTTCCAGAGAATCGCGCTGGGCTGGAGTGCAGAGCGCGGAAAGTTCATGGAAATGGATGGCAAGATCCTTTTCGATCAATGCCTGGCGCTTGCCGATACTGTCGGCAATGGCTAAAAGTTTTGCCTTGTCGGGCTCCGGCTTGACCGATTCCGAGATTAGCTCCTTTTTGAATTCGATGATCTTCTGCACGGACGGCATGGTTTTGCGGAAATGCTCCTGCCGAAGTCTCCGGAATGCCGCTTTCTGCTGATCGGTCAGCTCCAGTTCATTACCTCTGCGTGGGCCGCTACTGCTGTAGAATCGGGTGACTTCAACCGTCTGGTAACTTTTGTTCACAAAGTTCTGCCACCAGAGCATTCCCATGAAGGTGATGTTAAGGATGGCCAGGAGCACCAGGGCTGTCGTGACGAAGCGCTTGGAAGAGAGAAAATCCATCGGTAATCATTAAAGTTTTGTACTACAAGAGAGTGCCTGCACAATGCGATCCACCGTAGCGGGCTTTTGCGCCCTCCAGAGTTCCATGCGCCGACGTCAGCGGTCGATAGCCGACTGATCGTCGTAATAGGAGAGCGCCGGTCCGCCGTAAGCTTCACTGAACGAATCGGCAATGACCCCCGCGGAGCCGGTGGTTTGCGGCGCCTGATGCATGTACAGCATGAGGGCCGAAGCGATATTCAACACCAGCAGGAGCGCCATGAAAGCGAGCCTGGGATTGAACGCGCCGCCAAACACAGCCACCCCGGAGGTTTTCCCGATCTCCATCGTATCGATACGTTGCATGAGCCGTACCCTGAACAGGTGATTCACTTCCACCCGGGGCATCTGGTCAAGCATTCCGAGGGTCTTGGTGACCTCTTCGTTGCGTTGTTCAGTAGATCTGTTCATGGTTTTTTTTCGGTTTCATAAAATGTGACGTCGAAAATTTGAAAATCTTGTATCGATCAGGAGCGATCAGTTAGAGTGGTAGTGACGTTCAAGACGCGCTTGCAGATTTTTTTTCGCCCGGTGAATCAGCGACTCGACCGCCGGGATGGTGGTCTGGAGAATGTCGGCGATCTCCTGGTTGCTGTACCCGTCCTGCTTGCTGAGGAGGAAGGCTGTTTTCTGGTTGTCGGGCAGGGCGTCGAGCGCGTTTTGGAGTACGGCGACGCGCTCCTTGCCGACCAGCGCATCGGCGGGATTGTCGATATCGGGCGCGGGAATCGAGTCCGCCGGATCGTCGATTCCGATGACCCGTTTCAGAGAGCTGAACCGTTTCTTGCGTTTCAGCTTGCGCAGGTGATCGAGCGACTTGGTGACGGCGATCCGGTATATCCAGGTGGAGAGTTTCGACTCTTCGCGGAATTTGTCGAGCGAGCGATAGACTTCGATGAACACCTCCTGAGCGAGATCCTCGGCATCTTCGCGATTGAAGACGAACCGGTAACAGGTGTTGACCACCATATCCTGGTGTTCGGCGACAAGTTCGCTGAATGAGCGGTCTGTTGATGTTAAGGCCTGTGGCTGCAATGGACAATTATTAAGGCAAATCGAAAATAACTTCCGGTGAATCCGGCCTGAAGCGGCGACATCCAGAATGGCCTGTCGCCGTCGCCAGCTTTCACGATCCGGAATTGTATATGTAACATACAGGCGGATTGTTTTTCAATACAACCGGAAGCGCTTCGCACTCTACGGTATTGCCGACTGTGCCGATGACCGTTGATTCCCATCTCGCCAGAATCGCCGGATTTCGGGCGAGATGTCATTATCAGACGACATTCAGCCGGGTTTCTTGCGCCCGTCAACCGAGTTTCGAGGCGAACGCGAGCACTTTTTCCACCTTTTCGGTGGAGTCGGCTTCGCAATAGACGCGCAACACCGGTTCGGTGCCCGAGGCTCTGATGAGCAGCCATCCGCCCGCGAAATGGTATTTGAAGCCGTCGAGATCGCTGAAGCCCGTCACCGGGAATCCGGCGATGCTCGTCAGCTTGCCTCCTGCAGCCGCAGCGATGATGGCCTGTTTTTTCGATTCGGCCACGCGCATGTCGAGGCGGTTATAGCTGAAAAAGCCATACTCGTCGTACAGCTCCTCGACCAGGCCGGTCAGCGTTTTCTGCCGCCGGGCCATGATTTCAAGCATCAACAGGCCGGTATAGACGCCATCCCGCTCGGGCAGGAACGAGGTGATGCCGATGCCGCCGGACTCTTCGCCGCCGATGAGAATGTCGTTGGTGGTCATCAGGCGGCTCACATATTTGAAGCCGACCGGCAACAGGTGCATTTTCAGCTCGTGCTTCAAGCAGATTCTGTCGATAACATCGGTCAACGCAAAGGTTTTGGCCACCTCGCCGCGCTGGCCTTTCTGTTCGACCAGATATTTCAGGATGATGGCGAAGAGCTTGTGCGAATCAACGAACTCGCCCTTCTCGTCGAGCATCCCGATACGGTCCGCGTCGCCATCGTTGATGATCGCCACGTCGGTCTCGACCTCCTTGAAAAACTCCACGAAGTCACCGATGTATTGCGGAATCGGCTCCGGATTGATGCCGTCGAATCCCGGATTGACCGAGCAGTGGTAGCAGTTGACCATCGACTCGTCGAGCAGCCGGGTGACGATGTCCTGACCCGCGCCGTACATGGCGTTGTGGGCGATCTTCAGTCCGGACTCGCGGATGAGCTTCATATCGAGCTTCGAGACGAGGTAAGCCACGTATTCCGATTTTATATCGCTCATGACGATCAGGTTCTCGGTGATTTCGACCGGCGTCGAGGGATCGAGGCCGGGCAGGTAGCTCTCGATTTCGTCGATCACCTCCGGGTGGGCCGGGCCGCCGTAGGAGGCTTTGACCTTGAAACCGTTGTAGATCGGCGGATTGTGCGAGGCGGTGATCATCACGCCGCCCGCGAGTTTGTGCTCTCTCGTATAGAGCGAGACCGCAGGCGTCGAAACGAAGCTGTTGGAGAGGAAAACCTTGAGGCCCATCGAGGAGAGCACCTCCGCCGTGAAGCGGGCGAACTCCTTCGACATGAAGCGGGTGTCGTAGCCGACGCAGATGCCGTTGGCTCTGTTCGGATGGGAAAGAAAATATTTCCCGGAAGCGAGCGCCGCCAGTTTGAGATTGTCGTAAGTGTATTCTTTGGCTATAATTGCCCTCCACCCGTCGGTTCCGAATTTGACTTGCATTCTGTTATGGATTTGATATAATTGTTCTGACTCTCTGGTGTTTTGCCATGTGAGTTCACCACTTTTTGGCCGGTGAGAAAACTGGTTCCTAAAATACGCTTTCCTGTGCGATGATGCAATTTCAGCAGCCGACGCGCCGCAAGACGCTGTTCGTTCTGGCCGGTGAGGTCTCCGGCGACCTGCACGCCGCCGGGCCTGTGCGCTCGCTGCTCGAACAGGCTCCCGGCACAAGAGTGTTCGGCGTCGGTGGGCGCAAGCTCGTCGAGCTTGGTGCGGAGCTGCTCTACACGACCGACCAGATGAGCATCATGGGCTTCGTCGAGGTGCTCAGGCAGGCGCCGTTCCTGCGCAAGGTGATCGGCGACCTCAAGGCGGCCATCGTACGCGAAAAGCCCGATGCCGCGCTGCTGGTCGATTACCCCGGCATGAACCTGCACATCGCGGCTTTCCTGAAGAAGCAGGGCATTCCGGTGATCTACTACATCTCGCCGCAGGTGTGGGCGTGGAAGGAGCGGCGCGTCGAAAAGATTCGCGCCTGCGTTGACCGGTTGCTGGTGATTTTCGACTTCGAGGTCGATTTTTACCGCCGCCACGGTATCGAGGCCGAGTTCGTCGGCAACCCGGTGGTCGAGGAGCTGGCGGAGCTGAAATTCGCGCCGAAGCCGGAGTTCCTCGCGCGGATGGGCATCGATCCCGCCGCCCGCATCGTCGGCCTCTTGCCGGGCAGCCGCCGTCAGGAGATCGAAAAGATTTTTCCCGAAATGCTCGGCGCGGCAAAGCGCATCCGCGAGCAGGTCGACATCGTGTTCCTGCTTGGCCGCTCATCGCATCTCGCGCCGTCGCTCTATGATCGCCACCTTAGCGAGGCGGGCGTCGAGACGCTCGACTGCTCTTCGTACGAACTGATGCAGTACAGCGACCTGCTGCTCGTCACCTCCGGCACGGCGACGCTCGAATCGCTCTGCTTCGCCGTGCCGATGGTGGTGCTCTACAAGACCTCACCGCTGAACTATTTTATCGGCAAGCGGCTGGTCAAGCTGCACAACATCGCGCTGGCCAACATCGTCGCCTGCGGATTGCTGTCGGAAAAACAGGCGGTGCCGGAGCTGATCCAGCACGAGGCCAACGCTGACGCCATCAGCCGGAAGGCGCTGGAAATTCTTTGTGATGACGCTGTCTCGTCGTCCATGCGGCGTGAGCTTCAGGAGGCGTGTGCGCGGCTCTCTTCCGATTCGCCCTCGCGCCACGTGGCCGCCGTGCTGCTTGAATATCTATGACCTGCAAACCATGACTACGATTATCAATTACCTGACTGCCCATCCCATTGCGCTCGGCATCGCCGTGATCGTCTCACTCATGATCGTGCTGTCGTTCGCGCGGCGGATTCTGCGTTTCGCTCTCGTGCTTTTCGCGCTCGGCATTCTCTACGTCGCCTGGGTGAGTTGGCATGGCGGCGATCCCGCCGAAAAGGCGCAAAAGGCGAGCAAGTCGGTCAAGGAGGCTGTCCACAAAGGCGAAGGGGTGATGAAGGCGGTTGACTGGTTGTTTAACCACGACGACCGCCCTCAGCAAGAGGAGTGAAAAGGATTTCTTCTTGAACGGGGGGGGGCAACTCGCCATTATTTCCCCAAAAGAAGAAATTGGGCTAAAGCCCTGATTTATTTTGTCTTATCCATAACCCCGGACTAAAGTCCGAGGCAACTGTTTCAAGCTTCCCTCACCGTCCGCTGATCGCCCCCGTTGGGCAGTACTCGATCAGCTCCTCCCGGATCGTGGCTGCATCTGCCGAAACCGATTCCATCGTGCGGATGCAGACGCCGCAATCGACGCACTTTTCCCGCTCGAACCGGATGTTGCCCGACCTGTCGATGCTGAAGTACTCGTGGGTCTCCTCGACTGCCGGAGTCGCCACGCCGAACGCCGTGGCCAGATTGCGCAGGCGGCAATCGTCAACCGCCTGGCAGCGGCACCGCAGGCAGCGTTTGGCCTCCTCTCGCGCCTGTTCGGCATCGTAACCAGTCACCGCCTCATCGAAGCTCCGGCGTCTCGACTCCGCCTCCAGCTCCGGCATGGCCACTCGCGCCGCGGGTTTGGCCCGGTCGTAGAACTGGCGCGGGGCCTTGTCACGCGCTCCGTACGATGAGTTGAAGCGCTTCGCTTCCGTCGCCGCCGGATCGCCGCCGCCGAGGAAGCGGTCGATAGCCTCGGCTGCAACGCGCCCCTGCCGGACAGCTTCGATGGCCAGATCGGGGCCGCTGACGCAGTCGCCCGCCGCGAAGACGCCCACAGCGTCGGTGAGCATCGAGCCGCCCTGAACCGTGATCGTGCCGTTGCGCTCGACGCCCACGCCCGCCGCAGCTTCAGCCGGGAGATCGACCTGTTGGCCGGTGGCCGAAATGACCGTGTCGGCCCGGAGCGCAAACTCCGATCCTGCGACGGGAACCGGACGGCGGCGGCCACTCGCGTCGGGTTCGCCAAGCTGCATATTCACTGCCGTGACGGCAAGGCCATCCGCATTTTTCTCAATCGCAACCGGCGCGGCGAGCAGGCGAAGCTCGACGCCCTCGGCGACCGCCTCATCGATTTCGAGCCGGTTGGCGGGCATCTCCTCACGGCCACGGCGGTAGAGAATCGTCACCGATTCCGCGCCAAGCCGCAGGGCGGTTCGCGCCGCGTCGATGGCCGTGTTGCCTCCGCCGATGACGATCACCGACCTGCCGGGCGCGGCGGCAGTTCCGTCCGCAACGTCGGCAAGGAAGCCGATGCCGCTCTGTACGCCGTCAAGCTCCTCGCCTGGAATGCCGAGCTTCGAGGCCTGGCTCGCGCCGATGGTGAGCAGCACGGCGTCGTGCGTCTGCTGCAACTCCGCCAAGTCCGCATCCTTGCCGAACATGGTCGAGAAGCGGAAGGTCGCGCCCATCTTCACGAGCGGCTCGACATCGGCGTCGATCACCGCTTCCGGCAGGCGGAACTTCGGAATGCCGTAGCGCATCATGCCGCCTGCTTTTTCGTTCGCATCCAGAATCGTTACCTCGTGCCCGCCGAGCAGGAGGAACCATGCCGCCGTGAGGCCCGCCGGGCCTGCGCCGACGACAGCCACGCGCTTGCCGGAAGCCGGTTTGCGCTCCGGCAGTTCCGATCCGTCAGCCATCCCCTGGTCAGCGGCGAAGCGCTTGAGGGCGCAGATCGAGACCGGCTCGTCAACGCCGTGGCGGCGGCACGTCTCCTCGCACGGGGCGGGGCAGACGCGACCGAGAATGCCCGGCAGCGGAATAGTGCGGCGGATGATCTCGATCGCTTCGCGGTCGTCGCCTTTCGCTATCGCGGCTACGAATCCGGGAATGTCGCAACCTGCCGGGCAGGCGAGTTCGCACGGCGCGAGGCAGTCGCCGCAGTGCTGGGCGAGGAGCCGTTCGAGGCTCTGGCGGCGCATCGAGTCCAGCTCCGCATTGCTCGTTTCGACCACCATGCCTTCGCTCACCTTGGTGCTGCACGAGGGGATGAAACGGTTTTTGCCCTTGATCTCCACGATGCATATCCAGCACGAGCCGGTCGCTTCGATCTCTTTATGGAAGCAGAGCGTCGGGATGCGGATGTCGTTCTCGCGAGCCGCTTCGAGGATGGTCTGTCCCGGAGCCGCCTGCACACTGCGGCCATCGATGATAAGGTTGACGGGTTTCATGGTCGGTAACGTTTCATGGTTGCGTTCATGCGTCCGGGGTGCCGGAGTCAGCGCCGAAGGTCTTGCCGATATGGTTGGCCACCTTTTCGAGCAGCCACATAGGGGTCGAGGTCGCGCCGCAGATGCCGACGCTTTCCACCGGTTTGCCGTTCTCGCCGACGAACCATTCCGGCTGGATTTCATCCACATCCTCGATGAAGTAGCTCTTCGGATTGGCATCGCGGCAGATCGAGTAGAGCACCTGGCCGTTCGAGCTTTTGCGCCCCGCCGCGAAGACGATGCAGTCGTTCGAGAGAGCGAAGTCGCGCAGCTTGCCGTTGCGGCTCGATACCTGTCGGCAGATGGTGTCCTTGAAAACCAGCTCCGGCATTGCGCGCGCGCCGGTTTTTTCGGCGGTGATGTCGATGTCGCGCACGGCCATCCACTCGCCGCTTTCCGTGCCGGGGTTGCGGTGGCCGTGTTCGGCGAAGAGCTTTTCGAGGTTCTTCTTCAGCTCGTAAAAGCCCGGCACGTCCATCGTGGTCTGGGAGATCAGGGCGGTTTTTCGGCTGAGGTCGAGCGGCTCGGTTTCCGCCGGATCGGACAGGTCGGGATGCTTGATGACGACCCCCTCGTTGTCGCACTGGCCGTTGATGCCGATCACCTCCGGGTGGACTTTCTTGCCGTAGATCACCACCTGGTAGCCGAGCTGGTGCAGCATCCTGGCGGTCTTCTGCAATTTGGCCACCACGGGGCAGGTGGTGTCGGTGATCGCGAGGTTGTTGCGTCGGGCGGTCTGGTAGGTCGATGGCGGTTCGCCGTGGGCGCGGATCAGCACCTCGGCGTTCCGGAGCTTCTCGAACGCCGGAATGTCGATGGTCTCCATGCCGAGCGCTTCGAGCCGCTTGACCTCCACCTCGTTGTGCACCACGTCGCCGAGGCAGTACAGCTCGCCGGACTGGGCAAGCTTCTCTTCGGCAACGTGAATCGTGCCCTGCACGCCGATGCAGAAGCCGGATGATGTTCTGTCAAGATTGATTTTCACTGGACTTCTCCGGAATGGTAAGGCCGTCGCCTTCAAGGTTCAGATTTTGCCGGAAAAGATACGATTAAAATGGGAAAGGCAATGGGGTGGGGGAGGAGTTGATAATGGATAATGGAAGAGGGGGTGGGGAGCGTCGCGGCATTTCGGCACAGGGCAACCGCAAGGGATTGCCCCTACACTCCCACCAGCTCAACGTCGGGCAGTTCGGTGCCCATGAAGAGGCGGTAGAGTTCGCGGAATTTTTGCGGCAGGTCGCTGACCATGAGGTGCGGCAGC
Organism: Chlorobaculum thiosulfatiphilum; assembly: GCF_006265165.1. GTDB lineage: Bacteria > Bacteroidota > Chlorobiia > Chlorobiales > Chlorobiaceae > Chlorobaculum > Chlorobaculum thiosulfatiphilum. Next base: position 73,451 of record NZ_VDCH01000009.1, read on the forward strand.
GCTTTTTCGGCTCTCTGGTTCAGGATGTTGCGGGCTGCGAGCAGCTCTCCGGCCTTGCTGGCGACCGCTTCGGCGGAGTCGATGATGGTGATCTCCGGCCCAGCGATGCTCTCGATGATCTTCCGGAGAATAGGGTAGTGGGTGCAGCCGAGCACGAGGGTGTCGATCTGTTTGCCCGCGAAGGCCGACAGGTACTCTTCGGCCACGAGCCTGGTTGCGGGGTGGTCGATGAAGCCCTCTTCGGCGAGCGGGACGAAAAGCGGGCAGGCTTTCGGGAACACTTCGAGTGCGTCGTTTTCCTCGCGGATGGCGCAGGAGTAGGCGTTCGAGCCGATGGTGGCCTGGGTGCCGATGACGCCGATGCGGCCCGACCTCGTCCGCTCGGCGGCCAGCTCCGCGCCCGCCCTGAGCACGCCGATGACCGGAACGCCGCCAGCCGTCTGCTCGACCACGTCGAGCGCGAGCGCCGAAACGGTGTTGCAGGCTACGATGATCAGCTTCGGCTGATGCTTCATCAAGAGTTCGGTGTCCTCGCGGGCGTACTTGCGGATCGTGACCTGCGACTTCGTGCCGTAGGGAACGCGCGCCGTGTCGCCGAAGTAGATCAGCCGCTCCGCAGGCAGCGCGGCCTGCACGGCCTTGACCACCGTCAGGCCGCCGATGCCCGAGTCGAAAATGCCAATCGGGCTGTCAGGTGAAATCTTGTGCTGCGGCATGGGTTTGCTTCGTTATGGGACATTTGGGACGATTGGGACTTTTGGGAAGTGAAGAATTGGTTTTAGTCCCAAGTGTCCCACAAGTCCCAAATGTCCCAATCGTCCCAAAATTTCAAACATTGAACCTGAACGTAATCACGTCGCCGTCCTTGACGATGTACTCCTTGCCTTCGGAGCGCATTTTGCCAGCCTCTTTGACCTTCTGCTCCGAGCCGAGGGTGATCAGGTCTTCGTATGCCATCACTTCGGCGCGGATGAACCCCTTCTCGAAATCGGAGTGAATCGCCGCGGCGGCTTCCGGGGCGGCAGCGCCCTTGCGGATCGTCCAGGCGTGAACCTCCTTGACGCCCGCCGTGAAGTAGTTGTGCAGACCGAGCAGGTCGTAGGCGGCCATGATCAGGCGGTCGAGCCCCGACATTTGGAGTCCGAGGCTTTCGAGGAAGTCCGGGCGCTCCTCTTCGGGCAGCTCGGCAATGTCCGCTTCAGCCTTGGCGCTGATGACGAGCATTTTCGATCCGCTCTCCGCCGCGATCTTCGCCACCGTCGCGGTGTGCTCGTTACCGCCGGGCAGGTCGGTCTCGGCGACGTTTGCGGCAAAGAGCACCGGCTTTGCCGTGATGAGGAAAAACTGTTTCGCGATGGCGCGCTCCTCGTCGTTTTCGAGAATGCTGCGCACCGGTACGCCCTCGCCGAGTCCCTTCACGATCTTCTCGGCCAGATCGGCCAGCACCTGCTGGTCCTTCTCCTTGCGAGCGCCCTTGCGCAGTTTGTCGATGCGCTTCTCCATGCTGTCCAGATCGGCCAGCATCAGCTCGGTCTCGATGGTCGTGATGTCGTCCGTCGGATCGATCCTGCCCTCGACGTGGATGATGTTCGGGTCTTCGAAGCAGCGCACCACGTGGATGATCGCGTCAACCTCGCGGATGTGCGACAGGAACTGGTTGCCGAGTCCCTCGCCCTTGCTTGCGCCCCTGACCAGGCCGGCAATATCGACGATTTCGAGCACCGCCGGCACGATCACCGGGGTCTTGACGACGCGGGCGAGCTCACCGAGGCGCGGATCGGGCACCAGCACGGTGCCGACGTTGGGTTCGATGGTGCAGAACGGGTAGTTGGCGGCTTCGGCCTGCTTGGCCGTGATGGCATTGAACAGCGTCGATTTGCCGACATTGGGCAGACCGACAATGCCGCAGCGGAGTGACATGGGCAGAGATGTTGGTTGAAAAAAACGGTTTTAACATGTAATCAATCCGTTTGGAAAAAGCAAATTAATTTTTTACAATTACAGGCTAATTCAAAATGCATTTGGAGAAGAGTCCTATCGAAAAGAAACCGATCATCGTCGCCATAGACGGTCCGGCTGCATCCGGCAAGAGCACCACGGCGAGAATTCTCGCCGACAAGCTGGGTTATATTTACATCGATACCGGAGCCATGTACCGCTCCGTCACGCTCAAGGCGCTCCGTGAAGGCTTGCTCGACGATCTTCGCAAGGATGAATCCGGAATTTCCAGACTGCTCCGGACGATCACCATCGGCTTCCAGGGCGACCGGGTGATTCTCGACGGAGAGGATGTAACTGAGGCGATCCGGGAAAACCAGGTCAGCCGCGAGGTCAGTTTCATCAGTTCACTCAAGCTGGTCAGGGACAAGCTTCGCGAGCTTCAGCAACAGATGGGCCGCAAGCGTGGCATCGTCATGGACGGGCGCGACATCGGTACCGTGATTTTTCCCGATGCCGAGCTGAAAATTTTTCTCGTCGCCGATCCGGCGGAACGCGCCAAACGGCGTCACGTCGAGCTTTCGCTCAAGGCTGGCGGCGCGGCGGTTCCTTCGCTCGAAGAGCTTGAAGCCGAGATCAAACAGCGCGATCGCGACGATGAAGAGCGCACCCACGCGCCGCTCAAACGTCATCCCGACGCGGTCTTGCTCGATACCTCGAACATGAGCATCGACGAGCAGGTCAATGTCGTCCATGATCTGGTCATGAAAATTGTGGGGCAGTCGTAGTCGGTGATGGCCCGTTGCCTTCGTCAGTATGAAAAGTGTTCTTTCGTGTCATAACTCATAACCATAAAAACCGGCAGCCGAAATCTCTCGCGGTTGACGGCAAATCATCAGAGAGGAAGGAAAACATTAATGTCAGAAACAAAAACGCTGGAAACGCCGAAGCCGAAAGTGCCGGGCAGAAAGAAAATCAAGATCTTCGCTCACTACGAACCCTCCGAGATCGAACAGATGGAGTCGCTCTACACGAGCACCCTCTCCGAGATCACCGAAGAGGAGATCGTGAAGGGAAAGATCGTTTCGATCTCCAACAAGGATGTCACCATCGACGTCGGTTTCAAATCGGAAGGTATCGTTTCGCTTCTCGAGTTCCGTGACGATGACGAAATCAAGGTTGGCGACGAGGTCGAGGTCTATCTCGAGAACATCGAAGACAAGATGGGTCAGCTCATCCTCTCCAAGAGGAAAGCCGACGTGCTTCGCATCTGGGACAAGATTTACGATTCAATCGAGAACGACACCATCATCAACGGCAAGATCATCAACCGCGTCAAGGGCGGCATGACGGTCTCCCTGTCTGGTGTCGAGGCCTTCCTGCCCGGTTCGCAGATCGACGTCAAGCCGGTTCGCGACTTCGACGCTCTGGTCGGCAGGACTATGGACTTCAGGGTCGTCAAGATCAACCCGGTCACCCAGAACATCGTTGTCAGCCACAAGGTCATCCTCGAAGAGGAGTATGCGGCCAAGCGCGAGGAGATGCTCGCTAACATCAAGGTCGGCATGGTTCTCGAAGGCACGGTCAAGAACATCACCGACTTCGGTATCTTCGTCGATCTCGGCGGTCTGGACGGTCTGGTGCACATCACCGACATCACCTGGGGCAGAATCAACCATCCTTCCGAGGTGGTCGAACTCGACCAGCCGATCAAGGTCGTGGTCGTCGGCTTCGACGAGAACACCAAGCGCGTTTCGCTCGGCATGAAGCAGCTCGAACCTCATCCGTGGGAAAATATCGAAATCAAATATCCGGTCGGTATCAAGGCGACGGGCCGCGTGGTTTCAATCACCGATTACGGCGCATTCGTCGAGATCGAGAAGGGCATCGAGGGTCTCGTTCACATCTCCGAGATGAGCTGGACGCAGCACATCAAGCATCCGAGCCAGTTCGTTTCGCTGGATCAGGATGTCGAGGTCGTCATTCTCAACATCGACAAGGAGCACACCAAGTTGTCGCTGTCGATGAAGCGCGTGTCGGAAGATCCGTGGATCGCCCTCTCCGAGAAGTACATCGAGAGTTCGCTGCACAAAGGCACGGTCAGCAACATCACCGATTTCGGTGTGTTCGTCGAGCTGGAGCCTGGCGTTGACGGCTTGGTGCACATCTCCGACCTGTCGTGGACCAAGAAGATTCGCCATCCCAGCGAGCTGGTCAAGAAGGGCCAGGAACTTGAAGTCAAGGTGCTGAAATTCGACGTCAACGCACGTCGCATCGCGCTTGGCCACAAGCAGATCAACAACGATCCGTGGGGTGAGTTCGAGCAGAAGTATGCCGTCGGCGCAGAATGCACTGGCGCTATTTCGCAGATCATCGAGAAGGGCGTCATCGTCATTCTCCCCGGCGAGGTCGATGGCTTCGTGCCGGTGTCGCACCTGTTGCAGGGCGGCGTGAAGGACATTCACTCCTCCTTCAAGATCGGCGACGAGCTGCCGCTCCGCGTCATCGAGTTCGACAAGGAGAACAAACGCATCATTCTCTCGGCGCTTGAATATTTCAAGGACAAGAGCAAAGAGGAGATCGAGGCTTATCTTCAGGCTCACCCAAACGAGAAGAAAGAGATCGAGGCTGCAACCGCTGAGTTGGAGCCACAGCCGAAAGGCCGCTGATTTTTTTACCGGTTGTTACAGCCAAAGCCGGAAAGACCCCTTCCTTCGTGAAGGGGTTTTTCCGTTTGGTGGGGAAAGGGGAGAGTGGACTTGGTGGACAGGGGAAGAAGATGTTTTTCCGAGGTTTTGTTCACCCAGTTCACTCTTGTTCAGTAGCCGTAGCTTTTGAGGAGGTTCTTTTTTTTGCGCCAGTCGGGGCGGATCTTCACGAAGATTTCGAGGTACACCGGGCGGTCGAGGAGTTCTTCGATCTCCTTGCGGGCGGCCTGGCCGAGTTTTTTGATGGCCGCGCCTTTCTGGCCGACGATGATCTGCTTTTGGCTGTTGCGCTCGACGATGACCGAGCAGCGGATCAGCTCTTTGCGGCTCGGGTCGTTTTCGTGCTGCTCCTTGAATTCATCGATGACCACCTCGGTCGAGTAGGGAATTTCTCGTCCGTATTGCAGGAAGATTTTTTCGCGGATGATCTCGCCGACAAAGAAGCGCTCCGGCTCGGTGCTGAGGATGTCGTCCGGCCAGAGCGGTTCGTCGAGCGGGAGCAGCGGCCTGAGCAGCTCGACCAGCTCCGGAATGTTGCCGCCGGTGAGGGCTGACAGGGCGAGCGTCGCCACGGGCTTGTATGTGCTCATGATCTCTGTTTGCACCTCTTTGACGGTCTCTTCCGGCACGAGGTCTGCCTTGTTCAGGGCTATGACGAAAGGTTTTCCGGCGGGCTTTACCCACTGTTCGATCAGTTCGCTGGCGAATTTCCGGTCGAAGGGTTCGTCGCCCTTCTGGAACGGGATGAGCGCCACGATAACATCCGACTCCCGGAGCGAGCGCCGGGTGATTTCGAGCATCGACTCGTGCAGCGATTGCTGCGGGTCCATGATGCCGGGCGTGTCGAGAATGATGATCTGGCTCCGGTCGTCGTGATAGATACCGGTAATTTTTTTGCGTGTCGTTTGCGGTTTTGGGGTGACAATCGATAGCTTGTGATCCAGCAGGCGGTTCAGCAGGGTCGATTTGCCCGCGTTCGGCGCGCCGACGAAGGCAACATGGCCGCATGAGAATGACGATGGCTGCACGTCGGTCATAATTTTTTTGTATGATTTCGAGGCCGGAAAATAGATGTTGAAAACCTGTTCCGGCGGTTTATGAAACGGTTTTACGGCAAGATAACACGATATGTCTCCTCTTTACGGACAAGTGATGGAAAAGTACAATAAATCCGATCTTTTATGGCTTCTTGTGCCGACGGCAGGCCTGATCGTCATGGGGCTTCTGGCGGTGTACAGCGCAACCAATGGTTCCACCGAATCGGTTTCCCTCTTTTACAAGCAGCTCTCCTGGGCCGTTACCGGAGCCGTTGCGGCCTCGATCATATACTTCATGGATTATCGTCTCATCAAGGATAATGCCTACATCATGTATGCGGCAGGTATCATTCTCTTGATCGCGGTGCTCGTTTTCGGAAAGAAGGTGGCTGGCGCCACGAGCTGGGTGCGCTTCGGTATGTTCAGCTTTCAGCCCTCCGAACTGACCAAAATGTTTACCATCATCGCGATGGCGAGGTTTTTGTCCGATGACCAGACCGACATCGGTAACATGATGGATCTCGGCAAAGCGCTCGCTCTGGCGCTGGTTCCTGCCGGGCTTATCATGCTTCAGCCCGACATGGGCACGACCCTGACCTGCCTGTCATTTATCGTTCCCATGATCGTTCTCGCCGGTTTCGACCTGTACTATATCATGCTTGCGGTGGTTCCTGTTGCGCTGATGCTTTCCGGATTTTTCAATTTTACCATTCTTGCGATCATTGCCGTTGTTTCACTGGTCATGTTTGTCCTGCTCAGGAAAAAGTTTTATTTCCACCAGTTGCTGGTTACCGGAGCAGGCTTTTTGAGCGGATTGCTGACCTGGAAGTTTACGGCCTCGATTCTCAAACCTCACCAGATCAAGAGAATCCAGATATTTCTTGATCCCACCTCCGACCCGCAGGGCGCGGGTTACAATGCGCTTCAGGCCAGGATCGCCATTGCTTCGGGCGGAATTTTCGGCAAAGGATTTCTTCAGGGCACCCAGACTCAGCTTCGCTATATTCCTGCGCAGTGGACGGACTTCATTTTCTGCGTGGTTGCCGAAGAACTCGGGTTTTGGGGTTCGACGTTACTGCTGCTTTTATTTCTGGCGCTTGTGCTTCGGCTGATCTGGATGGTTGGAGCCATCAAGAACCGTTTCGTCGAGCTGTTGCTTGCCGGGTATGTCTCGTTGCTTCTGACCCATGTGGTTATCAATATCGGCATGACCATCGGCGTCATGCCGGTTATCGGTGTGCCGCTTCCTTTTATTTCATATGGCGGTTCGTCTCTGGTCGCCAATATGATGATGGTCGGCCTTGCGATGAATTTTTCGAAAAACCGGAGACATATCGGTTATTGAGGCGAAAAAGATCATTATGATAAATAAAAAAAGGCTGTCATTTTGAACAGCCTTTTTTGTCGAAAAAACAATGTGGTTTATTTCGTTTTTTCTTCGATCATTTTTTGATCTGATAGATGAATCGTTTGCCGCCTTCGCCAACGGGAATACGTTCAATTTCCGGATCCTGATTGCCATACTTGTTGAACCAGAGGCTGACAGCGGTGCCTTTCGTCTGAAGCGCGGCCGCAATTTCGCGAGGCTTGAACGCCTTGTCGGGATTGGCCTGAAGCAGGTTTTTGATCGATATGCCGAGCTTTCCGCGTCCGAACTTTGCAGTTGCCGGTTTCGCCACAGGGCTGCCTTCCATTCTGGAAAGATTGCTTTCCAGCTTTTTGATAATGGTATTCAGCTCGGTTTCATAAGGACGAATGCTTTCTTCGAACTGAAGTTGCAGTTCAGCAATTTTTTCCTTCAGTTCATTTTTCTGCTGGTTCAATGCTTTGAATTCATCGACATTCAGAATGTACAGATCAAATTTGTCCGGTGCAGATTCTTTTCTCATAATGTTCATGATTTGCTTGTGTGTAATAGATGCGGTTTAAAAACAAAAGAAATATAACAGGTTTGTATGCAATTGTGCAATTAAAAAAAATATCTGTTTTTATTAAAGGGCATCTCTAAAAAGAGCGATTTGAAATATTCTTCTGACCAGCGACATCGAAACAAGGCGATATTGCCCTGCAAAC